>DAHUXZ010000009.1 GCA_027315455.1 Thermoplasmata archaeon | reverse complement strand
AAGTCGCCGAACGCCTCGCCGGCTCCCGGGGGGATGGACTTCGCCCGGACCCCGGCGGGCGCCGGGGCGAGGTCCGCCGTGTCGAGGCCGGGGAGGAATCGCGCGGCCTCGCGAGCGAACTCCTCCATCGACGTGGGCCGGGGGTCGGGAACCGTCGGCCCGTCGAGGTAGCGGGCCGTCGGGCCGAGGAGGAGCTCTCCCGACAGGGTGCGGGTCAGATGCACGCCGATCCCGGGGTACCCGGCCGGCGCGAAACCGTAGATCATCGACCGGACCCACTCGCGCTTAACCGACACTACCCGGGCGTACTCGCCGAGGCAGGGGTAGATGCGGTAGCCCGGCGCCCCGAGTACTCGGGCCACGTCCCCGGAGGCGACGCCGGCGCTGTTGACGACCCAGCGGGCCCGGACCGTCGCGCCGGAGCCCGCGGTGAGACGCCAGAGATCCCCGTCCCGACGCGCCGATGCGAGGTCGAACCCGGTCCGAACCTCGGCCCCGAGCCGACGGGCCTCGCGCTCGAGCGCCGCGACGAACGACCCCACGTCGATCCGCCCCCCGTTCGGCGACCAGACGGCTCCCTCGCACGGGCCGAGATGCGGCTCGCGCTCGCGGGCGGCGTCGGGGGAGAGCGCGACCACGCCGTCGACGCCATTGGCCCGCGCGGTGGCGAGGACGCGGTCGAGCTGGGGCCGCTCGGCCGGCGTCGCCGCGACGACCAGCGTGCCCGATCGGTCGACGGGCACGCCCCAGTCGCGGGCGCGCGCGTAGGCGAGGCGGATCCCCTCGACGTTCAGGCGGGCGCGCAGGGTGCCGGGGCGGGCGAAGATGCCCGAGTGGAGGACCTGGCTGTTGTGGGTCGACTGCTCGAGGGCGGGGCGTTCGTGCCGCTCGAGCACCGTGACCGAGCGCCCCCCCTCGGCGAGGGCGCGCGCGATCGCGAGTCCGACCACCCCGGCACCGACCACCGCGACGTCCGGCTCCGCCACGCTCCCGGCGAGGCCGCGCGCGGGTAAAAGGCGTGGCCGGCCGGGGTGGAGATTTAAACCGTGCCCGCTCATCCCCGGGCGATGGCGTCCGGCCGCGCAGGAGAGCACCCGCGAGCCGCCGGGGGACGCCGGACGCGGCCGGCGTCACGCCGGGGGCCCATCGCCGAGGCCGAGGGGCGGTGGGAGGCCGAGGTCCTCGCTCCGGCGCTCGCGCGCTCCCCCGAGCGGCGGGAGAGGTTCACGACCCTCGGGGGGATCCCCGTCGAGCGCCTCTACACGCCCTCCCGGCACCCGGTCGATTTTGGCCGCATCGGCTACCCGGGCGAGTACCCGTACACCCGCGGGGTCCACCCGACGATGTACCGCGGCCGGGTCTGGTCGATGCGGATGTTCTCGGGGTTCGGCACCCCCGAGGATACCAACCGGCGCTTCCACTACCTCCTCCAGCACGGGGAGAGCGGACTGTCGATCGCGTTCGATGACCCGACCCTCTACGGGATCGACGCCGACGACCCCGAGGCGCTCGGGGAGGTCGGCAAGTGCGGGGTCAACGTCTCCTCGCTCGAGGACATGGAACGCCTCGTCGACCGCATCCCGCTCGCCGACGTGACGACGAGCATGACGATCAACGGCCCCGCGAACATCGTCTGGGGGATGTACCTGCTCGCCGCGGAACGCCAGGGCGTCGCGCCGGAGCGGCTCGGCGGCACGACCCAGAACGACATCCTCAAGGAGTACATCGCCCAGAAGGAGTTCCTCTATCCACCCGGCCCGGCGCTGCGGCTCGTGGTCGACACGATCGAGTACGCCACCCGCCACCTTCCCCGCTGGAACCCGGTGTCGATCTCGGGCTACCACATCCGCGAGGCGGGCTCGACGGCCGCCCAGGAGCTCGCCTTTACGCTGGCCGACGGCCTCGCCTACGTCGAGGCGTCGATCGCGCGCGGGCTCGACGTCGACGACTTCGCCCCCCGCCTGTCGTTCTTCTTCAACTCCCACAACGACTTCTTCGAGGAGATCGCGAAGTTCCGGGCCGCGCGGCGGCTCTGGGCCTCCGTGATGCGGGAGCGCTTCCACGCGAAGAAGGAGCGCAGCCTCTGGATGCGCTTCCACACCCAGACCGCGGGCTGCTCGTGCACCGCCCAGCAGCCCGAGCTCAACGTGGTCCGCACGACGGTCCAGGCGCTCGCCGCCGTCCTCGGGGGGACCCAGTCGCTCCACACGAACTCCTACGACGAGGCGCTCCAGCTGCCCACCGAGGACGCCGTCCGCATCGCGCTGAGGACCCAGCAGCTCCTGGCCCACGAGTCGGGGGTCGCCGACGCCGTCGACCCGTTCGGGGGCAGCTACTACGTCGAGTGGCTCACCGACCGTCTCGAGGAGGAAGCGCGGCGCTACTTCGACCGGATCGACGAGCTCGGCGGGGTCGTGCCGGCGATCGAACGCGGTTTCTTCCAGCGGGAGATCCAGGAGGCGTCGTTCCGCTACCAGCGCGACGTCGAGGCCGGAGCGCAGAAGGTCGTCGGCGTCAACGCCTACCGCACCGACGAGCCGATCCGGGTGCCGCGGCTCAAGATCTCCGAGTCCGCCCGGCGCGCCCAGTCCCGGCGGCTCGCCCAGCTGCGCGCGCGCCGCGACCGCCCGGCCCACGCCCGGGCCCTCGAGCGGCTGCGCGCCGTCGCGCGGACCGAGGACGGGAACACGATGCCGGCGGTCCTGGACGCGCTTCGCGCCCGTGCGACCCTCGGCGAGATCGTCCACGCGTTCCAGGACGTCCTCGGAACCTACCGCGAACGCTCCATGTACTGAGGGGGTCCGGGCCAGCGTTAAGAGGCCGCAGACCCCGCTCTTCCGCACCGTGGGCGACGACGGCTACCGCGCGACCCTGATGGACCTCTACGCCCGGCGGCGCTTCGGCATGCGCCCCGGGCTCGAGGTGATCGAGGAGCTCCTCGGCGCCGTCGGCCACCCCGAGCGTTCGTTCTCCGCCATCCACGTCACCGGCAGCAAGGGCAAGGGGTCGGTCTCGGCGCTCGCCGCGTCGATCCTTACGGCGACCGGGGAGCGCGTCGGGCTGTTCACCTCCCCCCACCTCGTGAGCTATCGCGAGCGGATCCGCATCGGGTCGCGGACGATCCCGCGCTCGGCCGTCGTACGGGGGATCGGGCGCCTCGAACGGGCCGCGGCGCGCGGCCTGGCCACGGGAACCCTCGCGCGGGAGCCGACGTTCTTCGAGCTCACGACCGCCCTCGCCTTCGACTGGTTCTGCGCCGAAGGGGTCCGGCACGCCGTCATCGAGGTCGGCCTCGGCGGACGGCTCGACTCAACGAACGTCCTTCGCGCCCCGGTGGGGGTCCTCACCACGATCGAGCTCGAGCACACCGATGTCCTCGGCCCGACGCTCACCGACGTCGCGCGCGAGAAGGCCGGCATCCTCCATCCCGGGATGCGCGGGGTCGTCGGCGAGGTGACGGACGAGCCGCTCCGCGAGATCGGGCGGTCGGCCGCCGCCCTGGGGGTGCCCCTCGAACGTCTCGGCCGCGAGATCCGGGTCGCGGGGCGCACCCTCGGCCCCCGCGGCCAGCGCGTGACCCTCGTCACCCCCGCGGGGGAGGTCGCCGACGCCGAGCTGCCCCTCTTCGGGACGTTCCAGGCGTCGAACGCGGCCCTCGCCGTCGCGGCGAGCCAGGCGTACGCGCGGGCGGTCGGCCTGCCGCTCTCCGAGGAGGCGATCCGCAAGGGGCTGCGCTCGGTGCGCTGGCGCGGCCGGCTCGAGCGGGTCGCGCGGCGGCCGGACCTCTTCTTCGACGTCGCCCACACACCGGAGAGCGCGCGGGCCGTGGCCGTCAGCCTCGCCGAGATGCTGCCGTTCGCGGACCCGGCGGACAACGCGGTCGTCTTCGGCTGCCTCGCCGACAAGCGCGCCGGGGAGATGCTCGAGGCGCTGGCGCCCCTCGCGCGCACCCTGGTCGTCGTCCCCGTCCGAAGTGCCCGGGGGGCGGCCGTCGAGGCGTTGCGGCGGGCCGGGACGGGGCGATTCCCGTGGGTCGTGCAGGCCGAGGACGCCGAGACCGGGCTCGCCGTCGCCCGGGCCGCGACCGGCGCGGACGGATTCACCCTCGCCCTCGGCAGCGACTACCTCATCGGGGACCTCCTTCGGCGCCGGGAGGGCGTCGGGAGCGACGAACCGGACCTCTCCGACCCGGGCGTTTCGGCCGCGGCGGAGGGGGGCGGGGCGCGGTGAGCCGGCGTCCGTTCGACTGGGAGGCCGTCCTGGACGCCCTGAGCGCGCAGTACCGGGCCGGCGACTGGCGCGTCCCGTACCTCCGCGACCATGCCGAGAGCCCGTTCCAGGTCCTGATCGGGACGATCCTCTCCCAGCGCACCCGCGACGCGAACACCGACCGGGCGTCGCTCGCGCTCTTCGCCCGCTTCCCGGACGCCCCCTCCCTCGCGCGCGCCCGACCTTCCGAGGTCGAGCCGCTGATCCGCGCGACCGGGTTCTACCGGGTGAAGGCGAGGGTGATCGTCGCGACGGCCCGCGAGCTCCTCGGGCGGTTCGGGGGCGAGGTCCCCCGGGAGCTCGCGCCGCTCCTCACGCTCCCCGGGGTCGGCCCCAAGACGGCGAACTGCGTCCTCGTCTTCGGATACGGGATCCCCGGGGTGCCCGTCGACACCCACGTCCACCGCATCGCGAACCGCTTGGGGGTCGTGCGGACCCGCACTCCCGAGGATACGGAGGAGCGCCTGCGCGCAACGGTCCCGCAGCGCTACTGGATCCCGCTCAACCCCCTCCTCGTCCAGCACGGCCAGAACCTCTGCCGCCCCCATCGGCCCCAGTGCGGACGCTGTCCGATCGCGGAACACTGCGCGACGGGGCGGGCGCTCCGCAACGGCCGTCGGCCCCCGAGGCCCGAGGACGCCCCGCCCGCGCGCCGGCCGCCGCGCACGCCCGCGCGGCGCGGCGGACCCTCCCGCCAATCCCGCGGCGCGGCCGGCCGGCGCTCCCGCTGACGGGCCGGGGGGCCGCTCCCGAAGCCCTTTTGTCCCGAGGGCGGTCCCGGGCCCGCCGATGGACGCCGCGGAGTACGACCTTGCGTTCTTCCGGTCGAACGGGTTCGCCCGGAGGAGCTGCGCCTCCTGCGGCCACGCCTTCTGGACCCTCGGCGAGATGGACCGGTGCCAGGAGGCCCCGTGCACCCCGTACGGGTTCGTCGGCCGTCCCGTCTTCTCCCGCCCCCGCGCGCTCGCGGAGATGCGGGAGACCTACCTCACCTTCTTCGAGCGGCGGGGGCACAGCCGCATCCGTCGCTACCCGACCGTCGCGCGATGGCGCAACGACGTCTTCTTCACGCAGGCGAGCATCTACGACTTCCAGCCGTGGGTGACGAGCGGGGCGATCCCCCCGCCGGCGAACCCGCTCACGATCAGCCAGCCGTCGCTGCGCTTCATCGACCTCGAGGAGGTCGGGCGGAGCGGGCGGCACTTCACGCTATTCGAGATGCTCGCCCACCACGCCTTCAACCGGCCCGGCCACGAGGTCTACTTCAAGGAGCGGTGCGTCGCGCTCTGCCACGAGCTGCTGACCGGCGAGCTCGGGGCGGACCCCCGTGCGATCTCCTACAAGGAGGAGGAATGGGAAGGCGGCGGGAACCTCGGCCCGTCGCTGAGCGTCGGCATCTCCGGGCTCGAGGTCGCGACGCTCGTCTTCATGGAGTACGTCCGCGCGGGCGACCGCCTCGAGCCGATGCCGCTCACGGTCGTCGACACCGGCTACGGCCTCGAGCGGCTGGTGTGGGCCTCGCAGGGGACGAAGACCGCCTACGAGGCCGTCTTCGCGGGAGCCTACGAGGAGCTGCGGGCCACGTTCCCGCCCCGGGAGGCCGCGGTCCTCATCGACCACGCGCGCGCGCTCAACTTCCTCCTCACCGACGGCGTGGTGCCGTCCAACAGCAAGGACGGCTACTTCGCGCGGCTGCTCCTTCGGCGCATGGTCCGCGTCCTCGCGCGCGCGCCCGAGGCGCCGCCGCTCCTCGCCGTCTTCGACCGCGTGGGGCGCGACCTCGCCCACGACTTCCCCGAGATCGGCGCCCACCGGGACGACCTCCACCGCGTCGTCTCGGCGGAGCTCGAGCGGTTCGAGGAGTCGATCGGCCGGGCGCGCGAGCAGGTGCGCCGCCAGGAGGAGCGCGTCGTCCGCGCGGGCGGACGGATCACCTCGGACGACCTCGTGGCGTGGTACGACTCGCTCGGCCTCCCCCCGGACGTCGCCGTCCAGGAGCTCGCCCACCCCCCCGCGATCCCCGAGGACTTCTACGTCCGCCTCGCCGCCCGCCACGAGCGGGAGGCGCCGGAGACCGACTACGCCGACCGGACCCAGGGGCTCCCCACCGTGCCGCCGGAGGTCCCCGAGACCGAGGTCCTCTACTACCTCGATCCGTACACGCGCGCGTTCGACGCCCATGTCCTCTTCGTCGACGGGCCGTTCGTCGTCCTCGACCGGACCTACTTCTACCCCACCGGGGGCGGACAGATCACGGACACCGGGCGCCTCGGCGACCATGCGGTCGTCGAGGTCGCGCGCCGGGGTCGCTGGATCCTCCACCGGCTCGACGCGCCGGCGCCGCTCCACCCCGGCGACCGCGTCCACGGCACGATCGACGGGGCGCGTCGCACCCAGCTCATGCAGCACCACACCGCGACCCATCTGCTCAACGGGGCGCTCCGGGAGCTCCTCGGGCCGCACGTGTGGCAGGCGGGGGCGTACAAGGGCGTCGACGCCGCGCGGATCGACATCACGCACTTCCGCGCGCTCTCGCCGGCGGAGGTCCGCGCCGTCGAGCGCCGCGTCAACGAGATCGTCCGCGAGGACCGCCCCGTGAAGAGCTACTTCGAGTCGCGGTCCGAGGCCGAGCGGCGCTTCGGCTTCACCCTCTACCAGGGCGGGGCGGTCCCGGGCAAGGAGCTCCGCATCATCGAGGTCCCGGGGTTCGACGTCGAGGCGTGCGGGGGTACCCACTGCACCCATACCAGCGAGGTCGGCCTCGTGATGGTCCTCGGGACCGAGCGGATCCAGGACGGCATCGTGCGCCTCACCTACGCTGCGGGGGAGCGGGCGCTCGACCTGGTCGAGGCCCGGCGGGCCGCCGTCGACGAGGCCGCCCGTCGCCTCGGGGTACCCGCCGACCGCCTCCTCGAGGGGGTCGACCGCCTCGTGGAGCGGGTCGAGGCGACCCGCCAGAAGGAGAAGGCCCAGGCGAAGTCCGATCTCCGCGGGCTCGCCGCGGCCCTCCTCGCGGACCCCGAGCGGTCCGTCGCCGTCGGGGCGGGCCGCATCACGACCGCCGAGGTGGAAGGCCACGACCTCGCGGGCCTTCGGGAGCTCTCGCGGGCCTTGACCGCCGCCCCCGACCGGGTCGCCGTCCTGGCGGTCGAGGTCGAAGGCAAGGGAGCGCTGTTCATCGGATCGACCTGGCCCGCCGTCAGTGCCTCCCAGGTCCTCAACGCCGCGCGGGCGGCGTTCGGGGGACGGGGAGGGGGCAACCCCCAGAGCGCCCAGGCGGTCGGCGAGCCGGGTGCCGCGCTGCGCGCGGCGCTCCGCGCCGCCTCGGAGAGCGCCCGGGACCTCGCGAGCGGCCCACCCGCGTGACGGTCCCGGCGAAAGCTTTACCTTCAGGACCCTCCCATCTTGCTTGTCGGTATTGGTCAATGAGCGGTGCGACAGCCACCGGCGCTCGTCCGGAGGAAATCGCGTGACCGAGAACAACGGGGCCGCTCCGGGCGGCGTCCCGACGGAGGTCATCACCTTCCTGAGCGGCCGCGGCGGCCGCTCCCTCATCGTGAAGGGCGGCGCCGGTACCGGCAAGACGACCTTCGGGCTCGAGCTGCTCGAACGGATCGGGCGGCCCCAGCAGTCCTACTACCTCTCGACCCGCGTCGGCGACGAGGCGCTCTACCGCCAGTTCCCCTGGCTCAAGGCCAGCGAGATGCGCGCGCGCATCCTCGATGCGGGCAAGCTCTTCCTCGACGCGGTCAACGCCTCGACCCGGAACGTCGCCCCGGATCTTCCCGAGGTCGAGAAGAAGAAGATCCAGGCCGCCCGGGAGATGATGCGGACGTTCGCCGACGAGCGCGGCCCCCCCACGCGCGTCGACCGTACGCACCTCACGGCGCTGCTCAAGCGCAACCCGATGCCGGAGGTCGAGAACGTCTACAACCGCATCGAACAGGCGCTGCCGGAGAAGTCGCTCCTCGTCATCGACTCCCTCGAGGGTGTGACCCACAAGTACGGTCTCGAGATGGAGGAGTTCGTGATGGCCCTCCAGAAGGACCTCGTGGAGGCGTCGAACACCAACGTGGTCATGATCCTCGAGAAGCCCGAGGCGGGCGGGATCGAGTACCTCGTCGACGGCCTCTTGTCGATCCAGCGCGAGGAGCTCGACGAGCGGCGCGTGCGCCACATGCGCCTGGAAAAGCTCCGCGCGACCCACATCCAGCGCCCGCGCTACGCGGTGACGCTCAACGGCGGACGGTTCGAGGCGCTCGGCGTCCCCGTCACGACCTCGCCCTCGGCCAACCCGCCGCAGTGGAAGCCGATCGCCGACCCGGACCGCTTCTACTCCTCGGGGATCCCCGACTTCGATGCCCTCCTCGGCGGGGGGTTCCGCCGGGGGAGCTTCAACGCCTTCGAGGTCGACGTCAACGTCGGGATCGACGACTACTACATGCTCTTCACGCCGACGCTGCTCAACTTCCTGACCCAGTCGCGCGGGATCATCGCCGTCCTCGCGGCGGGCGAGTCGCACGAGAAGCTCAGGGAGACCCTCGTGCGCCATACCCCGCCCAACGTCTTCGACACCCGCGTCCGCATCGCCGACTACACCGCGAACGAGACCGAGCAGAGCTACATCGTCCCGATGGCCCGCTTCGGCCGGGACGAGGCGATGCGCGCGATGGTCACCGCCGAGAAGGCGGCCCGCGGCCCCGAGCAGAAGCCGTTCCTCGAGTACACCGCGTTCGACACCCTCGAGAGCCTGATGGGCGACCAGGTGGCGATCCGGATGTACTTCCACGGGGTCCAGCGGACGAAGCTCGTCGGCAACCTCGGCATCGGCCTCCTCAAGCCCGGGCTGCTCGTGTCCAGCGAGATCCTGAACATGATGGACACGTACTTCCGGATCATCAACATCGACAACGCCCCGTGCATCTACGGGATCCGGCCGCGGACGACCATCTACTCGATCTCCTACGACCCGGAGAAGGGCGCCCCCCACGCGCGCCTGACCCCGATCGTCTGAGGCCGTCTATCCGGCGAGCCCGGGGAACCCCGGGACGACGAGGAGGAGGCCCGTGAGCGCGAGCGCCGGGACGAGGGTCATGACGAGGTCGTCGTCGATGCCGGCCATGCGCGGGCGCTCCGCGGCGACGGCGAGCCCGGCGCCGGCGAGGGCCGCGATGGCCGCCGCCGGGATGGTCCAGGCGCCGACGAGAAGGAACGCGGCGAAGCCGAGCACGGCCCAGACGGCGACCGGAAGGGCCGGGTAGAGCGGCCGCCACCGCCCGCTCAGCCGCAGCTCCCCGATGAGCGGGTCGACGAGCGCCGTGCCGAGCACCACGGCGACGGCGATCGGCCTCGGGAAGAGGAGGACGGCGAGCGTGAGGCCGACGGCGTAGTAGGCGTAGCTCGCGAGGCGCCGCCGCTCGTACGGCCGGATCGTCGGCAGCTCGAGACCGGCGGCGAGCCGGAGCGCCTCGAGGACCAGGACGGCCGCGAGCGCGGCGAGCAGGACCGTCGTCGTCGGGACGACGAGGAAGGCGCCGGGCGGGAGGAGGTAGTACAGGAGGACGGACGCGCCGGCGAAGTGGAGGCAGCGGCGCCAGACGCGGTCGCCGAGCGCCGCGTCGCCGCCGAGCCGTCGGCCGAGCCACGACCGCCACCGGCCGCCGCGGTGGAGACGGATCGTCACCGGCGGCACGGAGCCGCCCCGGGTAGTGAGCCTTTGGGCCGGCCCGGGAATCCTTTTTTCCCTGCGCTCCTCCCACGGACCATGAAGGTGGCCGTCCTCGTCGGGAGCAAGTCGGACCTCGAGGTCGCCGAGAAGGTCCGCACGCGCCTGACCGAATTCGGTGTCGCGTGCGAGGTCCACGTCGCCTCCGCCCACCGCACGCCGGAGAAGGTCGACCGCCTCGCCGCCGACCCGGCGACCGACGTCTTCGTGGCGATGGCCGGCCTCTCCGCCGCCCTTCCCGGGAGCGTCGCGGCGCGCACCCTCAAGCCGGTGATCGGCGTCCCGCTCCACCGCGGCCTCGGCCTCGACAGCCTCCTGAGCGTCGTGCAGATGCCGCCCGGGGTCCCCGTCGCCGCCGTCGGGCTCGACGCCGCCGAGAACGCGGCACTGCTCGCGACGGAGATCCTGGCGCTCAAGTATCCCGAGCTCGTCCCGCGCCTTGAGGCGTACCGGCGCCGCTGGCACGAGGAACCGTCGGCCCCCGCGGGGTCCCCGTGAGGGACGCCGAAACGTTCCGTGTCGAGGCCATCCGCCGGCTCCGCGCCGACGTACCCGGTCGCGCGATCGTCGCCGCGAGCGGGGGGATCGACAGCACGGTGGCGGCCCTCCTCGTCCAGGAGGCGATCGGGGATCGCGCCCGCGCGCTGTTCGTCGACACCGGCCTGCTGCGGCAGGGCGAGGTCGAGCGGGTCGGCGCGTTCTTCCGGGCGAGCCGCCTGTCCTTCGAGGTCCTCTCCGCGGAGGACCGCTTCCTGTCCGCCCTGCATGACGTCACCGACCCGGAGGAGAAGCGCCGCCGGATCGGGACGGCGTTCGTCCGCCTCTTCGAGGAGGAGGCCGCGCGCAGCGGGGCCGACACCCTCATCCAGGGCACCATCGCCCCGGACTGGATCGAGAGCGGCGGCCAACTGCGGGACACGATCAAGACCCACCACAACGTCGGCGGCCTGCCGGCGGACCTCACCCTGAAGATCGTCGAGCCGCTGCGCGACCTCTACAAGGACGAGGTGCGCCAGCTCGCGCACCACCTCAAGGTCCCCGAGCCCGAGCGCCAGCCGTTCCCCGGCCCGGGCCTCGCCGTGCGGGTCGCGGGGCCGGTCTCCCGGGAGCGCGTCGCGCGCGCCCGGGTCGCGAACGCGATCGTCGAGGAGGAGGTCGAGCGCGCGATCGCCCGGAGCCAGATCCCGCGCCCCTGGCAGTACTTCGCGGTCCTGCTGCCGGTCGCGACGGTCGGCGTGATGGGCGACAACCGCGTCGCGGGCGAGGCGGTGAGCGTGCGTATCGTCGAGTCGGTCGACGCGATGACCGCGACGGCGATGGCCGTGCCCCCCGAGCTCCTCCGCACGATCGCCGAGCGGATCACCCGCGCCCTCTTTGGCACGGTGACCCGGGTCCTCTACGACGTGACCGACAAGCCGCCCGCGACGATCGAGTGGGAATGACCGACGAGCCTTTACCGGCGGCCCCCCCGCCGACCGAGGGGGCCTCCGAGCGGCGCCTCGTGATCCCCGAGGAGACCGCCCGGCGCCTCGAGGAGCGCCTGCGGTCGAGCGCGTTCCCGACCCTCGACGCGTTCGTCGCCTACGTCCTCGCCCGCCTCCTCGACCGCACCGACGGCACCCCGTTCTCCGAGGAGGACGAGCGGCGCCTCAAGGACCAGCTGCGCTCGCTCGGCTACATCGACTGAGCGCCGTCACCGTTATCCTGCCGTTCCCCGTCGCCCCGGACGTGCTCGCCTGCCCGTTCTGCGGCGCCCCCGAGACGGCGCGGATCGACCTCGAGGGGGAGCGGTTCCTCGTCTTCCGCTGCATGTTCAGCCCGCGGGTCGACCCGTCGCACCCCGAGGACCGTCTGGCCGAGGATCTCGCCGAGACCTACGCGCGGGGAAGCGGAGAAGCCTACTTCCGCGGGATGTGCGACGCGCTGCATCTCCACGTGACGAAGGGCGCCGGGGCGCGCGAGCTGATCGCGGCCGCCCGGGCCGGCGAGAACGCTACGCCCGGCTGACCGCGGTCGGGCGGGTCCGCCCGCGCGAGCGCCGTAGGCGGGTCGTCTGGAGCCAGCCGAGGAAGAAGACCGTCAGCCAGACGAACTCGGCCGCCCGGACGTTCACGAACGACACGAGGATCGAGGCGCCGAAGATCGCCGAGCTGCCGAATAGGCGGGCCCGGTAGCGCGCGACGAGGGTCCCGGGGAGGTCGGGTCCGGTGAGCCCGGGCGCGCGGGTCGCGTGCTCCCAGAGGGCGGCCAGCACGAGCCCGCCGAGGCCCTGGGCCCCGGCATAGAGGACGAGCGCGGCCTGGTCGGCGCCGAACTGGGCGTAGAGGCTCACGAGGAACGGCGTCACCGCGATCATCAGCAGGAAGGCGAGGTTGAAGGAAAGGACCCGCCGGTCCCAGCGGTGGACATGCGCGAAGATCCGATGGTGGGCCTCCCACCAGAACGCGATGATGAAGAACCCGAAGGCGTAGGTGAGGAACGCCGACCCCTCGCCGAGGAGCGCGTGGGCGAGCTCTGGGGAGGGGATCGTGCCCGGGTCGAGCGGCACCCCCTGGGCGTTGCGGAAGACCGGCACCGTCAGGCTGAGGGCAAGGAGGGTCATCGCGAAGGCGAAGATCCCGTCGCTCAGCGCGATGATCCGGCCGAGGTCGCTCCCGCCGAGCTCGTCGTCCACCGTGGCGTCCGGCCCCCCGGGGCCGGCCGCCGCCGCGGGCTCCATCGGAACGGCCACGACGGTTCGGCTTAAGGATTGGCGGTCGGCGGCGCGGCGGCCGATCGCCGGCGGTAGGCGAGGTAGACGGCGACGTTCCGTCCGAGGAGGAGCCCCGCGCTCGCCGAGAAGAGCGCATCGACGAGGAGGAGGGCGTCGACCGACCCCGGCGGGAGCGCGGAGGGGGAGGCGACGGGCGCGCCCGCGTAGGCCGACGGCCCGAGGACGAGGAGGTCCAGGGCGAACCGGGCGAAGAAGAGGGCGAGGTAGATGACGGGGAGCGACCAGCCGAGCCGGTAGACCCACTGCCCGTCCGCGCGCCGAGAGAGCGCGACGCGCCCGGCGACGTAGGGGACCGACAGCGCGAACGCGGCCCCGAGGGCGAGGGCGTCGAGCGCGTACCCGTAGACGGGCCGCCACGCCGCGTCGGCGAGCAGGACGAACGCGAGGAGGAGGACGTAGACCGCGCCGTAGGCGAAAAGCCGCGCCCCGCTGACGGGGGCGCCCCGCGCCATCCGGATCGACCGGATCGCCACCACGACCGCGACGAGCCCGAGCACGAGGAGCCCCGGGGCGATCGCGCCGAGGTCCGTCATCTCGGCCCTACGCGGGGACGGAGACCTGGCCGATCTTGGCGAGCGCCGCGTCGGTGGCCACGAGATGGCGGGGGAGCCCGAGCTCCTCCGGCGAGGCGCCGAGGGCGAGCCCGATCAGCTGGGGGAGGTGGAAGATCGGCATGTCGAGCGCGTGCCCCACCGCCTTCGCGGCCTTGTTCTGGAACGAGTCGAGGGAGATGTGGCAGAGCGGGCAGGGCGTCGCGAGGGCGTCGGCCCCATGGGCCCGCGCGTCGTCGATCTGCGTCGCGGCGATGCGGTTCGCCGTCCCCTCGCGGACGAAGAGGATCGGGAATCCGCAGCACATCACGCGGCCGCGGTAGAGCACGGGGGTCGCCCCGAGGGCGGCGATGAGGTTCTCGAAGGACCGCGGCTCCTCGCCGCTCTCGCCGCCGACCTCGCCCGCGGGGCGCAGGAGATGGCAGCCGTAGAAGGCGCCGACCTTGAGCCCGCGCAGCGGGCGGGTCACCTTTTTCGCGATGGCGTCTACACCGAGGTCGCGCGTCACGACCTCGAGCAGGTGCTTGACCCGGACGGACCCGCGGTAGGCGACGCCGATCTTCGCGAGCGCGGGGTCGACCCGGGCGCGGACGGCGGGGTCCTTGAGGCGATGGTTGGCGAGCGAGAGCATCCCCTGGCAGGTCGAGCAGATCGTGAGGAGGTCGAGGCCGGCCTTCTCGGCGAGGGCGAGGTTCCGGGCGTTAAGGGCGACGTTGAGCGTGCTGTTGGCCTCGTCGACGAAGCCGGAGCCGCAGCAGGAGAAGCTCGGGAACTCGACCAGCTCGATCCCGAGGCGCTGGGCGACCCAGCGCGTCGACTGGTCGAGCTCGCGGCCGGACTCCTGCGCGACGCACCCGGGGTAGTAAGCCAGCTTCACGGCGTCTCCTTCGAATCGTCGAGCGCCACGTAGAGCGCCTCGACCTCGGCCTGCCCCTCGATCTTGCGCGGGGCGTGGAGGGTCTCGGGCTTCTTGCGGGCGATCTTGAGGCCCTGGGGGAGCTGGGCGAGCGCCTCCAGGGGGTTGTAGGTCTGCCGGACGAGCTTGAGCTCGTTGAGGATGCCGCGCTCGCGGATGTTGTCCTTGAACCCGACGGCGTGGCGCGAGCCGTGCTCCGTCCCTCCCTGGACGGCGATCGCCATCTCCTTGAGGTCACGGATCCGCTCCGACGGCTCGACCTCCTTCGGACAGGACTCGGTGCAGAGGTGGCAGCGCAGGCACAGCCAGAGGCCCTCCGCCTGGATGCGGACGAGGCGGTCCTGGCGCGCGCCGTCCCGCGGGTCGACGACGAACCGGTAGAGCTTGGCGAGCGCCATCGGGCCCGGGAACTCCGGGTCGTGCTCGACGGCCGGGCACGCCGAGTAGCACGACCCGCAGGCGATGCAGCGGGGGGTCGTCTTGAACCGCTCGACCTCGGCCGGGGTCATGGGGTTCTCCCGGTCGACGGGCATCGGGCGGTTCGGGTCCGGGATGAGGTGGGGCTCGAGCTTGCGGTACCGGCCCCAGAACGGCGCCATCTCGACGACCAGGTCGCGGAGGACGGGCAGGTTCCGCATCGGGTCGATGACGATGCGGCCGTGGCGCTCCACCTCCGGGCCGACCGGGGTCTGGCAGGCGAGGCGGCTCTTCGAGTTGATGACCATCGCGCACGAGCCGCAGATCGAGCTGCGGCAGGAGTAGCGCAGCGAGAGCGACGGGTCGAGGTCGGTGCGGATCTTGAGCAGCGCGCTCAGCACCGGGGTGTGGCGCGGGAGCTCGAGGGTGTAGCGCTGGTAGCGGGGGGCCGAGTCGTGGCTCGGGTCGAAGCGGTAGACGTCGATCGGGACGGAGATGAGCTCGCCGGACATCAGTACACCCGCTCCTTCGGCTCCCACCGCGTGTAGGCGACCGGGCCGTAGGAGAGGCGGGGGCCCTGCGGCGAGTACGCCGCCAGGGTGTGCTTCATCCAGTTCGCATCGTCCCGCTTCGGGAAGTCGGTGCGGGCGTGCGCGCCCCGGCTCTCGGTCCGGGCGATCGCCCCCGCGACGATGACCTCGGCGAGGGCGAGCATGTGCCCGGTCTCGAGCGCGTCGGTGAGATTGATGTTGTAGGTCTTCGCGCGGTCGACGACCCGCACCTTCTCGTAGCGGACCTTGAGGGCGACGATCTGGGCGAGGGCCTGCTTCAGCTCCGCGGCATTGCGGTAGATCCCGACCAGGGTATCCATCGTCCGCTGCATCTCGATGCGCAGGTGCTGAGGCTCCTCGCCCTCGGTCCGGTCGCCCATCGCCCGAACGGCCGTCGTTTCGCGGTCGAGGTCGTCGGCGCGCAGGACCGGTGTCGGAGCGCCTTCGGCGTAGGCCGCCGCGGCGATCCCGGCCTGCTTGCCGAAGACGAGGGTCTCGAGCAGCGAGTTGCCGCCGAGCCGGTTCGCCCCGTGGATGGAGACGCACGCCGCCTCGCCGGCCGCGAACAGTCCGGGGATGTTCGTCTCGCCCCGGGCATTGGTCGAGATGCCCCCCATCATGTAGTGCTGGGCCGGCATCACCGGGATCGGCTCGGTCACCGGGTCGATGCCGGCGAAGTTGCGGGAGAAGTCGCAGATCTCCTGGAGCCGGGACTCGATCCGCTCCCGGCCGAGATGCATCAGCTCGAGGTGGACATAGTCGCCGGGAAACCCGCGACCCTCCCGGACCTCGGTGAAGATGGCCCGGGAGACCACGTCCCGCGAGGCGAGGTCGAGGACATGGGGGGCGTAGCGGGACATGAACCGCTCGCCCTTCGCGTTCTTGAGGATGCCGCCCTCCCCGCGGGCGCCCTCGGTGATGAGGATCGACGACTCGAGGAGGGCCGTCGGATGGAACTGGACGAACTCCATGTCCTTGAGGAAGGCCCCCGCGCGGTACGCGGCGGCGACGCCGTCCCCGGTGCAGGAGTGGGCGTTGGTCGTCCGCCCGTAGATCCGGCCCGCGGGGCCGGTCGCGATCACGACGGCCTTCGCGGCGATCTGGGCGAGGTCCCCCCTCCGACGGTCGAAGGCGACGATCCCCTGGGCCCGGCCCTCGTCCACGACGATGCGCGTGAGGTCCCACTCCTCGTAGAGCGTGAGGTTCTCCTGGCCGAGGTGCTCCCAGAGCGCCTGGAGGAGCGCGAGGCCCGTCCGGTCGGCGGCGTAGATCGTCCGGGGAAAGCCGGCCCCGCCGAAGGGACGGCGGGCGAGCGAGCCGTCGTCGGCCCGGCTGAAGATCGTCCCGAAGTGTTCCATCTCGACCACCGTCGGGCCGGCCTCCTTGCAGAAGAACTCGATCGCGTCCTGGTCCCCCAGATAGTCGGACCCCTTGACCGTGTCGTAGATGTGGGTCTCGACGGAGTCCTCCTTGCCCACGGCCGCGTTGATCCCGCCCTGGGCGGCACCCGAATGGGAGCGGAGCGGGTGCAGCTTCGAGACGATCGCGACGTCCCGACCGGCCTGTAGGGCCGCCAGCGCCGCCCGCTGGCCGGCGAGTCCGGCGCCGACCACGACCACGTCATGGCGCTGCATTTCGAGAAACCTCGCCGCCCGTACGTCGAGGACCTAAAATCCTTCGCGGTCCCCGCGGGCCGTTCCCGCCCCCCGCACGGGGCGGGCCGGCGGGAGCCGTGTCGGCTCCCGCCGGAGTCGGAAACGGTTTCCCTACGGGGCCCCGGGCGCGGGAGGCGAGGGGGGCGGTGGAGGGGGCGGAGGGGGCGGAGGCGAGGCGGCCGGGTAACCTCCCGTCGGGGGCGCCATCGCGGGCGGCATCACGCCGCCCATCGGCGGGGCCCGGCGGCGGCGTCCGACGACGACCACGACGACCACTACGACGACCACGATGACGACGAGGAGGACGACCCCGATGATGACGTAGAGCCAGAACGCGCTCATCGCGGCGCTGACGACCGGGCCCGTGCATCCGGTCGGGCCGCAGTTGAGGGCTCCCTGGTAGTTCGTCCCGAGCCAGCTGATCCCGCCGGCGCCGGCGGACGTGGAGTAGATCGATTCGACGTTCACCCCGAAGCTCGTGTCCGGACCGACGGAGGTCTTGTTCATCGCGAAGGTGAGCGACGAGCCGCCGCCGCCGATCGAGTAGACGACGCTCCCGTAGCCGTACCCCCCGCCCGAGCTGCTGAACCACTGGCCCGCGGTCGTGTTGTTCGAAAAGGACGCGTAGCCGGTCGCGTTGGAGGAGGTGGAGCCGCCGAACCAGACCCAGTAGACGTAGTCACCGGAGTTCAGGACGAGATGCCCGGAGACCTGGAACGTCACGCTGATCGTCGCGCCGCCCGAATCCGTCGAGCTGACGGAGGTGAGGTCGATGTTGGCGTTGGAGGTGCTCCCGGGGGCGCGGGTGTAGCTCAGGTTGTAGCCGGAACCGGCGGCCGCGGCGAGGGGCGACATCACGACCAGGGCGACCGCAAGGACCGCGAGCCCGAGGGTACCGGCGACCGTGCGACGACGGAACATGGCCCGCGTGACCGTCCCCTCGGACTTGAACCTATCGGCGGGCGGGGGTGCGGCCCGGCGCGTACCCCCCGCACGGTGGCGCGGACACCACTCTCCTCGGAGCGGTTATATACCCCCCCTTAGTCACCCCTTCCGTTTTCCCACCTTTCCGGGGAGCCGATGCACGCTGGTAGTTCGCGGGAGCAGGAGTTGCTCAAGGGCACGACGACCATCGGGATCGTCTGCAAGGACGGCGTCGTACTGGCGACGGAGCGCCGCGCGACGGCGGGCAATCTCATCGCGAACAAGACGACCCAGAAGCTGTTCAAGATCGACACGAACATCGGCGTCACCGTCGCGGGGCTCGTCGGCGATGCCCAGGTCCTCGCCCGCTACCTCCGCGCCGAGGTCTCCCTCTACCGCCTTCGTCGGGGCGGAACCCTCAGCGCCGAGGGCGCGGCGACGCTCCTCGCGAACATCCTCAACGGCAACCGGATGTTCCCCTACTACGCCTGGATGATCCTCGGGGGCGTCGACGGGAAGGGCGGTCACGTCTTCTCCGTCGACCCCGCCGGTGGCTCGATCGAGGACCGGTTCGTCTCCGTCGGCAGCGGCTCGACGTTCGCCTACGGCATCCTCGAGGAGGGCTACTCCCGGGACATGAGCGTCTCCGACGGCGTCGACCTCGCCCTCCGGGGGCTCACCGCGGCCATGAAGCGCGACAGCGCGAGCGGCGATGGGTATATCGTCCACGTCATCACCTCCCGAGAGTACAAGGAGTTCGGCGAGGACGAGATCAACAAGCGCCTCAAGGCGCTCAAGATCCCGCTCCCGCCCGCGCTCGCCTGATCCGATCCGCCGCTTCCCCCAACCCGTTCCGGCAACCCCTTCCGCGATGGATGAGTTTCGACTCGCTCATTGAGCAGACCAAGCAGGCATTGGCCGAGGTGTTACCGGAGGCCATCGAGGTCACCGACATCGAGCTCGAGGGTCCGCACATCGTCCTCTACACCAAGCAGCTCGACGCCTTCCTCTCCGGCGGCGACTACCTGCGCCAGATCGCCCAGCGCCTGCGCCGCCGCGTCCTGGTCCGCAGCGACCCCGCGATCCTGAGCGAGCCGAAGGAGGCCGAGGCCGCGATCCGGGAGCTCATCCCGGTCGAGGCGGAGATCAGCGCGCTGTTCTTCGAGCCGGAAACCGGCGAGGTGACGATCGAGGCGGCCAATCCCGGTGCGGCGATCGGGCGCCAGGGTTCCGTCCTCAACGAGCTCAAGCGGAGGATCGGCTGGGTCCCCACGGTCGTCCGCACGCCCCCCATCCCCTCGAAGACCGTCGAGGAGGTGCGCATCCACCTCCGCCACCACTTCGAGGACCGGCGCTCGTTCCTGAAGAAGGTCGGCG
This sequence comes from Thermoplasmata archaeon, assembly GCA_027315455.1. Taxonomy (GTDB): domain Archaea; phylum Thermoplasmatota; class Thermoplasmata; order Lutacidiplasmatales; family UBA184; genus Lutacidiplasma. The sequence continues at coordinate 48,423 of DAHUXZ010000009.1, read as the reverse complement.
TCAAGATCGCCCGCGACCGCCTTCCCGAGAAGATCTGGGCCCGCAACACGGCCCTCGGCGGCTACCGCGAGGTCGGGCGGAGCGCGCACCTCCTCTCCACCCAGAACTCCAAGATCCTGATCGACTGTGGCATCGACCCCGGCTCGGACCGGACGCCGTTCTTCAACGCCCCCGAGCTCCTGCCGCTCGACAGCCTCGACGCCGTGGTCGTCACCCACGCGCATCTCGACCACTGCGGCCTCATCCCGGTGCTGCTCAAGTACGGCTACCACGGGCCGATCTACTGCACGGCCCCGACCCGCGACCTCATGACCCTCATGCTCCTCGACGCGATCAAGGTCACCGCGCAGGAGGCGCGTCGGGGCCTCTACGACTCCTCGCACGTGCGCGACATGGTCTCCCGCACGATCCCGCTGCGCTGGGGGGAGACGACGGACATCGCCCCGGACATGCGCCTCACGCTCCACAACGCCGGCCACATCCTCGGCTCGTCGATCGCGCACTTCCACCTCGGGGACGGCGACTACAACCTCGCCTACACCGGGGACATCAAGTTCGAGCGCAGCTGGCTGTTCAACCCCGCCGCGAACCGCTTCCCCCGCCTCGAGACCCTCATCATGGAGTCGACCTACGGCGGCTACCGCGACGTCCAGCCCAGCCGGGGGCAGGCGACGGAGGACTTCTCGCGCCTCGCATCGAAGGTCGTCGGCCGGGGCGGCAAGCTCGTCGTGCCGGTCTTCGCCGTCGGCCGCTCCCAGGAGGCCATGCTCGTCCTCGAGGAGCGGATGCGCGAGGGGAAGATCCCCCGGGTGCCGGTCTACCTCGACGGGATGATCTTCGAGGCGACGGCGATCCACACCGCCTACCCCGAGTATCTCAACAGCCAGCTGCGGACCCAGATCTTCCAGCAGGGCGACAATCCGTTCCTTTCGGACGTGTTCCACCGGGTCGACTCGTCCTCGATGCGCAGCGACGTCGTCGACGGCAAGGAGCCGTGCATCGTCCTCGCGACCTCCGGGATGATGAGCGGCGGGCCCGTGATGGAGTACTTCCGCTCGTGGGCCCCCGACGAGAAGAACGGCATCCTCTTCGTCGGCTACCAGGCCGAGGGGACGTTCGGGCGGCGGCTCCAGCGCGGGCTCAGCGAGGCGACGTTCATGGACAACGGCCGCCAGATCACGGTCCCGGTCCGCCTCGAGGTGGCGACGATCGAGGGGTTCAGCGGCCACTCCGACCGGGTCCAGCTGATGAACTACGTCGCGACGCTCGACCCCCGGCCGCAGCGGGTCGTCCTCTGCCACGGGGAGGAGTCGAAGGCCCTGGACCTCTCCACAAGCCTGCACAAGCGCTTCAACCTGGAAAGCCGGGTGCCGTACAACCTCGAGGCGGTCCGGCTGCTCTAGCCCGGGTCGCTTCCGCGACACCCTTTTTTAACGGGCCCGGTTCCTGTCGGGGCCGGAGCCACGGGTTCCGCGAGTCGCATGAGTTCGGTGTCCCGGCGGTTCCTTGTACTGGGCCTCGATGGGGCCACCTTCGACCTCCTCGACCCGCTGATGGCCTCCGGCGAGCTGCCGTTCCTTGCCCGGACCGCCGCCGCGGGGCTGCGCGCGCCCCTCGCCTCGGTCTACCCGCCGAAGACGATCCCCGCCTGGTACTCCTTCGCGACCGGGCTCGACCCCGGGGCCCTCGGGATCTTCGGCTTCACCGAGCCGGACGGGGGGCCGGGGAAGAGCCGGCTCGTCCAGACGTACCGTCCCTCGGAGGCGATCTGGGACCGGCTGAGCCGGCTCGGCCACTCGGTCGGCGTCGTCAACTTCCCGATGCGCGCCGGCCACGCGCTCAACGGCTTCGTCCTGCCGGGGATGCTCTCGGACCGGCCGCCGACCTACCCCGAGGGCTTGCGCGACGAGGTCGAGCGCGCCCTCGGCGAGCCGCTCATCCCCGAGCTCCCGCCCTACCGGGAGGCCCACCGGGCCGAGTGGATGGCGCTCGCGACCCGCGCCGTGGGGCAGCGCGCCCGGGCGACGGAGGCGCTCATCCGCGCCCACCACCCGGACTTCCTCTTCGTCCTCTTCCGCGAGACCGACCGGATCCAGCACCAGCATTGGAGCGAGCTCACCGGCCCGCCCCCGAAGGTCGGGGAGGACCTGCGCGGGTTCTGGCGGGAGGTCGACCGCGCCCTCGCGCGGATCGACGCGGCGTTCCGCGCCGCGGTGTCCCCCGTCGCCACGCTCATCATCTCCGACCACGGCCACGGGGACGCCCGGTCGGACTTCTTCACCAACCGCTGGCTCGAGGCGGAGGGGTTCCTGCGCTTCCGCAACGGCGGGATCGACCGCCGGCGGGACCTGCTCTCGCGGCTCCTCGTCACCCTCGACCGTATCCCCGGGGGCCGACGGCTGTTGCGACCGCTCGCCGACCGGCTGCGCTCGAGCCCCCGCATCGAGGCGCTCTCGACGGCCGTCGGCGGGGTCGCGACGTTCGAGGCCGTGGCCCCCCGCATCGACTGGGAGCGGACCGTCGCCTACTCCTACCCCGTTCCCGAGGGGATCTACCTCAACCGCTACAACTCCTCGCTGCGCCCGGAGGCCGCCCGGGCCGCGCTCGACGAGATCCGCCGCCGCCTCGAGACGTTCCCCGGGGCCCGGATCGAGGTCCTGAGCCCCGCGGAGCTCTACCGCGGGGACCGGCTCGAGAACGCCCCCGCGCTCCTGTTGCGGATCGATGGGCTCGCGACGGAGCCGCGGATGGACTTCAGCTACCCCCGCCCGATGCTCAAGGACCGACCGGGCTACTTCTACGGAACCGGGGTCCACCGCATGGACGGCATCCTCATCGCGAGCGGGGTCGGGATCCAGCCGGAGCGGCGGAGCGAACCGTTCTCCCTCCTCGACCTCGCCCCGACGATCCTGAGCGCGATGGGTGCGCCGATCCCCGAGGCGATGGCCGGCCGCTCCTTCGCGGACCGCTTCGGCACCGTGGAGGGCTAGCGCGCCGCCCATGGCCGCCTGGCGGATCGAGTTCCTCGCGACGGCGCCCGTCGAGGAGACGTCCAGCGGGCTGTCGCGGGTCGTCTGGCAGCTCGCCGCGTCGCTCGGGACCCTGGGCCACCGGGTGCGTGTCCTCTACCCGGCCGAGGCCGGCGCCGCCCTGACCCCCGTGCCCGGCGTCGAGGCGGTGCCGGTCCCGTTCCGGGGCGCCGGCCGCCGGCCGTTCGCCCGCGACATCGCGATCGGACGCAACGCGACGGGCCTGTTCGACCCGAACGCCGACCTCGTCGTGGGCAACGACGAGAAGGCCGGGGCGATCGGCGCCCTCGGCGCGGGGCGCGCGGGCCGCCCGGTCTTCGCGATGTTCGTCCACGACGTCGCCCTCCACACGTTCGACACCCTGCGCCCCCTCGAGCCGGGACGCGGGGTCCGCCAGCGCCTCGGCAACTGGGTCGACCGCCGCGCGCTCCTCCGCCTCGAGGGCCACGCCCTCGACCGGGCCCGCGTCGTCTTCGCCGGCTCCGAGCTCAACCGCCAGCTCCTCGAGCGCTACTACCGGGTCCCGGCCGCCCGCGTGACGCTCCTCCCTCTCGGGGTCCCGGACCCGCTCGAGGTCGGGACGCGCGAGGACGCCCGCCGCGCCCTCCGCATCCCGCTCGACGTCCCGGTGGTCGCGTTCCTCGGACGGACCCCGGAGCGCCAGGGCCTCCCGATCGCGCTCGACGCGTTCCGACGGATCCGGGTGCTGTTCCCCGGCGCGCGGTGCATCGTCGCCGGCTCCTCGGTCCCGACGGAGCCGGGGGTCCTTTCGCTCGGGCCCGTCGACGAGCCGATGAAGGCCCGCGTCCTCCGCGCCGCCGATGTCTTCCTCTTCCCGACGCGCTACGAGGGCTTCGGCCTCGCCCCCCGTGAGGCGATGCGCTACGGGGTCCCCGCCGTGGTGAGCGCGCACCTGCCCCTGGACGGGATCGACCCCAAGACCGCCGTCCGCGTCGTGCCGTCCGACGACGCCGGGGCCTACGCGAGCGAGCTCGCCGAGCTGTTCGCCGACCCCGCCCTTCGGCGGTCGATCGGGGAGGCCGGCAAGCGCTACGCCGACGGGTTCAGCTTCGATCGGATGGCCGACCGGTTCGAGAAGGCGATCGCCCCGACCCTGGGCTAGCTCCCGTCGGGGAACTCCTCGAGGCGCCAGTCGCGCGTCGTCCGCCGCGACCCGCCCACCGACGGGCGTCCGGGGACGAGCCACCGCGCCCCGGCCGGCAGCGCCCCGGCCTCGAGCTCGTCGAGCCGGGCCGCCAAGCGCGCCCGGCTCTCCGCGAAGGGGTCGGCCTCTCCCGCGGCGACGAGGGGACGCGCCGGCCGCAGCTCGCGGACCGCGCCGTCCTCGACGACCCAGACGCCCACGCGCTGGGCGCGGGGCGCCTCGGGGCGGTCCAACAGCCGCCGGGCGAGCGACTCCCGGGGCAGGGCGACGGCGACCCAGTCGGCCCAGGCCCGGCGGCGGACGGCCTGCGCGAAGACCTTGCGCCAGTCGGAGAGCTTGAGCTCGACCAGGCCGATCTCGGGGCCCCGCCGCGCCACGATGTCGAAGTAGTCGGCGCCGTCCGGCGCGGCCCAGACGCGGTAGCCCCGGCGGGCCAGATGGGCCTCGACCGGGGCGATGAGGTCGGACTCTCTCACGGCCCGCTCCGCAGGAACCAGCGGTCGATTCGCGCCCGCGGGATCCGGACCAGGATCGGGCGCCCGTGGGGGCAGGTGTACGCCCCCTCGGGGTCGGCGTCGAGCGCCTCGACGATCCGCGCGAGCTCCTCGGCTAAGAGGAGGTCTCCCGCGCGCACCGCGCTGTGGCAGGCGAGCGTCGCGTCGGTGCGCTCGGCGAGGCCGTCGGGGACCGTCGGCCGCCCGCCGACGGCGAGCTCGTCGAGGAGGCCGGGGAACGCCTCGGCGCGGGCGCGCCGCCCCCGGTAGGAGGGTACCGCCTCGATGCGGACGACGTTCCCGCCGAACGGCGCAGCGCGGAAGCCCGAACGCGCGATCGCTTCGCCGTGGGTCGAGAGCGTCAGCGCCTGGCGGGGGGTGAGCTCGAACCGCAGGGGGTCGACGAGCTCCTGGTGGGCGAGCCGGCCGTCCCGGCGCAGCGCGGTGAAGATCGCCCGCTCGCTCGCCGCGTGCTGGTCGACCAGGAGGAGGTCCTCGCCGCTCTCGGCGGCCCAGTACACGCGGAACAATTGGCCGACGAACGCGAGGCGCGGCCGCCGGGCCGTCGCGGCCACGGTCACCGGGGCCGGCGGCTCGCCCAGGGTCCGCTGGACGGCGTGGGGCGACTCCTCGGCCGCGCGCGGGAGCGCCGCGAGCGGCGGGAGAGGCCCGACGGGGGAGGACGGGGCGGGGGGAAGGAATCCGGTCGGTCTCCCGACCGCTCCGGCCCGGTCGGCGACCTGCGGCGTCCCGAGGAGCGCCTCCCGCACGGCCCGGCGCAGCTCGTCGGCGAGGTCGCGCTCGTGGGCGATGCGGACCTCGCGCTTCGTCGGGTGGACGTTCACGTCGACCCGGGACGGGTCGACCTCGAGGTGGATGGCGCCGACCGGGTGGCGGGTCCGGGGGAGGTGGTCAGCGTAGGCGATCCGGACCGCCTGGGCGAGGGGACGCGAGGCGATGGCGCGGCCGTTGAGCGCGAGAAAGAGCGAGCTCGAGGTCGATCGGCTGATCGCGGGCCGGGCGAGGACGGCCTGGATTGCGATCCCCTCCGCCGGCCGGGCCGCGACGGCGAACGACTGGCCGAGGAACTCCGGGCCGAAGACGCGGCCGGCGGCCTCGCGCAGCGAGCGGACGGGGGGGTAGCGGGCGAGCTCCCCCCGCTCGTTGTCGACGGCCAGCCCGACGGCCGGCCGCGCGAGGTAGAGCCGCTCGACCATCGCGAGGACCTCGAGCTGCTCGGCGGCGGGCGCGTGGAGGAACTTCCGCCGCGCCGGCGTGTTGAAGAAGAGGTCGCGCACCTCGACCGTCGTGCCGGGGGCGCGGCCCTCGACGAACGTGCCGACGACCTGGCCGGCGACCACGGAGATGCCGCTCGCCGCGGGCGCGCCCGCGACCCGCGAGAGAAGGCGCAGGCGCGAGACCGCCGCGATGGACGCGAGCGCCTCGCCCCGGAAGCCGAGCGTCGCGATCGCCGCGAGGTCCTCGACCCGCTCGAGCTTGCTGGTCGCGTGGCGCTCGACGGCGAGCGGGAGGTCCCCCCCGGCGATCCCGGCCCCGTCGTCCTCCACGGCGATGAGCTCGAGCCCGCCGCCCTCGAGCCGCACGCGGACGTCGCGCGCCCCGGCGTCCACGGCGTTCTCGACGAGCTCCTTGACGACGGACGCGGGGCGCTCGACGACCTCGCCCGCCGCGATCCGCTGGACCGTGCCCTCGTCGAGGCGGCGGATCGCCCGCGGGGCCGACGGCGCGCTCACGGCGGGGGCGGCGCTCCCTCGCCGAGCCGCCGGCGCCACTCGGCCAGGAAGGCGAGCGCGTCGATCGGGGCCATCCGGTCGGGGTCGAGCGCGAGGAGGGCGGACTCGAAAGGAGAGGGGCCGGCCGACGGGGCGGGAAGCAGGATCCCCTGCGTGTAGCGCGTCGGCGCGCCGCGCCGGCGGCCCGGGGCGAGCCGGACCCCCTCGGACTCGAGGCGGCCCAGGAGCCGGTCGGCTTCGGAGAGCAGCGCCGGGGGAAGGCCGGCGAGCCGCGCGACGTGGAGGCCGTAGCTGCGGTCCGTGCTCCCGGGGACGAGCCGGTGGAGGAACGCGATCTCGCCGCCCGATTCATCGACGGCGAGGTGGGCGTTCCGGGCGCCGGCGAGGGGCTCGACGAGCTCGGTGAGCTGGTGGTAGTGCGTGGCGAGGAGGGTCCGGCATCGGACGGTTTCGCAGAGATGGCGGAGGACCGACCACGCGATCGCGAGGCCGTCGAACGTGCTCGTGCCCCGCCCGACCTCGTCCAGGAGGACGAGCGACCGGGGGCCGGCCGAGCGGAGGATCTCGGCGACCTCGCTCATCTCGACCATGAAGCTCGACTTCCCGCGGCCGATCTCGTCGGTGAACCCCATCCGCGTGAACACCGCGTCGGCGACCCCGACCCGGGCGAACCGCGCCGGCACGAACGAGCCGGCCTGGGCGAGGAGGACGAGGAGGCCGACCTGCCGCATGTAGGTCGACTTGCCGGACATGTTCGGCCCGGTGAGGACCAGGAGGCGGTCACCGTCGGCATCGAGGTCGGTGTCGTTCGGCACGAAGCGACGGCCGAGGGTGCGGTCGAGGACGGGGTGGCGTCCATCCCGGATGACGAGCGCCGTGCCCTCGTCGACCTCGGGCCGGACGAGGTTCCGCTCCTGGGCGAGCAGGGCGAACGCGGCGAGGGTGTCGAGCTCCCCGACGGCCCGGGAGAGCCGGTGGAGCGCGGGCACCCACGGGTCGATCTCGGCCAGCAACCCTTCCCACGCCTCCGCCCCCGCGGAGCCGAGCGCGGCGCGGGCGGCGAGGACCCGCTCCTCGATCCGCGCGAGCTCCTCCGTCGTGAACCGCTCCCCGCCCGAGAGGGTCTGCTTCCGCCGGAAGTGCGCGGGGACCCGGCCCAGGTTCGGCCGCGTGATCTCGAAGTAGTAGCCGAAGACCTGGTTGTACCCGACCTTGAGCGTGCGTATCCCGCTCGCCTCCTGCTCACGGCGCTCGAGCGCCTCGAGCTCGGCAAGACCCCCCTGCTCCTCCGCGACAAGGGCGTCGAGCGCCGGGGAGAAGCCCGCCCGGAAGAGCCCGCCGTGGTCGGCGGTGGGAGGGGGCTCCTCGGGGAGGGCGGTGGCGAGCCGCTCGCAAAGGCGGGGCAGCGGGTCGAGCCGGCCGGCGAGGGCCTCCGCCGAGGAGACCCGTCGGGGCCTCCCCGAGGGCCTCGGCGACGGCCGCCATGGCGTGGAGGCTCGACCGCAGCGCCGCGAGCTCGGGCGGGCGCACGAGCCGGCCGACGACCCGGGAGGCGATCCGCGAGAGGTCGGCGACGGGCCCGAGCCGCTCCCGCAGCTCGAGGAGGGCGGCCCCCCGCGCCCGCAGCGCGTCGACGGCGTCGAGGCGCTCCCGGATCGCGGCGGCGTCGGCGAGCGGGTTCCGCAGCCAGAACCCGATCGTCCGCCGTCCCGGTGCGGTCACGGTCGCGTCCCACACCGACAGGAGGGTCGGGCCGGACGGGTCGTCGGGGTTCATCGGCCGCGCGATCTCGAGATGGCGCAGGGTCTTCGCGTCGACGTGCATCCGCCGTCGCCCCGCGGTGATCGGCACGACCTCCAGGTAGGGGAGCAGGCGCGGCTGGGTCTGGCCGACGTACGCCGCCAGGCGTCGGTCCGCCTCGCCGACGAGCGGCTCCGTCGCCTCGGCCGCGAGCGAGGGGGGAAGCTCGGCCGCGGCCGGCGGCGCGGATTCGAGACGGGCCCTCGGGAACTCCCGGCGGAGGGCGGACTCGACCTCCCGCCGGCGCGACGGGTCGGGCGGAAGCGCGAGGAGCACCTCGCTCGGCGCGAACGGGACGAGCCCTTGCAGGACCCCGTCCGCTCCCGACGTCGGGGCGAGCCCGTGGAACCACTCCCCCGTGGTGATGTCGACGGCGGCGACGGCGGGAGGCCCCTCCGCCGGGAGGACGACGCTCGCGAGGAAGTTGTGCTCGGGCCCGGGCAGGATACGGTCCTCGACGACGGTTCCGGGGGTGACGACGCGCGTCACCTCGCGCCGCACGAGCCCGCGCGCGGCCTTCGGGTCCTCGACCTGGTCGCAGATCGCGACCTTGAACCCCTTCCTCACGAGCCGTCCCAGGTAGGTGTCCACGGCATGGTGGGGGACGCCGGCCATCGGCATCCGCTCGCCGCGGCCGTCCGCGGCCCGGGCGGTCAGGACGACCTCGACCTCCCGGGAGAGCAGCTTCGCGTCGTCCCCGAACGTTTCGTAGAAGTCCCCGACCCGGAACAGGACGAGATGTCCCGGATAGCGGGCCTTGACCCCCTCGTACTGCTCCATGAGGGGAGTCACGACCACGGGCTCGGGCATCGGAGGACGAGCGAGCGAGCCGCGGGATATAATCGTTCGGCGGGGGCGAGCGACGGGAGGGACGCTGAGGGGGAGATTTGAACTCCCGGGGCGTTGCCGCCACCAGCTTTCAAGGCTGGCGCCTTGCCGGGCTAGGCTACCTCAGCAGCGTACGGAGCAGCGAGCGCGGCCTTAAACCTGAGGCGGACCGGCGGAGGGCGATGCAGGCGCCGGGACGTCCGCGCCGCGCGCCCGCGGGCGCGTCGGCGATTCGAACCCGGGTAGTCAGCTTGGAAGGCTGACATCCTACCGCTAGATTACGCCTGCAGCGCGTCCCCGCCGGACGCGCCGCCACCGGCGCCCGTGCCTAATGCTTTGGGGTCGACCGGGCCGGGGCGGCATGGGCGCCGGCGAGCTCGACCAGGGCGATGCGCTCGAGGACGAGCCCCTCCCACGCCGACGGGGGGACGCTCCCGTGCTCCTCGGCGGAGATGCCGAGACGCTCGAGGGTCCTCGCGGTGGGCCCGACCGGGTAGGCCGTGGCGTCCTCCTCGAGACCGAAGGCGGCGAGGGTATCGGCGATCGTGCGCGGCCGCTCGACGACGAGGACGAAGCGGTCCGTGTCGGCCGCGACGCCGACCTTCCCGAGCGCCTTCGGGAGCTGGTCGTCCCCCGCGACGAACAGCGCGAACTCGGCCCCCCGGTCGCGCAGGCGCTCCTCGCCCCGTGCGCGAGCGCGACCGAGATGCGCCCAGGCGGAGAGGAGGTGGCGCTCCCCGGCGATCGCCCGGGCGTCGAACAGCGCGACCAGCCCGCCGCCCTCCCCCCCGAGGCGGCGGAGGGTCTGGACGATCTCGCCGCGGTCCGGCCGACCGGCTTCGCGCCGGCGGGCCCCGACGGCCAGGAGGGTCCGGCTCTCCGTCGGCGGGATGGGGGACAACGGCCTACTCCCGGAGGAAGCGGATGAATTCCTCGCGCGAGCGGGGCTTCAGGACGTAGTTCTCCTGCTTCTCGCGCCCGATCGTCGAGGTCGGGGTCACGCCGTAGTCGTGGCCGGGGAGGACGATGAGCGCATCGTCGAGCTTCACGACGCGGCCGAGGAGCGAGTCGTACATCGCCGACGGGTCGCCGCCGGGGAGGTCGGTCCGGCCGCACTCGCCCACGAAGAGGGTGTCGCCGGTCGCGAGGTGGCCCTCGAAGCGGTAGAGGACGGAGTCGGGAGTGTGACCGGGGGTGTAGAGGACCTCGAAACGGATCCGCCCGGATTCGACGACGTCGCCGTCGTCGACGGGCATCTCCTGGTTCAGCGGGGCCCGACGGTGCGCGACGACCTTCGCCCCGGTCCGCTCGCGGATCTCGCCGTTGCCGGCGACATGGTCGGGGTGGCTGTGGGTGTTGAGGATGAAACGGACCTTCACGGACCGCGAGTCGATCGCGTGCAGGACCGGGTCGATCCCGAACGACGGGTCGATGACGACGCCCTCTCCGCCCTCCCGGTCCGCTACGAGGTAGGTGAAGTTCTGGTACGGTCCGACGGCGAACCGCTCGAGGAGCACGCCCGCGCGAAGCGGGGGCGCTATTTGACGGACAGGGGGTCAGCGAACCGCGTCGATCTCCGGGTCGTCCGGAAGCGTGCGGGTCCCCGTCACGGAGTCCAGGACGACGCGACCCTGCAGCCCTTCGACGTACCAGTACGGCACGTAGAGGAGGACCGTCGGCCCGAGCCGGAGGTCGTCGGGACCGGGGGGCAGGCGGCGACGCTCGATGACGAGCGCCCCGCCGTGCTGCTCGGAGTGGTCGACGCTCACCGTGTGGCGCTTGCGGACCGCCTCCTCGGCGATCTGCCGGCTGTCCCCCTCGCTCAGCGACGCATCGACCTTCTGCGTCGGGACGTCGAGCTCGCTCGCGATCTCCCGGTCGCCGGGGTCCCAGACCTCGGCGCGGCCGGAGATCGCGTTGACCGCGATCAGGTGGTCCGAGGTCGGGCCCGGGCCGCCGTGGGCGCCCCGGACGCGGACCCGATAGGGGGTCACGTAGAACGGGACGAGGCGCAGGGCGTAGTGGGCCTGGTCGATACCGGCGAGCGCCTCGGCCTCCGCTTGCCCGAGCCGGGGCCGCACGACCCGCTCGCCTTCCGGAAAGAGGGTCGCCGGCGGCTCGAGAGGGCTCTCCTCGGACTCCGTCTCGCTCTCCCCGGGCGCCGGGGGCGGGGGGAGGAGGAGCTCGCCGAGGGCCGGGCCGAGGGTCGCCGGGCCCAGGACCTCGATGCTCCGCTCGGAGGCGATCGACCGGGCGACGGTGCCCGGGTCCTCGGCGTAGACGAGCGTTCGGTGCACGGCATCCCCGGGGAACTCGGACTCTACCTCCACGGGGGACGGCAGGCCCCATACCACGAGAACGGCGCGGTGGTCCCGGCTGCGGATCGCCTTGAGGCCGCTCGGCCGGTCCTCGAGCCGGTAGCCCGCGGCCTCGAACAGGCGTCGCAGCACAGAGGTCGTCGAGGTGACGGGGGCCATCGTCCCATCGAGCGAACGGAGGATTATCTGTCTTCCGTGGGGTTCCCGGGCCGCCGAAACCCTCAATCCGCCGCGTCCGGGTGGGGGTCGGCATGCCGCACGTCCGCGTCGGGTGCACCGGCTGGTCCTACGACGACTGGCGCGGCGTCTTCTACCCGGAGGGGACGCCACCGGGGGAGTACCTCCGCCGGTACGCGCGGGTCTTCGACCTCGTGGAGGTCGATTCGTCGTTCTACCGGTCGCCCAGCCCCTTCCTGGTCCGACGCTGGGCCGCCCTGACCCCGTCGGGCTTCCTCTTCGCCCTCAAGGTCCCGAAGGCGATCACGCACGCGCCGGTCGGCCCGCCGCTCGCGGAATCGGTGGGTCCGTTCGTCGAGGCGCTGCGCCCGCTGCGCGAGGCCGGAAAGCTCGGGCCGGTCGTGGCGCAGTTCGCCGCGTCGTTCCGTCGGGAGAAGGACGCGGGGCGCCTCGAGGAGATCCTCGCGGCGTTCCCGGCGGACCTTGCGCTCGCCGTCGAGCTGCGCCACCGATCGTGGTGGGTCCCCGCGACGCGCGCCCTCCTCGAGCGGCGGAGCGCGGCGCTCGTCTGGACGGTCTACCCGGGGCTCGCGCCGCCGTACTGGGTCCCCGGGGATTTCCTCTACGGCCGCTTCGTCGGCGACCGGGCCCTGACCCGCTTCGATGGCATCCAGCGGGAAGGCCGTCCGGCGATGGAAGCGATGCGGACCCACCTCGAGCACGAGGGCGCGGCCGCGCGCGACGCGTTCCTCCTCGTCAACAACCACTTCATGGGCTTCGGGCCCGGGACGGCCGAGCTCCTCCAGGAGGTCCTCGGGGTCCCCCCGGCCGACCTCACGGCCGCCGCGCGCGAGCCGGGCCAGCGCACCCTCTGAGCGGGACCGCGCTCCCGGCTCGCCGGCCGGCGGGGCCCGAGAGCAACGTATATATCGCGCTCCCGGGTGCAACGGTGCGCATCGATGGGGGAGGCCGTCACCCTCCGGGTCGCCGAGGCGTTCCAGCAGGACATCGGGCTCGGGACCGCGCGGCTCGACGTCGGGACCCGCCAGCGCCTCAAGGTCGGTGTCGGCGACATCATCGAGATCCGCGGCCGAAAGACGACGGCGGCCGTCGTGAACCGCGCCCAGCAGGACGACGAGGGCAAGGGCCTCGTCCGTGTCGAGGCCGTCGTACGTCGCAACGCCGGCGTCAGCATCGGCGACCGGGTCCTCGTCCAGCGGATCGACTGTCCGATCGCCGACGCGGTGACGATCGCGCCGATCTACTCCGGCTCGGCGAAGATGGACCTCGGGCCCGGCCTCGAGTCGTTCGTCTCGAAGGCGCTGTCGCGCCGGCCGTTCGTCCGGGGGGACGTTTTCGTGATCCCCGGGGTCTTCCTCATGGGCGGGTCGCTCCCGTTCATGGTCGTCTCGACCCAGCCGAAGGGAACGGTCCAGGTCGGGCCGACGACCCTCATCACGATCAAGGACGAGACGGTCACCGAGACCGAGGTCGCCGCCCCGCGCGTCTCCTACGAGGACATCGGGGGGCTCAAGGAGAAGCTCGGCCGCGTCCGCGAGATGATCGAGCTGCCGCTCAAGCACCCGGAGCTGTTCGACCGGCTCGCCATCTCCCCCCCGAAGGGCGTGCTCCTCTACGGGCCGCCGGGAACCGGGAAGACCTTGATCGCGAAGGCCGTCGCGAACGAGGCCGGGGCCCACTTCATCGGGATCCAGGGCCCCGAGATCATCTCGAAGTACTACGGCGAGAGCGAGAAGGAGCTCCGCGAGAAGTTCGAGGAGGCCGAGAAGAACGCCCCGTCGGTGGTCTTCATCGACGAACTCGACTCGATCGCGCCCCGGCGGGACGAGGTGGTGGGGGAGGTCGAACGGCGCGTCGTCGCCCAGCTCCTCACCCTGATGGACGGACTTTCCGGCCGCGGCAACGTCATCGTCATCGCGGCCACGAACCGCGAGGAGGCGATCGACCCCGCCCTCCGCCGCCCCGGCCGCTTCGACCGGGAGATCGAGATCGGCGTCCCGACCCAGGCCGGGCGCCTCGAGATCCTCATGATCCACACCCGCGGCATGCCGATCGAAGGCTCGGACCGGGACCGCGACCGCATCCTGCGCGAGCTCGCCGGTCTCAGCCACGGCTTCGTCGGGGCCGACCTCGCCGCCCTCGGGCGGGAGGCGGCGATGCGGGCGCTGCGCCGTTACCTGCCCGAGATCGACTTCGACAAGCCGATCCCGCTGTCGCTTCTCGAACGGATGAAGGTCACCGAGCGCGATTTCAAGGAGGCGCTCAAGCAGATCGAGCCCTCCAGCCTAAGGGACGTCACCATCGAGATCCCGACGGTCCGCTGGGCCGAGGTCGGCGGCCTCGATGGGATCAAGCAGTCGCTCCAGGAGTCCGTCGAGCTGCCGTTCCGCAACCCGGCCGTCTACCGCCACATCGGCATCGAGCCGCCGCGCGGGATCCTCCTCTACGGGCCCCCGGGCGTGGGGAAGACCCTCCTCGCGAAGGCGGCCGCCACGGAGAGCCAGGCGAACTTCATCTCGGTCAAGGGCCCCGAGGTGATGAGCAAGTGGGTGGGCGAGAGCGAGAAGGCGATCCGGATGATCTTCAAGAAGGCCCGCCAGGCGTCGCCCGCGATCGTCTTCATCGACGAGATCGACGCCATCGCACCGAGGCGGGGCCTCCAGACGTCGAGCGGGGTCACCGAGCGGATCGTCAACCAGCTCCTCACCAGCATCGACGGCCTCGAGTCGCTCGAGCGGGTCCTGGTCCTCGCGGCGACGAACCGTCCCGACATCCTCGATGAGGCGCTCACGCGGACCGGCCGCTTCGACCGGCTCCTGTACGTCGAGCCGCCGAACACGGCCGGTCGGCTCGAGATCCTGAAGGTCCACACGCGGAAGATGCCCCTCGAGGACGTCTCGTTGAGCGAGCTCGCCCAGCGGAGCGACGGGTTCGTCGGGAGCGACCTCGCCGCCCTCGCCCGCGAGGCGGGCCTGGTCGCGATCCGGGAGAACCTGAAGGCGTCGAAAGTGACGATGGCCCACTTCGACGAGGCGTTCAAGCTCGTCCACCCCTCCTGCGACCCGGAGATGCTCAAGTTCTACGAGGACTTCCAACGCCAGCTCTCCCGCGAGCGCGTCGGGCGCCGCCGCGAGGAGCCCGTCCAGGCGATCTACCGGTAGCGCAGGGCCGCGGGTGGGGGGCGCCCCCGCGGTCGGCAAGCTATATGTAGGGGGGCAAGGTTCGGCGCCGAGTTTCCCGATAGGGAACACTTACAGGGAGTCGTGAAACGCGATGGTTAACGGGCTACCGCGAGCCGCGTTGTGGGCCCTCGTCGTGCTGGTGCTGGCGGGTTCGCTGGCCTCGGTGCCGGGGGCGCGAGCGGCCGGACCGACCTATACCCTACTGGGGTACGTCGACCAGGCAGGCGGCGGGTCGCCGCCGCCGGTTCCTGCGGGGGTCACCGTGAACCTGATCTCGTCCGCGACCCACCAGGTCTCCGCTACCACGACGGCCTCGCTGAGCGGCCAGTTCAGCTTCACCGCCGCCAACACCGCGGGCGGCCTCGCCCCCGGCTGGTGGGGCGTCTGGGTCCCTCCCCAAGCCCACGCCCACCTCTACGGCTGCAACCCCTGCGCCGTCATCCCCCAGAACCCGAACCCCCAGTACTACTGGGAGAGCTCGTCGGCCCTGACGAACCCGACGGCCAACCCCGTCACGGTCACGGGCGTCGCCCTCGCCGCGTACAACGCGACGATCTGGGGCAACGTCACCTACAACGGCCAGCCGCAGGGCGGCGCGCTCGTCGAGCTGCTCCAGCCCACGATCAGCGGGTTCGTCTACGCCAACAACACGACCGTCGCGAAGGCGACGAACACCACCGTGGTCGGGGAGTTCTCCCTCTCGGTCCCCTACGGGACCTGGGTCCTCGAGACGATCGTTCCCGGCAACCCGAACCACTACAGCCTCCTTCAGGTGACGGTCAACTCCGCGAAGCAGACGGTGAACCCGGTCGTCGCGAACTACATGGTCTGGGGCTGGGTCAACCAGGTCGCGAACCCGTCGGCCCACATCCCGGCCGGCGGCAACGTGACGGTGGTCGACACCTCGACCAGCTACATCTACAGCGCTCCGACCCCGGCCGGCGGCTACTACAGCTTCGGGGCGTACCCGGCCGGCTTCACCGGCACCGGCGCACGGACCTTCGAGGTCGTCCTCGCCCCCGTGGGCTGGCAGACGGTGAGCTACCCGGTGACGATCTCGGCGGCGAGCCCGAACGGCTCGGGGCCGAACCCCCACATCGTCCTCTCGCGCCCGCAGGTGCCCCCCGCGCAGTACCTGACGACCCTCAACTTCTCGAGCGGGTTCGGCAAGGTGGCGGTGGCGACCCAGGCGACGCTGGGCAACGACTCCGTCTTCCCCGACCTCACGAACGCCTCCGTCGGCCAGCTCTGGGCGCAGCTCGCGCTCGACTGGCAGCACAACCTCGCCTTCGACGCGGCGAACCTGACGCACGTCCTCGGCTGGATCAACGCGAGCGGACCGTTCTTCGCCGCCGGCCAGAGCAACCTCGCCGTCGCCGCCGCGGGCGGGGCGGTCGGGTTCGGCCAGCCGACGAACTACACCTTCACCAACACGACGACCTGCACGGCGACCTGCGGCCTCACCTCGAGCGCGTCGCTCGACCTTTACTGGGCCCAGGCCTACAACGTGACGGGCTCCCTCGCCGCGAGCGCGAAGAACTACACCGTGTCGTTCAACTTCCGCCACCCGACCAACGGCCAGGTGTTCAACTACACCGTCGTCCTCCCCTCGGGCTACGTCCTCGCCGCGGGCAACCCCGTTCCCGCGCAGAGCCGCCTCGCCCCCGCGGGACCCGGTGGGACCTGGACGAGCTTCACGCTGGTCTCGCTCCCGAGCGCCTCGCCGAGCTCGACCGCGACGTTCTCGGTCGTCCGCTACGCCAACGTGACGGCGATCGTCAACGTGACGACCTCGAACTTCGCCTTCTCGAAGGCGAACGTCCTCAACCAGACCCGCGGCCACTACGAGGTCATCATCGGCTCCGGCGAGAACGCGACGTTCAGCGCGCTGAACTCGACGTTCCCCGCCGGGACCAACGGGACCCTCTACCAGTGGGCGTGGGGCGACGGGACGTTCACCAACACCTCGAGCCCGACCACCTACCACACCTACACGGGGGCCCAGAGCTACGCGGGCTCGCTGACGGTGACGTCGAGCGGCGGCCGCACGAGCGCGACGGCCTTCACCGTCTATACGGACAATGTCCCGCCGACGGCGCAGATCAGCACGAACGCGACCGTGCTCAGCTCGGGTAGCGTTTCCTACGTCTGGGTGAACTGGTCGCGGACGCTGCACTTCAACGCGTCCCTGAGCTCGGACACGGTCTACTCCGGCGCGCCGGTCCACGGGATACTGTCGATCGCCTCGTGGAACATCACGAGCGCGGGCGGCTACCAGACGACCGCGAACTACACGGCGAGCAGCGGCGTCACGAACCCGTCCCAGCGGAACCTCACGCTGACGTTCCTCGGGGCGGGCGACTACTACACGAACGGCACCCTGCCGTTCCCGTTCGCCGCGACCTTCTACGGCTGGGAGTACAACGTCTCGCTCAAGGTCTGGGACGGCGCGGGCCATCTCGCCTCGGCCACGCTCGTCGTCCTGGTCAACGACACCGAGAAGCCGACGCCCGTCCTGGCGATCCAGGACTCCGCCGGTCGGACGATCTCGAGCTCGGGCATCATCGAGGGGTCGAACGGCACCGCCGACGTGGTGCTCGTGGCGACGAACTCGACCGACCCGCACAACGGCTCGATCGCGTCGTACTTCTGGAACATCACCAACCCGGTGAACCGCTCGGCGAACCGCACGATCTCCCAGCCCGCGGTCCAGCCGGGATTCAAGCTCCCGGCGAAGCCTCAGCTGTGGCTGGCCCCCCAGTCGAAGCCCTACACGGTGAACCTGACCGTCACGGACCGCGCGGGCAACACCGCCTACACGACGAGCCAGCTGACCGTGAGCATCAACACGAGCCAGCGGCCCGTCCTCTCCGTGTCGAACCTCACCACCCCCACGACGATGACCGAGGGGACGTCCTACACGGTCTGGGTCAACGTCACCAACACGATCGGGAAGAACTCGACGGCCGAGGCGCTCGCCGTGCGCTTCTACCTGCTCTCGCCGGGCGGGGGCGGCTCCCAGATCGGGATCGGCGGCACCGTGAGCTACTACAACTACTCGAGCAGCGGGGTCGTCGCGACCTCGCCGTGGGCGGGGGTCGTGAACCTCCCGTACAACCACACGGTGCGCGCGCAGATCTCCTTCAACCCCGGCCGCACGGGGACGTGGGACCTCTGGGCGAACGCGACGGCCACGAACGAGTTCGTGGGCGACTACACCGCTGGGGCGAACCAGGCGCACGTGCAGGTGACCCTCAACCCGAACCCCACGAGCCAGTACATCATCTACGGGGCCGTCGGGGGCGCTGCCGTCGTCCTGATCCTGCTCGCGGTGTTCTTCTACCGCCGCCGCGGGATGGGCGGGACCCCCTCCTCGAAGGCCAAGCCGTCGAGCTCGAGCACCGGGAAGGCGTCGAGCTCGAGCACCGGGAAGGCCGGCCTCGAGCGGTCGTCCAAGAAGGACGAAGAGGACGACGAAGAGTAGGGCGGCCGGGATCGGCCGTACCCGCGAACCTATTCCCCACGTCTCCGGTCGCCCCGCAAGGGGCGCCCGGAGCGGTTCTCGTCCTCCAAGGAGTCTCGGGCCGCCGTAGGGCCGCCCAAGGGGCGCCACGGCCCAAGGAGAGCGCCCGGTGGGCTACGCACGACGCGGGAGCGCCCTACCCGTAGGGGCCGACCTCGTCCAGGAGGTCGACGTGGGTCAGGAGCATCCGGCGGCAGCAGTAGCGGCTGAGGCCGAGGGCGGTCAGTACCTCGCCCGCGTTCTCGCCCCGCGCGGTCCGTTCTCGGTACTCGTCCCAGTTCTGGCCGATCACGGCGCCGCAGGTGAAGCAGCGCACGGGCACCATCATCGTCATCGACGGCCTTCCTTCCTCAGCGGTACGACTTCTGCCGCCGCTTGCGGGCGCCACGCCCGCCCGGCCGCTTCGGAAGCTTGCGGCGGGGGTCGTTGACGATCAGCGACCGGTCGTAGCGCTTGAACATGTCCGTGAGGGCGGGGTCCTTGAGCCAGGCGAGGAGGCCGCGCGCGACCGCGGTCCGGGCCGCCGAGGCCTGGCCGATGATCCCGCCGCCCTGGATGTCGACGCTGATGTCGAGCGCGTGCCAGCGGTCGCCGACCATGAGGAGCGGCTCTTGGATCTTCTGGCGGACCGTCTCGGGCTCGACGATCTCGAGCGGGCGGCGGTTGATCCAGACGCGCCCGGCGCCCTTGCGGATCGTCGCGCGGGCGATCGCCTCCTTCCGCTTGCCGGTCGCCTGGACGATGACGGGGGCCTTCATACACGGGCTCCGAGCAGGCGGCTGATCTCCTGGAGGGTCGTCGGGGCCCGGAGCGCGGGGCGCACGCGGGCCTGGTCGATCGAGACGCGGGCGACCCCCGAGAGCTCGGGGGGCACGCCGATGTGCACCGTGAGGCGGTCGAGCGCCTCCTTGCCGCGGGTCTTGAGATGCGGTAGCATCCCCCGGACCGTGCGGCGGAAGATGCGGTCCGGGTAGCGGGGGAAGTGCGGGCCGCTGCGGACCGAGCCACGGGCGCGGCTCTCGCGGTAGTGGCCGAGGACCGACGCGCGGGAACCCGTCACGACGCTCTTCTCGGCGTTGACGACGACGATGAGCTCCCCGCGCAGGAGGCGCTGGGCGATGACGCTCGCGGCGCGGCCGAGGACGAGACCGCTCGCGTCCACGACCGTCCCCTTCGGCACGGCCGCGGGGGCGGGCGCCGGAGGCGTGGGGGCCTTCTGGGCCGGAGGCGTGGGGGCCTTCTGGGCCGGAGCCGCAGTCCCGGCGGCGGGGGTCGTGGTCGCGGGCTTCGCCGCCGACGGCCGGGCGGCCGCGGGCGTCTCGCCCTTCTCGGCCGGCGCCGTCACGGTCCGGGGCGCGCGGGGGGCCCGGGGAGCCTTCGGTGCGGCCGGCTTCTTCTCGGCGGCCGGGGCGGCGGGGGAGTCGGCCTCGTCAGGCAAAGAGACGCACCCCCGCGCCGTTCGGCTTGGCCTTGAGCAGCTCGTCGAGGGTCAGGGCGGTGCCACCGGCCCCGTGGATCTTCTCCCGCGCCTCTCGCGAGTACTGGAACGCGGCGACGGTGAGCGGCTTGGAAAGCCGGCCGTCGGCGAGGAGCTTTCCCGGGACGACCAGCGTTTCCCCCTCGCTGGCGAGGCGGTCGAGGTGACCGACGTTCACCGCGGGGGCGGCGTGCCGGGGACGGGCGAGCTTCTCGGCGACCGCGCCCCAGATCGGGGCCTCGTGCGCTCGGGCGGCGCGACGCAGCTCGATGAGCATACGCCGGAGCTCCGGATTGTCCTTGCGGATGGTGCGAAGCATGCGGGAGGGCCTCGACCCGGGTGCTTCATATAAGGCTTGCCGCCGGCGGCAGCACGCGGCGCGCGGCGGGCGCGCGTACGAGCCTCCGCGAGGCCCCGCGCACGACCGTGCGGGGGAAGCGGCCGGTGGGCCGGAACGATTTCCCGCCGCCGATAACGATTAAATAGCGACGTCCGCCATCCGCCGGCGAGGACGCCATGCGCAAGTTCCTGACCGAGCTCCGGGGAAAGACCGTGATGACCAATGACGGCCAGATCCTCGGGATGATCGAGAACTTCGTCGTGGACACCCAGACCGGGGGCATCGCCCATGTCCTGGTCACGCCGAGCGAGGACGTCGAGCCGCGCCTGTTCCAGATCGACGGGTCCGGCCGCCTGGTGCTCCCCTTCAAGAGCATGCGCGCGGTCAAGGACGTCGTCGTGATGGAACTTGGGAAGTAGCGCCGCGCAAACCCGCCCGTTCGTCTCCGTCGTCATCACCGTCAAGAACGAGGGGCGGCACCTCCGCCGGCTCCTCGAGAGCCTCCTCGCCCAGGAGGAGCCCTACGAGGTCGTCGTCGTCGACGCCCTCTCGACCGATGCGACCTTCGCTATCGCGGGGGAGTTCGCGGCGCGCTATCCGGAGCGGTTCCACGCCTTCCAGCGGTTCGGCTCGCGCGGGATCGGGCGCAATGCGGGCGTCGGCGCCTCGAAGGGGGAGTTCGTCGCCTTCATCGACGGCGACTGCTTCGCCGACTCCGCCTGGCTGCACGCCCTTCGCGAGGGCTTCGCGACGAGCGACATCGTCGCCGGCACGACCGTCGCCGTCGGGAGCCCCCAGTACGGCGCCCTCGACCGGGTCGAGCTGTTCCGGCGGGGCAGCGACGTGACCTACCCGTCCTGCAACCTCGGCTACCGGCGCGCGCGCTTCGACGAGCTGCGCGGGTTCGACCCGCGCTTCATCACCGCCGAGGACATCGACCTCAACCTGCGCGCCGTCCAGCACGGCGCGCGGATCTTCCACCATCCCGGGGCGCTCGTCTACCACGCGATGCGCCCGAACCTGATCCGGTTCCTCTACCAGGCGTTCTGGAACGGCTATGGCCGTAAGCAGCTCACCGAGAAGCACGGCACCCTCTGGGGCAGCTACCGCGTCCGCCGGCTCGTCGAGACCCAGCGCACCGTCATCGCCTGGGCCCGCCTCGTCGCCGCCCTCGCCGGCTACCTCACGCGGGTCTTCACCGGGGCCGGTCGGCGGCTCTCTCCCGTCCCGGCGAAGTCCGCCCTCCCCGAGGGCGAGCCGGCCTCCACAGGAGCGACCGCCGCCGAGCGGGCCGGTGCCCGCGGACCCGGCAGCTAGCGAATCCCCGCGCCGCGCGCAGGGGACGGCCCGGAGGGCCGGTTACGTCGTCTTGAGCAGCTCCGCGACCTTCGCGACCTCGGCGAGGACGCGGTTGGCCTCGGCGCTCTGGTCGACGACCGCGACGAGGAGCGCTTTCTTCCCGCTCCCGACGATGATCGTCTTCGAGTCGTTCCCCTCGATCACGATGCGCTCGGGGGGAGCGCGGTTGAGCTCGGTGTTCGCCGTGGCGGCGGCACCGAGGATCGTCGCGCACATGATGGCGAACGTCTCGGTGTAAACCCCCGCGGGGACGTCGGCGTACAGCACGAGCCCGTCGCGGGAGACGAGGGCTGTCGCGATCCCGCCGATCCGGCTCTTGAGGTCCTTGATCACCGCGCCTACGCTACCCGTCGCCATCATCTACCCGGAGCCCCTACATCTCCTCGATACGGAAACGACACTCGGCCTGTCCGACGGAAGCGCACGCCTCCTCGGTACATTTGACGCGAGAGCCCTTAAAACGTTCGTAGAACTCGCGAAGGATGCCCCGAAGCCGGTGGCAGGTCGGGATATCGCTCGGGACGACCTCGATCGACCCCTTGACGACGACCTCGCCGTCCTTGAAGGAGATCTCGTCGACCCAGCCGCGCTCCTTGAGGATCTCGCCGGCACGCTGGTGGAAGTGGGCCCGGTCCTTGAGGGCCTCCTCCGCCATGTCGGACCCGACGACGGAACCCTCCTTGAAGAACAGGCCGTGGCAGGCATGGCTCATCACGCCCTCGTAGAGCTCCTTGATCTTGTGGAGCTCCGACTGATTGAGCTTGACGTAGCGCATCGACACGGAGTCACCTGCGGTCGGCATATATAGGCGTTCCTTCGAAACGGGC
This sequence comes from Thermoplasmata archaeon, assembly GCA_027315455.1. GTDB lineage: Archaea > Thermoplasmatota > Thermoplasmata > Lutacidiplasmatales > UBA184 > Lutacidiplasma. The sequence goes on along the minus strand of DAHUXZ010000009.1, from coordinate 26,129 downwards.
CGGCGTGCGTCGGACCGTCACGGTCCGGTCCCCGCGGCCGCGTCGGGCCCCGGCATCGCGGACGCCGGCGCGGGGGCGGCGAGGAGGCCGGGCACCTCGGCGAGCGAGCGGACCCTCGTGCCGGTGACCCGCGCCAGGGCATCGGTGCGGTCGAGGAGGACCGAAGCGAACCCGGCGCGCGCCGCCGCGCGGACGTCGCTCCAGAACAGGTCCCCGACATAGAGGCACCCGCGCGGCTTGACGTCGAGGCGCGCCGCGGCCAGGCGGAACGCCGCCGCGCTGGGCAGGCGGGCTTCGGCGTCGTCCCCGTGGAGGACCAGGAGGTCCTCGGGGAGCGCGGCGCGGGCGAGCGCGCGGCGCGCCGACGCCAAGGGCAGATCGGTGACGACCCCGAGGCGGACCCCGCGCTCGGCGAGGGCGGCGAGGGTCGGCGCCGCATCGGCGAACGCCTCCCCTTCGCCCGCCGGCCGCAGGAACCGGTCGACGACCGCCTCGGTCTCGGCGGTCGGCAGGGGGTGCGCGGCGATGGCGAACAGCTCGGCGCGCAGCGCCTCCCGCAGGTCGTCGGCCGTCGTCGGCGGCCCGGCGCCGACGAGCCCCTCCCAGCGCCGACGGTCCCAGTGGTGGAGCGAGCGGCGGATCGCGGCCTGGGTATGCCGCTCGGAAAGGACGGGGCCCTGGGGGCGCCACGCCCACTGCCAGTGGGCCACGGTGTGCCAGGGGACGAGCGTGTCGTCCAGGTCGAAGAGGACCGCGCGACGCGGCGGGGAGGACGCAACGCTCACGGTCGCCTATCCGCGGCCGGTCTTCTGCAGCTCGAGGAGGTCCTCGGTCGAGACCTTCTCGCCTTTCTTGAGGCGCGCGAGGAAGTCCTCCTCCTTGGGCGGCTCGGTCTCGCCGGCCCAGGCCGCGGGGGCGCGGCCGCCGCGTGCGGCGTAGAGCATCTTCTCCACGTCCCGGACCTCCTCGATCGCGGAAATGTGGGCGCGGTGCGCCTCGTCGGCCGCCGCCTTGACCTCGATGAGCTTGGCCTGGACCTCGTCGGCGCGGCGCCGCAGCTCGTCGACGGCCTCGAAAAGGCGGACCATCTCCTCGTGCTCGCGCTGCGCCTCCTCGGCGAGCCCTCCGACGGCGGCGTGGTGCTTCTCGGCCTCGGTCCGCGCCTCGTTCAGCGCGGCGAGGGCCTGATCGATCTCCGGGTCCTGGTGGAGCGCCTCGTCCTGCTCGCGGATCGCGGATTCGAGGCGCTTCATCTCCTCGACGAGCCGCTTCTCCTGGTCGCCGGTGAGGGCGGTGGTCATGTGGCGGAACTCGAGCTCGCGCAGCTCTTTCCTCAGCCGCCAGACCGGGACCGCCCCGGGGCGGGGGACGCGCGCGCGCTTGAGATCGGCGACGCGGTCGCTCGTCTCCTGGAGCTTGCGGTTCCACTCCTCGCGCAGCCGCTTCGCCTCGCGGACCTGGTCGTTGAGGTCGTCGCGGTGGCGGCGATGGTCCTGCGCCTCGGCGCTCTTCGCGTGGAGCTCGTCGAGGATCAGGCCGCGCTCCTCGGCGCGGCTGCGCGCCTCGGTGTTGAGCTTGTCGCGCCGGGCACGGTGCTCATCGGCCCGGACATTGAGCTCGGCGCGCTTGCGTTCCAGTTCCTCGGCGGCGTCGGTCAAAGCGCTTCTCCCCGCGCCCATTCCCGGCGCGCGGAGGGAACGTTCGACATTGGGAGCGTATAAAAAGACTTCCGCGCGGGGGCGTGTCGGTGCCGGCCCCCGGCGCGTGCCGGTGCGCCGGCCGCGGCAACGACGTTCGCATGCGGGGTCACGCTAATAAACGGCCCCCCCGATGAACGCGTTCGTGGAGGACGTGGGACGCATCTACGGCGACGTGGGCCTCGGGGTGTTCCACCTGAGCCTCACGCAGGCCGTGGAGCGCGGCGACTACCTCGCCGTCGAGGACGAGGCCCACGGGCCGGTCCTCTGCCAACTGGACGACCTTAGGCGGAAGAGCGACCTCGACCTCGTGCGGGCCGACGAGCTCGGGCACGGCGCGGAGACGCTGATCCACGAGAACCTCCTCGGCATCGCGCGCATCATCGGCTTCCGCGACCACCAGGGGCTCGTCAAGCTCCCGACGATCCCGTTCCGCCCCGGGGCGAAGGTCTTCCGCGCCGAGGAACCGCTCATCGCCGAGGTCCTCGGCCTCAAGCACCACGGAAACACCGGCGCCTACGTCGGCCTGCTGCGGAACCACTCGCTCCGGATCGAGCTCGACATCAACCAGCTCGTCCAGCGCCACGTGAGCGTCCTCGCGAAGACGGGGGGCGGCAAGAGCTACCTCCTCGGCGTCCTCATCGAGGAGCTCCTCCGCCACCACGTCACGTGCGTCATCATCGACCCGCACGGGGAGTACGGCTCGCTCCGCCAGGCCGGGGAAAAGAACGGGGTCCACGGCCGCTTCATGGTCGAGACGCAGGGGTTCCCGAAGCAGGTCCTCGAGTTCTCCCCGGACGTGACCCTCAATCCCACGGCCCGGCCGCTCACCTTCTCGCTGCGGAACCTCGAACCGCGGGACCTGCTCGTGTTCATGGGGCTCACGAACATCAAGCAGTACCTCGCCCCCCTCAAGGCGCTCCTCGAGGAGGTGAGCGCCGCGAACCCCGAGTTCACGGTCCGCGACCTCGTCCGCGCCGCCGAGCGCGGCGAGGGCGCCGTCGCCGAGGTCCTCCACGAGCGGCTCGAGTACGTCGAGCAGACGAAGCTCCTCGGACCGAAGGGGACGAGCCTCAACGAGCTCGTCGAGAAGGGCTCGGCGACCCTCATCAACCTGCGCGGGGTCGCGCCGGACGTCCAGGAGCTCGTCGTCGCGCGGATCGCCTCCAACCTCTTCGAGTTCCGCAAGAAGGGGAAGGTCCCGCCCTTGTTCCTCGTGATCGAGGAGGCGCACAACTTCGCCCCGCAGCAGGGGACGGCGGCCTGCTCGCGGGTCCTGAAGAACATCGCGAGCGAGGGCCGGAAGTTCGGCCTCGGGCTGTGCTGCGTCACCCAGCGGGCCGCGCGCATCGACAAGAGCGTGCTCTCGCAGTGCAACACCCAGCTGATCCTCCAGGTCACGAACCCCCTCGACCTCAAGGCGATCGCCCAGTCGATCGAGGGGCTCACGAACGGGATGACCGAGATGATCCAGTCGCTCCCCGTCGGGACCGCCCTCGTCACCGGCGGCGGCTACCACACCCCGCTGTTCTGCGAGGTCCGCCCCCGCGCGACGCGCCACGGCGGCGAGTCGGTGAAGATCGTCGAGAACTGAGGCGGCGCCTACTTCCCGCCGTCGAGGAGGTAGCGGGTGACGAGCCGCACCCCGAACGCCGTCGCCCCGATGTTCTGGTACGCCGGCTGCCACTTGCGCGTCGTCGGGGTGGTGAAGGACGGGCCGGCGATGTCGAGGTGGGCCCACGGCACGCGCCCGACGAACGTCTCGAGGAACGCGGCGGCCGTGAGGGCCCCGGCGATCTTCATCTCGGTGTGGTTGCGCACGTCGGCGATGTCGCTCTTGACCAGCTCGCGGTGGTAGTCGGTGAGCGGCAGGCGCCAGAGCGGCTCCCCCGTCGCCGCCGACGCGGCGAGGAGCCCGGCGGCGAGCCGGTCATCGGTCGCGATGAGGCCGGCCGTGTCGTCCCCGAGCGCCGTCACGCACGCGCCGGTGAGGGTCGCGAGGTCGATGACCTCGTCCGGATGGAAGCGATCGACGACGAACCCGAGGGCGTCGGACAGGGCGACCCGGCCCTCGGCGTCGGTGTTGAGGACCTCGATCGTGCGGCCGTTGTAGGTCCGGACGAGGTCCCCGGGCCGGTACGACGAGCCGCTCGGGAGGTTCTCGGCGCACGCCATCACCCCGATGACGCGCGGAGGGGCCTTGAGCAGCGCCGCCGCCCGAACGATGCCGAGGACCGCGCAGGCCCCGGCCTTGTCGAACTTCATGTCGGCCATCGCCTCCGCCGGCTTGATCGAGATGCCGCCGGAGTCGAACGTGATCCCCTTCCCGACGACGGCGATCGTCCGGCCGCCACGGGCCCCGCCGCCGTACTCCAGGACGATGAGGCGCGGCGGATGCGCGCTGCCGCCCCCCACGGCCAGCAGGCCGCCGCAGTGCATCTCGGCGAGCTTCTTCTCGTCGTAGACGGTGACCCTGACCCCGACCTCCTTGCCGACCCGCCGCGCCTCTTCGGCGAGCCACTCGGGGGTCGCGGTGTCGGCCGGGGTGTTGACGATCTCGCGCGTGCGGACCACGCTCTCCAGGAGGACGTCCTCCTCGTCCAGGGCGCGGCGGAGCGCGGCCTCCTCGCGGGCGTGCTCCTCGCCGAGGCAGATCGTCCCCTCCTCGACGCCCGCGTCGTGGGACGAACGGTACCGCAGGAACTCGTAGCCGCCCAACACCGCCCCGTCGGCGAGCCCCCGTACCGCGAGGTCGGCCGGGACGGCCTCGGTGACGAACGTGGCGAGGCGGAAGGCGAGGGTGCGGGCCCCGCGCCCGCGCAGGGCGCGGACCGCCTCGGCGGCCGCCCGGCGGGTGAGGTCGGCGCCGTAGTCGCTGCGCGGGCCGAGACCCACGAGCACGATGCGCCCCTTGCCGGCGGGCCGATGCAGGACGGTGATCTCCTTGCGCCGGCCCCGGATCTCCCGGCGCTCCCACGCGGCCGTGAGGTGGCCCGGGACGGCCTCGCCGTCCTTGGCGAGCGACCGCGGGAGGGTGTCGTCCTTCTCGCCCCGCTCGAAGACGCCGCTCACGACGGCATCGACGCTGACCACACCGGCGTCGCGCCGGTCCAGGCCGAGCTTCACCGCCCGTTCCCCGGACCGGTTCAGAACGACGGCCGGATCTTCTGCCGGTCGATCCGGATGCCGGCGGGCGTGAGCGCGAGCAGGTTCTTCGCGATCCCGGCGACGTCGCCGCCGGTGTCCTTCGCGACGTTCTTCAGGTCGAGGCTCATCCGCCGGACGGCGACCTGGTCGTTGGCGATCGAGGTGTAGTCGAGGATCACGATGTCACCCTGGTAGGCGAGCTTCGTCGCGTGGTGGAGGTCCTCGAAGCGGAGGATCTCGACCAGCCGGACATTGCTCTTCGCGCCGGCGAGGCCCGCGGCCTCGTCCTCGAACGGCATCGTCCCGAGGTCGAGGAACGTGCCCTCCTCGAGGGTGTCGGCGCCATGGTGTCGTCGAAGGATCCCTTTTCTGCTCAGCATCGTGGGGTCTCCCCGGGCCTGCCGGTTTGGAGGGGGGGTCGCTTCTTAAGCATGCCGTTCGACTCGCCGAGGGGCCGGCCGTCCGTCCCCGTCCTCCGCCCCCCCGGCCGTCGCCGGGCGGCGGCGGGTCCCCACCGGCAGCCGCAGGCAGAAGGTGACCCGGTAGACGTCGCGGCCATCCTTGCGGCCCCAGAGGGTCGCGGACTCGCTCAAGGTCGCCCCGAGCCTCACCTTGAGGTGCCGGGCGAGCGCGCGCGCGCTGGTGGTGTCGGTGAGGTAGTAGTCCCACCCTTCGGGGAGCGCCTCCTTCCACGAGAGCGCCTGCCGCCACGCCTTCGGGGTCTCGGCGACGATCGAGTCGAACGGCGACCCCAGCGCGGCCCGAAGCTCCCGCGGGGGCAGGCGCTGGCGGCCCTCGGGGCCGCGGAGCTGGAGGATCGCGGTGAAGAACCGCCCCGAGAGGCGCGAGCACTCCGGGCACGTCCGGTGCTGGACCTTGAGGCGGAGAGCGAAGGCCACGGTCCGCTCCGTCCCCCGGAAGCGGACGTCGGCCTCGCCGTGGTACTCCCGCAGGATCTTGTCCTCGCTGACCTCCTGCCAGCGGACCCGACGCACGGCCACATCGGGGAAGATCCGCAGCAGCGGAGTGAGGTCCTCGGCGGCAAGGAGGGTCGGGCTCGCCCCGGCCCGCTCCCAGTGCTCGCCGACCTTGCGCGCCCCGCACGTCGGGCAGAGGACGACCGTCGGGCGCCCCGGGGCGTCGACGAGGACGTGGCGGGCGGCGAAGCAGTCCGGGCAGACCCCCTCCTCGAGGGGGACGTCCGTCCGCCCGCAGACGACGCAGAACTCCCCGGACATGTCGCCCCTCACTATAGCATCGCGAAGACCTCGGCGTGGGGGTGCCCGCCGAGGCTCCCGAGCCCCCCGTCGGCGACGAGCCCTTCACTCCGCGCGACCTCGATGACCCGGCGGCCCAAGAGGTTCACGACCGTCGCCCGCCGCAGCGCCCAGAGGAGCTCCTCGCGGGAGACGACCCGTTCGCCGTAGAAGTCGGCCGAGATGCGGACCGTCCGCCCGGCGGCCCCGACGGGGAGGTCCTGCCCGACGAGCTCGCAATCGCAGGCGGCGACGACGACCTCGGCGCGGACCCGGTGGATGCGCATGACGATCCCGTCCTCGGCCACGGGCCCCGCTCCTGCCCGAAGGAAGGGGGAGGGGGTTATCACCCTTCTCGGCGGCTCAGAAGCGCACGAGCTGCCAGCGGTCGGGGCGGACCTCGATGAGCTCGCCCTGGTTGCGGAGCATCTGGAAGAGCGCCTCGGTCCGGCCGCCGGGGACCCCCTCGCGCTCGGCGGCGTCCCTGACCTCCGCCAGGGTGAAGGATCCGCCGCCCTCCTCCTGGAGGCGGCGCATCACCCCCTGGACGATGTCGATGCGCTCGCGCTGGCTGCGCGAGACGCCGGTCGTGACGACGTCGATGTCGAGCTTCTCGTTCGGCGGGGTGATGCGGTCGAGGAACTTCTGGAACAGCCGGGTCGCCCGCTCGGCGTCGGCGAGGCTCACCACCGGCGAGAGCCGCGCCCTGGCCGCGGCCTCGCTCAGGCGCACGAGCGCCTCGAGCTGGCGGGCGGTGATCGGGACCGGGGAGTTCGGCTCCTCCCCCTTGCCCCGGACCTTGACGTAGAAGTCCTCGAGGGCCTGGAGCGCCTCGTTCGACAGGACCGGGCGGACGGTGCGCCGGGCGTACGCGATGAACTTGCGCAGGAACTCCGGGGAGAACGGCGCGTCGCCGGCGCCGGGGGTCTCGCCGGCGCCACGCATCACCTCGCGGTGCTCGCCCTCCTGGTGCGAGAGGAGGATGCGGTTCGCGAGGATCCGGTCGCGCTCGTGGTCGGGCCGGTCCTGGATCGAGAAGATCACGTCGAAGCGCGAGAGGAGGGTCGGGGGAAGGTCGATCTGCTCGCTGATGAACTTCTCGGTGTTGAATCGGCCCCACTTCGGGTTCGCCGCGGCGAGGACGGGGCAACGGGCGTTGAGCGTCGCCGTGATGCCGGCCTTCGCGACGGAGACCGTCTGCTGCTCGAGAGCCTCGTGCATCGCCGAGCGGTCCTCGGGGGTCATCTTGTCGAGCTCGTCGACCACGGCGATCCCCCCGTCGGCGAGGACGAGCATCCCCGCCTCGAGGACCCACCGGCCGCCGGCGAAGTCGTCCTTGACCGCGGCGGCCGTCAGCCCGGCGGCGGTCGCCCCCTTGCCGCTCGTGTAGATCCCGCGCGGGGCCACGTCGGCGATGTAGCGGAGGAGCTGGCTCTTCGCCGTCCCCGGGTCCCCGATGAGGAGGACGTGGATGTCGCCGCGGATGCGGACGCCGTCGGAGTGCCGCTTCTCGACCCCCCCGAAGAGCTGGAGGGCGATCGCCTCCTTTTCGTCCTCCATCCCCTTGATCGTCGGGGCGAGCGACAGCACGATCGTGTCGACGACCGTCGGGTCGCCGCGGAAGCGCAGGATGAGCTGCTCCTCCTCCTCGGAGATCGCGATCTCCTCGTACTCCTGCTGCTTGTACTCGAGCGAGTTGCCGAGGAGCATGAGGTCGAACGTCGTCGAGCGGAGGAGCCCGGTCCGCGACGCCGACGCCCGCTGCTGGCTCTTGAGGACGCCGTTGACGACGACGCGGTTGCCGGGGATCACCCGGCCCGTGAGGTCCTCGGTCAGGAGGACGGTGAGCCCCTGCGGGTGGGCGCCCCCCTTGAGGTTCTCCGGGTTCTCCTGGACCTCGATGCGCTGCGAGTCGATGTAGGTGGACTTCTCGGGAAGAAGGCGGAAGCGGGTGCGGCCCACGGGCTTGCCGCAGTGCGGGCACTCGTTCGGCTCGCGCAGCATCAGCGCCCCGTCGTCCTGGATCTCGTGGATGTCCTGGCGGCAGGCGAGGCAGTTGAACACCGCGTCCCGGATCTGCGGGCGGACCTCCGTCGCCTTGCGCACGATCCCGTCGACGGCCAGGAATCGGTTGAGGTCGGTCTCCCGGATCGAGCGGATCAGCCGCCGCACGGTCGTCGGGAGGCCCGTGATCCGCATCCGCAGGCCCTCGGCCTCGGGCCCGGCGACGGGGACGAGCTCGCGCATCGCCCGCGAGCCGGCCCCGAGGACCTCCTCCGGTCGCTCGAGGAGCAGGTCGGCGAGCGCCGTGTCGACCCCCTCGATGCGTCCGAACGCGACCTCGAGGGAGCGCTCCTCCGGGTAGCGGTCCGCGATCTCCAGGATGCGGGGGCGCAGCACCTCCTCCTCGAGGACCTGGACCCATCGCCCCACGAGCTCGGGGCCCGCGGGAAGGGTGCGGCCGGCGGCGACCATCTGAGCGTCCTCCTACGGCTCCAGGCGGTAACGGTCGCGAGGGAATAATCGTGCCTCACGGATGTTGGCGACCCCCGCGAGGACCCAGACGAGGCGGTCGAGGCCGAGCCCCCATCCCCCGTGCGGCGGCATGCCGAACCGGAACGCCTCGAGGTAGCCGGCGAAGCCGGCCGTGTCGACCCCCGCGGCCCGGAAGTTGTCGAGGAGGCGGGCGAGACGGTGCTCGCGCGGGCCCCCGCTCGCGAGCTCGAGGCCCCGATAGCCGAGGTCGAAGTAGCCCGTGAGGTCCGGGTGGTCGTCCTGGCGCCGGGCGTAGAAGGTCGCGATCTTGACGGCCGTCGGAAACTCGGTGATGTAGTAGAAGGAGGCCCCGTGCTCCTTCTCCGCGACCTCCCCGACCTTCTTCTCGTCCTCGGTCGAGAGGTCCCGGTCCGCCCCCGGTCGTCCCAGCCAGCCTTCGACCTCGCGGAAAGGGAACCGCGGGAACGGCGTTCGCACCTCGGGGAGCGCGGCGGCGAGGGGGTGGCCGAGGCCCGCGAGGGCGCCCCGGGCCTCACCGATCGCGTCCGCCAGGATCCCCTCGAGGGCCGTCCGGAGGTCGTCGGCGGAATCGATGTAGGCCATCTCCGCGTCGAGGCTCGTGAACTCGGTGATGTGGCGCACGGTGTCCGACGGCTCGGCCCGGAACGCGGGGGCGATCTCGAACACGCGCTCGAACCCCGCGCTCATCAGCATCTGCTTGTAGAGCTGGGGGCTCTGGGCGAGGTAGGCGCGCTCCTCGAAGTACTCGACGGGGAAGAGCGTCGCCCCGCCCTCCGCGCCCTGACGGAGGAGCTTCGGCGTCTCCACCTCGAGAAACCCCCGCGCCCGGAAGGCGTGACGGAGCCCTGCGAGCAGCGCGCTCCGGAGCTCGAAGACCTGCCGGACCCCGGGCTTACGCAGGTCGAGGACGCGGTGGTTGAGGCGAGTGTCCAGCTCGGCGCCGACCTTGTCGACGACCCCGAGGGGCAGCGGCACCTCGGCCGCGCTCAGCACCTCGATCGCGCTCGGGACGAGCTCGACCCCCCGCCGGGCCTTCTCCGACCGGCGAACGGTCCCGTCGACGCGGAGAACGGACTCCCGCGGCAGGGTCTCGAGGAGGGCGAACAGCGCGGGGTCGGTCGAGCCCTTCTTGAGGGTGACCTGGACCGTCCCGGAGCCGTCCCGGACGATCGCGAACGCGACGCCGCCGAGCGCGCGGTAGTCCTCGAGGTGGCCGCCGATCCGGACGACCGTTCCGTCGAGCGCGCTGAGCTCACGCGCCAGCCGGCGGGGCAACGACAGGGGCGGGCACCTCCTTGCGTGCGAGCGCCGCCCGGACGAGCTCGAGGAAGAGCGGGTGGGGGGCCTCGGGTCGGGAGAGGAACTCGGGGTGGTACTGCACCCCGAGGAAGAAGGGATGGGTCTCGAGCTCCAGGACCTCGACACGGCCGTCCACGGCCCGGCCGGAGACGACGAGCCCGTGCTCGCGGAACCGCTCGAGGTAGCTCGGGTTGATCTCGTAGCGGTGACGGTGGCGCTCCCAGACCTCGGTACGGCCGTAGGCGTGGGCGACGCGCGAGCCCTCCGTGAGGACGACCCGCTGGGCGCCGAGACGCATCGTCCCGCCGAGGCCCGTGAGCGCCTTCTGCTCCTCGAGGAGGCAGACGACGGGGTCGGGGGTGTGGGGGTCGACCTCGGTCGTGTTGGCCGAGGGAAGGTTCAGGGCGTGGCGGGCGAACTCGACGGCCGCCATCTGGAAGCCGTAGCAGATGCCGAGGAAGGGGATCCCGTCCGTCCGCGCGATCTCGATCGCCTGGGCCTTGCCCTCCACCCCGCGGGTCCCGAAGCCACCCGGGACGAGGATGGCGTCGGACCGCTTCAGGCGGCCGAGGGCCCCCGGGTTGCGCGGAAGGTCCTCCGCGTCGTACCACTGGAGGCGGATCGCGCAGCCGAGCCGGCCCTGGACGTGGTGGAACGCCTCGATGTGGGAGAGATACGCGTCCCGCAGGTCCGTGTACTTCCCCACGACGGCGACCTCCACCGAGCCCTCCTCGCGCCGGTACGTCGCGAGGAACTCCTTCCACGCGGCGTAGTCGGGCTCGCGGTCCGGCAGGCCGAGGAGGCGGGTGAGGTGGGTTCCGACGCCTTGCGCCTCGAGGACGAGGGGGACCTCGTAGATGATCGACTGGTCCGGGACGGAGATGACGGCCTCGGGCGCGACATCGCAGAAGAGGGAGATCTTCGCTTTGATGTCCGGCGCGAGGGGCGTCGGCCCGCGGGCGATGATCATCGTGGGGCGAATGCCGATCGCCCTCAGCTCACGCACCGAGTGCTGCGTCGGCTTCGTCTTCGCCTCGCCGACGGGACCGACGACCGGGACGAGCGTGGTGTGGACGAAGGCGACGTGCCCCTCGCCGAGCTCGTAGGAGAGCTCCCGCAACGCCTCCAGGAACGGCATCGACTCGATGTCGCCGACGGTCCCCCCGACCTCGACCAGGACGACCTCGGCCCCCGAGGCCTGGGCAACCTCCCGGATCGTCCGCTTGATCTCCCCGGTGACGTGCGGGATGATCTGGACGGTGTTGCCCAGGTAATCGCCCCGCCGCTCCTTCTCGATGACGGAGCGGTAGATCTTCCCCGTGGTGAGGTTGTGCGTCCCGACCAGGCTCTGGCCGAGGAAGCGCTCGTAGTTGCCGAGGTCAAGGTCGGCCTCGGTCCCGTCGTCCAGCACGAACACCTCGCCGTGCTGGTAGGGGTTCATCGTGCCGGCGTCGACGTTGAGGTAGGGGTCGATCTTGAGGATCGTGACGGGGATGCCGCGCGCCTTGAGCAGGCGCCCGAGCGACGAGGTCGTGATCCCCTTGCCCAAGCCCGAGATCACGCCCCCGCTCACGACAATGACCTTCACACCGCTCCCCCCCGCGCTGGTAGCGGGGTCCGACCTTAAAGTCAGCGCCCGGCGCCCGCGTCGCGGGCGGTCGCCGGCCCCGTCCGGAGCGAACTACCCCGTCGTCTTGAGCGGGCGCTTACAGGTGCGGCAGTTCGTCAGCCAGACCTCGTTGACGGCGCCGCAGTGCGCGCAGGTGAGGGGCGGCCGACTGCCTCCCGCGGCGGGCGGGGTGGGGGTCGGGGACGCGACCGTCTCCTCGGGCTCAGGGGCCGGCGCCCCCTCGGCGGCTCCCTGCGGAGCGGGCGGCGCCTCACCGCCGGGCGTCGCGTCGTGGGCCGGGCGGCGGAAGCTCAGCGCGACGACCACGATCCCCACCAGGAGGAGGACGATGCCGGCGATCATCGGGATCGTGAGACCGAGGGTCCGAAGGGTGAGGGTGACCGCGGCGCTCCCGGTCCCCGTGACCTGGATCCCGTAGGTCTGACCGGAGGAGAGCGAGGCGGAGAACGACCCCGAGCCGCCCTGGCCGGTGGCGACCGTCGAACCGGAGTCGCAGACCGACGTCGCGCAGGAATAGAGCTTGACGAAGGTCGAGGTCGGCGCCCCCGACCAGCTGACCGTGACCGTGCCCGAGCCGACGAACGCCGGCGTCAGGGTCAGCACCTGGCTCGGGGCGACCGACTCCGTCGTCGTCGCGACGAAGGGCAGGACCACCAGGACCAGGCCGATCAGCAGAAGAACGATCCCGATGACAAACCGGCCCCGACGCATCGGCCCCCTTAGCGGGCGGCGGTCAAAAGACCTTGCTCTGGGCCCGGGGCTACCCCGGGACCCGCCGGCCGGCGGCGTCGTGCTTCGTGTGGCCGAACTCGGGGATCGGGGAGAGGCGTTCGGCGGGGAAGACCGGACCGTCCACACACACGTGGAACGGGCCGAGCGCGCACGCATCGCAGAGGCCGAGAGCGCACTTCATCCAGCGCTCGACCGAGCAGACGACGGGGACCCCGCTCCCCTGCGCGGCGGCGATCACCTTCTGCATCATCACCTCGGGCCCGCAGGTCCAGACCGCGTCGAACCGCCCGCGATCGAGGAGCCCGCCGACGAGCCGGGTCACGAATCCCCGCTCCCCGCGAGAGCCGTCGTCGGTCGCCACGTGGACCGCCGCCCCCATCGCCGCGAACCGTTCCTCGAAGAGCAGCTCGGAGGCGGTCGTCGCCCCGAGGGCGACCTCGACCTCGCCGCCCCGGGCGCCAAGCGCCTCCGCGGCGGGAGCGAGGACCGCCGCGCCGGAGCCGCCCGCGACGAGGAGCACGCGGTGGGGGGTCAGGTCGAAGGCGTTCCCGTACGGGCCCCGGATGCCGAGGGGGGTGCCGGGGGAGATCCCCTGGATGTGGCGGCTGGTCGCCCCCATCACCTTGACCGTGACCCCTTTGCGCGGTCCGACGTAGGACAGCGACATCGGGATCTCGTCGTCCCCGGGGACCCAAAGCATCACGAACTGCCCGGGGGCCGCCGGCCGGTCGTCCACGAAGCGCAGCGTCACGGTGCTCGGCGTCTCCACGGTCCGATCCGAGACAGGGACGATGCGGCGCACGGCCGGTCGAGGCCCGACGCCCTATAACGCGTCGCCGGTCCCCGAAGACGCGGCCTCGGTCCGGTGGGCCGCCCCGATGAGCTCTTCGAGGCCGGCGACCCCGAGCTCGTCCAGGCGCCGGCCCAGGTCCCGGACCAGGGTCCCGAAGACCCCGATCCCGTCCAAGGCGACGGCGGTCCCGATCTGAACGGCGCGGGCCCCCGCGAGGAGGTATTCGAGGGCGTCCTCGGCGGTGACGATCCCGCCGACCCCGATCACAGGGATCCGGACCGCGCGGTGGATCTGGAAGACGCAGGCGAGCCCGACCGGCTTGATCGCCGGGCCGCTCAGACCCCCCATGCCGTGGGCCAGCGTCGGGCGCCGAAGGTGCACGTCGATCGCCATCCCGCGCACGGTGTTGATCGCGCTCACCGCGCTCGCGCCCCCCCGCTCGGCGGCGCGGGCGAGCGCGGCGATGTCGTGGGTGTTCGGCGTGAGCTTCGCGATCACGGGGAGCCGCGTCCGGCTGACGACGGCGCGGGTGATGCGTTCGACCGCCTCGGGTTCCGACCCGATCTCCGCGCCCAGACCCTCGGCGTGGGGGCAGCTCAGGTTGAGCTCGAGCGCCGCGACCCCGGCCCCCTCCATCGCCTCGGCGAGCTCGGCGAACTCCTCCGCGTCGTGTCCGAAGACCGAGCCGATGACCGGGGCGCCCGCGGCGCGGGCGATCGCGATCTCGCGCGGGTACTCCCCGATGCCGGGGTTCGGGAGCCCCATCGCGTTGAGGAACCCCCAGCGGTCGTACATCTCCACGGTCGGGTTCGGATAGCCGGTCCGAGGCGCGCGGCCGATCGATTTCGTGATGACCCCGCCGGCCCCGGCCTCATAGGCGCCGCGCAGCGACTCCCCCGTCTCGCCCCAGATCCCCGAGGCGAGGAGGAACGGGTTGCGCAGCGCGAGGCCCGCGACGCGCGTGGAAAGGTCCGCCACCGGTCCGCGCACAGGGCATCCGCTTATATCGGTATAGACGATGAAAACCCCGATGCGGCTGGACCGACTGACCGATGCGGCCCGCACGGCGCTCGAGAAGGGGTTCTCCCGTGCGGCCGAGCTCCGCCACGCCTCCGTCGAGCCGGAGCACCTGCTCGCGGCCCTTCTCTCGGACCCCGACGGCCCGACGGTCCAGGTCCTCAAGGCCCTCTCGGTCCCCCTCCCCAAGCTCGAAGGGCTCCTCGAGGAGCACCTCGCCCGCCTGCCGACGGCCGACCACGTCGCCCCGACGGACCAGTACGTCTCCCGCCCGCTGGCGGCCGTCATCGAGTCCGCCGAGGCCGAGGCGCAGAAGCGAAAGGACCGCTACACGAGCGTCGAGGAGCTCTTCCTCGGGCTCCTGAGCGCGAAGTCGAAGGCCAAGGAGCTCCTCGAGGAGGTCGACGTCCGTCGGGCCGCCGTCGAGGCCGCGCTCGAGTCGGTCCGGGGCGCGGGCCGCCGGGTCGAGAGCCGCCAGGAGGAGCAGGAGTACCGCGCGCTCGAGCGCTACGCCCGGGACCTCACGGCGCTCGCCCGGGAGCGCAAGCTCGACCCGGTGATCGGCCGGGACGACGAGATCCGGCGCGTGATCCAGATCCTCTCCCGCCGCACGAAGAACAACCCGGTGCTCGTCGGGGACCCGGGCGTCGGGAAGACCGCGATCGCCGAGGGCCTCGCGCTCCGCATCACCGCCGGGGACGTGCCGGACTCGCTCCGCAACCGGAAGGTCTTCGCCCTCGACCTCGGGGCGCTGCTCGCCGGCGCGAAGTTCCGCGGCGAGTTCGAGGAGCGGATCAAGGCCGTCCTCAAGGAGATCGAACGGTCGGAGGGCGGCATCGTCCTGTTCATCGACGAGCTCCACACCCTTGTCCACGCCGGGTCGACCGAAGGCGGCGCGATGGACGCCTCGAACCTGCTCAAGCCGGCGCTCGCCCGCGGCAGCCTCCATGCGATCGGGGCGACGACGATCCAGGAGTACCGCAAGTACATCGAGAAGGACGCCGCGCTCGAGCGGCGGTTCCAGCCCGTCTACGTGACCGAGCCGTCCGTCGAGGACACGATCTCGATCCTGCGCGGCCTCCGCGAGCGCTACGAGATCCACCATGGGGTCCGCATCCACGATGCGGCGCTCGTGGCCGCCGCGACCCTTTCGTCCCGCTACATCACCGACCGCCACCTTCCGGACAAGGCGATCGACGCCGTCGACGAGGCGGCCTCGATGGTCCGCCTCGCCCTCGACTCCCGCCCGCCCGAGCTCGACCAGCTCTCGCGCCGGCTCCGCCAGCTCGAGATCGAGCGCGCGGCGCTCAAGCGCGAGACCGACCCCGCCTCGGCCGACCGCCTCCGCAAGCTGGACAAGGAGGTGGCCAACCTCAAGGAGCGCGAGGGGGCGCTCCTCGCCCGATGGAAGCGGGAGAAGGACCGCATCGAGGAGGTGCGCGAGCTGCGGAAGCGGCTCGAGCAGACGAAGGGCCAGGAAGAGGAGGCCGAGCGCTCCGGCGACCTCGAGGGGGCGGCGCGGCTCCGCTACGGGGCGATCCCCGAGCTGCAGAAGCAGATCGCCGAGAAGACCCAATCCCTCGCCGCCGAGAGCCCCGAGGGGACCCTCCTGCGCGAGGAGGTCGGCGAGGACGACATCGCCGAGGTGATCGGGAAGTGGAGCGGCGTCCCCGTCAGCCGCATGCTCGAGGGCGAGACCCAGCGCCTGCTCCGGATGGAGGACGAGCTCAAGGAGCGGGTCATCGGGCAGGACGAGGCCGTCGAGGCCGTGGCCCGCGCCGTCCGCCGCTCGCGCAGCGGTCTCGCCGACCCGAACCGGCCGATGGGCGCGTTCCTCTTCGTCGGCCCGACGGGCGTCGGGAAGACCGAGCTCGCGAAGGCGCTCGCGGGCTTCCTCTTCCACAGCGAGAAGGCGCTCGTGCGCCTCGACATGAGCGAGTACATGGAAAAGCACACCGTCGCGCGCCTCATCGGGGCGCCGCCGGGCTACGTCGGGTACGAGGAGGGGGGCCAGCTCACCGAGGCGGTCCGGACCCATCCGTACACCGTCATCCTTTTCGATGAGGTGGAGAAGTCGCACCCGGACGTCGTCAACGTCCTCCTCCAGCTTCTCGACGAAGGCCGCCTTACCGACGGCCAGGGCCGGACCGTCGACTTCCGCAACACCCTCGTGATCATGACCAGCAACCTCGGTACCGACCTCCTCGCGTCGGCGAAGACCGACGAGGAGCGCCGCTCGGTGATCGACGGGGCGCTGCGCTCGTACTTCCGACCGGAGTTCCTCAACCGGCTCGACGACATCGTCGTCTTCCACACCCTCGGGAAGGCCGAGATCGAGCAGATCGTCGATCTCCAGATCCGCCAGGTCCAGGGGCGCCTGCGCGACCGCCGCATCCAGGTGACGATCACGCCGGAGGCGCGCGAGCGCCTCGCCGAGGAAGGGTTCGACCCGCAGTTCGGGGCGCGGCCCCTTCGGCGGACCGTCCAGCGCCTCGTCGTCGACCCGCTGACCGTCCGCATCCTCGCCGGGGAGGTGCGCGACGGCGCGTCGGTCCGCGTCGAGGTCCGGGGCGATCACATCGAGCTCGCCGTCACGCCCGAGGCGCCGATGGTAACGGCCCGGTGAGGAAGGGATGGGCGGAGCGGTGACCGTGGCGGTCCTGGGGGCCGCCGACCTCGCGAAGGAGCTCGCGAAGAAGGGGACCTCGAGCGACCTCACCCTCTACAACGCCGTGCGGGACGACCACGCCCTCACGCTGGTCGAGCCGACCCAGTTCCCCGAGAAGCTCCCCCCGCTCCTCTACGCCATCGCCATGGCCGACCACGTCCTCCTGGTCGTGCCGGGGCTCTCGCGCGAGGTCGCCGAGATGGCCGCGGTCCTCGACCTCGTGGCGGTCCCGACGACGATCCGCCTCGGGCCCGGGGTCGGGGAGGAGGAGGTTCGCCGGGCGTTCCGGGGGACCCGCCTCGAGACGCTGGCGATGGCCCCGCTCGACCTTCTGTCCCTGCGGGCCGAGGTCGAGGGGTGGACGGCCCCGCCACGCGACGGGCCGGTCCGCGTCCCGATCGACCACGCCTTTCCCGTGAAGGGCGTCGGCGCCGTCGCCCTCGGCGTCGTGCGCCGGGGCACCCTGCGCGCGCACGACCGGCTGCGCCTCTTCCCCACCGAGAGGGAGGTCGAGGCCCGGTCGATCCAGGTCCACGACATCGAGGTCCGGGAGGCCGGGACCGGCTCGCGCGTCGGGGTCGCCCTCAAGGGGGCCGACGCCGACGAGCTCGGCCGCGGCCAGGTCCTCGCGCCGCCCGGCTCGCTCACCGTCTCCGAGCGGCTGGTCGGCCGCGACCGCGCGCTCTGCCGCTACTTCCGCGGCTCGCTCCGGGCGGGGGCCCACCTCCACGCCCTCATCGGGTTGCAGTTCGTACCGGTCGAGGTCCGCCGCTTCGATGCGGACGCCTTCGAGCTCGAGGCCGACCGTCCCGTTGTCTTCGAGCCCGGCGACGCGGCGCTGCTCGCGGACCTGACGCCCCCGGGGGGCCCCCGCATCGCGGCGCGCCTCACGCTTGCCGCGACCGTCTGACCTTTTGAGGGACGACCCCGTTGCGGTGGGTCGTGACGCTGCCGCCCGCCCCACGGGTCCCCGAGCCCGGTGACCTCGTCGCGCGCCGGGCCGTCCGTCGGTGCGCCGGCTGCGACGGCGCCCTCACGCCGCTCGGCCGCCAGCGGCTACGCACGGCGGGGGGCGAGGGGATCTCTGACGGCGCGCTGCTGGTCGAGCTCGCGTGGTGCCCGGCGTGCGGGCGGATCGAGATGTTCTCCGCGGCCGGGGTCGCGTGAGGCGGCCCTAGGCGAACATCGTGACCGATTCCTTGCGCAGCTCCTCCTCCCCGACGACCTTTTCGATCGCCCGGTCGAAGTCCGCGCTGGTCACCTGATCGCGCTCCTCGCGGATCGCCCACATCCCGGCCTCGGTGCAGATCGCCTTGATGTCGGCGCCGGTCGCGCCCTCGCAACGGCCCGCGAGCGCCTCGAAGTCGATCGCCTCCTTGAGCGCCATGCCCTTCGAGTGGATCTTGAAGATCTCCGCCCGACCCGTGAAGGTCGGGACCGGGACCTCGATGATCCGGTCGAAGCGCCCGGGACGCAGGAGCGCGTCGTCCAGGATGTCCGGCCGGTTGGTCGCCGCGATGATCTTGACGTTCGAGAGCGGCTCGAACCCGTCCATCTCGGCGAGGAGCTGCATCAGGGTGCGCTGGACCTCGCGGTCCCCGCTGGTCGCCACCTCGAGGCGCTTTGCCCCGATCGAGTCGACCTCGTCGATGAAGATGATCGTCGGCGCCTTCTCGCGGGCGAGCTGGAACAGCTCGCGGACGAGCCGCGCGCCCTCACCGATGTACTTCTGGACGAGCTCGCTGCCGACGAGGCGGACGAAGGTCGCGTGGGTGTGGTGCGCGACGGCCTTCGCGACCATCGTCTTGCCGGTCCCCGGCGACCCGATGAGGAGGACGCCCTTCGGCGGTTCGACGCCGACCTTGCGGTAGAGCTCCGAGCGCAGGAGGGGGTACTCGACGGCCTCGCGGATCTCGCGGATCTGCTCGGTCAGCCCGCCGATCTCCGCGTAGGTGACGTTCGGCTTGTCGACGATCTCGCTCGCGGCGACGAGCGGGTCGAGCGACGCGGGCAGGACGCCCATCACGGCGAGGGTCTGCTTGTTGAGCGCGACGCGCGAGCCGACGGTGATCTTGTCGTGCTCGACGGTCTCGGCGGCGTTCACGACGAAGTCCGGCCCCGTCGAGGACTTCACGACGACCCGGCCGTCGGTGAGGACGTCCCGGACGCTTCCGACGATGAGGGGGGGATAGCGCAGGCGGTCGAGCTCGGTCTTGAGCCGCTTGACCTCGCGCTGAAGGCGGAGGATCTCGGCCTCCATGTAGTGGCGCTCGCTCTCGACCCGCTTGATCGACTCGGCGAGCTGGTTGTTCCTGAGCTCGAGGAAGTTCACCCGCTCGAACGCGTCTCGGCCGGCCGGTGGCGCTTCCGGTTCGCTCATGAGAACAAGCTCCCTTTCGGAGGTGAACCGGGCGAGTCCACGGCGTTGTAAGGCGCCCCACCTTATAAGAAGTCGCGGTTCGGCCGACCTGATGCCGGCGGTGGGCGCCTTCTCGCGCGCCGTCGTGGAGGCGTTCGCCCCGGCGCACGTGACGGGTGTCTTCTCCCCCGCCGCCGTCAGCCGCGACCCGCGCGGCCGGGGCTCGATAGGCGCCGGGGTCGTCCTCGATGCGGGGGTCCGCGCCCGCGTCGCGCTCGCACCGGCCCGCCGGCCCGCCGTCGTTGTCCGCGCTGTCCCCCGGGGACCGATGCCGATCTCCGAGGAGACCGCGGTCCGTCTGCTCGGGGATCGGCCGTTCGCGCTCACCGTCCACCTCCTGCACGACGTGCCGATCGGCCAGGGGTTCGGGACGAGCGCCGCGGGGGCGCTCGCCACGGCGCTCGCCGTCGCGCGCCTTCTGGACCTCCCGCGCGCCCGGGCGATCGAGGTCGCCCACCTTGCCGACCTCTTTGGGGGCGGGGGCCTCGGCGGCGTCGCCGCCATCCTCGGCGGCGGGCTCGAGGTCCGCGAGCGGCCCGGGATCCCGCCCCGGGGCCGCATTCGTCACCTTCCGTTCCCCCGTCCGGTCCTCCTCGGGGTGACGGGACCACCGATCCCGTCGCCCCGCCTCCTGACCGACGCCGTCTTCCTCGACCGCGTCCGCGCGGCGAGCGCGGGGGCCCTCGACCGTCTCGGGGCGCGGCCGACCCCGGCGGCGTTCCTCGCCGAGGCGGAGCGGTTCACCGACGAGATGGGATTCGCCCCGGCCCCGTTGGCCCGCCTGATCCGCGGGCTCCGGTCCGACGGCGCCCGGGCCGCTCAGGCGATGTTCGGCCACAGCTTCTTCGCGGTTCCCCGTGGGCCGGCCTCCCGCCGGGCCGTCCTCCGCCGGCTCTCGCGTGCCGGCGTTCGGACCGTGGAGCTCGGGGCGTCGCCGATGGGCGCTCGGGTCGTCGCGGAGACCGCAAGGGAAAGGCTTTTACCTCGAACCCGGCTCGGCCGCTCCCCATGACCCGTAAGCCCGCCCGGATGTACCGCAAGATCGAGGGGCAGGTCTACACCCGGCAGGAGTACATGGGCGGCATTCCGGCGTGCCGCATCACGCAGTTCGACACCGGCAACCTCAAGGAGAGCTTCCCGCTCCGGTTCACGCTGGGCGCCGAGGAGGCGGCCCAGGTCCGCGACATCGCGCTCGAGGCGGCCCGGGTCAGCGCGGTGCGCGTGCTCGAGAAGGGCGCGCCCAACGCCTTCCGGCTCAAGGTCCGCCGCTACCCCCACCAGATCCTGCGCGAGCACAAGATGGCGACGGGGGCCGGCGCCGACCGTATCTCCGACGGGATGCGCCGCGCGTTCGGCAAGCCCGTCTCGCACGCGGTCCGGGCCCAGATCGGGAGCGAGCTCTTGACGATCTACACGACGCCGGACCATGCGGAGACGGCCAAGGAGGCCCTCCGCAAGGCGGCCCACAAGCTGCCGATGCCCACCCGGCTCCTGATCAGCTCTTCGGCGTAGACGCCGGGAGGCCCCGGACGATCAATACCGGGCACCCGACGTGGTGCAGGACCGCTTCGGAGACGCTGCCGAGGAACAGCCGCTTCGCCGTCGAGAGTCCCCGCGAGCCCATGACGAGAAGGTCCGTGGGGTGCCGCTCGATGAACCCGAGGATCTCGTCGACGATGACGCCCTCGAGGCAGACGCCGCTGACTCGGGAGAGCCCTTCCTTCTGGGCCCGGGCGACGGCCGCATCGGTGACCCCGCGGTAGTACTTGCCCTCGCTCTCGATCAGTTCCGTCGGGACGTACGGCTCCGCCGTCGCCACGTAGATCGGGACGAGGGGGGCGACCGAGAGCACCGTGAGCTCGCTCGCGTACTTCCGCGCGAGGTCGAGGGCATGCGTGAGGGCCTGCTCGGCATACGGCGAGCCGTCCACCGCGACCACGATCCGCTCGAACATCTTCGTTCCCGGGTCCCAAGGCGCCCACCGCTACATGGCCGTTTCGTCGAGGGCGCGATCGGGCCGGGGCCGAACCGGGGCCGATCGCACGGGTCCTCGAACAAACTATAATGGACCCTAAGGGCCTACTGGCCATCGCGAGGAAGCACTGTGGCACCGGTGTGCAGCAACTGCGGAAGTTCCGACTTCGTCTGGGCCAATGACCTCAAGACCGGCCTGACGGGGAGCGGCGGCCTCTCGCTGCGCTCGCGGGGGGAGATCCCGCTCGGTACGCGGATCTGCCGGTCGTGCGGCCACGCCGACCTGTTCCTCCGGGATATCACGGTCCTCCACCAACCGCACACGTGGCGACCCGGCGAGTTCATCCCCATCGCCGGGAAGGCCTCGGCGAAGAACGAGGCGCCGGCTCCCCCCCTCGCCCCAGCGCCGCCACCGACCGCGCCGACGGCCCCCACCGTTCCCGTCGTCGCGCCCCCCCCAGGCGAACCGGACTCCCTTCCGACGGTGCCGGCTCCCGCCCCCGCACCGCCGGAGCCGGAGCCCGAGGACCCCGAGCCGACGGCGGCGACCGCGACCGAGGAGACGAGCGATGGACCGGCGAACCCGTCGCCGGCCGCCGCGGCGACGGTCGACGAGCCGAAGCCCGAACCGACGCCCGCCCCGCGCCCCCGGACGCCGCGCAAGCGGACCCCGCGCACGAAGGGCTGAGCCTTACCGCCGGGACGCGCTCGACGGGGCCAGCGTCGCGTCGGTCGCGGCCCAGGAGAGGAGGGGCACCAGCGCACGACGGAACGACGCCCCTCGGGAGGTGAGCCGGTACTCGACCCGGGAGGGCACCTCGGCGAAGACGTGGCGACTGACCAGGCCGAGCGTCTGGAGGTCCTTCAACCGGTCCGCGAGCGCCTTCGAGCCGATCCCCTCGAGGGAACGGAGGAGGTCCCCGAACCGGTTCACCTCGCGGTTGCCGAGGACCCCGATCAGCGGCAGGGTCCATTTCTTGCCCAGCGCCTCGGCGAGGCCCCCGACCGGGTCGATGCAGTAGTCCCGCCCGTCGAGCGAGATCATGCAGGAGAGCTCGCGCGGCACCGGTCCGCGGGCCTTGCGGCCGGCCCCGCCCGTCACGGTGCTCCCCGCCTACCGACGGTCAGGTCCATGGGGTCCCCCGGCGGAGGGAGCAGCACAAGGAACGAGATAGCGGGGCATGGAGTCCCACCTTGGTTCAAGTCTTTTCCCCAAGGCCCAACCCCGTTTCTCCCGATCGAGGGGTGGGTGAGGGGGTAGGGGTAGAAGGCCTTGTCCTCCGACCGGGGTGCCCCACTTCCCCTTCCCGCGGTCCACGTCCTCGAGGAGCCACCTCGCCACGTCCCGGGTTCGGTAGATGAGCCCGCACTTGGGGCACTTGCGGGCCGGGTGGAGCCCGGCGCCCTCCTCGGGCCACGGACGGAGACCTTCCACGAGCGGGGTCCCATCGAGCCCGCACTCCGTCGGGCTCGGTTCGCCCCGTGTCAATCCTAATGACCCAGGTGGAAAGGAATCAACTGCTCAGTTTCGGCGAGGTGTGCTGTCTGCCACTGAGGGGACAACGCGTCTCTCGGAACGCCGCCGGTCCGAGAGGCATGGTGTTGATTTCTTTCGAAAAGTGTCATTAGCAGACGCTCTCGACCCCCGGGGTCCTTTTGGACGCCGAACTCCAACTTGGAGCCCCCGTTCCGCTTCGGCTCATGTCGGTTCTCGGGGCCGATTACGGGCCGGCATCTCCTCGCTCCACCGGTAGGACTCACACCGTGGGCACACCTTCGGGGTCCTTCCGGGAGGCGTCCACCGGTAGTCACATCGAAGGCAATGGACCTCGGTTGAGCCGTTCGCGTCTCCGCCCATGGAACGGGCTCGCCGTAGGCGTCGGGGTCCTCCATCGTGTCGGGCGGAAGAGGATGAGGAGTTTGGCGTCAGCCGTCGGTCATCCGTCGAAGTTCGGTTGTGGTCACCGTCTGTTGACACGGTCTCGGTGGTCTCCACAGCGAGCAACTCGGTGACGACCACGATCACCGTCGGAACCCAGGGTGGGGCATCGTGCGTTCAAGCGGTCGCGTTCGACCCGACGCACAACTACATTTACGTCACCGACAGCGGTGCGGGAACCGTCTCGGTCATCTCGGGTTCCACGAACACGGTGACCCATACAGCGAGCGTCAGTTCCGCGCTCAGCGTCGCGTGGTTCCCCTCCCCTAGCATCGATCAGATAGCGGTCACTTCCTCAGCGAGCTCGGGGACGGTCTTCATCTTCGCCGCCAGCGCCTTGGGGTCGGTGGGATCCGTTTTCGTGGGTTCCAGCCCTGCGGCAGCGCTCGTCGACGATGCGACCGGCAACCTCACGGTCGCCAACAACGGGTCCGCATCCGCGACCATTGTCTCGGGGCTGGATGTCGTGTTGGGGACGGTGACCGTCGACTCCGGGCCGGCGGCGCTCGCGATGGACGGCGCGAACGGCGACATTTATGCGGCGTGCTACGCTAGCGGTACTGTCGATGTGGCCTGAGCGCCAAGAGCACGCCATCGCTCCGATCCCGCGAAGAGCAGGGGACCCCGTTCCGAGACGCCTAGGTCCCTCCGACGGGCCGGCTACCAACGCTCCGTCGGGCCACGGCGGCCCTCCACTGGGCCCTTCGGGAAGGGGCCACCGGATTGGTAGCCGGCTCGTGTTCGTCTTGGTTGTCACCTCAGTGACGGCGGGCCTGCTGCTCACCGCGACCTTCGTTCCTGCGTCCGGCGGTCGGGAGCCCGCGCCGCGACTGCTGGGATCGCAATTCGTGCCCCCGATCTCTCTTGCTTCTGGCGCGACCGGCGGCACCCTAGCCCCGAACCTTACCCTAGTGGAGACTCCCTCGACCATCTGCGTGACCGGTGGCGGTGTCTGCCCTGCCGGCACCGAGTTCGGACGCGTGACGATGACCGCAACCGCCCCGTCGACCGGGATCGCTGCATGGCCGGCGGTCCAGGTCGTCTTCGTTCTCGAGACCGACCCTTACGACGGAGTGTTTGACTACGTCGCGAGCAACGCTAGCTTCGACAACTCTTCCACGGCCATGTGCTCCGCGCAAAACCCCTTGTGGCTCTGTAGCGAGACCAATACCGTGGAGGCGTTCATCGCGAACGCCTCCGTCTACACCGAGCGCCTCCAGGCCGCTCACCCGCTCACCCGCATGAGCTTCGGCCTCGTCGACTTCTTCGCGACCCACGACCAGTGGGATGACGCCGACGGCTCCGAGTACCACGTCGACATCGGCAACTTCGTCAACGCCTCCGCCTTCGCCGGAGCTGTCCACAACTCCCTCCAGACCCGGGTGCTGAACGGCTCGTACATCCTCCCGAACTCCACCCTCGCGGACAACTTCCTCTACGCCTCCTCGATCACCGCCTTGTATGGGACGCTCATGGGAGCGGGGATCGGGTGGACGAGCGACGCCCACCACGTCATCGTCTGGGTCGGTTCGACGACCCCACGCGACCCCAACTACGAGGCGAACCTGTGCCAGACGGTCTCGCCCCACGTGCCGAAGAACGTCACGTCGCCGACCGAACCGAGCTGCTACAGCCCCTCCTGCGAGCCGTCGTACAACTTCGGGGCGGGTATCGTAAGCCCACGGTGCGAGGGGTGGGTCGTTCCGCAGGACGGGAACGTCTCGGACTCCATCGCGCAGCTCGCCTACTCCGCTCCCGATTGCGTCGACTCCCTGGGCGGGAGCTGCACCATCGACACCATCGATACGCTAGCCGTTGCCCTGGACCCGTGGTCGTACGCCTTCAATCAGTCCGAGTTTGGGTCAGCCACTTCGCTCTGCTTCAACTGGTTTAACACCGGCGCCTGCTCCCGATATGGCCTGATCTCCGACCAGCAGATGTGGCAGACCGGCAACCGAACTCTTGCCGCCGGCTGTGATTTGTCCCAAGCCACCGGCGGCTCATGGGACGGACCGCAGTGGTGGGACTTCTGGAACGAGTCCTACGACCGGTACAATCCTTGGCCCCCCGCCTCGTGCAACGGGACAAACGGAACCTTGGCTTGGAGCAACCATTCTCCGCCCACCCAGTGGACCGGGCCGTGCGGGCAGACGTGGGAAGGCTGCGACGTCGGGCGGGAGTACTTCAACACCAGCAACCCCTCCCTCATCGCCGCCCTTGCTTCGGTCGGCCTCGGGGCGCCTCCCAACGAACTCGCCCTTGCCGCCCCGACCGACGAGGCGCCCCTTTTCAGCTTCGTTCCCTGGGGTAACGTCCAGCTGGCTCCCGCGCTCGGCCTCGTGACGGCTTGCGAGCGCTCCTCGGGGTACCCGGAGAATTGCGCCTACGGAGGCGGAACCGCCACCGTCGACGGGGTCCGGACCCTCACCTTCAACTGGAGCGCCGACCCGAACCTCAACGTCCTGCAGGTGGGGGACTCCTGGCAGGCGTCGTTCAATGTCATCGGCGTCGGACCGCCTGACGTGCTCCCTTCTCGTTTGTACACCTGAGGGTGGGGTTCGGGGAGGGGCGCTCGGCCCTGGCTTGTCCGTCGTTCCGTTCATGCGTTCTGTTCCTCCTTCTTCCGTTCGGCGTACTCGCTTGGTGTGAGATACTTCAGCGACGAGTGGGGTCGCTGCGTGTTGTAGTCGACCACACCCTCGTCCACCATCTGGCGAGTCTCCAGGAACGTCATGGGCTCCCGGATCCACAGGTAGTCCTGCTTGAAGTGCCCGTTCCAGCTCTCCATCATGCCGTTGTCTTCCGGCCTCCGTTTCCTCGTGGCCATCAGCGAGATCCCGATCGTCCGACAGCCCTCTTGGAACCGGTGGGCGACGAACTGGGCGCCTCCGTCCGTCTTCAGCGTGAGCCCCGGTGCTCGCCCGGTCTTCGGGAAGCGTGCCAGGACGGCACGCTCCACCACCGACAGGGCCTCCGCCGCCCCGCAGGAGCGCAGCAGCTCGTGCCCGACCACCTCTCGCGTGCAGGCGTCCATCACGACC
>DAHUXZ010000008.1 GCA_027315455.1 Thermoplasmata archaeon | reverse complement strand
ACGATTCGGTCGGATCCTCGATTGCCTGACCGACATGGCCGTCGACTACCTCGGGATGCAGGCCCGCGCGGGGGCGGCCGCCCTCCAGCTGTTCGATACCTGGGCCGGGATCCTCGGGGCGGCCGAGTACGCGGAGTTCGTCGCTCCCCGGCTCCGCCGTCTGTTCGCCGCCCTGGCCCCGCTCGGTCGGCCGACGATCTACTTCTCGATCGGCTCGGGCCATCTGCTGGAGGAGTTCGCGGGCCTCGGCGCGGACGCCCTCGGCCTCGACTGGAGGGTCCCGCTCGACGTCGCCCGGGCCCGCGTCGGCCCGCAGCCGGCGCTCCAGGGGAACCTCGACCCCGGCGCGCTCCTCGGGAGCCGGGAGGCGCTCGAACGGTCGGCGCGGCGCGTGCTCGCGGCCGTTCCGACCCACCGCGGCCATGTCTTCAATCTCGGTCACGGGGTCCTTCCCTCGACGGACCCGGACCGGGTCGCCCAGCTCGTCGACCTCGTGCACGCCGAAGGGCGGGAGGCCGCCGCGTGAGCGACGCATCCCCGATGGCGGTCCTCCTGATGGGCTACGGCAGTCCGTCGGGGGCCGCGGACCTCACCGGCTACCTCACCGACGTCCTGCGGGGACGGCCGCCGTCCCCGGCGATGGTCCGCGAGTACGAGCGGCGCTACGCCATCATCGGCGGCTCGCCCCAGAACGCGATCCTCGCCTCGCTGCGGACCAAGCTCGAACGGCGGCTCGCCCGGTCCGGCGCGGGCCCGCGCGTCTACCTCGGGACGAAGCACTGGGTGCCGAACATCGCCACCGTCGTCCCCCAGATGGCCGCCGACGGGGTGCGCCGCGCCGTCGCGGTGCCCTTGTCTCCGTACGCGTCGACGTGGATCCTCGAGCCGTACCGGGCCACCCTCGCCGAGGGGGTGCGGGCCGCCCGGTCCCCGATCGAGGTGGAGCTGAAGGCCGGCTGGCATCTCGACCCGGATCTCATCGGCCACTGGGCCCGCTCGATCCGGGCCAGCCTCGCCGACCTGGACGACCCCACGGCCTGGGTCCACCTCTCCGCGCACAGCCTGCCGAAGCGCTTCCGGGACGCGGGCGACCCGTATCCGGAGATCCTCGCCGAGACCTCGCAGGCGATCGCCGCCGCGGCCGGGCTCGTGCGCTGGGGGTTCACTTTCCAGAGCGCGGGCAACACGACCGAGCCGTGGCTCGGTCCCGACATCACCGAGCGGATGGTCGAGGCGAAGGCGCGCGGCGCGACGGCCCAGCTCGTCGCCTCCTTCGGCTTCGTCTTCGACCACCTCGAGACCCTCTACGACCTCGACGTCGAGGTCCGCGCCTTCGCCGAGCGGCACGGGATCGCGTACCATCGGGTGCCGATGCCGAACGACGCCGACGCCATCGCGGCGGCGCTCGCCCGTACCGTCGAACGCCCCGTCGCCGGCGAGCGGTTCCCGGCCGGCCCTGCCTAGGGGGCCGGTCCGCGAGGCGGCGGGCCGCCCCTACGCCGCGGGGCTGGTCCCGAGGAGCGCCGCGAGCGCGTAGGCCTGGAAGCTCCCGAGGCCCGTCGCCGGGTCCCAGCCCGTCCCCGCCGACCAGCCGTTGCTCCCGTAGATGGGGTCGTTCATGGTCTTGGCGTAGTGGGCGGAGGAGCCGCTCGCGCCGTAGACGGTCGTGTAGAGGAACGGGTCGACGTTCCCGAGCGCCGTGAGCGATCCCGAGGCGCGCCAGGCATTGACGTCGGCCAGGAACCCGGCCCAGATCGGGCAGGCGACGCTCGTCCCGCCCACGATGTACCATCCCCCGCCCGCGGCCTCGTAGACCCAGACACCGGTGTTCGGGTCGGCGACCGCCGCGACGTCGGGCTTCGCGAGCTCGCTGTACGAGTCGGCGATCTTCGCCGTCGACTGGTAGCGCGGCTCCTTCGTCTTCGGGACGTAGCCGCCGCCGCTCCCGCTCCACGCGGTCTCGTTGATGTAGCCGCCCAAGGCGTTCACGTGGAGGCTCGTCCCGCCGACGGTGACGATCGTCGGGCAGTCCGCCGGCTGCTGGGCCGCGAGGGTCTGGCCGGAGCCCCACGCGCCGGAGTCGCCGGAGGAGGCGAGGAGGGTGACGTGCTGCGAGGTCGCCGTCGACAGGAGGTGGCGGGCCGAGGAGGAGCAGCCGCCGGAGCCGCCCCAGCTGTTCGAGATCTGGTTGCCGAGGTGGTGCGAGAGCGAGTAGTTCCACGCTCCGAAGAGGTTCGCCGTGCTCGCCGTCCGAGCCTCGACCAATGCGATCGACGCTCCGGGGGCGATGACGTGAGCCCACTCCACGTCGAGCGCCGTCTCGATCCCCCAGCCGAACGGGTCCGAGCACGGCTTGCCCTGCGGGGTGTAGACCGTCAGGTTGACCGAGGGGAGGCCGAAGGTCGAGTCGAACGTCTTGAGGTCGGAGGCGATCCCCGAGTCCCCGCAGGCGTCGATGATGACCACGGTCTGGCCGGTCCCGTTGGTCGAGGCGTTCGAGAGAAGGCTCGAGAACCCGTACGCCTGCCGGACCATCGACGGGCAGAGCGCCGCCGTGGAGCAGGTCACGGCGAGCCCCCGCGCCTGGGCCGAGATCAGGTCCGGGTGGGCGTAGGCGCCCACGGCCGGGGTGATCGCGCCCGCGCTCGGCACCACTAGGGCGGCCACGACGGCGACCGCAAGAAGAGCGACGGCGGTCCGGGGAAGACGACGCTCGGGGGTCGGCTGCGATGGTCCCATGGGATCTGGGGGGCCGACCCGCGTCCGGTGGATAATCGTTCCGACCGGGACGAGCCGGTTTCTCGCTCTCCGGGGCGTCGCGAGACCGCCCCCCGGAGCCGGGAGGTCGTCCACGGCGTCGACGCCGCCGCGCGGCCCCCCGGGCCCCGGTCGGTCAACCGGGGTCGACGGGCCGACTATGGGTCGGCCGCGTCTCTCGTTCCCGAGGTGAGATATGACCCACATTCCGTGGTACAGCTACGTCGCCCTGAGCACCATGATCGGCGTGCTCGCCTTCGGGGCGGCCGCCCCGCCCCCGACGGTGGCCCCGCCGACCGGAGGAGGCTCGCCACCGGCCGTCTACGCCAACCTGAGCATCATCGCGAGCAACGGGCCCAGCCCGTACGTCTATACGCCGACGACCCTGTCGCTCCCGTCGAACGTGCCCCTCGTCATCACCATCTCGAACTACGACCCGCACGTCGGACCGGTCGCCGGACCGGCGTCCGCCGAGGTCCTCGGTGCGGTGGGAGGCGTGATGGTCGTCCACCAGGGCCCGATGTTCTACACGA
Source organism: Thermoplasmata archaeon (assembly GCA_027315455.1). Classification (GTDB taxonomy): domain Archaea; phylum Thermoplasmatota; class Thermoplasmata; order Lutacidiplasmatales; family UBA184; genus Lutacidiplasma. The sequence goes on along the minus strand of DAHUXZ010000008.1, from coordinate 64,724 downwards.
CCCACTTCCTTCAGATGAACCAGGTCAGCCACACCTTCACGATCCGGACCCCGCAGTTCTTCCTCAACGTGCCCATCCCGCCGGAGTGGACCGTGAACTCCCCCACCACCGTGACGTTCACGATCGTCCTGCCGGCTCCGGGACCGTATCCGTTCAGCTGCGCGGTCCTGACCTCGATCGGCCAGTTCGGGCTCCGGGGGACCCTCACCGCAACGTAACGGGGGTTGACGCGAGCCGGGCCGGGGCGTGAGCCCCGGCCCCGGACGGCCGCTGGGGCCCTGGGCGAGCCCAGGGGGACGGGCCGGACACGGTCGAGCGACAGTTCTTTGAGCGTCTAACCTATGGCTCAAGTGCGATTCCGGGGGCGACCGTGCCCGAGAAGATGAACTGGGAGGAGGGAGACCTGCTCCTCCGCCTCGAGTTGATGGCCGGGGCCGAGGAGATGCGGTCGGCGTTCGACTGGTACCATCGCAACTACCCCGGCGAGGGCATGCGGCCGGCGGCGCCGATCCCGCTCGAGTCGGCGGAGTACCCGCTGTTCCTGCGGCTGGTCGGCTTCGGCGAGATCGTCGGTCTGCTGGTGCGCCGGGGCCTTCTCCGGGAGGAGATCGCCCATGACCGCTGGATGCTCCGGGGCCCCTGGTCGTGGCTGCGCCTGACCGTCGAGCAGGAGCGGACCCGATTCGGTCCGAGCTTTGCCCAGAACTTCGAGTGGATCGCGGACCGGAACGCGAAGTGGTCCGGACGCCGGCGCCGGCAAGGCTGAACCCGGGCGCGTCGGGGCCTTCGGCGGCTAGCCCTTCGCGTCGTTCGGCCGGTTCGGGCTCATCTCCCCGGGGGGGGCGGCGGCTGCCGCCAACGGCGGAGCGGGAGGCGGGGCGGAGACCGACGGTAGCGCCGAGCGACGCTCGAGCCGTTCCTGGAACACGGCGAGGTACTCCTGGACCTGCTTGGCCGTGACCCAGCCGGCCCGCTGGAGGTCCTCGAGGCCCTGGCGCAGGCGCCGCTGGGCATCCGGGTCGACGAGCAGGTCCGCCGCCCGGGCCAGTCCGACCGCGGCCGACGCGAGCCACGGGTCGGTAACGATCGCCTCCTCCATCGTAGAACGCAGGACGGTGTCGAACTGCTCGGTCCTCGGCTCGAGCGGAAGGACCACCCCTCCGAAGAGCTTCCGAAGCGAGCCGGTGAGGCCGGCCCCGCCGCGCACGCGCATCGGGGGGAAGAGGAGCTGGCGGGTCCCGCGCGGCCCGCGCAGGACGACGGTCCACAGCGGGAACCAGATGACGCGGACCGGCGCCAGTGCCGGAAGCGGGATGAAGTAGCCGGCGAGGAGGTTCTGCTGCGACGTACGGGCCGCCCGCTGGCCGTCGATCGCCTGCAGAAGGTCGGACCCGGTGGCGACGAACTCGTCCCGGAACAGCTCGATCTCGGCGAGACGGCGCGCCCCCTCGCGCTCGGTCTCGGCGACGATAGCGACGGCCGACTCGACCTCGCCCCGCTCCCGCGCGCTCAGCGCCTCGAGGGCCCGACGGCGCTCGGCGATCTGCCGGTGGCCGGTCCGCAGGTGGAGCTCGGCCTGCCGGCTCCGCGCCTGATGCACCGCGGCATCGGCCCGGCGGTGGTGGGCGCGGAGGGCGAGGGCCTCGCCGGTCGCGGCGGCCGTCTCGCTGTGGGCGATGAGGGCGTGGGCCCGACGCAGCTCCTCGAGGTGGGGCTGCATCTCGGCCGCGTACCGCCGCCGAATCTCCGTCACCTGGGCGTCCGAGCGGGCGATCGCCTCCCCGGAGCGCCGTTTCACTTCGTCCTGGACCCGGGCGTACTCCGCGTCGATCGCGGCCACGCTGTCGGTCACGAGCGCCTGGATGCGGTCGCGCAGGTGGCCCAACGTCCCCAGGTCCGTCGCGAAGCGGTCGAGCCATGTGCGCATCTTGCGCACGACATCCTCGTACCAGGCCGCCTCGTGGCGCGCGGGCAAGAAGCCGGCGTGCGGGGACTGGGGGTCGCTGCGGAGCTCGCTGTGGGACAGGACGTCGAACAGGAGCGGGGGATCGACCGGCAAGAAGCCCGAGACCGTCAGCACCTCCGCGCCGGGGTCATGGGAGAAGTACGGCATCAGGGCCCGCAGCTGCGCGAGGCAGTCGGGGAGCGGCGGAGGGCGCTTAAGGAGCGCCTCGACCCCGTCGACGGGCGGGAGGAGGGTGTAGCGGAACGTGCGGTTCCAGACCCCCGTGCCGTCGAAGATCGCGATGTCGGGAGCGGTCGGACCGGGGAGGACCAGCAGCGGCCAGTAGAGGTTCGCGATCGCCTCGATCTCCTCGTTCGCCCCGCTGAGGCGTCCGAGCAGGCGGCGACGTTCCGTCTCGGCCGCGATGAATATCGTGGCGAGCACGACCGGCTCGGCGAGGTCGCGGAGCGAGCCGCCCTCGTCGGCGACCATCGCGAACCCGAGCGTCACCTCGTCCGGTTCCCACGCCGGAGGAGGGGAGACGACCGAGCCGCGCCGGGGCTGGGGCACGCCCCCGGTCGAGGCCCGAGCGGCGGGGACATCGGGGGCGGACCCGGTCGGGCTGGGCGAGCCGCTTTCGCTCGTCGGCCCGCGCTTCTTGCCCCGATCCGCATGGGAGGGGCCCGAGATGCGCTGTCGGGCGCCCATACGCGAAGAAATGCTCGCTCCAACCTCTTAATCCCGCGCGTGAACGCGAGGGTGCCGGGTCGGTAGCTCCGCCCGGGGGCCGGGCGGCCGGACAAGGGTTATACCCTATCCGAGCGCTTCGGTTTCCGAACAGTCATGTCACCTAATCAATACGAGCCCGCTCGCGGGACGGACGACGGGAGCGTTCGGCTGCGAGCCTCCGCGACCGGCTGGGTCTTTGCCTATCTCCGCCACGCGCGGGAGGAGGCCCGGCGGGCCGGCCTGTCGCTGCCGCAGCGGTTCATCATGGGGACCCTTCTGCGCGCCGGCCCGGTGCCGGTCTCGCGCCTGACGGAGTGGACCGGCGCGACCCCCGCGGCGATATCGGGGGTCCTGGACGGGCTCGACGGGCTGGGGTTCCTCACCCGGCGGCACGGGATTGAGGACCGGCGCCAGGTGATCGTCGCCCTCTCGCCGCTCGGACGCCGCCGGGCCGCGCGGCTCGACTCGTTCGACCGGGAGCGTTGGCGGGCCGTCCGCGCCGAGATCGCCCCGGGCGAGGCCGAGGTCGCGAGCGGGGTCCTGGACCGGCTGACCGCCGGCTTTGCCCCGCCGGCCCACCGGCCGCGTCCCGGCCGCGCGTCCGTCGGCCACCGACCGACGGCCGCGCTCCGGCTCCGGCGGGGCCGGGGGGCCGGTGCGGCATGAGCGGCCCCTCGCTCGAGACCCGCGATCTGACCAAGACCTTCGGCCGGTTCACGGCCGTGGACGGCCTCAACCTCCGCATCGAGGGCACGAAGTGCGTGGGGTTCCTCGGCCCGAACGGAGCGGGGAAGACGACGACCCTCAAGCTCCTGACCGACCTCATCTTCCCGACCCGGGGCGAGTGCCTCATCGACGGGATCCCGGTCCGGAAGGACCGGAAGTCCGCCCTGGCCCGCTGCGGGGTCCTCATCGAGTCGCCCGAGGTCTACCCTTCCCTCACTCCGTACCAGGCACTCGAGATGGTCGCGGACCTCCGTGACCTCGCTCCGGCCGAGCGGCGCCGACGCATCCCCGAATCGCTCGAGGAGGTCAAGATGACCGAGTGGGCCGACAAGAAGGTCGGCAAGTTCTCGAAGGGGATGAAGCAGCGGATCAACATCGCGGCCGCCCTCGTCCACGACCCGCAGATCCTCATCCTGGACGAGCCGGCGACCGGCCTCGACCCCCGCGGGATGGCCGAGGTGCGCGATATCGTGCGCTCCCTCAAGCGGCGAGACCGGCTGATCCTGATGAGCAGCCACATCCTGCCGGAGGTGACCGACGTCTGCGACGAGGTCGCCCTCATCAACCGCGGTCGCCTGCTCTTTCATGAAACCCTCGACGCCGTCACGGCCCGGTTCAACTCCGCCGGGGCCACCGTGGACGCGACCTTCGCCCGTCCGGTGAGCGACGGCGACGTCGACCGGCGGGTCGGGACGCTCCCGGGGGTCTCCCGGGTCGAGCGCCTCGACGGACGGAGGCTGCGCCTCCATCTGCCGCCGGGCCTCGAGCAGGAGGCCTCCCTCCTCAAGGCGCTCGCCGTCCTCGACCTCGGCCTGGTCTCCTTCCAGGAGTCGAAGAGCGCCCTCGAGGAGGTCTACCTGAGCCAGATCGAGCGGGGGGACTGAGCGCCGTGGCGACCGCCACCCCCACGGATTCCGGACCCGCGCCCGGTCGGGCCGACCTCGGCCTCCCGTCGAGCGCGGTCCAGTCGGTCCGCCTCGCCCGCTACCAGTTCCGGGACTACCTGAACTCCCGTCGGTTCATCCTGATGCTCGCGATCGTCGCCGCCCTCGGGGCGATCTTCACGGCGCTCGTCGGCTACTTCCGACCGGCCGCGCTCCTGTCGACGCCGGACACCTTCTATGGCGCTCTCTGGGCCAACGGCGTCCCGATCGTCATCGTCTTCGCCGGCGTCATCTTCGGCGGGGACGCGATCGCCGGCGAGTTCCAGAACCGCACCGGCTACTTCCTCATGGGGCTCCCGGTCCGGCGGGCCGCCGTCTACGCCGGCAAGTACCTTGCCGCCCTCGCCGCGGCGCTCATCTCCGTTCTCGCCTTCGCGGCGATCCTGATCGGCAACGGGGTCTTCTACTTCGGGATCGACGCGCTGCCGCTCGCGTTCCTCGCCTCCCTGCTCCTCGCCATCGCCTACCTGCTGGCGCTGTTGGGCGCGACGTTCCTGTTCAGTTCGCTGTTCAAGACCAGCACCTACGCCGTGCTCGTGGTCGCGGTCCTGTTCATCTTCGGGTTCGGGATCCTGCAGTCGGTGGTGACGGGACTGGTGAAGATCGAACCGTGGTTCCTCATCTCCTACGCCTCCCCCGTGATCGGCTACCCCTTCGCGTCGTCCCTCCCGGCCCACGTGACCGTGATGCGCGCCGCGTCGGGGGCGGTCGTGGACACCCTCTACGCCCCGACGTACCTCGAGGGGATCGGGATCATGCTCGGCTACTTCCTTCTCACCGCGGTCGGTGGCCTCGCGCTGTTCGAGCGCGAGGAGTTCAGCTAGCGGTACGGAAACGGCGCACGAACCGATCCTCGGGCGCTCCCGGCCCGGCCGAACGTCCGTTTCGACCGTGCGTCCGCCCGGCGTTCCGTGCGGCGGAGATGGGTCGCTGGCCCGATGGGGTGGCGTCGTCGTCTTGCGGGCCGGTCCTCAGGGACCCGCCCGGGGTGCGGCCGGCGCGGAGAGCCCGGGCGGCGCCGCGGTCGGCCCGCCGTCGGTACGGGGGGGTGCGGGCCGGTACTCGCGTCGCCCGCGCAACAGGTTGGTGAGCGCCGCGGCCAGCGTCAGGACGAGGCCGACCGAGAAGAGGAGATGGAGGGCCGCCATGAACGCCCCGACGTCCAGCGGGCTCGACGACGGCTCGCCGGAGAAGACCGCGCCGAGCGTAGCGCGGGGGACGACCCCGGCGAGGACCGTGAAGCCGAGCGCCAGGCTCCCGAGATTGCCCGCGTTCAGGAAGGTGGTGCCCGTGCCCGCGGCCACCCCGCGGCGCTCCGCCGGCACGCTCGACATCACCTCCGCGCGGTTGGGGGCGGCGAACATCCCCTGTCCGACGCCGAGCAGGACCATGGCGAGCGCGAGGACGGGGTACGGCCCGTCGGCGGGAAACGTGACGAGGAGGAGGAAGCCCGAGACACTGAGGAGGAGGCCACCGGTGCCGAGGAAGCGGGCGCCGGTGCGGTCGGAGATCGTGCCGCTGACCGGCCCGGCGATCGCGAACGCCGCCGAAAGCGGGATGAGCAGGATCCCCGCGCGCTCGGCGCTGAGGCCGAGGAGCCCCTGGAAGTAGAAGACCATGATGAAGGTGAACGCGCCGCGCGCGAGAGAGGCGAGGCCGGCGGCGAGATTGCCCGCGACGAAAGTTCGGATGCGGAACAGGGTCAGGTCGAACATCGGGTGCGGGACCCGGCGCTCCACGACCGCGAAGACGGCGAGGAGGGCCGGCCCGACCGTGAGCGCGACGAGGATCGGCGCGGCGGTCCATCCGTCCAGCGCGCCGAGCGTGACCCCGACCAGCGAGAGGGTGAGGCCGACGCCGAACGTCGCGTTCCCGATCCAGTCGATCTGGGTCCGCGGTTCGCGGGGATGCCGCTCGACCAGGCGCAGGTAGGCCCACACGGTGCCGAACGCCCCGACCGGGAGGTTCACCCAGAAGATCGACCGCCAGCCGAGCTCGGTGGTCAGTATCCCCCCCAGGACGAGCCCGAGGATCGACCCCGAGATCGCCGCGACCTGGTTGAGCCCAAGGGCGCGGCCGCGCTCGTCGGGGGGGAAGGCGTCGGTGAGGATCGCGGCGGACGTGGAGGCGAGAAAGCCGGCGCCGACCCCCTGGAACACCCGGGCGGCGAGCAGCTGGCCGCCGTCCAGCGCCAGGCTCGCGAACAGGCTCCCCACGGTGAAGATCGCGAACCCGGCGGTGTAGAGACGCACCCGGCCGAACATGTCCGAGAGCCGGCCGAAGGCGAGGAGGAGGGTCGTCGTCACGACGCTGTAGGAGAGGACGACCCACAGGAGGATCTCGGGGGATGTGCCGGGAAGCTCGCGGCCGATCGTGGGGAGGGAGATGAGGACGATCGAGGAGTCGAGGAGGGCCATGAAGGTCCCGATCGTGGTGTTGCTGAGGGTCACCCACTTCGGCTCGACCATCGGCGGGGACCGACTATCCGGCCGGGTTCAAATCGTGCGACGCAGGGCCGCGGGGTGACCGACACCGTAGCACGGCCGCACGGCACGGACGGCCTCCACGAAGGTTGTATTAGCGCGGGGACTGACGGTCCGGACGGGGAGGCGCATGGGGACGCCCGAAGCGCTCGCGGCCGGCCTGGGGCTCGCGAGGGACGAGGTGCGCGCGGCGGGGCGGGGCGCTCTCAAGGTCTCGGTCGCCGCGGTCCGTGACCGGGCGTCGCGTCCCGGCGGCGGGCGCCTCGTCCTCGTCACCGGCATGACGCCGACCAAGCACGGCGAAGGGAAGACCGTCACCGTGATCGGGCTCACCGAAGGGCTGACGCGCCGCGGGGCCCGGGCCGTCGCCTGCCTGCGCCAGCCGTCCCTCGGCCCGGTCTTCGGTGTGAAGGGCGGCGCTACGGGCGGCGGACGGGCGACCGTCGAGCCGGCGGCGACGATCAACCTCGGCTTCACGGGCGACATCCACGCCGTCGCCGAGGCGCACAACCTCCTCGCGAGCCTGGTCGACAACCACCTCTACCACGGCAACGCCCTCGACATCGAGCGTAGCCGCGTGCTCTGGCCCCGGACGCTCGATGTCGAGGACCGGGCGCTCCGCCACGTCGTCACCGGGACCGGCGTCGACCCCCGGCAGCCGGCCCAGGAGAGCAGCTTCGTCATCACCGCCGCCTCCGAGGTGATGGTCGTCCTCGCGCTCGCCCGGGACTACGCCGACCTCAAGACCCGCCTGGGCCGGATCCTCGTCGCGTACCGGGGGGACGGGAGCCCGGTGCGCGCGGCGGACCTTCACGCCACCGGCGCGATGACGGCGGTGCTCCGGGACGCCCTCGAGCCGAACCTCGTCGCGACCGGCGGCGGGGCGCCGGCGATCATCCACACGGGCCCGTTCGGCAACCTCGCCCACGGCACGACCAGCCGCCTCGCGATCGAGCTCGCCCTCGCCACCGCCGACTACTGCGTGGTCGAGGCGGGGTTCGCGACGGAGCTCGGTGCCGAGAAGTTCGTGGACATCGTCACCCCCGTCCTCGGACGGGACGTCGACGTCGCGGTGCTCGTGGTGACCCTGCGCAGCCTCCGGGTCCAGGGCGGCGTGTCGGACGCGGATGCGCTCCTCCCGGCGCCGCAGGCGCTCGAGCGCGGCCTCGCGAACCTCGAGCAGCACCTCGCGAACCTCGCCGCCCTGGGGCCGGCGACCGTTGTGGCGCTGAACCGCTTTCCGGGCGACAGCCCCGAGGAGGTCGAGCGCCTCGTGGCGTTCTGCCGGGAGCGGGAGGTCGGGGTGGTCGGATCCGGCGCGTACGAGCAGGGGGGCGACGGCTGCCTCGAGCTGGCCGCGCAGGTCGAGGAGCTCTCCCGGTCGGGACGGCGCAGCCACCCGCTCTACCCCGCGGGAACCCCGGTGCCCCAGCAGCTCGACCTCATCGTCCGGCAGCTCTACGGGGGCGCCGGCGTCCGGCTGCTCGACGAGGCGACGGTCGACCTGCGCGAGCTCCTCGCCGTGGGGGAGATTGCCGGGCCGGTGTGCGTCGCGAAGACGCCGCTCTCGCTCTCCGACGACGCGAAGCAGCGGGGTCGCCCGACGGGGTTCGTGGCCCAGGTCCACCGCTTCTCGCGGAGCGCCGGCGCGGGGTTCACCGTCGCCTATCTCGGCGCGATCGAGACGATGCCGGGGCTTCCGGCACGGCCGGCGGCCGAGCAGATCGACGTGCGCGACGACGGGGAGATCACGGGCCTCCAGTGAGGGGCCCTACGCGGGGATCTCGCGCGCGAGCCGCTCCGCTCCCGTCCGGGCCGCGCGGGCGAGCAGCGCCACGGCCGCGACGGCCGCCGCTCCGGCGAAGGCCATCGACTCGAGGGCCGACGCCCCGGCCGGGTCGGGCGAGTAGGCGCCCAGCATCGCCGGGACCGCGATGAGGAAGATGAGCCCGAAGCCTCCGAAGAGGCCGGCCATCATCGCCCCGGGCCGGACGAACTGCGGTCGGGGCCGCTCCTGGAAGTCGGAGTAGCGCGTCGCGACGGTCAGGCCGACGAGGGTCCCCAGGGCGGCCGAGACGAGGGCGACGACCCCGCCGATCGCGGCGGGCAGCGCGGGGGGCCGGTAGAGGACCTGCGCCACGGCCGTGAGCCCGGCCGCGAAGGCGGCGGAAAGGAGGAAGGTCGTCGCGGACTTCGCCCGCAGGAAGTTCCGGGCGGTGAGGGGGAAGGCGAACAGGCCGAAGATCGACCGCCGCTCCTGCCCGATGCTGGTCAGCGAGACCATGAGGGCGAAGAAGCCGACGGACCAGGTCGTCCAGATCGAGATCTGGAGGTGGTCGACGGGCCCGCCCACGCGGCCGGACTCGAAAAAGAGGAGGAGCGCGATGACCAGCGGGGTCACGAGCAGCGGGAGGAGCTCGCGACGCCGGGTGAACCCCGTGAGGTCCTTCGCGACGAGGGCGGACTCCGCCGGGGTGAGACCGGCGAGGGCGAGCACCGGATGGCCCCCACCGAAGCGGTGGGGTTCGAGCCGCACCTCGGCCGGGGCCGGCGCCCAGAAGCGGACCCGCAGCCGCGCGGCCGCCCAGAGCAGGAACGCCACGAACCCGACCTGCGCCGCGATGAACAGGGCCGCCAGGGCGGGGGCCCCGCGCGTCCAGTACAGCAGCGCCTGCGTCGACCAGAACAGCGGGATCACGCTCGTCACCTCGGCGAACCCCGAGATGGCGCCGAGGAACTGGAGGAGGACGACGGGGTTGAACATGAGCTGGAACGCCAGGATCACGACGATGAGCAGGACGGCCCGCCCGAGGAGCGCGACCTTGCCGGTGCGCCCCGACAGGACCGCCGAGGCGCGCGGGGTGGCCGAGCGGAGCATCTCGATGAGGAACGCGCCCTCGTAGAGGCCGAGGACCGTCAGCGCCGCGGCGAGCCCGTAGGTGGCGATCGCGCCGGTGACGAGGGCGATGGCCAGCCCGCCCCCGAGCGCGAGGGCCGGGGCCGGCGAGTAGACGAACGCCACCGCGGTCGACGACGCGGCGACGTAGTCCGTCGGGGAGATCGGAAGCCAGTTCGCGGCATCGCTCGCCCCGACCCGGGTCGTTGTGCTGAACTCGAACATCACCCCGGCGAGGAGGACCGTCGCGACCGCGATGACGGGAAGGAAGAGGAGCACCGGGGTCGCGACGCTCGCCAGGAGGGACGGGTCCGTGCTCCGAACGAGGCCGAGGACCGGGTAGGCGATGCCGAAGACCCCCAGGAACAGGGCGAGGTCGAGGACCGCCAGGATCACGGGTCGCCCGAGCAGGCTGTGCGGGTCGGAACGGCTGCGGCCGGATCGCAGCTCGGAGGCGAGCAGGACCCCGGCCAGCCGGCGGATACGATGGAGGTTCATCCCCGCGGCTCCTCAGCGGGCCAGCGCCGCGACGATCTCGCCGAGATCGCCGGTGCCGGTCAGCGAGAGGAAGACCTCCTCGAGGCCGGAACCGGGGAGGCCGGCACGTCCGCGCAGCTCGGCGACGGTCCCCGTCGCGAGAACGCGCCCGTGATGCAGGATCACGACCTCGTCGCAGATCGCCTGGGCGATCTCGAGGACATGGGTGCTGAAGAGGACCCCGACCCCCTCCTGGCGCGCCAGGCTCCGCAGGAGGTCCTTCACGATCCGGGCCGAACGCGGGTCGAGGCCGTTCAGCCCCTCGTCCAGGACAAGCAGACGGGGGCGGTGGACGAGGGCGGAGATGAGGGCGATCTTCTGCTTCATCCCCTGGGAGTACCCGCTGATCATCGAGTTCTCGTGGCCCGCGAGCTCGAGCGCGGTCAGGTACTGGCCGATCCGCTCCCGACGCGTGCGCGGGTCCATGCCGTACATGTCCGCCACGAAGTCGAGGTACTCCGCGCCGGTGAGGAACTCGTAGAGGAGAGGGGACTCCGGCACGTAGCCGATCTGGGCCTTCGTCTCGACCGCCTCGGGGGCCATCTCACGGCCGAGCACCTGGACGGTGCCCGAGTCCGCCCGCACGATCCCGAGGACGATCTTCATGAGGGTCGACTTGCCGGCGCCGTTCGGGCCGAGGAGGCCGACGACCTGGCCCGCCGGAACGTCGAGGCTGGCGTCCGCGACCGCGAGCACCGGGCCGTAGGACTTGACGGCGTGGCGGACCGACAGCGCCGGCGCGGCCGCCCCGGGCGGCGGGATGGTGCCCCGGGCCATGGAGCGCAGCGGGGGGACCGGCCCGAGCATCGACGCCTCGCGCCGAGGAAGGCCGCTCGTCACCTAAACCTCTCGGTGAACGACGTCGAACGACCCCGAGGAGCCGGGCGTCCCCTGCGCGGGGCGTAGGGGGTCGGAGGGGATGTCGCCGCCGCCCTGCGGTAGCGGGAGGTCCGCGGGCGTTCCCGGGGGCAACCTCGAAGGGGGTCGACCGTTCAACGACCGGGCGTCGCCGGGGCCGGGGGAGGGACCGCGGCTCAAACCGAGGGGGCATAACGCGCCGCGGCCTCGACGGCTGATGCGCGAACCCGAGCCGGAGCACGGGGCCGGCCCGGCCCCGGGCGGAACGCTGCGCCACCGGTCGCTCGAGCTGCTGCGCATCGGGATCGGGGTCGTCTGGCTGCTCAACCTGATCTTCGTCTTCGATCCCTCGAACCGGTTCTTCGGGACCTTCAGCTCGACCGCACTGTCGTTCGCGCCGACCTCGCTCGGCGGGCCCGGCGTCGCCGACTTCGTCGCGGCACACGCCGTCGTCTTCGCCTGGCTCATCGCGATCGTCACGGCGTACCTCGCCGTCGCGTTCATCACCGGGTTCACGACCCGGTTCGCCTGCCTCGTCGGCATCCTCTTCTCGGTCGCGCTGCTCATCACCCAGGTCGGGAGCACGTTCTCGATCCCGAACGGGACGGACGTAGGCCCCCACCCGCTGTACGTGCTCATCTACGTGGTGCTCATCGTCGGGGGAGCGGGGCGCGCCCTCTCCATCGACCACTGGATCTGGACGACCCACCGGGCCCGACTCCCCCGGCTGGCCCGCTTCGTCGCGTCGCCCGAGCGCTAGGCCCGGCGCGCTTCCGGGCCCGAGGCGGTATATCCCGTCGCGGGCCTGCGGCCCCCGGGACAGGCGATGTCGGAGAAGGTGAAGATCGGGGTCCTGGGAAGCGGCGACGTCGGACGGACCCTGGCGCAGGGGTTCGCGGGACGCGGTCACCCCGTGATGGTCGGGACGCGCGAACCGATCAAGCTGGAGGCGTGGCGCGCGGCGACGGCCGGGGCGGTGTCGGTCGGGCGCTTCGCGGAAGCCGCCGCGTTCGGGAGCGTCGTGGTGCTCGCCACGCACGGGGCGGCCACCCTCGCGGCGATCGACCTCGCCGGGGTCGAACACTTCTCGGGGAAGTTGGTCCTCGACGCGACGAACCCGCTCGACTTCTCCCAGGGAATGCCGCCGACCCTGTTCGTCGGGACCACGACCTCGCTCGGCGAGATGGTCCAGCACCGTCTGCCGTCCGCGCACGTCGTGAAATGCTTCAACACCGTCGGTCACCAGCGCATGGTCGACCCCGCGTTCACGGAGGGCCACCCGTCCATGTTGATCTGCGGGAACGACCCCCACGCGAAGGCGGAGGCCGAGGCGCTCGTGCGGGAGCTCGGCTGGCCCGGCGCGCTGGACGTGGGGGGGATCGACGCGGCCCGCTGGCTGGAAGCGCTCGTACCCCTCTGGGTCCGTATCGGCGCGAAGCGGGGCACGTTCGACCACATGCTGGCGCCGGTCCGCTGAGCTCGCCCCGCGACGTCGTCCGCCCCGCCCGTCGCGGGGCCGGGAACCCTATATTCCTCCGCCCCCCTTGCCGGGGGCTGTGCCCGGCGGCGGGGGACGGACGTCGGTCCGTTCCGGCGGGTGCGACCACGGGGGTTGAGGGAAGGTGCGCGCCGCGGTCACGGTCGTGTTGGCCGCCATCCTGGCACTGATCCTTCTGGTGCCACCGGCGCCCGGCAATGGATCGGCCCCGGTCCGCGCCTTCGCTCCGCGCGGCGCCGTCCCCGCGACGAATCTCACGAACCTGACGAACTACACCCTCGTCAACTACTCGAGCTCCGTCGACGGGACGAACCTCAGCTACTACGAGTGGCTCCCCGCGAACTACACCTCGTCACAGCGCTACCCGCTGGCGGTCTACCTCCACGGCCTCGGCTACAACGGCAGCGAGCTGTTCACGCTGGTCAGCGGTCTTGAGGCGATCCAGAACGCCTCCACGATGGGGTTCGTCCTGATCTCGCTCAACACCCGCACGCCCGCCGGCTTCTATGTGAACTCCCCCTATTCCGGTCCCCAGGAGCAGGACGTCCTGGACGCCATCGCCCACGAGGAGGCCCGCCGATCGATCAACAGCAGCGCCGTCTACCTCTTCGGCTCGAGCATGGGGACGATCGGCGCCTATTCCATCGCCGGCCACCACCCCGGGCTCATCCGGGGGATCGGCGCCATCGCCGAATGCCCGGAGGTGTTCATGGCCACGTACTACCACGCCCTCATCGGCCAGAGCGGGGCGTACCTCTCGACGACCGGCGGGTACGCGCCGAACCAGAGCGCCTACGCGCTCGGGCAGACCTACTATCTCGATGCGGTGCGCTACTTCCCCCAGAACTACTCCCACCTTCTCATGTACGCGGTCCAGGGCGGCGCCGACGACCGCTGTCCGAACAACCTGGCGCTCTTCGGCTACCAGCAGTCGAACAACACCTTCCTCAACGCGACGTGCCTGACGCTTCCCAACTGGAGCCAGCCCGCGAGCTGCCAGACCCCGTTCGTGAACCTGAGCGCGGCCCACCCGGGCGAGTATCGCTGGCGCTTCGTCTACGAGCCCCGGGCGACCCACAGCCTCAACGACCTCGACCCGCTCGACATGTTCCGCTTCTGGCAGGGCACCGAGCCCCCCGGCCTGTTCTGCGCTCCGATGGGCGGGACGCCGTTCGCCTGCCCCGGCTCCCCCAAGGTCACCGCCCCGACGGCGTCCCCCGTGCTGCTCGACGCCGGCTCCCCGCTCGAGCTCAGCGAGGCCGCCTACGGCGGGACGCCCCCGCTGACCTACTCCTGGACCGGCCTTCCCCCGGGATGTGCCTCGGTCAACGCCTCGTCGCTGACGTGCGTGCCCGTGTCGCCCGGCACGTTCACCGTGGTGGCGGGGGTGACGGACGTGAACGGAAGCCAGGTCGCCTCCCCCGGGACGACCATCGTAGTCCGGCCCGCCCTCGGCCTCACTCTCGTTGCGGTGCCCTCCTCCGGCCCGCCTCCCCTCTCGGTCGCGTTCCGGGCGACGGTGGAGGGGGGCACGGCGCCGTTCGCCGTCGCCTGGGCGTTCGGCGACGGGGAGCGCGCGACGGGGGCGAACGTCTCCCACACGTACGTGGCGGCCGGCGTCTACACGGTCCGCGCGACAGTGAACGACTCGCTCGGCGCCTCGGTGAACCGGACCACGACGGTGGTCGTGGGGTCGACCCCGCTGCAGCTACAGGGCCCCACGGCGACGCCGGCGTCGATCGACCTCGGTCAGGAGGTCGACTTCGGCGTGGGCGTGGTCAACGGTACCTCCCTCTACCGTTACGCCTGGAACGGACTGCCGACCGGCTGTCCTACGATCAACGCCTCGACGGTCCCCTGCGTGCCGTCCGCCACCGGCGCGTTCAGCGTGTCGGTCACGGTCCAGGACCTGGTCGGGGACACGGCGACCGCCGGACCCCTCGCCTTCTCGGTCGTGCCGGACCCGGGCCCGCCGACGCTCGTTGCGTCCCGGTCGGTCCTCGACGTGGGCCAATCGTCGACGCTCGCCCTGTCGCTCTCCGGGGGCGCCGCGCCGTACGCGATCGTCTGGAGCGGGCTACCGCCCGGATGCGCCGGCACGGCATCCACCCTCGAGTGCGCGCCGACGGCTCCGGGGGCGTACGGGATCGGGGCGGAAGCGACGGACGCGAACGGTCTCTTAGTCGCGGCGCCCGCCCTCCAGCTCGAGGTGAACCCTCGCCTCGTGGTCGGTGCGCTGGACAGTGATCCGACGACGCCGGTCGCCGGGCGGCCGCTCACGCTCACCGCGACCTTCAGCGGCGGTACGCCCCCGTTCGAGTGGTCCTACGGCGACCTCCCGCCGGGCTGCGCCTCCCAGAACGCGTCGACGCTGTCGTGCCTCCCGAGCGCCGCGGGCACCTACGCGATCGACGTGGGGGTCACCGACGCCGTCGGAGGAGCCGCGAACGCCTCGCTCACCCTGGTCGTCGCCCCAGCCGGGAGCCCGTCGGTGGGGAGCGGGCCGACCTCGCTCGCGTGGTGGGGGTTCCCTCTGACCGACTGGGCCATCGGGATCGGTGGCGCCCTCGCGGTCGCCCTGGCGGCACTATTCCTCCGCCGCCGGCGTCCGCGCTAGCGGCCGCTCGGGCCGGGCGGCCGGGGGCTCCTCGGAGGCGGGCGCGACGGGGGCCGGGAGGCCGGGGAGGCCCGACGGCCCCGACGGGCCCGGAGGAGAAGTACGCCTACCGCGACGGCGACCGCGCCGACCGCCACGATCCCCAACCCCGCGAGGTCCGTCGTGGTCAGTCCCGAGGCGGTCACCGCCGGAAGGGGGGAGAGGGTGAGGTTCGTCTCGACCGCGACCCCGGCAGCGACCGTCACGTTCCGGTAGACGGGGGCGTAGCCCGTCGCGCCCGCGCTGAGCCGGTAGGTCCCGGCCATGAGCGAGACGTTGAAGGCGCCGTTCGCGGCGAGGGACACCAGCGAGTCGCCGACGCGGACCGTGGCGCCGGCGGGGCTCACCTGGCCCACGATCCACCCGGGCACCGCGCTCAGGCTGAAGTTGAGCCACGTGGTGGCCTCCGGGCTCACCGTGGCGACGAACCCCTCGGGGGCGTAGCCGGGGGCCGAGACGTTCGCGTCGTGGGGCCCGGGGGAGAGGGTCACGTTGTACGCGTCGCCCGAGAGCGGGACCACGGTGCCGTCCACCCGCAGCGTCGCCGAAGCGGGGGCGACGGTCCCGGCGAGGGTCCCGGCGGCCAGCAGGAGCGTGAGGTCGACCGAGGTGTTCGACAGCCCGAGGACGACGACGGGGCCGCTCGAGCCCGGCAGGTAGCTCGCGGCCGTCGCGTTGAACCAGTAGGTGCCGATCGGGAGGACGATATCGAATATCCCTCCCGGGGTCGGGACGGCCTGGCCGTTCACGGTGACCGCCGCGTCGGGCGGGAAGACGGACCCGTGCACGACCCCGGCGTTCGCGGCCAGGTCGATCAGTAGCGGGGTCGTCACGTTCGTGACGACGTTCAGCGCGGGGTCGGTGAAATTGGCGTAGAGCGGGTAGAAGGCCGAGATCGTGTGCGTCCCCGGCAGCACCGAGACGTTGAACGTCCCGTTCGCGGCCACGACCACCGGGACCCCGTCGACCTCGAGCCCCGAGGCGGCGGGAAGCACGCTACCGGCGATCCACCCCGGGTACGGCGTCAGCGTCGCGTTGACCCGGCTCACGTTCGCCGTAGTCACGTTCACCTCCGTGTCGCGGCTGTGGAACCCCGGCGCGGAGGCGTTCACCCAGTACGGGCCGGGCCGTTCGGTGAGGTTCGCGGCCCCCGCGAAGAGCGCCGCCGGCTGGCCGTTCACCCGGACCGCGGCGCCGGCCGGTGCGCCGGAGATCTCCAGGAACCCCGGTGCCCCCGGTGCGCGGCAGACGTCGTTCGCGCGGAACGTGTAGCAGGCATGGAGGGCCGCATCCCCGGTGACCGATCCGGTCAGGGAGGTCGAGCTCGAGCTGGCCGCGCCGTACCAGGTCGTGAAGTACGCGTTCGTTCCGTTGACGGTCGTGACCGCGGGGGCGGTCAAGGTGTAGTTCTGCCCGACGAGCCAGTCCCCGTACGCCCCGCCCGGGCCGACGGGCCAGGTACCGGCACCCGGCACGGAGCCGCCGAGCGTGAGGTTGACCGGGACGTTCGCGGTGACGGAGAAGTTCACGATCTCCGCCGTGTACATCGAGATGTTGTAGTCGTAGCCCCAGAGGCAGTTGGTGCAGGACCACTCCTGGGTGCCGCGCGCGTCGGTCCAGAGGGGGTGCGCCCCCTGGGCGTCGGCGACGATGTCGGTGTAGTCCCCGATCCACCAGGCGTTGCCGAGGCCCGTATAGTACGGGTAGGAGTCCGTGTCCGAGACGTTGACCTCGGGGTCGAACGTCGCGCCCCCGTTGTGCGACTCCGAGGCCTGGAGCCGGTAGTGGCCCGACGTCGCGCTCTCGGCGTACCAGTCGATGAAGACCGTCCCGTTCGGGTCGACGGCGATCGACGGCTGGAAGTCCTCGTAGAGGGTGTCCGAGTTCACCTTCTTCGGCGCCGTCCAGTGCGTGCCGTTGTCGGTGGAGTACACCTCGGAGATGAAGGGCGAGCCGGCGCTTCCGCCGGTGCCGTTCTGCCACGCCGCATAGATCCGTCCCTCGTCGGCGCTCGTCGGGGAACGGTCGACGGCGAGCGCCGGGAGGAGGTAGGCCCGGAACCCGTCGGGAGAGGGTGACGAGTAGGCGGTGGCGGCCGTTCCGAGCGCCACGGGTGTCGAGAACTTCGCTCCGTGGTCGGTCGACCGGGTGAACTCGACCGTGGCGGTGGACTGGTCGACCCAGACCGCATCGACGGCCCCCGTCGCGTCGACGGACAGCTCGACCCCCCGCATGCTGTCCGCGAGGGTCGTGCTCAGCCGGATCGGCGTGCTCCAGGTCGAGCCGTTGTCGGTCGAGTTCTGCAGGTAGATCTGGGAGGAGGCGCCATCGTCGGTGTAGGCCGCGTAGTACTCTCCCGAAACGGGGTCGACGGTGACCCAGGGCTTGTCGAGCGAGAAGCTGCCGTTCCCGCGCAGCGAGACGGGGGTCCCCCACGTGTAGCCGCCGTTGTCCGAGGTCGTGGCGAACACGCCGTAGCCGCTGACGCCCGACCACGGACACCCCGCCGCCGACGTCCCCCAGCCCATGTCGATGTAGACGACATGCCCGCCGGGTCCGAACGCCAGCGCCGAGTCGGCGATGTGGAACTCGCACGCCGGCAGCGGCTGGACGAACCAGCTGTGGCCGCCGTCGGAGGAGGCGTAGGCGCCGCTCACTCCTTGTGCATTGTAGATCGTCGAGTTGTTGAGCGATCCGGGCTCCTGGTAGAGGCTGCCCGCGACGAAGCTTGCCGGGTTGGAGGGGTTCTCGGCGATCATCCCCTCGCCGCTCCAGTTGGCGACCAGCCAGTTGGTCGGGGTGTTGCCGAGGAGGCTCGGAAGGGGACGTAGCCGGAGAGCGGGCGACGGCCCCGCTCCGGTGGGGGATGGGACCGGGCACGCCGCGAGTACGCACGGGAGGGATCCCCCGTCCGGCCCGGCGGGCGTGGTCGCCGTCACGGGGGCGGCCGACGCGCCGGCGATGCCGCTCAGCGGGGCGGCGCGAACGCCGCCGACCGGGTCGACGAGGAGCGAAACGGCGAGCAGGGCGCCGAGGGCCACGACACGTCCGATGCCGATCTTCGGTCGTCGGCGACGGCACGAGGCGTGGTGGGGCCGATGCATCAGGTCCGCTCCGGGTTCGGACCGGTCCCGGGGGTATAGACCCTTCTGGTCGTTCCATGGGCCGTCGTTCGGCTCGCGCGGGGAGCCGATGGCGAGCCCGCCGGAAACGTGGGGGAGGTGGGTGGCTTGAGGCCGAGCACGGGCCTCGACCGCCGTGGCGGCCCGTGTCCGCGGCCCGCACTTCGTGGCGCGGGCCTTGGGCGATGGTAGTACGGCGGCGATCGTACGAGACGGCCGTGCGGCCCTCGGCAACTCGCTGATCGTCGACCTCGGCGACGACGCGCTCGTCTTCGACGCCGGTCTCACCCCCGTGGGGGGGCCGAGCTGAGCCGCCTGGCCCGGTCGCTGACCGGGCGGCGGGCGTCGTTCCTCGTGAACAGCCGCTGGCACGGGGACCACATCCGAGGGAACCCGGCGCTCTCGGCCGCACGGCTGATCGGGACGGAGGGGACCCGGTCGCTGGTCGCGCGACGCGCGGGTGAGGAGCTCCCCGAGGACCGCCGACAGTGCCCGCCCTCCTCGAGGGGCCGCGGTCCGGGCGCGAGCCGATCCCCGGGGTCGATCGGGCCCTCTACGAGGGATGGTGGGGCGGGATCCTCGCGGCACGAGGGCGAGTCCGCATCGTTCCTCCGTCCCTGACGTTCGCCACGGAGTTGCGGCTGTCTGGCCGGCGTCGGACCGCCCAGATCCTGAGCTACGGCGGGGGGCATACCCCGAGCGATGCGTTTCTCTGGCTGAGGGACGATCGGGTCCTCGCGGCCGGAGACCTGGTCTCCCACGGGTTCCATCCCTGGACGACGGACGGTTCTCCCGAAGCCTCCCCCGGCGGAAAGGGTTCCTCCGTCACGCGGTGAGCTTGCGCCCGCAGGCGGGGCAGTACGCCACCGACCCGACGGCGTAGGCGCGGCCGCACCCCGCGCAGGTCGCGGCAGGGGGCGGGGGGAACGCGGGACCATAGGTCGCGGGGCTACCCGCGAACCCCGGGCCCTCTTCGTGGATCGCGTCTCCGATCTTGACGTAGCCGAGGATGTAGAAGATCCCCGGCAGCACCCCCGCGAAGAGGGAAAGGATCCCGATGACGAGGGTCGGGGTCTGGGCCTCGGCCAGCTGGCCGGCCCGGACGCGCTCGTAGGAGAGCGTGTAGGCCAGGTAGAGGAACGCGCCAAGAAGAATCCCCAGGCCGATCCCTCCGGCTACGGCGAGGGCGGCGTACGGATACGGGTAAAGCGCCGAGTACACGACGAGGAACCCGATCCCGCCGAGAAAGATGGCGACGGCGATCGCCTGGAGGATCCACGCGACGAGGATCAGGGTCTGGGCGCTCGACGCGGACGGGGAGGGGACGCGCGCGATCCGAAGGGAGACGCCCGGCGCCGGATAGCTCACGGACATGCTCCCAGCAGCCCCCCGACGGGTTGTGTCGCTTCCGTTGAGCCGGATTGACGCAGAGGGGGCGCACCTCGACCGGAACCGGCCGGCCGGGGACCCGCGGGGCGGCCGGCACCATCGACACCAACAAGAGAGACCTCGGTACTCCGGGTACTCGGTCTTCCCGGGGGCATCGCCCCCGGGGAACCGAGAAGGGAGGAACGGAACGTGAAGTGCGAAGGATGCGGTGCGGAGATGGCGGAGACGGTGAAGGCCTGCCCGGCGTGCGGGCGCGCCGTCGGCATGGGCCAGCACGCGGCCGGAGAGACCCTCCACGTGGCCAAGGGGGCCGGGAACGTCGCCGGGAAGATCGGCAAGGGGCTGTGGGGCGGGGCGAAGGCCGTCGGCTCCTCCACGAAGAAGGGGTTCAAGGGCGAGGGCGAGGAAAAGAAGGAATAGGACGGCGGCCGCCACGACCCCCGGGGGGCCGGTCCGCGAACGCCCGCGGACCGGCCGAGACCGCCCCGGGCCGCCGCCGGGACGCGACGGTGGCCGAGTGGGCACCTGGCGGGCGGGGCCACGGGTTCCCCGGGCCGGTCCGAGGGCGATGCCGAGATGTAGCGCAGCGCCTCGCCGGTGCGGGTCGACGGGGAACCGGGTCGGCCTTCGCCGGAGGGGAGGGAAGGTCTGCTGAGCACGGCACCGGGGTCGGGACCTCGTCTACCCTTGGCGACGGAGGCCGGCCTCACGACGGCGCAGGTCGCCGAGCGCCGCCCCCAGGCAGGGTTCAACGAGGTCCCGGAGGAGCGGACCCATCCCGCCCGCCTCCTGCTGGGCGAGCTGTGGGGCCCGATCCCATGGATGCTCGAGGCGGCATTCGCGATCGAGCTCGTGCTCGGTCACCTCCCGGAAGCGCTGATCCTCGTTGGCCTGCTCATGTTCAACGCGGCGCTGTCCGTGAGCCAGGAGCAGCGGGCGCGGCTCGCGGTCGAGCTGCTGCGCGGTCGCCTGCGGGTCACGGCCCGAGTCCGGCGCGACGGCCAGTGGCAGCTGCTGCCGGCGCGCGAGCTCGTCCCTGACGACGCCGTCCATGTGCGGATGGGCGACATCGTGCCGGCGGACTGCCGGGTGCTCGACGGTCACGTCGAGGTCGACCAGTCCGCGCTCACGGGCGAGTCGGCGTCGGTCGACCGGGGCCCCGCCGAGACCCTCTACTCCGGCTCGATCCTTCGACGCGGCGAGGCGACGGCCCTGGTCACCGCCACGGGGGCCCGGAGCTACTTCGGGCGCACGACGGAGCTCGTCCGCTCGGCCCGGGGACGCGGCCACCTCCAGGACCTCATGTTCACCGTCGTCCGCTACCTCGCGGTCGCCGATGCCGTCTTCGCGGTCCTGATCGTCGTCGACACCCTCCTCGGCGCCTCGAGCTTCGTGGAGATCGTCCCGTTCATCCTCATCCTGCTCATCTCGTCCGTGCCGGCGGCGCTCCCCGCGACGTTCACCGTCGCGAACGCGCTCGAGTCGCGACATCTCGCCGATTCCGGCGTCCTCGTCACCGGGCTCTCGGCGATCGAGGAGGCCGCGGGGATGGAGGTACTCTGCACCGACAAGACCGGGACGCTCACCCAGAACCGTCTCGCGGTGGAGCGGGCGGGCTCGCTGGGGCCGAGGTCCCGGGAGGAGGTCCTTGCCCTCGCCGCGGCCGCGTGCGACGAGGCGACGCAGGACCCGATCGACCTCGCGATCCTCCGCGCCGCCGCCGGATCGGCCCGGCTGCCGAGGGAGTCGGTCGTGCCGTTCGACCCGGCGACCAAGCGGAGCGAGGCGGTCGTCCGTGAGGGCGGCCAGCGACTCCGCGTCCTCCTCGGGCAGCCGGCGATCATCGCGCAGCTCGCCCGCGCCCCGGAGGACCTGGCCAACCGGGTCGACGCGCTCGCCGGGCACGGCAGCCGGGTGCTCGCCGTCGCGGCCGGACCGGAGGGACGGCTCGACGTCGTCGGTCTCCTTTCGCTCGAGGATCCGGTCCGGGAGGACGCCCCCGCGTTGATCGCGCGCCTTCACGAGATGGGCGTCCGCGTCGTGATGGTCACGGGCGACACGCGCCCGACGGCGGAGGCCGTCGCGCGGACGCTCGGGATCGTGGGGCCCATCGGCGGGCGGACGGACCTCGGTACGGCCGCCCGCGGCTTCGGGGGGTTCGCGGGGGTCTACCCCGAGGACAAGCTCGCCCTCGTCCGGTCGCTCCAGGCGACGGGGGTCGTCGTCGGCATGACGGGAGACGGCGTCAACGATGCGCCCGCCCTCAAGCAGGCGGAGGTTGGCATCGCCGTATCGAACGCGACCGATGTCGCCAAGGCGGCGTCGAAGGTCGTGCTCACCCGACCCGGCCTCGGTGACATCGTCAGCGCGGTCGAGGGGGGTCGCCGCGTCTACCGCCGGATGCTCACCTGGATGCTCACCAAGATCTCGAAGAACCTCGAGCTCGTGGTCCTGCTCGGGGTCGGGTTCCTCGTCTACCACGCCTTCGTCACGACCCCGCTCCTCGTCCTCGTGATGATCTTCGCGGGGGACTTCGTGACGATCTCGGTGGGCACCGACCGGGCCCGGATCTCGCGCGAGCCCGACCGATGGAACGTCCGCCGCCTCCTTCTGCTCGGCGCCGCGATGGCGGCCGGGTGGCTCATCCTGTCGTTCTCGCTCGTCACCCTCGGCCTTGCCGCCTTCCACTGGAGCGTCGCCACTCTCCAGACCGTCGTCTTCCTCTACCTCCTGTTCTCGGGGCAGGCGACGACCTACCTCCTGCGCGAGCGCGGCCCGTTCTGGAGCTCCCGGCCGAGCCGGTACCTTCTCCTCGCGTCCAGCGTCGACATCACCGTGCTCAGCCTGATGGCGGTCTTCGGACTGCTCATGACGCCGATCCCTCTGACGTGGGTCGTGGCGCTCCTCGCGGCCGTCGCCGGGACGGCCCTCGGGCTGGACCGCCTCAAGCTCTGGGTGTTCCAGAAGACCGGCGAGTCCGTGCTCACGGAGGTCGCGGCGACCGCGGCCGGGTCCGCGGGCGCAGCCGGAACTCCGCCCTGACCGTTCCGCCCGCCCAGCGGCCCGGGGAGGGGGCCGGGGTGGCACACCCCCGTCGCCCCCCTCCACCGACCGGGCTTCCGGCACCCACCCGACCCCCGGGCAGGGTAGCCTCGGTAGCCTCCTTCCCGTCGCTCTGGAGGAGGCGGCGTCCTCCACCGCGGGACCCGGAACCGCCCCCGAGGCGGTCGGGGGTCGCCCCGCTGGCGCGTTCCCGCGGTGGCACTGCTCCATGGCGATCGCCCGGGGCTCGTGGCGAGGGTTCTTAATCGATGGACCCTCCGTTCGGGGGAGGACCTGTGCGTCGGTCGGTCGCTCCCCCCGTCGGTCAGCCGAGGTTCGGCGGGAGCGCCCCGTGCAGGGGACCGTTCTCTGCGCGGAGCCGCGCGCGCCCGCGGGGCCCGAACGGACCGGGCCGCGATCGAAGCGACCTGGGGCCGACGGGACGTAGGCCGATACGGAAGAGCCCGGGGGGCCGGGGGGCCCCGTGACGCTGCTCGTCGTCTCGGGGACGACCCTCGTCCTGGCGCTGCTCGGCGTGACCCTTCTGGTAGGTTTCGGAGCCGACTGGCTCGCGACCCGCTTCCGTATCCCCGATGTCCTCTGGCTCATCGCCCTCGGGATCCTGGCCGGCCCGATCCTGGGGCTCCTTTCGTCGTCCTCGCTCCTGACCATCGCGCCGCTCCTCGGGACCGCGGCGCTCGTCCTCATCCTCTTCGACGCCGGTATCGACCTCAAGGTCACGCTCCTCCGCCCCCTCGCCGGCTCGGCCGTCCTCTTCGCCGTCCTGAGCTACTTTCTGAGCACCGCGGTCCTGTTCGCCGCCGGCCTCTTCGCCCTCTTCCCGGGCCACTGGGTGCGCGCCCTCCTCTTCGCCGCCTCGTTGGGTTGCGTCTCGGGAGCGGTGATCATCCCCCTCGCCAATCGGCTGCAGCTTCCGGCCGGACTGCGCAGCCTGCTCCACCTCGATGGGGCGATCGAGGACGCGCTGGCCGTAGTGACCGTGACCACCCTCCTCTCCCTCATCGGTCCGTCGCGCGGGGACCTTGTCCTGACCGTCACGGTCTCCGTCGTCCTACCCCTCCCGGTGGGGATCCTCATCGGCATCGCGGCGGGCCTCCTGTGGCTCTTGTTCCTCTACGGCTGGCAGGACCGGCCCTTCGCGACCCTCGCGACCCTGGGCTTCCTCTTCGCGATCTACGCCGTCACCGAGGCGTTGGGCGGGTCGGGGATCCTCGCGGCGATCGTCTTCGGCATGATCCTCGGCAACGAGGCGATCGTGCGCCGCCTCCTGCGCCGGGTCCGCCCGTTCCGCATCTCCCGGGAGCTCCGCCGCGTGGAGGTCGAGATCGCCTTCCTGCTGCGGACCTTCTTTTTGTTCCTCATCGGGATGCTCGTGACGCTGTCGAGCCCCGGGCTCGAGACGGGCGTGGTGATCGTGGGGATCGTGGTGATCCTCCTCGGCATGCGCCGGCTCATCGTCCCCGCGGTCAGCAACCCCAAGACGGTGCCGCGCGCCTGGGCGAGCCCGGTGGCGTCGCTCTACGGACGGGGTCTCACCTCCGCCGTCCTCCTGATCATCTCCCTCGGAGAGATCCCCTCGGCCGCGAATCTGTTCCTCCCGGCGCTCCTCGTGATCGTGGGGACGAACATCGCGATGACCGTGATGCTGTTCCTCCAGCCTCCCATTCCGGGGGCCGTCGCCCCCGAGGTGGACCGGGTCTGGGCGTCCGCCGCCCCCGAGATCATCGCCCTGAGCTCGGAGGAGCCGCTTACGGCTCCCACGCCGACCCCGTCGAGCGAGTCGACCCCGGACGAGAGCCCCGCCCCCTCCGCGCCGGCGCAGGAGCCGCCCCCGCTCCCGCGGCCCCGCGATCGCCGTCGGCCCTGACGACGGCAACGGAAACGAGCGTCCCCGGCGGGCAGCGCGGTCGGACGCGATCGGACCCCGACCCGAAGTGGGTCCGGGGCCGGGGGCCCACGGCGGCGGCCTGCCGGGGGGGGAAGGCGGCGGGCGCGCTCGCGAACCCGCGTTCGACGGCCGGAACGTCATCTACGGACCGGCGTAGGGGCGGTCGTGGTCCACAGCGCGAAGGGCCCCGCTCCCACCCCGATATCGTGGCGGCAGGCGACCGCGTTCCGTTTGCGCCGCCACCGCCTGGACGCTCGCGCGCCCTCGGGGGAGCTGGTCGCCGTGGCCGGGGCGATGGGCGGTGCCCAAGCCCAGCTCCTTTCCGCGGCCGCGGTCTCCCTGTGGACCCGGGTCGTTGGCCTCGGCCCGTTCCAGGTACGGGACGCGCTTCGTCAGCGGAGCCTCGTCAAGATGTGGTGCATGCGCCGGACGCTCTACCTCGTCCCCGCCTCGGACGTGGCGATGTACGGCCGAGGTACGGCCCGCCGCGTCCTGAGGGAGATCCGCTGGGCGCGGGGGAAAGGGGTGTCCGCCGCCGCGCTCGAACGGGCGCTCACGGCCACCCTCGCGGCCCTCGACGCGCCGGCGACGCGGAGGGAGATCGCCGACTCCGTGGCGGGCGAGCTCGGGGTCCCGGTGCGTGAAAAGCCCGGGGGCGGGGGGTGGGGGAACGACGCGAGGTCCGCGTGGCTCCGGGTCGGCAAGCTCCTCCTGCCCGTCGGATACCTCCTCCACCTCGCGGCCTCCCGGGGGGTGTACTGTCACGGTCCGCCCCGGGGGAACGAGCCCACGTTCGTCCGGGCGGAGGCGTGGGTATCGGGGTGGAAGGACCTTCCCGGCGAGGCGGCCGAACGCGAGCTCCTCCGCCGGTACCTGGCCGCCTTCGGCCCGGCGACCCCCGCGGACTTCGCGTGGTGGACCGGGATGCTTCGCTCCGAGGCGGAGCGACTCTGGGCCGGATTGGGGTCCGAGATCGCCCCGGTCTCCCTCGAGTCCCGGACCGCCGGGATCCTTGTAAAGGACCTACCGGCCCTCCTGGACCGGGACGAGCCGGTCTTCCCGGCGCGGCTACTCCCCTACTTTGATTCCTTCCTCCTGGGCCATGGCGACCGCGGCCGGCTGGTGCCGCCCCGGCACTACGGGAAGGTCTACCGACCGCAGGGCTGGGTCTCCCCCGTGGTGCTCATCGACGGGCAGGTCGCGGGGGTATGGGCGCACGCCCGACGGGGAGGGCGGTTGGCCGTCTCGGTGACCGGCTTCGGTGGGCCGGTCCGGCGCGCGCGGAGGGACTTGGCCGCCGAGGCCCACGACCTCGCGAGGTTCCTCGGAGCCGACCGCTCCGCCCTCTCCCTCGGCTCGCCGCGTTAGCGAGGGCCGGGGGGCGCGGCTCGTCCCCACGCGGCCGCCGGAAGCGAGGGGTGGGGACGGCTCCCACCAAGTCGGTCTCGTGGCAGGAGTCCCTCCGAGACCGGTCGATGCCTCTATGGTCCATGGGGGGTTGCCGCCGGCCGACGGCGCGCGGCGCGGTCTAGGCCCTCACGATGGTCCGGGTGAGCGAAGCGGACAGTTCCCCCTCACGGCCGGGAACCGCGACCCCGTTGACGGCCCTGAGCCCCCGGCCCCGCGGGGCCCCGCGCCCGGACCCGGCGACGAACGCCTGGGCGAGACGGGCGATCCTCGCGAGGGCCCCATCGCTGGGTCTCCCCCCGGAGGCGGCCCGGCAGGTGGGCAATGTCGCACTGTGGTACTACAACCGGGCGGTCGTCCGCCTGACCCCCTATCGAGCGGTGGCGGGGAACCTTCTCCCGAACACGAACCGGTACCTGGTGCCCATCTCGCTGGCGCTCGCCTGCGAGTACAAGGGCCACCCCGTTGACCTCAACCGGGTGCTGCGGATCGGCGCCGCCCCGACGAAGGAGACGATCGATACCGCCCATCGGCTCTACGCTGCCTACGCAAAGATGCTCGCCCCGGTCCGGCGCGCGACCCGTGATCTTGTCCCGCGGGCCCGACCCAGCGCGGGCCGGGGCCTGCCGGCCCCGGCGCCGGACTTCCGGGTGCGGACCGCCGCATCCCCACGACCCGCCCCCCCGCCGGCACCCGCTGTTGCCGGCCCGCCGCCCCCGATCGCCGCCGGCCCCCCCGTTGGAACCGCGCTCGCGGAGGTTCCGTCCGAGGAGATCCTACGGCTGCGGGAGCTTCGGTCGACCTCCCCGCGCCCCCCCACCGCGGCCCCACCGCCCCGTCCCCGGCAACCGAGCACCAACGCGTGGGCGCGTCGGAGGATCGCCGAACAGTCGAGGTTGCTCCGCCTTCCGGACCGGGTCCGTAACCGGGCTCTGGAGATCTACAACCGCATCGTGGACCTGCACGGGGCTCGGCTCCAGGCCCCTCCCGGCCGCCGGGTCCAGCTGTCGCCCCGGCTCAACTCGTCGCTCGTGCCGACCACGATCTACCTCGCATGCCGTCTCGAGGAGTATCCCCGCGACCTGAGAGAGATCCTCGCCGCGGGCCCGCAACCCGGCTCGTTGCGGGAGAGCTACCGCCTCTACCGCTTCTACAAGCGCGCGCTCCAGCTGCGCATCAACCTGGTCGACGTGCGGACCTTCATCCAGTCGTGGATCGACGGCTACGAGATCGGCGAGCTGCTCCAGGAGAAGCTCGCCGACGGCGAGCTCCCCCGCCTGAAGGAGCGGGCGGTCGCGCTGGCCCGACGCGCGGGCGCCGACCCCGCCTTCCGGAAGACGAGCACGAGGATGATCGCTGCCGGCGCCCTCACCACGGCGCTCGCCGAGCGGGAGCGTCCCGGCAACCTCGCGAAGTTCTACCGTGCTCTGGCCACCCTCCTCCACCTGGGGGAGGGGGCGATCCGCGCCGTCGCCGGGCAGTTCGCGGCCTTCGTCTAGCCGGAGGCGCCGGGCGGGGCAGCGCCGCCGAGCCGGCGGGCCGGCCGGTCACCTGGGGGGCACGGTCGCCGTGAACGCACGCGAGCGCCGGACCCACTCCTTTAGGGCCGTCGGGTCGGCGACCGACCTCATGGAGACCTTGACCCATCCCTTCGAGGGCCGACCGGGCAGCATCGGATGCGCGCCCGCGGAGCGTAGCCGGCCCGCCCGTGCCTCGCGTCTCCTAAAGCCTGCCCGCGGAACGGACCTCGGGCGGGGCGGTCCCCGACCGGCTCCGAGCCCGATGGGACCTTCGCATCGGGGACAAGGCGGTGGTGCTCCCCCTTCTCGCCAAGGAGCTTCCCCGCATCGACCTGTTCGTCTACGACGTTCCCCACGAGGACCGGGACGCGCGCACGGAGTTCGCCCGGCTCGATCCCCTCGTTCGGGAGCGCGGGGTCGTGATCGTGGTCCACGGGATCGGAGGCGGTCGCTGCGACGCGCAGCGCCGGTGGGCCCGGGACCGCCGGACCCCGACGTTCGGCCGGACCGGACTCGGCCTCTACGGACTGCGGATGGGGAGGGCTGCCGCGCGCCGGTAGGGATACCGGGCTCCTCGGCCCCGGGGTCGAGGCGGTCCGGCCCGGTGTCCCGGTGGGGCCGTTCGACAACGAAGACCCCGGCACGGCCGTCGCCGACCTCGCGCCCCGCCACCGACCGACCGTCACTATGCGCTAATCCCGACGGCGCGAACCGGGGCTCTCTTCCGGGCCCGGCGGGAGGTCAACGAATGCGGATGCGTCCGCTCGGCCATAGCGGCCCGCGCGTCGCAACGATCGGGCTCGGGTGCATGGGCGCGTCCCCGTCCTCGGGGGTGCATCACGCCGCCGTGTCGATGGCGACCTACGAGCGGGCGTTCGCGATCGGCGTTTACTTCTTCGCCAGCGCGGACGCGTGCGCGCCGTACCCCAACGCGGAGCGTGTGGGCCGGTTGCTGTGGGGGCGCCGGGACCGGAAGGCCGACGCCCTCAGCCCACCCGGGAGAGGATCGTGAGCGCCCGCAGCGTGATCATCTTGCTGGGGCGTCCCGCCCGCTCGAACGTGAGCGGCGTCGGCCGCGACGCGGGATGTTCGGCATAGTACCGCTTCCCACGGGCGTCAAGGTCCGGCTGGTTCGCGTCCAGGTTCCAACGGCCGTCGGACCGCCGCTTCTTCCGCACGAGGCCGAGGGCGAACCCCAGCCTCGGGTCGTCGCCGTACCCGAGGGCGGTCAGGACGTCGAGCCCCACCAACAGGTCGTAGTAGTAGTGGACCGGCCAGTGGAAGCGGTACCACGGCGCGTAGCGCGACCCCTGGCGGTGGAGCTCGCGCTCGAGGTAGAACGCGGCCCCGCGCTCCACGCAGCCCTTCATGCGCGCCGTCCATCGGGCGCGGGGGTACGCCGCGAACGCGCTCAGCCCCTCCCACGCGCCCAGGGCCCGGCTCGGGGCCGGGCCCGACCCGAACGACCAGCACGTCCAGCCTCCCTTCGGGTGCGCGGTCCGCACGAGCCAGTCGAGCCCCTTGCGCACGCGGGGGTCGTCCCCGTACCCGAACCGGATCAGCGCGCGGAGCATGTTGCCGGTGTAGCAGTGGTGTCCGTGGACTCCCGACATCCCGCCGACGCCCCCTCCCTCGAGGGGGGACTTACGCATCCAGTACTCCGCCGACCGGCGGACCGCGGGGATCGCGCGTGTCGCCCCGAGGTCCGAGAGGGCGAGCAGGTTCCAGTGGGTGCCCGTGTACTTCGGCCACATCGGATGCCGGTCGCGGCCCCACCAGCCGCCCGGGTCGCGCCGGGCGAGGATCTCGGCCGCCCATCCCGCCGTCGGGATCTTCGCTTTCGTCGCACGGACCTCGGGGTCGGAGGGCTTGCGGCCCAGGAGCTGCGTCAGCGCAAGGTAGCGGACCGAGGGCTGATCACCTTCGAGGAGCCAGTCGAGGACCCGGTCGTTCGGCACAGCCGTCGCCACCGACCTTCGCGCTTTACCTCTGCCTCCGACCGGCACACGGGGGCCCGTCGGTGGTACGCGCGGGCGTCATGGCGAGCGCGAGGCCCTGGTCGGCGTCGCACCAGTTCGGGAACGCCGCGCGGGGACCGGGAGCTCACGCCGAGGGGCGACGGGTCGTGGGGCGTCTAAGCGGAGGGCGCGCCGCGCGGCGGGGCTCGCGGTGCGCCACCTCGCGGTGACGGAAGCAATCCACGAGGTGGTCGTTGACCATCCCCGTCGCCTGCATGTAGGCGTAGACGATCGTCGGCCCGACGAAACGGAACCCCCGACGACGGAGATCGACGCTGAAGGCGGCGGATTCGGGCGTCGTGCCGGGAACCTCGCGCGCCGACCTCCAGCGGTTCTGCCGCGGGACGCCACCGATGAACGACCAGGCGTAGGCATCGAAGCTCCCGAACTCCCGCTGCACCGATCGGAACGCCTGCGCACTGGCGATTGCCGCCGCGATCTTCGCGCGGTTGCGGACGATCCCGGGGTCACGGCAAAGGGCCGAGAGGCGGGAGGAGGGGAAGCGGGCGACCTTGTCGGGGTCGAACCGGGCGAACGCGCGGGCGTATCCCTCCCGCTTGCGGAGCACGGTCGACCAGCTCAGCCCGGCCTGCGCCCCTTCGAGAAGCAGGAACTCGAAGTGCCGCCGGTCGTCGTGGGTCGGCACCCCCCACTCACGGTCGTGGTAGCGTTCCATGCCGGGGTCCGCCTCCGTCGCCCACGGACAGCGTCGAGGCGCGGCGCGGCGGTCCCGGCCCGACGGCTGTTCCCCGCCCACGCCGGAGCGAGCCGGGCACGAGAGTTAACGCCACCGGGCGGAGGGGGGAGGGGGAGCGCAGGGGAGCGGGGCCGTCCGCCACAGGTCGGGCCGTGCGCCGCTCCGGCGTCGCGGGCAGCGTAGCGCTCCCGCGCGCGGGCGATGTTCCCCGCGAACTGGTCCGGCTCGGTCCAGGGTCGGAAGCGGTCGGGGATCGCCGGCGTGCCCGGTTCCCGCGCGAGCGCGAGCACGGTGAGAAGATACTCGCGCATCGTCGCGAGGGTCTCGGTCGTTCCGAGAGGCCCGTGACCGGTGACGATCCGCTCCGGACGGAGCGCGGAGATGCGGTCCAGCACTTCGATCCAGTGCTCGGGATCGCCCGAGGCTAGGTTCGGATGCGTCCCGGCCACGACCCGGTCTCCCGCGAACACGATGTGCTCGCGGGGGAGGACGAGGATCGCGTCGCTCTCGGTGTGGCCGCTTCCGAAGGTCACCAAGCGGGCGTCCCGATCTCCGGGAAGCTCGAGCGATCCGTCGAAGGTACGGGTGGGCAGCGTCAGCCGGCGCTCGCGAGCCTCCGCGAGCAGCGCACGGTTGAGGCCGAGGGCGCTCGCAGGGACGGCGCGGGCGGCGGGGGTCGGGGAGGTCCGTTCCTGCTCCTCGAGCTGAAGGATGTCGGAGTTGAGCCGGGCCGGCGTGAGCTCCTCTTCGATCTCCGCCCGCTTCTCGAGGAGGATCGCGCGGGTGCGGCCGGTCGAGTAGATCGGCCCCTGAGCGAACTCCGGGTTGCCCCCCACGTGGTCAAGGTGCCAGTGGCTGTTGACGCACAGCGCCGGGGCGTGGGGGGGGCTGGCGACGGCGACCCGACGGATCTCCCGCGCCGAGCGCAGGGTGAGGCGGGTGTCGAAGACGAGCGTCACGCTCCCGAGGTCGAGGAGCGCGGTGTTCGACAGGCCGGTGCCCTCGCGCCGGGCCTGCCCGAACGTGACTCCCTCGGCTATCCTTTCGAAGGTGTAGTGCTCGGAACGGGGGAGCGAGTCGCTCACTGGAAGGGCACGACCGCGTCGCCTAAAGTCCGTGGGCCATGCCACGGCCACCGCGACGGCCCTTCCCGGGTCTCCCCCGGCCGCGGGTGCCTCCGCGTCGGGGGCCGCCAGGCCGTGCGCGCACGGCTCGCGGCCCGGGGCAGCTATTTAATCCGGAAGCACCGTTCCCCCGCATCGGTCCATGCGGCTGGAGAAGGTAGGCCAGATCGAGCTCGTCTACACCGAAACCGACGATGAGATCCCCTTCGCCGAGGGGGGTCTGGTCTACGGGATCCTGACCGGGAAGGTCGACGCGAGGGGTCTCCAGGGCACCCTGCACGCCACGAACCTGGCCCGCCAGCGCCCCGACGAGGCCTTCACCCCGACCCTGCGCGGCGTCGTGACGACCACGACGGGGGCCAAGGCGTACTTCACGATGGACGGGATCTCGGTCCGCGACCCGGCGGCACAGCCTCCCCGACGCATCGTTACGGTGGGCCTGACGTTCTGGAGTCCCAACCCCGTCCTCAAGGCGTGGAACGACATCTACGCCGTCGCCGAGCTGGTAGGTCGGGCCGTCGGAGACAGCTGGGGGGTCGCGGGCCCACTGTACCGGTGCGTGACCGAGATCTGAGGCGGGGCGTCGCCACTTTAGGGCCCCTTCGGCGTACGCGCACGTAGTGGCCGGCCCCGTTCGGCCCCGAGGTCAGGGTTCCCGGGCACCGCCCGGCGACGGGCGCCAATGCTCAAGGCGGGACCCGCCTCTCTCACGGCGGCGTGCCCCATGGCCGAGATGAGATTCCTGGGCCGGTTCTTCGTGAACCTCTCCTCCGGCCGCCGAAGCCGGCGACGGTACGACTGGGTGCGGGCGCAGCTCCGCCTGCCGCCCGGGTCGGAGATCCTGGAGGTCGGCTGCGGCAACGGGGACCTCGCGGCACGGATGGCGGAGGGGTTCGCGTTGGCCCGGTGCGTGGCGGTCGACCTCGACCCCCGCCAGGTCGCGGCCGCACGGCGGACCCTCGCCCGCCGCTACCCGGAAGGGGCACCGGCGGCGATCGAGATCCGTGAGGCGGACATGACGCGCCTCCCGTTCCCCCCGGCGTCGTTCGACGCGGTCCTCGCGTTCGAGGCGCTCCACCACGCCGGACCGGACCATCACGATTTCGAGCGCGTGTCGGACGCCCTCGGGGAGATCGACCGCGTGCTCCGCACCGGCGGTGCCCTGGTCTACGAGGATTTCGTCCATACGGACCGGCTGCGCGCGTGGCTCACGGAGCACGGCTACGCCATCGGGCCGGTAGTCCGTCGCCGACGCCGCGAGAGCGTCATCGCGCGCAAGCCGCTCCTCCGGTCCTGACGGAACCACGCTTTTCCTCCCCGATTGACCCCCGCCGGGGGTCGGCAACTGAAGCCGCGTCGCCGCGAAAGCCCGCGGGCCGTGACCGCATCATTCGAAGGAGACGTCCGAGCGGAGATACGCTCGCGTGGCGAGGAAGAGCGCCACGACCGTCTCGACCGCGAGGACGACGAGCTGGAGGCCGTCCGTCGCCGTGAAGTTGCCCAGGTACGCGCCGCGCACCGCGTCGGCGATGTAGGTGAGCGGGTTGATGCGGAAGAGGACCTGGAGCGGCAGCGGCAGCCCGCGGCTGAGCGGGTAGAAGACCGTGCTCGCGAAGTTCACGACGAAGATGAGCATGATCTGGATGCTGTTGTAGGCGGTGTTCGACTTCACGAGGGCGGAGAGGAGCAGCATCAGGGCCCCGAAGAAGATCGACCCGAGGGTGATCGTGCCGAGCATCACCGCGAGCGGGCCGAGGCCCACCGGGACGACCGAGAGGAGCGCGATCGCGATCCCGAGCATCACGAGGGCGCCCACGAGACCGAACAGCAGCGAGGTGAGCATGATGCCCAGCAGATACTGTAGCCGGGTGTACGGGCCCATGAGCAGCTGGGAGAGCATCCCCCACCTCCGGTCGGCCCAGAGCATGCTGCCCCCCGTGGTGCCGGCCATGACGGACTGGAACGCCATGATCCCGGGGGTGAGATACGCGAGGTAGCTCGCCCCGCCGGTCCCGCCCGAGCCGAGCGCCTGGAACCCGTAGCCGAAGAAGATCAGGTAGAGCCCCGGGAGCCCCACGAGGATCATCATGCTGCCCGGGTCGACGTTGACGAGGATGTTCCGGTAGACGAGCCGGAGGATGTTCGGGACCTTCACCCGCGGTCCTCCCGGTGCCCGACGGACCGGAGGAAGACGTCCTCCAGCGTGTTCGTTCGGACGTTGAGCCACTCGAGCTGGACGCCTAGGCTGCGCGCGAGCTCGGCGATCTCGGAGAGCGCCGTCTTGGTGTCGTCGGTGAGCAGTACCGCGGTCGTGCCCTGCGCGGTGAGGGACACCCGCGGACCCAGCCGCTCGCCCAGGCGGCGGTAGAAGGCGGCCGGATCGGCGCCAGCCACGGTGAGGTCGACGGTCTTCTTCCCCCCGTAGAGGCGCTTGAGGTTCTCGAGGGTGTCCTGCATGAGGATCTTCCCCTCGTCGATCACGGCGACCCGGTCGCAGAGGTAGTCGGCCTCCTCGAGATTGTGGGTCGTGAAGACCACGGTGAGGCCTCGCCGCACCTCGTCCCGGACCGAGTCGAGGAGGGTCCGACGCATGATGACGTCCAGACCGACCGTCGGCTCGTCGAGGAAGAGGACGTCCATGTCGTGCATGAACTCCCGGGCCACCTGGACGCGTCGCTTCTGGCCACCGGAGAGGTCGAACGCCCTCTTCCGCCGGACCTCGCCGAGGCCGAACCGTTCGAGGAGCAACTCCCGGCGGCGGACCCGCTCCGGTTTGGGCAGGCCCCAGAGGACGCCATAGATGTCGAGGTTGCCCTGGACCGTGGTGAAGTCGAACGACTCGCCCTGCTGTACCACCCCGATGCGTTCGCGGATCCGTGCCCCGTCGCGCGCGGGGTCGAACCCGAGGACCGTGAGGGTCCCCGACGTCGGGCGGATCAGGGTCGTCATCGCCTTGATGAGGGTGGACTTGCCCGCACCGTTCCGGCCGAGAAGTCCGAAGACCTCCCCACGGTGGACGCGGAAGCTCACTCCGTCGAGCGCGTAGTGGCGCCGGTCGTAGGTGTAGCGCAGGTCGTTCGCGACGATCACCGGGGTGGCCGGCCCGCTCGCGAGGGGGATGACGTCGGGACCCGGGGGAGCGGACATCCCGGGCGAGGGCTAGACGAGCGGGGTCTTAGGTCTGCCCGGGCGGTGGACATCCCGCCCGGCCGGGGGGGTGCGCGCCCTGTGCGCGGGAACCTCCGCGGCCGCGACGGCCGCCGATCGGGGGGCGCGTCGGCGGAGGTCTTCCGCGCCGGCCCCGGCGGGGGTTTATGCCGACCGCCGCGTTGAGGGGCCATGCCACCCATCCAGGTCGAGTACGTCTACGCCGGTATCCGCGTCCGCAACCTCACCCGGTCGCTCGCGTTCTATCGACGGATGGGCTTCCGCATCACCGCCCGGGGCACGATGGGCCACGGGGGTCGGTGGGTTCATCTCATCTTCCCCGGGGCAACGCAGGAGGTCGAGCTGAACTACTACCCGCGGGGCAACCGGTTCTACGAGCCGCCGCGTCGAGGCACCGAGTTCGACCACTTCGGATTCCGCGTCTCCGACGTCGAGGGCTGGGAGTCGGAGCTGCGCCGTCGCCGGCTGCCCATCGTCGCGCGGATCCGCGAGGCCCACGAGAACATCGTGTACACGCGCGATCCCGACGGCAACTGGCTGGAGTTCTTCGGGCCGGTTCCGGACTGAGGTCCACTCCTCGCGCGCCGGCTCTCCGCCGGTAGCGGGATCGCCGGTACGCCGCGGGCGGCCGGTCATCGTCCACCGTTCGGCGTCGGCGGCGGAGGCTTTCCCCCCGGCGGACAGCCCGGCGCCGTGGCGCCGGCGCCCGCGGGGACGACGGTACGTGGCGACCCGCGGCGCGGCCGGAAGGCTCGGAGCGGCGGCCCGTCAGGCCGGTCCGCGCCGAGCCCGGAGGGGATCCGTACCCTGGACGAGTACGCGACGTCCGGACCGGTACCCGCCGGACCGAAGGCCTCCGTGGCCCTAGCACGGCGAAAGTGGACCGACGAGGTCAGCCGGTTCGTTCAGTCCCGGCGGGCCGCGAGGACGGTCGGCGAGCTATGGCTCCGGCGCATGAGCTGGGAGCTCGGCAGGGTCCCCCGCCTGTCGGCCGTGGCCGCCCCCGACACTGCGCTGACGGTTCCGGGCGACCTGCCGGTCGCGTACCTCGAGGGGCTGCGGGAGCGCATGAGGTGGGAGAAGCCTACATTCGCGATCCACTTCGCCGCGCTTCGGCAGTTCCTGCGCTGGGCGGGGAATCCGCTCGCCGCGGAGGCCGGCGCCTGGCGCCTCCCGTCCGGCGAGCCGAGCCACCGACGCTGGCTCAGCCGGGAGGACCTCCTCGCGCTCCTCGCCCATGCGACGGGGCGGGCCCGCATCCTGGTCGCACTCGAGGGGCTCAACGGACTTCGGCGCGTCGAGGTCCTCCGCCTGCGCGTGAAGGACGTCTTCCTTCCGGAGTCGACCCTCCGAGTGCTCGGCAAGGGACGGAACGGCGGGAAGTGGCGACGTATCCCCCTCCACCCGCGGGTTGCCCCTCTCCTTGAGCGGTGGGTCCGTGGGAAGGCGCCGGAGGCTCGCATTTTCGAGATGTCGCGCTCCAGCGCCGACCTCCTTCTTGCCGGCGCGGCCCGGGCCGCCGGGCTCACGGGCCGTGGCGTCCGCGTATCGCATCACGACCTGCGGCGGACGTTCGGGCGGCTGGCCGCGCGGGCGGGGATGGACCTCGTCCAGATCAAGAACCTCTTCGGGCACGCCTCCGTGGACATGACCGCGCACTACATCGGCCTCGACGCGGACGAGATGCGGGACGGCCTGAGCCGCCTCGACGATCTCCTGGACACGGGTGGCGCACGACGTCGCGCGGCGAGCCGTGCGACCGGGAACGGTCGCCGACCGCCTCCCTTCCCGACGCCCCGCGGCCGGGGGCCGGGGCGACGGCGCGCCCGGAGGCGGAGGCGGCCGCCGGGGTCCGGCGCCGCGCAAAAGCCTACGGCCTCGCGAGCCGCTCCTCGCTGAGGTCGAACGTGGACCACTTCTGGCAGAGCGGGCAGGCCATGTACCGGGAGCGACCCAGGCGCAGCGCGGTGAACGACGCCCCCGGCATGTAGTCGTAGTCGAAGACCTGGTGGCACTTCGGACAGGTGAGACGCGAGCGCGAAACGATGCCCGGACTCCCGAGCTGGCGGTTGCGGCGGTACGTCCACGCGTAGAACCCGACGACCAGCGCCAGGACGACCACCGCGATGCCGATCGCCAGATACCCCACCAGGATCATCGTTCCTCCTTGTTCCGGCCCCTCGCCGGGGCCGCCTTCCCGGATCCCTTCGTCGGCGCCGGACGGGGTCCGACGACCGTGGCCAGGTACCGCAGGAACGTCACGAGGGGGTCCTCCGCGAGGGGGATCGCGGGTGCTTCGGGCGCCGGGGCCCGTGGAAGCACCCTCACCTCGGCGCGGGCCGCGACCGCGTACAGCGAGAGGTCGGCCGCGGTGCGCTGCGCCTTTCGCCGGATCCCCCAGAGGAGCTTGCGCCGGTAGACCGGGTTCGGAAAGAGCGCGGTCAGGGCCACGTCCGGGTCCGTGCCGTCCCGGTGGCTTCGCGCGAGGATCCCGAGGTACTGCCGCTCGGCCCTGCTGAACATCCGCGCCCCGCTAGGTCCGGAAGGCCGTCGGACGGCATAAGCGTTACTAAGTTTGGTAATGGGCCGCGCGTGACCTCCGGCGGCAGGCCCCACCCGTGACGGCCGCGTCGGGGGCGACCGCCGCGGTTCGTAGCGGGGCCGGGCTACGGTCGAGACGGCGGCGCGGCCGGCGGCGAGAAGGTGATCGACGGCACCCGGAGGTCGAAGCCCACCGCGTAGCGGCGGAGGAAGTCGGTCCCCACGAGGCCGTCATAGATGATCTCCTGGAACATCGCCACCGGCGCTTCCTGGAAGATCTGGGGCGCGTTACGGACGCGGACCGCCCCCGGGACCGGGGCGAAGAGCCGCTCGAAGGGGTGGCCGGTCTCGTCGGTGCCCTCGACGTGGCGAACGCGCGGATCCTCCGGGGACAGGCCGAGCTCCTTCAGGAACCGGCGATGAAGGATGAGCGCGTCCGAGCCGGTGTCGACCTCCATCGTGACCACGGTCCCCGAGGGGAGCACCATCGGCAGGAACGCGCTCAGGGCCGGACCCTCGCGAAGGAGGCGGAGGGGAACGGTCGCGGTCCCTTCGGTCGCCGCCGACGGTCGGTCGCGACCTACGGCCACCACCTCCCGGGGAAAGTCGATCGAGAACGGCGTAAAGAGGAACGGCCGCAGCGACAGGAAGCCTCCAATGTGGTCGAACGCGGAGGGGAGGGCCATCTCGAGGAGACCCGCGTCGACGTCGGAGCAGACCATACTCCCGAACTCTAGCCGGGGCACGGTGACGAGGCGTCCCCGGATCTCCTGGCCCGACATCCGGTGGCCCGTGAACTCCTCCGACCGTGGCCGCGCCCCGCAGCGTCGGGCGAGGTCGGGCGTGACGAGCTCGATGCCGATGCCCGTATCGAGGAGGAACGGGGTTACCTCCCCGTCGAGGAGGCGCACCGGCACCTCCGTCATGTGGCCGACGAACCGGAACGGGACCTCCACGGACCCCTCGGGGGACGGAGCCGTTCGAAGGGATGACCCTTCCGGCGGCCGGGCGGGATCCGGTCGCGGGTGGCGAGAACCCGACGCCGAAGAAGGGGGAGGAAGAGGTTGGCCCCGGAGGCGCGTCCGACCTACGCCGGGTAGTAGACCGCCACCATGTTGGCGTACCAGAAGTACGCGCTGTCCGTGGCGCCCGCGGACATGTCCCCGACGATGTAGAACGAATACGTCCCGGCGGGAACGGAGAACTCCTGCATCGGGAAGCCGCCCAGGTTGTAGGTAGCGTTCGCTTCGTTCGCCCCCACCATCACGGGCCATAGGCTGGTGTAGTTGGTGCAGGTGTTGTTCGCGTTCGAAACGGTCAGGAAGGCGAGGTTCTCGGTACCGAGGGTGTGGGTGAACTGGACCCAGATCTGGGCCTGGACCACGATCGTGCCGTTGGCGGGGACCGTGATGGTTACGACGCCGCCGACGTAGGGCGTGCAGCCCGTGCCGATGAAAGTGGTCGCGCCGGTGGACGACGAGGCCATGATGGTGCCGTTCCCGGCGGGGCCGGCCGGCCCGGCGCTACCGTTCGCCCCCGCGGGGCCGCGGCTTCCGGTCGCTCCGGCCGGGCCCTGGGGACCGGCGGCTCCGGTCGGTCCGGCGGCTCCCGTGGCCCCCGTCAGGCCCGCGGGCCCGGGGATGACGAGCGTGAGGATGATCGCGATGACCGATATCGCGATCGCCACCAGCGACAGGAGTCGGGCGAGCGAGGATCCCCCCGCGCCTCCCGCGGAGGTTCCGGGTGGGGGTCCGATCGGCGGAGGGGGGCTCGGTACGTTCGGCGGAGCCGACTGCATGCCCATCGACCGTTTCTCCCGTCTAATAATAGGGCCGATTCAAGGGAACGGTGCAAACTCGCGGATGCCGGGGCCGGA
Source organism: Thermoplasmata archaeon (assembly GCA_027315455.1). Lineage (GTDB taxonomy): Archaea > Thermoplasmatota > Thermoplasmata > Lutacidiplasmatales > UBA184 > Lutacidiplasma. The sequence goes on along the minus strand of DAHUXZ010000008.1, from coordinate 25,639 downwards.
ACAGCGGGCGGGCCGCGGGTCGGCGGGGCCCGGAAGAACGCCCCCCCGCAAGGCGGGTGGACTCCCGGCGCGAGGTCCGGGCGCCGCCGCGCGATCGCGCGGGAGCTCGCGACCGGGTCGGATCGAACGCTCCTTAGCCGTGAATCGAGCGGATCCCGGTCCGCGCGGCCCGCCGGCTCCGCTCTCCCTGGGGAGAAGTCAAAATTAGGCAACGCCTGCGGCCTCCGTGGGCGAGCGCACCGCGAAGGGTTCTACGGGGCGCGCCTCGTCCGGACCGGCCTTCCCGGAGGCGCACCGGCGTCAATGGAACGAGACCTACCGGGCGACACACTACCGGAAACTCCCCTGGTTCTCGCCCCGCCCATCGGATTGGATCGTGGAGACCGTTCGAAGCGGGCGGTGGCGGAAGGGCGCCCGCATCCTGGACGTCGGTTGCGGCGCCGGATCGAACTCCCTCTACCTCGCCCGCCGGGGGTTCCGCGTCTCCGGCATCGATATCGCGGAAGGAGCGATCCAAGCCGCCCGCGCGCGGGCGATCGCCGCCCGCCGGACGGTGGACTTCCAGGTCGGTGACGTACTCCGGCTGCCCTACCCGGACGGCGAGTTCGGCGGCGCGTTGGACATCGGCTGCTTCCACACCCTGCCGATCTCCCTCCGTCGGGCCTTCGCGAAGGAACTGGCCCGAGTCCTGAAGCCCGGGGCGCGCTTCGTCCTCTCGTTTTTCGCCCGGGAGTACGCGGGCACACCGGGACCTCCTCATCGCCCCTCCCTCGAGGAGGCCACGGCGGCCCTCGAGGAGGAGTTCCTGTTCCGGGAGACCCGGTACGGGGCCGGCTTTCGCGGTCCGAAGGGCGGGCGCGGGGCCGCCGTTTACTTCGCGGTCCTCGAGCGCCGGGCCGGGCCTCGGCCTCCGCCGATGTAACGGCTCGGGCCGCGTCGGTCAGCCGTTATCTGTCCGTTCGCCTCCCCTGCCGGCGTGACGACGGACCGCCGATTCTGCCGATTCTCGCCATCGGCGACCGCGGTGGGGATCCGTGCCGTGCCCGAGGACGGCTTTTGTCTGTCCGCCTTCCTCGTGATCCGCTCCGAGGACCGCCCGGGCTGGGTCCTCCTCGGAAAGCCCGACCCCTCGGCGCCGTGGGACCATCTCGGGGCGCTCGACGCCGAGCGGGTCGCCCGCTGGAAGGAGCACTGGATGCTCCCCTCCTGCCACCTCCGGTTCGGGGAGGGACCGGACGAGGCCGCCGCCCGCGTCCTCGCCGAGCTCACCGGCCTGGCTCCGCGCGCTCTCGAGGGACCGATCGTGGGGTCAGAGGTGTACGGCCCTCCCGGAGCCACGCCGCCCCGTCGACACTGGGACCTCGAGTTCGTCTACACCGCCCGGGCGAGGGCCGACGAGCTCGCGCGGCATCCCGCCTGGACCGAGCTCGCGTTCGTGGACACCCGCTCTCTCCGCGCGGAGACGCTCGCCCGCTCGCATTCGGACATCCTGGCGCTCGCGGGCGTTCCCACCGGCTGAGTCTCTGACGATGGAGCCGCGCCCCCCGCTGGAAGGTTTTTCCGCCTGGTACGACGACCAGCAGGGGGACACCGGCGACCTCTGGCACCGGACGCTGATCGACCCCGGCCTCTTCGCTGCCCTGGGCGAGGTCCGACCGGGGGAACGGATCCTCGACGTGGGATGCGGGAACGGCTACATCGCCCGGCGGCTCGCCCGGGCCGGCGCGCGCGTCACGGGGATCGACGCTTCCCCGGAGCTGATCGCGCGGGCCCGGGAGCGGGAGGGGCGCGATCCGCTGGGGGTGGTCTATCTCGAGGGGGACGCGGCCCGGCTCGACGGGCTCGCCGACGCGAGCTTCGACACCGCCCTCGCCAACATGTCGCTCATGGACATCGAGGACGCGGCGGGGGCCATCCGTTCGGTCGCCCGCGTCGTCGTCGAGGGGGGGAGTTTCGTCTTCAGCATCAGCCATCCGTGCTTCGATGTCGATACGCGGTCGAGCTACGTGGTCGAACCCGTGCCCGACACCACGGCGCCCTCGGAGGTCTTTCGCAAGGTCACCCGCTACCGCACCCTCCACGAGGACCGCTACCCGTGGGAACTCGGCGAGGGTCGGACGGCGCTGACGCGAGGATACCACCGACCGCTCAGCTGGTACGCGCGAACCCTGCGGGAGGCCGGCTGGGTGATCCTTGACCTGATCGAGCCCACGCCCACGTCCGAATTCGTCGGTCGTCGGATCCGGAAGGAATGGATCGAGCAGATCCCCCTTCACCTCGTGGTATCGGCCCGCCGCGTGCGCGCGTCCAAGGGACCGCTCCCCTCGCGTCGCTCCCGGCAGCCCCCGACCCGCCGAGCGTAACCGGTAGCTCCCCTCGGGCCCCGTCGACGCGGTGCCGGCCATGCCCCGGGTTCACGTCCGTCGCTCGGCCCGCCCGAGCCCGGCCGGCGCGGTCGCCCCCGTCCGGGGACGTCCACGGCCTTTCGACGGCGCTCGCGGCCGGTCCCGAGCACGTACGGCGTCTATTTGGGACCCGGTGGAGTCGAACGGCCGGTGGAGTGGCTCCCTCCCCTCGGAGTGACCCCGGCCCTCGAGGCGTACGCCATCGTGGCCGTCGTCATGGTCGCCGTCGAGGTCTACCTTCTCTATCAGATCCTCCCCCGCACCGGTCGACCCCCGACGATGAGCCACATGGTGATCGGCTCGTCCGCGCTCCTCGGGTCGGCGGCGTTCCTCCTCGCCCTCCTCGACTTCGTCTTCTTCCCGGACAGCTACAGTGCCGCGACGGTCGTCCTCTGGGGCCTCAACTTCATGATGTTCGCCCCGCCGGGCCTCTGGGTCATCGCGGTCATCGTCTACGAGGACCGCCGGATCGACGGGACCGGCTGGTGGTGGCCGGTGCTGATCGCCGCGGCCGCCACGGGGGCGGAGGTGATCATGGGGCTCCTCTTCTCGGTCTCCAACCCCGTGCCCGTCCTCACCGAGTGGACGGTCGCGCAGTCGCTCGTCTCTCCGTGGTTCGACTGGTCGATGGCCGCGGCAATGGCGGCCCTCGTGATCTGGGTCCCGCTGACCCGCACCGAGCGGGAAGGGCTCGCGACGCTCGTCGCGGCGGCCGCCGTCGCCCCCTGGATCGCGGCCTCTCCCCTCCTCGGCGCCCTGCTGATGACGCTCGTCATGGGCCTCGCCTTCGTCCTGATCTACCGACGGTTCGAGTCCCGGCTCGGCCTCACCGGCGTCGAGACGCGCGTCCTGTTCGCCGTGGGGGCGGCGTTCCTCGCGATGACCGTCGCGGAGTGGGGGAACCTCACGGTCGGTGGCCCGGCGGGCCTGCTCGTCTTCGGGGTTCTGTCCACGCTGGTCATGGCGACCGACCTCGCGTACCTCGCGCACCGCGCCCTCCTGGCCCGGGCCGCCGAAGCGGCCGTCCTCCCCGCTGAGGAGCCCGCCTCGCCGTCGGCGTCGGCGGTCGGGGCCGCTCGGCTCGCGGGGCGCGAGCCGGACCGCTAGGCCGCGGGCGACAGGGTCGCGGGTATGGCGTCGTACCTCCTCGTGGTCCTCGCGGGGATCGCCCTCGCGATGGCCTACCTTACCGCGACGTTCGTCCGCTGGACGGCGGAGTCACGGAGCCGCACCCGGGCGGCGACGGTGCTGTTCCTCCTCGCCATGATGGCCGGAATGCTCGCGGGGGGCCTGTACTACACGACGGGCCCCTCCGCGCCGGCGCTCGTCATCGGGTTCTGGATCGCCGGGGGAGCGATGGCGTCGACGGTCCTCCCGTTGTTCGCGCTTCTCTCGGGGGAGGCGCGGCGACGCGCCGTGGAAGGGGACGCCTACCACCCCCGACCGCTCGGCCGCGACGCCCCGTTCCTCGCCGCGCTCGTGGGTCTCGTCCTCGTCAACGAGCTCCTGATGGGACTGGTCTTCTCCTCATCGGCGGCGCTCGTCGGCGGGGGGGCCGCGCTGCCCGTCGGCGGTGGGCTCGGGGCCGTCCTCGTCGCCGCGGTCAACTCGCCGTGGTTCCTGCTCACCATGGCCGCCGAGATGATCGCCTCGACGATCTTCCTCCGCGACCGGCTTCCCCGGCCCGTCGCGTTCCTCCTCCTCCTGCAGGGGTCGATCATGGCCCTGTCGCCGCCGGCGCTCGCCGTGACGGGTTGGGTGGGGCTCAGCGTCCCGGCGTCGAGCCTGCTCATGATCGTCCTCGTCATCGGCATCCTGGAGCACCTCTACCGGCACCCCGAGCTTCCGCCCGCCCTCTCCGGCTACCTCCTCGAGCTGCTCGCCGTGTACGCCCTCATGATGGGAGGCCTCCTGCGTTGGCTCGACTCGGGCGACGGGACCCTTTTCGCCGCCTCCGTCGTCCTCGAGATGATCATCTTCTTCCCCGCCATCGCTCGGCCCGATCGGCTCGCGCAGGGCGGCGGCGCCAGCTGGCTCGAGCGGCCCAACTGGACGTTCGGCCTCTTCGCCTCGATCTTCGTCGCCGAGCTGTNCATGGGGGCCGTGCTCGACGTCCAGCTCGATCCCGGAAGGTACCCCGCGGCGTTCCCGGCGCTCGCGCTGAGCGGGCCGGCCGGCACCGTCGCCCTCCACGCCCTCTCGAACGGGTTCTGGTTCGTTGCCACGGTCACCGCATCGACCGGGTTCCTCGCGATGATGGGACTCGAGATGGGGTTCCTCGCGGCCCGCAAGCTCCGCGAGAGCCGCCACCGGGAGAACCGCATCCGGCTCGGCGCGATGATCGCCTCCTACGCCGCGTTCATCGTCTTCTACCCGAGCCTCTACTTCTCCGACATCTACCCGGGGGCGCCCGACCCCTCCCGGGTCCCGGTCCTCGGCTGGAGCATGGGACTGGGGTCGTTCCCCGTCGCCCCGGCCGTCTTCGGCGCGATCGCCGCGACCTATGCGATCACCGGCGGCCTCGCCGTCCTCTTCGGCCGTCGGGTCGTCTGCTCGGTCTTCTGCTCGGCCCCGCTGATGTACCAGGGAACGACGATCGACGCGACGAAGGCGTTCAACCGGTCGAGCCCCGTGGCCCGCCGCTACCTTTCGAGCCGCTTCGGCCGGCTCTACTCGGTCACGACCGGCGTCACGATGTCGGCGCTCGTCTTCGTCTCGGGCGCCTCGTACCTTAACGCGATCGGCCGCTGGAACCTCTTGATCCTTGGCGCGGACCCCGCGGTGTTCTTCTTCGCGTTCTCGTTCTCGGTCCTCTGGTACGTCCTGTTCGTCGCGATCCCGTACGTGGGCGACTACAACTGCGTCCGGATGGGCTACTGCTACACCGGCACGATCGTCCAGGCGTTCCAGAAGGTCGGGGTCTTCAAGCTCAAGGTCCGGAGCCGGGAGGTCTGCCGTGCCTGCACGACCCTCGACTGCGCGGGGGGCTGTCCCATCGGTCTCGTCGACATGCCCGGCCACTTCCGTACCACCGGGGAGTTCCGCAGCTCGAAGTGCTGCGGCGTGGGTGAATGCATCGAGGCGTGCCCCTACGACAACCTCTACATCTCGGACATCCGCCACTGGATCCGGCGCCGGCGCGGACTCCCCGACCTGCCCGCCGGCACCGGGCGTCGCCCCGCACCGAACTCCGGGGGGAACGGGACGGCGGGGGCCGCTCCCAGGGCGTACACTCCCCCACCGGACGCGATCCCGCTCCCGATGCTCCCACCGTAGGCCGCCGAGCCGCCGACCTTTCCGACGCCGGTTGGACCCCCGGCTCAGGGTGGAGGTGCGTTTCCCGACCGGGAGCGGGCCGCGAAGATCGCCAACACCGCCGTGGCGGCGACGGCGAGCGCGAGGATGCCGAGCGACTGAGGGGTCCACAGCCAGGCCGGGATCGGGGGGGCCGCCGCGAGGGCGGAGAGGTTGAGCCGGATCCAGGGATCGAACGACAGGTCGGTGTACCCGCCCGCTACGGCGCCGAACTCGAGGTGGATGGTGGAGTTGGTCCCGTTCGCCGCGATCGCCCGGTAGGTACCGACGGAGCTGTTCCCGTTCCCGCCCGTCCGGTAGTAGACCGTGGCCTGGGAGGCCCACGACAAGGTCGAGAGGGTCGCCTGGTCCTGGCTGCGCACCTCGACGAGCGAGTTCGGGCTCGCTCCGGGGCGGATGCTCGTCCCCGGCACCGCAACGTCCACGAATCCGAAGCCGATCGAGTCGGAGGTGTTGATCCAGGGCCAGTGCGTGACGTTGACGGTGAAGCGGACCGCGGCCGGGTCGGGGGCCGTGGAGGCGTTGAGGTAGAAGGCAAGGGAGACCTGGGCGGTCCCGCTGCTGTCCTCGAGCTCCGCGACGTCGTCGGGCGACTCCCAGGAGCCGACCGCCCCGACGACCTTCAGCGTGGCGTTCAGCCAGACCGTCGTGGAGCTCGCGCCCTCGGCGGAGGCGAACCGCCAGTTGGCCCCGCTCTGGTCGAACGGGGCGAACGACGTGGCGTTGTCCGTCGGCGTGATCTCCGCGACGCCCGTGAGGACATGGCGGGTGGAAAGGCTCGCGTTGCGGTCGGACTGGATGGTGAAGGAGGGAACCGGGTTGGGGAAGATCAGGCTGATGAGCCCGTTGTCCCAGACCCACGGGGAGGTCCCGGCGGCCACCGCGGCTCCCGAGGACGGCCCCCCCGCCGGGGCCGCGGCGGACGGAGCGCGCGCGGGGAGAGCGAGGCCCGCCGTGAGCAGCACGGCGACCGCGACGACAACGGCGATTCGGGCAGGGGTCCACCCGGAGCCCCGGGGCGACATTGGCTGACCGGTCGATGTCGGCCGAGGGTTCATCGGTTTTGGCGCAAACCCCGTAGCCGTTGGTGCGTGGGCCGCACCCGGGCCCGCCGTCGGGCGTCGGGTCCTCCTCATCGGATCAGCGAGCTCCAGGTCTCCACGAAGCGGTCGACGAGGCGGTCCTGGAACGATTCGCGGTAGGCCCGGAGCAGCTCGACGAACCGTTCGGGCCGCACCAGACGATAGCTCCGGGCGTTCCCCTCCCGGTACCCGTCGACGAGACCCGCACTGACGAGGCCGCGGAGATGGAAGGCGGTCGTCGACAGGCTGAGGTCGCACGCCTCGGTGAGCTGGGCCAGGGTCTGCCCCGACCGTTCCTGAAGGGCGAGGAGGAGGCGGCGCTGGGTCTCGCTCCGCAGCGCGCGGACGAGGCGGCGGTCCTCCCAGGTCATGTCGGGTCGGAAGTAGTAGTCCCGGCGGCCCCCGCGTTCCCGCCGGAGCGCTCCCGAGCGGGTCAGCTGGTCGAGGTGATAGGCCGTCTCCCCCCAGGCGAGACCGGCCATCCGCTGGATGTCCCGGGCGCTCGCGCCGGGGTGGTGCTCGACGACCTCGTAGATGCGCCGACGCGTCGGCTGGCGGAGGAGGTCGTCCATGCTAGCGCGACGGCGGCCCGGCCGGACGCCGCACGAGCGCCACGTAGAGCAGCGCTACGGCGGCGACGGCCAGTCCGAGGGGGACCGGGTCGATCTGGAACGGGGCACCGTACTTGGGCGACAGCTCGTGCAGGAGCGAGAGCGCGCCGATGACCACGAACAAACCGAGGGCCCCACCGACCATCGCGAGACGCAGGTCACGGTAGCGGATCGCGGCGGCCGTCGCGATCCCGAAGAGGATCGCGCTGAGCCCGGCCAGGACGGCCGACAGCAGCTCAGCGACCGCGTCCACGTCTGGGGAGCCCTCGGGGCGGTATATGGCACTTGCTTCGGGCTCCGCACCAATCATTGCGGAGCGCGCACCAAAAACGAGGAGTAAGCACCCCCCTCCTGCTGCCGGCGATGGGGTCCACGATAGAGTCCCGCTCGCGGCGCGCCGGCCGCTGGGCGCGCCGCCTGCGCCTCGGCGTGATGGCGAGCCTCGTCGCCATGCTCGCCTTCTCGGCGTACGGCACCCTCCCGCCCTCGAGCGTACGTTGCGGCCTTCCCGGTGCCGTCGACTGCCCGGGAGGGATCTTCGGACCGGCCATGGTGCCCGCCACCAGCGGCACCCAGTGGTTCACGGTGACGATGAGCGACTGGGGCTTCTACATCGTCAACTCCCAGTCCGGGGCCAACGAGACGAACAGCTGGAACGTCTTCGAGGGCTGGACGGTCCACATCAACGCGACGAGCCTGCCGGCCAACGTCGCCATCGGCGGCACGGCCTACCACGGGCTGGGCGTGGAGATCAACGCCACGGGCCAGCAGCTCCTGTCGCTCGCCGCCCCGGTCGGCCAGTGGAGCCAGGGGTCGTTCATCGCCCCGACCTCGGAGTACCACAACCAGCACATCTGGTGCACGATCCAGTGCGGGCCCGGCCACAGCGGCCAGCAGCGCTGGAACCTCAACATCATCCCGCCGATCCCGTCGCCCACGGCGACGGCCAGCGCGAACATCACCTCCGGCCCGGCGCCGCTCGCCGTCGCCTTCAACGGGACGGCCGGGGCGGGCACGCCGCCGTACACGGAGAGCTGGAACTTCGGGGACGGCAGCCCGACCGCCTCGGGGCTCTCGGCCCAGCACACCTACACGCTCGGCGGCGAGTACGGGGCCGCGTTCACCGTCACCGACTCCAAGGGGATGGTCGCGACGGCGACCGTGACGATCATCGTGAACTCCACCGCCTCCCTCTCGGCCGAGGCGCTCGCCACGCCGGCGGCCGGCGTCGCTCCGTTCACGGTCCAGCTGGGCGCGCTCGCCCACGGCGGCGTGCCGCCGTACGCCTTCCTCTGGAACTACGGCGACGGGGCCAGCGGGAACGGGCCGAACCTCACGAGCCACCTCTACTCCGCGCCGGGAGTGTACGCCGTGACCGTGACCGTGGTCGACTCCGCGGGAGCGAGCGCACGGGGTGTCGCGGCCGTGACCGTGCGGCCCCCCACGGGGACGTTCCCCGTGACCGCGACGGCGAACCCGCCCAACGGCAGCGCGCCGATCCAGGTCCAGTTCAACGCGACCCCGGGCGGAGGGACGGCCCCGTACACGTACCTCTGGATGTTCGGCGACGGCACCTCGGCTGCGGTCCCGTCGATCAACCACCAGTACAACCTGACCGGTTCGTACGTGGCGAGCCTCTTCGTGACCGACAGCGCGGGCGCGGTAGGACACGCCTCGCTCACGGTCCCCGTGACCGTGGCGAACTTCTCCGGGGGCGGCGACAACGGGGGCGGGGGCAACGATTCGGCCCCCGCGGCCGGGGCCGCTCCCGTCCCGTCCACCTCGACCCTGACCCTGTTCCCGCTGGCGAGCCCGTCCGACGGCGGAGCCCCGCTCTCGGTGAACGCCTCGGTCTCCGTCGAGGGGGGCACGGGAACCGGCGTGACGGTCCAGTGGACCTTCGGGGACGGGGCCACCGCCACCGGCCAGGTCGTCTCCCACCAGTACGCGACGGTCGGCGCCTACACGATCCGCGCGACCGCCACGGACTCCGGCGGCAACAGCGGCGTGAACAGCACGGTCGTGAACGTGGTCGGACTGGGGATGAACCTGACCCTCAACTCCACCGTCGGTGACGCTCCCCTGTCGCTCACCGCGGCCCCGACCATCCTCGGCGGGACGGGCGCCTTCGCGCCGGTCCAGTGGGACTGGGGCGATGGGACGAGCTCCGTGGGCACCCTGGTGAACCACACGTACCCGGCGAACACGACCGGGTCGGTCACGATCACCGCGTCGACCACGGACTCGGGCGGGGCCAGCGTTTCGGCGTCCGTCGTGGCCCACGTCGACCCGATCCTGATCGCGACGATCCACGTGCTCCTGCCGGCCGTGATGGCGCTGCCGGCCAACGTCTCGTTCACGCTCAACGTCACCGGGGGCGACGGACGCTACGCGGCGAGCCCGCTCTGGAACTTCGGGGACAACGCGAGCACCCGGGCCTCGGGTCCGACGAACCACAGCTACGCGGCCTACGGAACGTACCGGGTCACGGTGGAGACCAACGATTCCCTCGGCATGCAGGCCGTCGGTTACGTCCTGGTCAACCTGTCGAGCGCGGGCACCACCGGCCCCACGGGCCCGCTCCCCCCCGGCGGGCCGGCCCCCTGGACCCTGACGGGGGTCACCGACCCGAACCGGGCGGCGCTGATCCTCATGGGACTCGTGGCCGTCTCGGGGCTCGGGCTGCTCTATCGCCGCCGCCGACGGGGGACCGCGCCGAAGGCGGCCGGTGCCCCGAAGAGCCCGAACGCGGGCCGCGCCCCCACGCGATCCCGGAGTCCTGAGGTCGTGTCGTAGTCATGGCGGGGCCCGTCGACTCCCCGCCTGACGATCCGCCGACGGACCGGCCCGAGACGCCGGCCGCTCTCCCCGCCGTCCCGGGTCCGCGCGCCGGTCGCATCCTCGCTTTCCTCTTCCTGGTGCTCGCGGAGTACTGGCTCGCCCCCCTGTTCCTCGGGATCACCAACTACGCGGGGACCTGGTCCGAGATCGGGGTCGGCCTGTTCGTCGCCTTCGTGGCCGGCCTCGTGGGCCTCGTCCTCTGGCCGCTGCGGCGGCACCTCGCGGCGTATCCGCCGCGGCCGCGGGACCGCTGGGCGTTCCACGGACTCTGGGCGGGCGCTCTCGTCGTTTCCCTGTTCGCCACGAACAGCTTCCAGCTGGGGGTGCCGACGAGCGCGCCGGGGTACACCCCCGGGCTCGGCGTCTCCACGGTCTACACGCCGTTCGGCGCGTGGCCGAGCCTCACCGTCTACCTTCCCGCCCTCCACTTCTACGGCACGCTCGTCCCCGAGGAGATCATCGCCATCGGCCTCCTGTCGGTCCTGGGGGCCGCGATCGTCCGCCTGACCGCGCTCAGCCGGGCCGCTCGCTGCGCGGTCGACCCGGTCCCCGCCGTCCCCCGGAGCCGCCTTTCCCGCCTGGCCTCGGTGGCGGTCTGGTCCCCGCTCGGGTTCGTCACGGGCTGCGCCTCCTGCACGCCGATCTACCTCGGTCTGGTCGGCCTGGTCGCGCCGGGGGTTGTCGCGGGGGGATTCTCGACCGGCCCGCTCGTGCCGTGGATCGGCTTCACCGGTCTCGTCTACCTCCTGAGCTTCGCCATCGCCCTGGTGCTCCTTCGTCGGGTGACGACGTCGGCGGGGGTCCCTCCGACCCCGGAGGTCTCCGGATGAACTCGGAGCGCCCGTCGATCCACTGTCGAACCTGCGGCCATTCCATGTCGCCGGGCGGGATCTGTCCCGCGTGCGGATGGATCGACCTTCCGCCGCGCGCCCCGAGCGGGCTTCCTCCTCTGCGCCCGTCGGGACCGCTCACCGAGGTCCCGGCGCCGCCGTCACGGCAGGCTGCGGGGCCGGCTCCCCCCGCGAGCGTAGCTCCCCCCTCCGACGTGCCCGCGGGAGCGGGGGCCGTGGGGATGGACGCCCGGGATGCGGCGAGCGATCGGGCCGCGGAGACCCACCCTACGCCGCCACCGTGGCCGCCCCGACCCGCGGCAAGCCCTCCGGCCGCTCCGGTCCTCCGCCCCGTGATCCCGGCCGGGGCCTGGTCTCCGCCGACGCTGGCCCTCCTCCCTCCTCCCCCGCCGCCGCCCCCGCCCCCACCTCCCCGCACTTCGTCGCCCGCTCCCTCGCCCAGCGAGGGGGGTGCGGCAACCGAGGCGGGGTCGCGGCCGACCGCCGCTGCACGTGCCCCTCCGGCGACGGCGACACCGGCCCCGGCCGCACCGGCCCGACGGGATCCGCCGCCCCGGCGGTCCGGCGGCTGGAGGAAGTTCCCGCTCGTCGTCCTCTGGAAGCGCTACCTCCCGCCGGTACGCCTCGTCTGGATCTTCCTGCTCGTCCTCGTCTGGAACGGCCAGGGCTTCCTGAGCCGGGCCGTCGCCGAACCCTTGCTGCTACTCCCGCTCATCGCCGCGGCCGTGGACCTCGCCTTCCAGTTCGTCCGATTCCCGCGGCTGCGTTTCCCCGATGCCGCCGTCGCGAACGGGCTGTTCCTGTCGATCATCCTCTGGCCGACGACGATCACGCTCGCCCTTGTCTCCGTGGCCGTGGTCACGGTGGGACTGCGCCATGTCGCCCGGGTCTCGAGCCACCCGATCTTCAACCCGGCCGCGGCCGGCGTGCTGATGGCCGCGACGCTCTTCGCGATGCCGCAGCCCTGGCACCTCGGCTCGACGCTGACCGACACGGCGCTCGTCGCGGCGCTCGGCCTCGTCCTCTGGTCGAGGGCCCTTCACACCTGGCGGCTCTGGGTCCCGTACTTCGCGTTCAACTTGGGCGCGACCGCGGTGATCGCGGAGATGCTCGGCGGGCCGAGCGCGCTGACATTGTCGATCCAGGTCGCCTTGCTGACGGCGGAGACGTTCTTCTTCGGTCTGTTCATGGTCACCGAGCCGAGGACCGCGCCCACCTCCCGCCGGGTGATGATCGTCTTCGGCGCGACGGTCGGGCTTGCGGCGGCGCTCCTTCCCGTGCTCTTCAACGAGTATCCGCTCCTCTCGGCCCTCGGCGTGCTGGTTCCGTACCTCGCGCTGTTCGTCGGCAATCTCCTGACCGCCGCCGTCCCGTCGGCCCGCGGCGCACGACAGCCTGCCCGGGCCGCCGCCCCTCGACGCACGATCCCGGGGACGGGGCGGCCCGAGCCGGAGCAGGGATGACGGCCGGGCCCCACGCCGGAGCCCCGTCGCGAGAGCGCCGCCTTCCCGGCTGGCTGACCCTGTAGGAGACGCGGGCGAGCGTGCGCTCCCGGCGCCAGTGGCTGCTCGCCGCGGGGGTCGCGGTGCTGGTCGGTCTGATCGCGCTCTGGGTCGGCGGGATGCTTACCGTCTTCCCGACGCAGGGGACCTACACCGTCGAGGTCATCGGGTGGGGGTCGAACGCGGGGTGGTTCTACCCCGAGCTGCTCCTGATCCAGCCCTGGGGGATCGTCCAGCTTCCGTGGTTCCCGACCCTGGCGATGATCGGCGTCGCCGGGGCGGCAGGCCTCGGCACCACCGCCTCCGTCGGGCTGCTGCGCCGCTCGCTCGCCGCCCGGCGGCAGCGCGCCACCGCCGGCGCGGTCGGGGGGGTGGCGGCCGGTGCCGGCCCCGGTGTGGTCTCCCTGGCGACCCTCGGCGCCTGCTGCTGCACGAGCTGCACGGCAACGGGCAGCCTCGCCGTCGTGGCCGCCGTCAGCGGGACGAGCGCCGCGCGCCTGCTGAACCTCGACTGGTTCCTGCCGCTCTTCCAGCTGGCGATCGTCTATGTCGCCCTGCTCGCCCAGGAGCGCGCGATCCGCCGGTCTCGCGAGGGGGCCTTCGTCCCGGCCCCGATCACGGTTCGCTCGATCGCGAGCATCGCCCTGCGCCTGGGCCTGCTGATCGCCGGGGTCACGTGGTCGCTCGCGATGTTCGTCGAGTGGGGCACCACGGACATCTCAACCGCCCCGGCGACGCTCTGGTACCATTGGGTGTTCGAGCACCAGCTGCTGGCCGTGCTCGCGGTGGCCGCCGCCCTCTTCCCGGACGCGCTCGCCTCCCTTGCGGGACGCGGGGCTCACGGGCTGGGGGGACGGGTCGCTCGGACGGGGCTCGCGCTCGCCGCGCTCACCTGGGGCATCGGCGTGCCGCCCGGGCTCGTCGCGCAGGGGCTGGGGGGGCTCGGTAACGAGCTGCTGGCCGGCGCCGGGCCGGGGGGCCTTACCGCCGCGCTGGTCTTCCACTGGGTGTTCCAGCACGCGCTGCTCTCCGCGTTCGCGCTGGGCTTCGCGTGGCGCCCCCGGCTCGCCGTGCGTCCGTTGCTCTGGAGCACGGCCCGGCCGGCAGAGGACCCTCTCGCGCGCACCATCCCGTCCCTGCCGGCTCCCCGCCCGGACGGAACCGACGGAGGGTCGACGATCCCACCGGCTCCCTTTGCGGCGCGTTCACCCCCGGACCGGGACCGGATCGGCACGGCACATGACGTGAGAACGGTGACCCCTGAGCCCTCGACCCCGGGATAGCCGGGAGCACGGCCCGGGGTCAGCGACCGTATCCGCTCCCCGGCGGGACCCGCGGTTCGACGGCGGTCATCCCGCGCGCTGCGTGCGGCCATCCCCCACGGTGCGCGCCGCTCGATACGAATGTCATCCACAGGACCCACGCGCGCCGGCATACCGCCGGGGATCCCGCCCCATCCGAGGCGGTCTTTCCGGTGCGCGGTACGGTTCGGGCCGGTTCGAAGCGCTCTACCGGGCGTCTACCACCGAACGTAGCGGCTCACGAACCCGAGCACCGCGCCGACGCCCACAAGGACGGCGCCGATCGCCACGTCGGTCCACCAGACCCGGTTGCCGAAGAGGTCGGTCGCGACATTGAGGTAGCTCGGCATGCCGCTCACGGTCGCGTACTCCAGGATCCCGTCGGCCAGGACCAAGGCGCCCACCACGATGCCGACGACGCCCAGGACGAACCCCGTTACCCTCGCCCATCCGCCGAACCCGAGGTACCCCCTTCGGGTTCCAAATGCCACGGCTGACATGGACGTTGTAGCGGGCCGGCGCCAGGAAGCCCGTCTGTGAACGCCGATTCACGCGCGCCGGTCGGGTCGCGCCCGCAGGAACTGCGGGCCGCTGAACGATCGGCGAACCGCGGGGGAGCGGCCATCACGGAGGGCCGGCGCCGCCGTACCGGACCGTGCCGGGGGGGTGCGTCTCGGGCGGGAGAGCGGGGGTGACCCGCGACCCCGGCGGTCGCGGGGCCCCGCCGCCGGTGTCCGCTGGGCCGGTGGGCTCGGGCCGCACGAAGAGCCCGGGCCGGACCTCCGTTTCGTCCGACGGTGGCAGGTCGGCCCGGGGCCGCGTCGGGGGGGTCCGTTCCGCCCGCACCTCCCGCACCCCCTCGTAGGTCGGGACGGCGACCAGCAGGAAGGCGCCCACCTTGAGCAGGATGTTGAACCCATAGGCGAGGGGTTGCTCGGCGGGGCTCCCCCACGTCACCTGGGGATAGCCGATGGCGGCCCAGGCACCGAAACCGATCGCCTCCATCGCGAGCAGTGCCCAGAACGGGCGGCCGACCTTCCACCACGGAGCCGTGGCCACGCCAGGCAACGTCCACAGAACGAGGGCCACCCAGGCGATCACCGACATGCCGAACCCCCAGGGCTGGACCCGGTCGCCGACGAGCTGATAGACGATCTCGAACCCTCCGGTCGCCCCGAACGGGATGGCCGCGCCGAGGCAGACCGCGCGCAGAGGGTGGAGGCCGGCCCATCGCCAGGAGAGGACGGCGATGACCCCGAACGACGCCCAGCTGGCCGTCCACGTCACCGGGAAGATCACCGGATGGGCGGGCGAGGACAGATAGGTGAGGAACTTCGCTCCCCACTCCGACTGGAGGGGGGAGGGTGCGAGGCCGAACGCGACCATGACCGCGGCGAGCGGGACGAAGAGCCACTCCGGATGCCGACGAAAGAAGCGGGGATCCCACCCGCGGGGCTGGTGACCGCCGTGACGCGGAGCAGTCCCGGTTTCCCCGTGCACCGTCGCGCCCACGCCGGTCCATAGAGGTCGCCGCGTTCATAGCCCTCTCTCCTTCGGTGCCGCGCCGCGGGTACCGGTCGCGTCAGCGCCGGTCCGCCGGCGAGGGCGCCTCAGGGGCGGTCGACCTACCGCGTATCGACCCGCGGCGGCGTTCGGAGCGTGGGGGGAGGGACGAGGACCGGCTTCGAACGGGGGTAAAGGCTACTGTGCCTCGGCGACCCGCTTGAGGACGGTCAGCGCCTTCAGCGTGATCCACTTGCTGGGTCGGCCCGGCGCCTCGATCTCGAGCGGCCGCACCTTGCGGGGGTTGGAGTAGACCTTGATGCCGGTGCCGATGTCGGGATGGACCTTGTCCAGGAGCCAGGTCCCGTCGGGGCGGCGCTTCCCCCGCAGAAGGTCGAGCGCCGGTCCGAGACGAGCGTCACCGGCGAAGCCGAGCTGGGTGAGGACATCGAGCCCGACCAGGAAGTCGTAGAAGTAGTGGTTCGGGTAGTGAAGCCGGAACCACGGCGGGTACTTCGCGCCTTCTTCGAGGAGCTTCCTCTCGAGGTAGAACTCCGCCCCCTTCTCGATCGCACGGTCCATCGGGGGGGAGCGCTTCGCCTTCGGCAGGGCGGCGAACGCCGCGAGGGCCTCCCAGGCGTCCAACGTCCCGGGCGTGCCCTGGGAGCAGTTCCATCCGCCGTCCTCCCGCTGGTCCTCGATGAGCCAGTCCAAGAGCCGCCGGACCCGGGGATCCTCCCCGTAGCCGAACCGAATGAGCATCCGTGCCGTGTTCGCGGAGATGCAGACCTCCTCGTGGTAGAAGTTGAACGGCGAACTGAGGCGCAGCTTGTATTCGAAGAGGAGCTCCGCGATCTTCCGGACCTTCGGATGGGACGAATCCAGCCCCAGGTCCGCGAGCACCAGGGCCCTCCAGTTCGTGGAGAGGTACGGCGGGAAGTAGAGGAAGTCCACGTACTCCGCGACGTTCCGCGGCTCCCGCGCCTCCCAGAAACCCTTCGCCCGTTGGGTGCGCAGCTGTTCCGCCGCCCAGCCGACCCGGGCGACCTTCGACCGCGCGTCCTTCACCTCGGGGTCGTCCTCCGTCCGGTCGAGGAGGTTCACGAGGGCGTGGTACCGGACCGCGGGCTGGTCCTTGCCGAGGAGCCAGGTGAGGGTTTTCGCATCACGCTCGGCAGCGCTCGCGGGAGATCTGTCCATCATGATCGGGGACCGCCACCGGCATCGACCCCCGTGGTATATGAGCCGCGGGAGGAGGGCGCGAAACGCTACGCGGTGCGCTCCGGGCGGCGTCCCGACGACCCACGGCGAGGTGGCGCAGACGTCGTCCGCGACCGGCGCCTACGCCCGTACGACCGGGCCGTAGCCCGTGGCGACCGGACCGACCGCCGGCCTCCCGCGGACCGAACCCGATCGGGGCCGGGTTTCAGTGACCCGCCGGCTCGTCCATGCGCAGTAGCTGCTTTCCCACGTTGTCGCCGGAGTAGAGGCGCGCCAGTCCCCGCGGGGCCTCCCGGAGCCCCACGAGAACGTCCTCCTTCGGCTTGAGCCGGCCCGCGCGCAGCAATGGGAGCAGGGCCGCGAACGCCTCGTCCCGCCGGGGGAGGTAGTCCCGCCCGAGGAGACCCTCCATGCGCCCGTTCACCATCACCAGCGCAAGGTAGTTCACCGGCCCCGGGGGCTGGGGCCGAACCGCATAGCGCGAGGTCGCCCCGCACAGGACCACTCGGCCCCCGGCGCGTAACCGCTCCAGCGCGAGGTCGAGCGTCGGCCCGCCACTGTTGTCGAAGAAGATGTCGATCCCGTCCGGGCAGAGCTCGGTCAAGCGCTTCGGCACGTCCTCGCTCCGGTAGTTGATCACGCCGTCCGCTCCCGCCTCCCGAGAGAGCCAGTCGCACTTCGCCGCGCTGCCCGCGATGCCGACCACGCGGAGGCCCTCGAGCTTGGCGAGCTGGGTCGCGATGCTGCCGACGCCGCCCGCGGCTCCGCTGATCACGAAGGTCTCTCCCCGCTGGGGACGGGCGACCTCGTGGACCCCGAAGTACGCGACAAGGCCCGTGAGCCCGAGCGCGCCGATGGCCCAGTTCGGTGGAACGCCGTCCGGCACCCGGTAGGTGGGGGTGAAATCTTGGCCGTCCGTGACGGTGTAGTCCTCCCAGCCCATGTGACCGTGGACGATATCCCCGGGCGAGAAGTCCGGGTGCCGCGACGCCACGACCCTCGACACCGCGATGGTGGGCATGACCGAGCCGAGCGGGATCCCGCCCTCGTCGGGGGCCGAGGGGTCACCGCGCGCCACCATGAAGATCTGGGTCGGATCGAACGACAGCCAGAGGTTGCGGACGAGGAATTGTCCCTGCTGGGGGTCCGGCACCGGGGTCTCCTCCCAGCGGAAGTTCGTCTCGGAGACCGCGCCCTCCGCCCGCTGGGCCAGCAGCCAGCGTCGGTTCACCCTGTCGCCCATGCGGAGTCCTCGAAGCGACGCGGTCGGTCGCCGAGGCGAGACCCCGCGGGGTTTGGATATAATTGACCCCGGGAGGTGCGAGCGCGTGGCGAGTACCCCATGCTCCTAGGCCGGGCCCCCCGGCCCGGCGAGCGGGAGCAGGACATGGAGCTCCCGCAGGCTATGGTAGTACTCGATCGTGGGACGCTTTGGGTTTAGTTCGCGGCTCCGGGCAAGGTCCTGCGTGAGTTCCCGCATCCCGCCGGCCGCCACCACCCTCTCCCCGTCCACCACCTTGCGGCGCACGTACCTCCCGCCGGGGATCGTGGCGACCTCGAGCCCGAGTCGGACCGGGTCGTCGTTCGGGAGCCGCTCGACGCCGGCATAGTACTCTTCTACCGCGTCGGTGAATCGGATGGTACCGTAGGACTTCCGGCCCTTGAGGCTCGGGAGCCTCGACCCGAGCGCGTCGAACGCCGCCTTGGGAGGACGTCTCCGAAAGCCGGTCGTTCACCCCGATAGCCCAGTCAGGGCCTCCGGCCCGCCAACGGACCGGGGGGATAGGGCGCCGAGGCAGGGGACCGACGGCTGGCCCCCCGGGACGGCGGGTAGGTAGACGAGCTCGGTCGCTCTCGGCGAGCTCATCCGGAGCTGACCCGCGACCCGGGGGTTCTGGACCTGGAGCGTGCCGAGGTAGGCCTGCACCTGCTTCACGGCCTCGGCCCGGGTGGACAGCGGGGGAACGGCCGGCTGCCCGGGGGCCGGGGCCGAGGTCGACTGGGCCACGATGTCGGCGAGCGTCCCGCTCTCGGAGATCTTCTGCTGGCGACCGGCAAGGCGGTCGTAGTACGTTCCTCTCCCCGGGCCCCGTTGGCCCATGGCGAAGATGTCCGTCAGCGGGACGGAGGCCCCCATCGGGGCCAGCGTGCTGAGGTCCGAGGGGAAGGTGGCGGCGACCAAGATCGACTCCGGTACCTCCTTCCCCTGCTTCTTCCACAGCACGCCGGTCTCGAACGTGTACGGCAGCTCCACGACCCAGAACGGGACGAGCAACCCGCCGCCGGCCGACAGCCATCGCACGGCGCCCGAGCCGGCCTGGGCCGCTCGCAGTTGCGCGGCCATAGCAAAGATCTCCTCGCGAGGTCGGAGCGACCGGTAGACCGTGGACCACTCCGGGGGCGCGTGGAGCGCGATCCCGTCGAGGCACTCGGTCAGCCGCTGGACGTAGACGAGCGGCGCAGGCGCCACCGTGGGCGAGCGCTCGAGGATGTCGGCTATCGAGCTCGCGATGCGGACGCTCGCCAGCTCCAAATCGATCGCGGACGTCATGAAACCGATCTCGGGCTGGGCGGCGGTCTGGCTGCGTGCCTCCGAGAGACCGACTCCCGCTTCGGCAAGGTGCTGGCGCACCTCCCGTAGGTTCCGGCCGGTCATCAGAAGGTCGACCGCCCGACTCTGATGCGACAGCGCGACAAGCCGACGGGAGATCGCCGCCCACTGGGGCCGGACCGCGATGGCGCGGGAGGCGGACTCCAGGTTCTCCTCGACGAGATGGAAGCGCTCCGGCTTCATCGTGCCCAGGAGATTGGTGGCGACCAGCAGGCTCTGGTACGTGGCGGCGACCCCGCCGGCGCGAGCGAGGAGGTCCCGGCTGGTATCGTCGACGGCGAGGCCGGAGACGGACTGGACCTTCGCGGAGAAGACCGATACCGCCGCGGGGCTGGTACCGCGCGCCGGATGGGGCCGTAGGGAGAACGGCAGGATCTCGAGGGGGCTCGTGAGCAGGTTGAACAGGTTGAACCGGTACTGGTCGCTCTCCACGGACAGGTGCGGCCGCACGCTGGAGGAGAACGCCGCCAGTCGGGCGACCGGGTCAATGGTCGCCGACCCGGTGAGGTCGAGGCCCGGCGGGATCGCCGCGCGGAGAAAGGCGTTCACCTGAGCGGTGAAGTGGTCAAGGAACTGGCGGGCGTCGACGACCCGTTGCGCGGTGCCGCAGTAGGTGCAGGTGAGGATCTCGGATCCGAGGTTCCCGGCATACGGTGCCCCGCACGAGTTGCACCGGAGGGAGAGCTCGGTGAGCACCGGGCGGGACGATCCCCCTCCCGCGAACCCCATGGTCGATGTCCCCCGTTCCTCGCGCTACGACCCCGATCAGGCGCCCCGCGCGCGCAGCCGGTGCTCCAGCGCCTGGATCTGGGCCATGAGCCGCTGCTCGACCTCCAGGGCCCGGGCGATCGCCATACGGTCGGCGAGCAGACGGAGCGAGGACGCGCAGCCCTTGCAGGCATAGACGTTCCGTCCCGAGGCATCGAGGGAAGGCAGCGGCGAGCCCTCCAACCCTTTCAGGCCCGTGACCTCGATATCGATCGGCAGCGATGTGAACTGGATGCCGTGGCCGGAACCTTCCCGGCCGCAGAACCAGCAGCGCGCGCGTATCGAGAGATCTCCGACCCGGAGCGCGGACTGATGGGCCCGCGCCTCGTCCCCCGCCTGGACCCAGTACTGACGGGCGATCTGAAAGTGTTCGGCCGCCCCCAGCGGGTCGCTCCCTTGCACCGCGTGGCCGAGGGTCTCGTAGGACAGCGCCATGAGGTACGGGCTGCGCGAATCGGCCATGACGGTCCGCTGCTCGAATAGTTCCGGCAGGAACAATGCTTGGCTCCCGAGCCGCTGATACTCGTTCGCGACGGTCTGGAGTTCCTGCGCCAGGACCTGGGGCTGCCCGGCGCCGGACATCGCCGCGCCTACGAGGCTCAGGTCACGTGCCCCCAGGTCAAGCTGGACCGCGAGCTCCTCCGCGCTGATCGCCCGCGGCCCCGGCCGTAGCTCGGTCGACCCCAGCGTCGAGCGGAGCAGCGCCGAGAGGGCCAGCAGGGCGCCAGGGTCGTTCCGGTGCGTTCCCAGCAGCATCAGCGACGCATAGGCCCGCGCTAGGTTGGCGGCTCCAAGGTTTCCTTCCTTGGAGAGCTTCGCCGAGGCCGAGTTGAAACGGTCAGCGGCCCGGTCAAACTCTCGCCGTCGCGCGAGGTCCAACCCCTGCTCGAACGTGGCGCTCCCGTCCTTGAGCAACGGGGCCATCCGGTCCGCCATGGAATGCCTTCCAGATAATTCTGATTGCAGATCGCCGAAGTCCCCTCGCCGTCACCAGGGTCTTCGGATCCGCTCGCTCGACGCCGCAAACCGCGGTCTTATCTCCGTCCGCGGCTCACCGGCCGTGTGCCGTCGTCTGAGGGCAACGCCGGTCGTTGGCCCCCACCCACGTACGTGGTGCGCGTCCGCTTTCGCGCCCCGATGAGCTATGTCTTCCGCTGGTGCACGGACTATGGGGCGCAGGACGCGGCGCTCGAGGGCGAAACGTACCAGCGTCGCGTTCTCGAACGTTCCCGTCGTCAGGTGGTCTATGAAGACCTCGAGGACCAGAAGGACGGCTGGTTCTGGGCCCGGCACGTCGTCCGCTTGGAGCCACCGAGGCACTGGCACTCCGATACGATCGGGAGCCATCGTGCCTATTCGCTGGACTACCGGCTGACGAGCCCGGGGCCGGGGACAACGGAACTCACACTGACGGCCAGGCGACGATCGTACGGCCATGGCGGGCCGAATCCCTCGAAGCCCGGGTGGGAGCGCTCGGTCACGAAGAACTGGAAGCGGTTCGCCAAGGCGCTCGAGTCCGACTACGAGGCTACGCAGAGTTCGCGACGGAAGGCTCGCTGATCTCGCCGGGCGTTCGCGCCGCACGAAAGGGGCTTACTCGCGCACCGCAGTTCCACGGATGGAATCGCCACGGTTCGAGCCGAGCTAACGATGGAGAGTGGAGCGACCCGGCGATCGCGGGAGGAGAATGCCGGTCTCCTTCGGGGCGACCAGGGCGGCGGGACCACCCCGCCGTGGCTACAAGTAGGGGGCGGAGCTCGGGGCCGTCAAGGTGGTGGACAGGTGTCCAGTGACCCTCCCGACCCCGTGACCGGGTTCGTGAACGCCAACGACGCGTACGCCCGGCGATTCGCAAAGGGCGACCTTCCGATGCGGCCCAAGACCGGGGTCACCCTCCTCACGTGCGCCGACTCTCGCGTGGATCCCGCACATTTCCTGGGGCTCTCCGAGGGTGAAGCCACCGTCTTCCGCAACGCCGGTGGACGGGTCACGGACGATTTCCTGCGAATGCTCCTCATCACCCAGATGCTCGGCTCGCGGCGCGTGATGGTCATCCATCACACCGACTGTGGCCTCAACCGCTTCAGCAACCCGGTGATCCACGAGAGGGTCCGCACGGAGCTCGGACTGGACGCTTCCGACATCGACTTCCTTCCCTACACGGACGTGGAACAGAGCGTTCGCGACGACGTGACCCGACTACGGACCTCTCCCAAGGTACGAAGGGACGTGCTCGTCACGGGGCACATCTATGACGTACGAACCGGGAAGATGAGCGAGGTCCCCACGCCCTGAAGGTTCAGACCCGGAGTGTCGCTCGGCAGGGTCGCGCCACCTCGCGTCGCCCCGCCGAACGGCAGGTACGGCCCCCCGCCATGGGGCGCAACTACCCCTTCACCTTGGCCGCTACCGGGGTGGGCGCGCCGGGGAACGCCGGCGAATAAAGACCGTCCTCGCCGCGCGAATCCCTTACTGGGTTTCGAGAACGATGGGCGTAAGGACCGACACGGTCTCATTCTGAGATTGGCCATCAACGACGTACAGTGCCCAGTATGCCGGCGGGAGCACGCCCGTCGAGCTCGTGAAGTTGAGCGGAAGCGTCGAGAGATCGGTCGATCCTGCCGGAAGCAAACCGGTGTTCCACGAAGACCATGGGGGTGGGTTGACAGGGGACGGGCACGGATGGAAGAAGCCCGTGAGATGGATCTCCAGCTCGCACCCATACGCCGACGGCTGAATCCAGATCGTGTACGGCCCGTTGACAGCGAGGGTGCCGACCAGCCGGGAAGGCGCGGTGACGTTCAACGCGATCCCCGCGGCGCCGCTCATCGAGCAGGAGATCTGCTCGCCTCCAGCGAAGTGGGTGACATTGCACCACGTCGACGGGGGCGTGAGCGCCCACGAAGCTCCCGTGGGTGCCACTACCACGGACCGGGGGAGCACCGAGGGTTGAGCCGAGAAGCTGAGCGTCGCCAGGACCACCGCCGTGAGTATGCCGAGGATCGCGGCCACATACTTCAGTGACGCCGTTCGGCGAGCGTCCATTCGAAAGGCTCCTACTACTCGGCGGCCCGCTGCAGATGGAGGGCCAGTGGGAAAAGGGTTGGTGCCCGAAACACGCACAGCATGCATCGACACGAAGTGGATGACCCGGTGGCAGTGAAGCGCATCGTCGAGGATGTGACTGAGACGTTCGACGGGTTCGACAGACGTGGCGTGAGCGTCCTCCTCGACGAGTGATCGCTGCGGTTCAACAGAGCCTACGAACAACGCGTGTACTCAGAGACAGCGCTGCAAGAAGAGAAGGACGCTGATCCATCCGTACCACTCGACGAATTCCTCGGACCTGTCATCTACGTGGGGAAGGCACCCCGGCATCCTGCTCGCGCATGGCGGTTTCACCGGTAGGTGGGTGACGGTTGAGCACTGACACCGCCACCGACCTCGCCTCTCCTTCGACGGGAACCTCGCACACGCGGTAGCAGCTCGGCGTCTCGATCGCGTAGGCAATCGGCCGGTCTCCGTTTTGTCGCATGCCCGGGATCCTACGTTGGAAATAGTCAGTTGCTGCTGCGGCTTCTGTGCCTGACCCCATCGACAAGGTAGAGTCGGCGACCCACCGTCAGCAACTGGCGAGAATCCGGGAGCTGTACGGGCAGGTCCTGTCCAGTGAGCAGCTGCGCTCCGAGATCAGCGGATTCCAGAGCCAGAAGGGCATCTACAAGCCCGGAGGTTCGGAGTACGCCCTCTGGGTGCGGCAGACGGCTCGGGGCGTCTACCCCGACGAAGAGCCCACCACGTTCGAGGACGGATCGTGGTCATTCCGCTACGCTCCCGAGGGGAGAGCCGGTGTTTCCGACATGGGCCTCGATACCAACCGGGCACTCGTCCGATGTCACGAGAAGGGGATCCCCGTCGGGGTGTTCCGACAGACGACGGCAGTCCAGGGCAGGACCTCCTACGAGGTCCTCGGACTCGCCTACGTGGAAGATTTCGATGGGACGCATTTCCTGCTTCGGGGGGAGCCGATCGACTGGACCGTGACGCCCGAGCCGGAGTCCGTGATTCCGGTCTTCGAGCCCCTGGAGCTCGGAACCCCTTCGCTCGCCGAGAGCGTTCGCCTCATTCGGGATCAGCGGTTTGGAGTCGTGATCCGTCGGTTGTACCACGATCAGTGCAGTCTATGTCAGCTCGGCTTCCGGCTGAGGGGTCGATCCGTCGGTCTGGAAGCCGCCCACATCATCCCGGTCGAAAGCCGCGGCAACCTCCGTGATGTTCGGAACGGGGTTCTGCTCTGCCGGAATCACCACTCCCTGTTCGATCTCTATGCCTGGACGATGGACGAGGACCTCCGCGTCCAAGTAGCCGACGACGCTGAGTTCAGGAAGTCGGCCGAGGCGAACCACGTGCTGAAGTTCGAAGGGGTCCGCCTCCCCAACCTACCCACCGCGCAGAGGGACTACCCCGCTACCAAGGCGATCGAGTGGCGAATGAAGGAGTTCGTTCGAGCATGGGCGTGAGGTCTCCGGATGCTCCGAAGTGCCGGCCGGTCGAACCCCGGCCTGCAGCTTGTGCCGATCACGGACCGGCAGTGGATGAACGCAAGGAGCGCAATCCGCAGGACATTGCCACGACGCGCCATCACAGTAGTGGGCAGATATTCTCGGGAGTCCCGCTTCGCCGCGGATTCTGCCTCGGGAATCCGTGCCAATGATCCGAGTCGGGACTCTGGACGGGCGAGACGGGCGATACAGCCCGGTGTTCCAGCGAGGGCTCAGCGGTCGTCCGGAGATGCTTCCGGTGCTGCCGGTGGCTGCAATTCCAATTACATCCGTCCGAGGATAGCTGAACGGGCCCCGAGGCAGGCCGCGCCCGCCGGCGGCCGGCACTTCGCGATGGCGAAATGACATGAGCCGGCTCACTCCTGCCGACGCCGGTACGCGGGGTGGGCATGTCGAAGCCGATAGCGAAGGGGTCTGCCAAGGTTTGGAACGCGTACTACCGTTACACGGCGAGACAGCCGCCCCGTGAGCTGCTGATTCAGACCCTGAACCACCTGGAGTGGGAAAAGAGGTCCGGGCGAGGGATGACCGCGGTCGAGCTGGGGTTCGGCGCCGGCACCGACGCGCTGGAACTTCTGAAGCGGGGATGGCAGGTCGTCGGGATCGAACGACACGAAGGGGCGGCGAAGTTCCTCGGTCGTCGCGTGCCGGCCCGCCGTTCGTCAGCGCTCACGACGGTCGTGGCACCGATGGAGGGCCTAAAGGTCCCCGCGACCGACCTCGTCTATGCGAGCTTCTCCCTCCCGTTCTGTTCGCCAACGGCGTTCCCCGCGCTCTGGTCGAGCATCCGGAAGGCCCTGCGGCCGGGCGGACATTTCGCCGGCCAGCTGTTCGGAGACCGGGATAGCTGGTGCGGCAAGCGGGATATGACGTTCCACACGCGCCGGCAGGTCCTCGACCTCGCTCGGGGACTCAAGGTCGAGATGATTCGGGAAGTGGAGGAGGAGGGGATGTCCTTCTCCGGACCGAAGCACTGGCATTACTTCGACCTCATCCTGGGAAACCACCGCCGATCGAAGTGACCCCGATCTGAACGCGTCTCGCCCCCGGATGAGCGCGGGGTCGC
>DAHUXZ010000087.1 GCA_027315455.1 Thermoplasmata archaeon | reverse complement strand
GATGGTTGGTCGGGGAGGGGCTGGCCGGGGTCGATCTGTGGGAGGAGCTCGCGCGGCAGGACCCGAAGGAGGTCGCCCGACGCCTGCGCGCCCTACCGCGGGAAGGGCATCGGCCGCACGTGGCGGTGCCCGCCAGGAAGCGACAGGAACGATGGGAGGCGTACGTCCAGTGGCTCGATGGGGCGGCTCCCTTGGAGCCCGGACTATCGGCGTGGGCCGCGTCCGTTGGGCTGGACGCCACTACTCAGGGGCCGGTCCGTTCCTGACCGTTATTGGATATCGTAGGGGCCGACCGCCCTTCGGGTAGGCGGGAGTTGGCGGGAGCCACGACTCCAGGACGATCCAGAGGTCGTTCGGCAGGGAGTGGAGGGAGACCGCGGAGTAGGCCGCTGGCACCGGGCATCACCGGTACGGAGCGCCGCCCCACGCCCTACATCATGCCGAAGCTCCAGCGGAAGCCTCAGGGGTTTCCGGACAAACTCTAGAGCTACACGCTCCTAGGCCGCCGCGG
>DAHUXZ010000086.1 GCA_027315455.1 Thermoplasmata archaeon | reverse complement strand
GACGCCATCGGAACGGTACTGGGCTCGCAGCCCGAGGTGTTCGCGCACAACCTGGAGACCGTGCGTCGGCTATCCCCCGAGGTCCGGGACCGTCGGGCGGATTACGACCTCTCTCTCAGGACGCTCCGGCTTGCGAAGGAGATCGGGCCCCGCGCGCGCCTGACGAAGTCTTCGCTCATGCTCGGTCTAGGCGAGGAGCGCGCCGAGGTCGTTGAGGCGATGTGGGACCTCCGCGGGACGGGGGTCGACCTCCTGACGCTCGGGCAGTATCTCCGGCCAGGAGGGGAGCGGTTCCGTCCGGTCTCCCGGTACGTTCCTCCGGAGGAATTCGAGGACCTGGCGGAGGAGGGGCGCCGCATGGGCTTCCTGGGAGTGGCGTCCGGGCCGCTGGTGCGCTCCTCCTATCGCGCCGACGAGCTTTTTGAGCGCGCGACCTCGGTCAGGGGGGACTGAAGATGGCGAAGAAGGTCCGTAAGCGCCTGGAAGAGGACCAGAAGGTCAAGGAGTTCCAGTTCCCGCACTTTGA
>DAHUXZ010000085.1 GCA_027315455.1 Thermoplasmata archaeon | reverse complement strand
CTCGTCGAGGGCGAGCGGGCTCGGCACCGTCCGCCAGTCGCGCCGTCCGGCGGTCCGCTCCAGCCGGCACGGCCCCGGGCGGCGCTCGAGGGCCTCGGGCTGGTCGCAGTAGGTGCACCGCAGGTTGCAGCCGGTCAGCCGGACGAACACCTGGCGCTCGCCGACCAGGGCGGCCTCGCCCTGGATGGCCGAGAAGACCTCGGTGACGAGGATGTCGGAGGGACCGCTCATCCGAGGGCCGGGTCGGCCACCCCGGCCTCGGCGAAGCCGCGGGCCCGCAGCAGGCAGGCGTCGCACGCCCCGCACGGCCGCTCGCCGCCGGCGTAGCACGACCAGGTGAGCTCCAGCGGGGCGCGGTACGAGCGCCCGAGGGCGACGATCTCGGCCTTGGTCCGTTCGATCAGCGGGGCGCGGATGGCCACCGGGTTGCCCTCGACCCCGCGCCGCTGCCCGGTGGCGGCGACGGCCCGGAAGGCGTCGACGAAGGCCGGGTCGAACTGCTGGCCAGCGCATTTGCGCATCTCGGCGA
>DAHUXZ010000084.1 GCA_027315455.1 Thermoplasmata archaeon | reverse complement strand
GGGCATAGGCCCACGGTTCGACCCTCTCGCCGAGGGCGCGGCCGCCGAGAAGACCCTTGCTTTTAAGCGCTTCGGCCCGCGGGCCGCCGCGAGAGGGCGACGGCGCGTGCGCGGGCCGGGCCGGCTCGGTGCGTTGCCCCGACGCGGGCGCCTGCGGACGCCGGCCGACGGGCCTCGAGCACCCGGTAGCCCGAGCCGCGGGCGAGCACGGTCACCGGGCCCGCCCAGTGCTCCTCGAGCCATTCCGGATCCCTTGCGAGCCCTTTCCCACGAGGACGAGCCGGCCGCCGGGGGCGAGATGCTCGAACGCGCGGGTGAGGATCTCGAGGATCCGCTCCCGTCCGATCCGGTAGGGCGGGTTGGTCGCGATGAGGTCGAACGTCTCCCCGACGACGGGCGAGAAATCCTCGCCGACGCGCACTTCGGCGTGGAAGATCCCGTTGCGTGCGAGGTTCGCGCGGGCGAGTCGCGCCGCCCGACGGTTGACGTCCGTGAGGACGACGTGGCCGCGGGTCGCGGCCTTGGCCGCCGCGA
>DAHUXZ010000083.1 GCA_027315455.1 Thermoplasmata archaeon | reverse complement strand
CGTGCGGGTACTGACGACGCTGGCGCAGCCGGATGCCGGCGTGGCGACGGTGGCAGGAATCGACGTCGTGAAGCACCCCAGCGAGGTCCGGCGGCACATCGGCGTGGCCGCCCAGGACGCGACATTGGACCCACTGCTGACCGGTCGGCAGAACCTCGTGCTGGTCGGTGAGCTCTCCGACATGGGCCGGGCCGCGTCGAGGCACCGGGCCGGAGCATTGCTCGAGCGGTTCGAGCTCGGCTTCGCGGCCGACCGTGTGCTCAAGGGGTACTCGGGCGGCATGCGCCGTCGCTTGGACCTGGCGGCATCCATGATGACGCGGCCGCCGGTCTTGTTCCTGGACGAGCCGACGACGGGTCTCGACCCGGTCAGTCGCCAACGTGTGTGGGAGACGATCCGCGAGCTGCTCGGTGAGGGAGTCACCGTGTTGCTGACGACGCAGTATCTCGAGGAAGCCGACGAGCTGGCTTCTCGGATCGTGGTCGTCGATCACGGCCGTGTCATCGCCGACGGCACGCCGCTGGAGTTGAAGGAG
>DAHUXZ010000082.1 GCA_027315455.1 Thermoplasmata archaeon | reverse complement strand
GCCCTTGCAATGCTCGTTGCGGACCACCGGGAACCCTTCCGCGTCGAGGTCGATGGCGTTGTCCGGGCAGAACTTCCAGCAGAAGTTGCAGCGTGTGCACTTCTCCCGGGTGATCACGGGCTGGAGGGTCCTCCACGAGGAGGTGTGCAGGACATCGCTGGCCATCGACGCGATGGGCGCCTCGGGGACCTCGGAGGATAGGGCGGGGGCCACCGGTCCCGCGGGGGCCTTCCCCCCGGGAAGACCGGGAAGCTCGGCCACGCGGACCGTGTGGAAGCCCTCGATGGCGGCGAGGCCGTTCTCCGCCGGACGGGCGGGAACGTGCTCGTCGATCGCACGCTGGACCGCCGAGAGGGAGACCACGCTCGAGACGCGGGAGAGCGCCCCCAGCATGGTCGTGTTCACGATCGGCATCGTGCGCGAGCCGACCCCATGGGAGAGCGCGATCTGCGTCGCGTCCAGGGTGGCCACGAACGCAGGCTTGGGCGTGGGGAAGCGCTCGGGGGGCAGAGGAGAGTTGACGAGCAGCGTCCCT
>DAHUXZ010000081.1 GCA_027315455.1 Thermoplasmata archaeon | reverse complement strand
GGCGCGAAGCGCGGCTAGGTTCTGGGCCAGCCCGACCGCCCCCATCACCTCGGCGAGCTCGATCGCCGTCGTCACCCCGAGTATCTTCACGTTGGCCTTCGCGGCGGGATGGACCTTCGCCGCACCGCCGACCAGGCCGACGGCCATGGGCATCTCCAGCGTCCCGACGAGGTCGCCGTCCTTGTTCTCCTTCCACGTGGTGAGCGGCTTGTACCCGCCCGAGCGCGCGGCGTAGCTGTGGGCGCCCGCCTCGAGCGCCCTGGTGTCCTGGCCGCACGCCAGCGCTACCGCGATCACCCCGTTCATGATCCCCTTGTTGTGGGTCGCACACCGGTAGGGGTCGGCCTCAGCGAAGGCGTAGGCGTAGACGACCCCTTCGACGACCCCCTCCCCTCCCAGGGCCTCCTTCTCGAAGACGGCCGTCGCCCTCACCCGCCGCCTGTCCGCGAGGTTCGAGATTATCCTGAGGTACACCCTCCCTCCCGTTATCTCCTCGACGAGGGGGGCAACAGCCTCGGCCATCGTGTTCACGGCGTT
>DAHUXZ010000080.1 GCA_027315455.1 Thermoplasmata archaeon | reverse complement strand
CGATTCAACGAGATGATCCGGGCCGCCCCGGGAATGAACCGCCGAGTTCTGGTGATGCGGCTCAGGGAGCTCGAGCGTGACGGCTTCATCGGGCGGGCGGAGCGACGACGCGGGTACACGCGCTGGGAATTGACCAAGAAGGGGGCCGACGTCCTCCCGGTACTCCTCACGCTAATCCACTTCGCGTCGGTGTGGCGAGTCCCCGGGGCATCGCCCATTGTTCCGAGCCCCCGCTTGGAGAAACCTCTTGAGATCAGTTATCGGCGGCCGCCGACGTAGACCCCCTCGCGCGGAGGGCAGGGTACCTTCCAGAAGGTCTCGTTATCCCCACCGGCGGTGGTGTACCCTAGTCTCGGTGTAACTGCCAGCGAATCCGCTCGGGGCTACTCGACAGAGGATTGTACCTTTTCGGCCCGGCCACCCCCCTGTCCGATCGACCACGGGGACTTGGACGAACTCGACCGAGCGTTCGCCTCCAAGCTGCTCTCGCTGCGGCTGCCACCGCCCCAAGTGGAGTCAAACCGTTTCGTCGGGCCG
>DAHUXZ010000007.1 GCA_027315455.1 Thermoplasmata archaeon | reverse complement strand
CGGGAGAGCTTCCTCACTCCGGCCGCGACATCTTCCGAGAGCAAGTATTTCCGGGATACTACAGTGCCTCCCCGCGAGATAGGGTTTATCAAGGGGGACGCGGGTGGCCTACCGTCCCCCGCCGGGAGGGAGTGCGTTGGACCCCAAGTGGACGAGAGTCATCGCCATCGTCGTCGTCGTCGTGATCGTCATCGCCGGCGTCGGGGCGTACCTGTACCTTCGGAGCACGACCTCGACCCCCGGCGCGAAGGTCCTCAAGGTCGACCAGGCCGAGATCCCGGACTCGCTCGACCCGGACGTCACCTTCTCGACCCCCGGCTGGGCGGCCGTGCAGCAGGTCTACCAGGGCCTCGTGAACTACAACGGCTCGAGCTACACGACCTTCGCCGGCGTCCTGGCCAAGAACTGGACGGAGTTCGCGAACCCCTCGACGGGGCTCGACAGCTACACCTTCCATCTCCGGTCCGGCGTCCACTTCTCGAACGGGGACCCGTACAACGCCTACGTCCAGTGGTACAGCCTCTACCGGAGCCTCCTCCTCGAGCAGGGGCCGCAGTTCATCCTTGAGCAGAACTTCTACTCGACCAACTTCAGCCCGTCGAGCCCGCTCACCTACTACTCGAACCTCACCTACGCCCAGGCCGCCAACACGACGCTGGTCAACGATCTCAACAGCTGGAACTTCGCGTCCCCGTCGGCCTCCGAGATCGCCCTCATGGAGCAGCCCAACCAGTCGTTCCAGGTGGTCGACAACCTCACGATCGAGCTCAACCTGGGCTACGGCTACCTCGCGACCAACTACACCTACCTCCTCAGCACGCTGTCGGCCCCCAACTCCTACGCCGTCGACCCGTCGTTCGTCGACGCGAACGGCGGCATCGCGGAGGGATCGCCCAACATCCACCTCTCGACCAACACCCTGGGCACCGGGATGTACCTGCTGTCGGGCTACAACGGGGTCGACGGGGGCGGCTACACGCTCACGCCCGACACGCACTACTGGGGGAAGGCCGCGGCCGCGTCGGAGCCCTGGAACTCGCTCATCCAGCCGGCCAACACGACGGTCCAGCTGATCTTCCAGCAGTCCCAGGCGATCACGATCAACGACCTCAAGACCGGCGCGGTCCAGGAGGCGTCCTTCGCGTACATCGGACCCTCCACCATCCAGCAGGTCCAGGGGCTCTCGGGCGTCGTCGCCCAGCAGTTGCCGACGGTCTACGGCGCGACGAGCGGCTCGTGGTGGATCTACATGAACCAGAACACCGCGCCGTTCAACAACCTCACGGTCCGCGAGGCGATCGCGCACGCCATCAACTACACGCAGATCGTCCAGCAGGCGTTCGGCGGCTACGCGACCCAGTGGGTCGGGCCGGTTCCCCCCTCCTACCCGTACTACGACCCGCAGGGCCTCTCGCCGTACCCGTACAACCTCGCCCTCGCCAAGTCGGAGATCGCCAGTTCGCCCTGCGCCAACAACGCCTGCGCGGGCACCTCGATCCCGTACGCCTACCTCTCCCCCGGGACCGACTGGTCCGACACGGCGCAGTTCTTGAAGGCGGACCTCGCGCAGATCGGGATCACGATCAACCCCGTCCCGATCTCGCTCGACCAGCTCTACGAGGAGCAGGCGCTCAACGCGACCGGCGTGTGCACCACCGCCACGTCCCTGAACGGCGGGCCGTTCCCGATGGGCCAGGAGTTCTACACGTCCGACTACATCTCGCCGGACGACTGGACCCAGAACAACGCCTACAGCCTGGGGAGCGCGAACATGTGCATGTCGGCCTACGCGAACACGACCGTCGACAACCTCACCTACTCGGCGGCGGCGTCGAGCGACCCCAGTTACCTCAACGCGTCCTACTCGCAGATGACGAGCCTCATGTACAACAACTACACGGACATCTGGCTCGTCGCTCCGGACGCGTTCGCGGTCTACACGACGAACGTCCACGGGTTCGTCCAGAACCCCATGGCGAGCGCGGAGCCGTTCGCCCTGCTGTTCAACACGCAGTGGCTCAGCTGACCGGGGCGCCGGGCGGGGTCTCCCCGGAGGCGAGGAGGGTCTCGGGCGCGATCGCCCCGACCTCCTCGGCGCGCCAGCAGGCGACGCGGCGTCCGGGGAACCCCTCGACCGGCCGCAGGGCTTGGTCCTCCGTCCGGCACCGGTCGATCACGAACGGGCATCGGGGGGCGAACCGGCATCCCGGAGCGGGGTCGATGAGCGTCGGGATGTCCCCGCCGATCCGGTAGCGCATCCGCCGCCGCCGCGCGTCCGGGACCGGCACCGCGGCGAGCAGCGCCTTCGTGTACGGATGGACCGGCTGCTCGAGCACGGCCCGGACCGGGCCGACCTCGATGAGCTGGCCGAGGTACATCACGGCGACGATGTCCGCGGCGTAGCGCACGGCCGCGACGTTGTGGGTGATCAGGAGGTAGGCGAGCCCGCGCTCGCGCTGCAGGTCGACCAGGCGGTTGAGGATCTGCGCCTGGACGGCGACGTCGAGGGCGCTCGTCGGCTCGTCCAGCACGATGAGGCGGGGGTCCACGCTGAGCGCCCGCGCGAGCGAGATCCGCTGGCGGCCGCCCCCCGAGAACTCGTGCGGGTACTGGTAGAGGCAGTCCGGCGGGAGGCCGACGGTGGGGAGCAGCGCCGCGACACGCTCCTTGGCCTCGGCGCGGGTCACCTCGCCCTGGGCACGGATCGGCTCGCTCACGATCTGCCAGACCCTCAGGCGGGGGTCGAGGGAACCGACCGGGTCCTGGAAGACCACCTGGACGTTGCGGCGCCAGCTGCGGAGGGCCTTGCCCCGCAGGTCGCCGATGTCCTCCCCGTCGAAGCGCAGGGTCCCCCCGGTCGCCTCGTGGAGGCGGGAGACGAGCCAGCCGAACGTCGTCTTCCCCGAACCGGACTCACCGATCAGCCCGACGGTCTCGCCCGCGTGCACGGTGAGGCTCACGCCGTCGACGGCGTGGATCGCCCGCGGGGCGCGACCGGCGAAGACGTCCCGAGCGGACCGGGAGAGGGGGAAGTGCTTGACGAGGAGCTCGGCCTCGAGCAGCGGCGGGGCGCTCACCGACCGGAGACCTCCTCGGGGAAGTGGCAGGCGCTGGCGTGCACGCGGCCGGTCCCCGGCGACGGTGCCCGCGCCGCGAGGGGCGGCCCGGGGTCGACGGCGCAGACCGGCCGCGCGATCGGGCAGCGCGGGTGGAACGTGCAGCCCGCGGGCAGGTGCGAGAGGTTCGGGACCGAGCCCGGGATCGTGTCGAGCGGCCCGTCGGACTTGTAGCGGCTCGGCGCGGCGCGCAAGAGCGCCCGCGTGTAGGGGTGGCGCGGCCGGTCGAAGACCTCCGCGACGGGCCCGACCTCGACCAGGTGGCCCGCGTACATGACCCCCAGGTCGTCGGCGGTCTCGGCGATCACGCCGAGGTCGTGGCTGATGAAGAGGATCGACGCGCGGACCTCCTCGATGAGCTCCTTCATCAGCGTGAGGACCTGCGCCTGGATCGTCACGTCGAGCGCGCTCGTCGGCTCGTCCGCGATGAGGAGCGCCGGCTTCTCGCTGAGCGCCATCGCGATCATGATCCGCTGGCGCATCCCGCCGGAGAGCTCGTGGGGGTAGAGGCGGAGGATCGTCTCCGGGTCGTTGATCCGTACGAGGCGGAGGTACTCGAGGACCTCGTCCCGCACCTCGCGGGAGACGGGCGCCGGGCGGGCCAGCGCCTCCCCGACGGGGCCGCCGGGGCGGATCGGGCGCGAGAGCGCCTCGGCGGGACTCTCGAGCGGACGGCGCGTGTAGTCGAACGGTCCCGGCTCGACCGGCGCGCCGCGGGCGCCCGGGACGCTCTCGCGGAGGCGGCGGACGCGGACCGCCTCCGCCAGCTGCTCGAAGACGCGGAACGACGGGTTGAGGGAGTTGAGCGGCTCCTGGAAGATCATCCCGATGCCGGTCCCGCGGATCGACGGGAGCCGTCCCCGGGGGAGGGGGAGGAGGTCGGTCCCCTGGAAGACGACCCGACCCTTGCGGACGCGCGCCGGCGGCTCCGGGAGCAGGCGGGGGATGGCGTGGGCGAGGGTGCTCTTCCCGCAGCCGGTCTCCCCGACGATCCCGAGGACCCGGCCGGGCTCGATCGTGAAGGAGACGTCGTCGAGGGCCCGGAAGCGCCCCGCCCCGACCACGTAGTCGACGCAGAGGCCGTCCACGGTGAGGATGGGCTCCGTCACGTCGCCTCCGGCGGCGTCGGCTCGAGCGAGGGGGCGCCGGCGAACGGGACGGGCGGTGGCGGGGGGGCGACGGTGGGGGCGCGCACGAACGCCCGTCGGCTGCGGGGGTCGAGGACGTCCCGCAGCCCGTCGCCGAGCAGGCTGAAGGCGAAGACCGCGACGAAGACGGCGAGCCCGGGGAACAGGATGAGCCAGGGGTAGAGGCTCGCGTAGTCCTGGTAGAAGTAGATCATGCTCCCCCACTCCGGCGTCGAACCGGGGTAGACGATCGGTTTCGCGACGAAGGCGATCGTGGAGAACGTGACGAGGACGGTGCCGACATCGAGGGTGAAGTAGACGATGATCGGGTCGAGGATGTTCCGCAGGACGTGGCGGAAGAGGATGCGGACCTCGCCCACGCCGGCCGCCCGGGCGGCGGTGATGTACGGCTGGTGCTTGACCGCGAGGACCTCGCCCCGGACCAGGCGGACATAGTACGGCCACCACGTCGCGAGGATCGCGAGGATCGCCTGGTCGACGCCCCGGCCGAGCGACTCGGTGATCGCGAGGGCGAGGACGAGGCTCGGGAACGACAGGAAGATGTCGGTGAGGCGGAGGAGGGAGACCGATACGGCGCCTCCCACCGTGCGGGGGCGGTCCCAGAATCCGGCGATGAGGCCGAGGGTGCCTCCGACGAGGAGGGCGACGCCCGCGATCGCGAACCCGATCCCGAGGTCCGTGGGGAGGGCCAGAAGGACGTTCGAGTACGTGTCGAACCCGAGCTCGTCGGTACCGAACGGGTGCGCGAGGGACGGGGCTTGGTGGTAGGCGCCGGTGAACTGCGTCGGGCCGTAGGGCACGAGGAGCCGGGGGTCCAACTGGACGGTGACCGCGGCCCCGGCCATGAGGAGGACGACCACGAATCCCGCGAACGACAGCGGGTTCGTGACGAGCACGCGGCCGAACGTCCACAGCGGCTCGAGCGGTCCGGACCGGCGGGCGCCCGGTCGGTGGTCGATGAGGGGGGCGGCGGGCGGCGGGGGGGCGGTAAAGGCCACGATCGCCGCCTACCTCCACTCGACCTTCGGGTCGAGGAGGCCGTAGGTGATGTCGGCGATGAGGTTCGCCACGACGACCCCGATCGCGAAGACGATCACGACCCCGATCGCTCCCGGGAAGTTCGACTCGGTGATGGCGTTGAACGCGTACGCCCCGATCCCCGGCCACGCGAAGACCTCCTCGATGACCACGGTCCCGGAGAGCAGGCCGCCGGCCGTGACCCCGAGCACCGTGGTGGTCGTGATGAGGGCGTTCCGCAGGGCGTGCTTGTAGAGGACGACGAACTCGCCGAGCCCCTTCATCCGCGCGCTCTTGACGTAGTCGAGCGGAAGGACCTCCAGCATCGCGCTGCGGGTCACGCGGGTCGCGATGCCCATGTTGATGAACGCGAGCAGGGCCGCGGGCAGCGCGAGGTGGTCGATGGCGTCGAGGGTGTACGGCAGGTTCCCGGCCAAGAGCGCGTCGACGACCGACATGTGGGTCACCTGGGGGAACGGAGGGGGGATCGAGCTGTACTCCCCGCTCGACGGGAGCCCGAGCGCCGGCGCGACGAGGATCGCCGCGATGACCGCGCCGAGATAGGTCGGCGTCGCCCAGCCGCTCAGGTAGAAGATCCGGACGAGGTGGTCGCCGAGACGGCCGTTGGAGCGGGCCGCCAGGACGCCGAGGGGGATCCCGATGAGGACCATGAGGGCGAGGGAGGCGAGGACGAGCTCGAGGGTCGCGGGGACGTCCGCGGCGAGCGTGGGCAGGACGGGGACGCCGAGGGGCGAGGTCCCCCAGTTCCCCGCGAGGAGGTTCGTGAGGTACCGGTAGAACTGGACGGGGAGCGGCTGGTCAAGGCCGAAGGTGCGGATGCAGGTCGCGATCGTCGCCGGCTTCGCATGGGGGTACCAGACGACGCAGGGGTTCTGAACGGCGACGTGGGTGAAGAAGAAGGTGATGGCCATCACGCCGAAGACGACGGGGATGAGCATCAGGAGGCGCTTTCCGACGAAGAGGACCAGGTCCGTCGGACTGCGCCCCACGGCTGCTCAGCCTCCGGCCACCGACCGGGGCGGATCGGGCGGGGGCCCGCTCGAGCGCACGGCCGCGCTAGCCCGGGGGGCTACAAAAGCGTGCGGCGAGCCCCCCGGCGGGCGCCGGGGAGGCGGGCGGATCGGGATCAGGGGAGGTAGTCCCGGGGGAGGGTCTTGAGCTCGGTGAACGTCTCACCGAGGACCTCGAGGAACCGGTCGATGTCCTTGTCCGTGTGGGCCGTCGAGAAGGTGATCCTCTCGTAGTTGTCCGGGTGGATGTAGATGCCCCGGTCCAGCAGCAGCTGGTGATGGCGCAGGTAGAGGTTCCAGTCGATCTGGAGCGACTCGCGGTAGTTCGTGATCTTCTTGCGGTGGGTGAAGAAGAACTGCAGCATCCCGTTGACCGACTGGACGAGGACGTGGATCTTCGCGTCCCGGGCCGCCTGCTCGATCCCCTTCTCGAGCCGCTGGGTCATCCGCCCGAAGCGGTCGTAGAGCTCGTCCCCGCCGCGGGCGAGGATCTTGAGGTTGGCCAGCGACGCGGCGAGGGAGAGGTTGTTGGCGAAGTACGTCCCGCCGAAGGAGATGCGCCCCGGGGCGATGAGGTCCATGAACTCGGCCTTCCCCGACACCGCCGAGATCGTCACGCCGCCCCCGAGCGCCTTGGCCCAGCAGGAGAGGTCCGGCTCGATCTTGTACATCTGCTGGGCCCCGCCGGGGGCCACCCGGAACCCCGTGAACACCTCGTCGAAGATCAGGAGGAGGTCGTTCTCCCGCGTGATCTCCCTGAGCCGCTTCAGGTAGTCCGGCGCCGGGGGGATGACCCCCGCGTTCGCCATCACCGGTTCGAGGATGACGGCGGCGAGGCGGTCGCGGTAGCGCTTGACCATCCGCTCGAACGCGGGGATCGAGTTGTACGGGGCGACCATCACGTAGTCGGTGACCCCGGGGGGGATCCCCGCGGAGTTCGGGAGCGGCCGGGGGTACTCGTCGAGGCCCGCGACGATCGGCGGCGCCTCTGCGCTGATGAGCGCGTAGTCGTGCTGGCCGTGGTAGTGGCCCTCGAACTTGAGGATCCCGTCCTTGCCGGTGACGGCCCGCGCGATCCGGATCGCGTTCATCGTCGCGTCGGAGCCGTTCGAGCAGAACGCGACCCGCTCGGCGTTCGGCACGAGCTTCTGGAACTGCTTCGCCACGTCGATCTCGAGCTCCGTCGGGCTCGCGAAGTGGAATCCGAGCTCGGCCTGGGCGGCGAGCGCCCGGACCATCTCGGGGTGGGCATGGCCGTGGATGAGGCAGCCGTAGGCCAGGTTGAAGTCGAGGTACTCGTTGCCGTCCTCGTCCCAGATGCGGGAGCCCTTGCCCCGCGCGATGAACGGCGGACAGGGGTCGTAGCTCGCGACGCGGATGAGCGAGCTCGAGGCGTTCGGGATGAGGCGCTTTCCCTCCGCGAACAGCTTCGCGCTCTTCTTGAGCTTCGGAATGAGCCGGGCGATCGGGATCGGGACGGGCGGTGGCGCCTCGATCTCGGCCACCTCCGCCTTCTCGGGAGGCTTCTCCGCCGGCTTCTCGGGGGACTTCTCCACCGGCTTCTCGGGCGGCTTCTCGGCCACCCGCTCCGCGCGCTCGGGCTTCTCCGCCGTGGAGGGCACGGGCTTCGGCGGCTCGTCGGGCGGCCCGCTCGGGGGCCGGGCGGCGCTGCCCTCCGCCGAGAGGCGGTCGAACGGTTCCTCCCCGCCCGCGCTCAGGGGGCCCGGTTCTCCCGGTGCGCGCCCCGGCGGGGAAGTGGGCGGAGGGTGCCGCTCGTCCATATAGAACACATCCGAAACGGTTCTGGGAGCCGGAGGTCCCTATATATAGATGGCGAACGGGGAGAACACCGGATATGCGAAGTGTCCGCAGTTGTATAATGAATGTTATTGTAAGCCTTGAGCGTGTTTATCGTAGTATAGGTTAGTTTACGACTCGTATTTTGTATCCCAAACCCACCGTTCACATCTTTCCGTCGCGCCGGGCCCCCGGGTCCACCGCGGCGAGCGGAGCCTCGGGGGGATGGATCGTCGTCTCGATCCCGCGCGCGGCGAGGGCCGCCCGGAACGCCTTCGCGGGCACGCATACCTCGGGGGGAACGACCCCGACGGCGCGGATCGTCCCCTCGGCGATCATCTCGGCCCCGATCGCCCCGCAGACCCCGACCGCGTACTCGGTGGCCGAGAGGCCCCACTCGGGCTTTGGCGGGAAGCGGGCCTGCGCGTGCCGAGCGACCGGCCGGCCGGCGGCCTCCCCGTGGATCTCGAGGTCGCAGACCTCCCAGTCGTTCATGGTGACCCCGGGCGGGACCCCGAGGAGCCCCTCGCGGCGCAGCAGCGCCAGCGTGAACTCCCGGGGGACGACCTCCTGCCCGCGGACCCGGAGGGGGAGGGACGAGCCGAGTCCGAGGAGGGACATCGTCCGGAGGACATCGATCCCCGGCCCACCCTCCTTCCACTCCACGTGCCGCACCCCCTTCGGGGCGAGGAACGCCGGAAGGGTCGCCGGCTCGGAGTGGAGGGTCCGGTAGACCCGCGTGCGGCCGACGGGGGAGGGGAAGTCGAACTCCTCGGCCCCGCTCATCGCCGGGTAGTCCCGATACCCGCCGTCCTCGAAGACCGCCGCGGCCTTCTCCATCTCGTCCAGGAACGTGCTGGGTGACCAGGTGAACATCACCTCCGGCCCTCCCTCGGTGAAGTCGCGCCAGCCGTCACGGATCACGACGGAGTCGACCCGGTCGAGGTCGGACGTCGCCTGGGCAGCGAGGACGTTCGAGACCCCCGGGACCTGCCCCAGTCCCGGGATCGCGAGGAGGTTGCGCTTGCGGAACTTCCCGTCCCACTCCAGCTGGCGGCGGGTCATGTAAAAGAGGCCCCCGAAGTCGAGGTACGGGACACCGGCCTCGAGGCAGGCGCCCATCACCTCGAGGTTGAACGTGTACTGGACGGCATTGACGCAGACCTCCGCTCCCGCGAGCACGCGAGCGAGCGATGACGGGTCCCGGGCGTCGACCTTCTCGGCCCGGACCGTGGCGCCCGACGCCGCCGCGGCCGCGGCGCGGGCGAGCTCGACGTCGAGGTCCGCGACGATGATCTCGGTGAACCGGCCGCCCCGGGCGAGGTCCCGCACGGTGCAGCGCCCGGTAAGCCCCCCGCCGCCCAGCACCACCGCCTTCATGGCCCCCCCCAGCACCCCGGATACGGATAGTCTCACCGTTGGGGTGCCGCGACTGAAATACGCCGGGAAGGCGTGCCCCCCTCCGTG
Organism: Thermoplasmata archaeon; assembly: GCA_027315455.1. Taxonomy (GTDB): domain Archaea; phylum Thermoplasmatota; class Thermoplasmata; order Lutacidiplasmatales; family UBA184; genus Lutacidiplasma. Next base: position 60,793 of record DAHUXZ010000007.1, on the reverse strand, counting down.
CCGCCGGGCCACCTGAGGGCCGACCTCTCCCTGCTGCGCCAGGGGGCCTCCCTCACACGGGAGTTCGGGTTCCGGTCCCTGGAGGGGCTCACCCGCATCGCCGAGCTCATCGAGCACTCGGTCTACGAGGCGCGTTCGCTCACCCGCACGGCGGACGGCGTCGCCTTCACCCTGCTCAATCCTCCGCTCCGCATGGGGGCGTTCGAGGAGGTCCGCGTCCAGTGGGACGGCCAGCCGCTCCCCCTCGCCGCCGTCGCCATCACCCTGCCGGGGTCCGCGGCCCGCCGCTCCGCCGCCGACCTCTCCCGCGACGCGCCGGTGACGATCCCGATCGGGGAGCGGACCACGATCCACCTCGACCTTCCGCCGCCGCCCCCGGGACCCCATCACGTGCGGCTGGAGCTGCGGAGCGTCGCGATCCCGCCGCGGGTCTGGTTCGAGTTCACCGACACGCTGCGCGAGGGCGCCGCGTGAGCGACGCCGGCTCCGACGAGATCCTCGTCGCGCTCGACCGCCCCGACCCCGGCCGCCCGATCCTCGTGAGCGGGCTGGCCGCGGCCGCCCTCTTTGACGGTTCGGGGGAGGCGGTCCTGTCGCGGGAGACGCGAGGGGGCGTTCTGGCGTGGGGCGGCGTCTATGGCCAAGGGGTACGGCTCACCTCGCCGTGGCATCTGCGCGTCGTCATCGGGACGAACGTCTACTCGCTCTCCGCCACTCTCGGGCATCTCGAGGCCCGGCGCTGGCGGCTCGAGACCCGGCACACGACCCCGGAGGTGGAGATCGTCCAGGAGGTCGTGGTCCTCCCCGGTGAACCCGCCGTCGGGCGCCGGTTGGTCCTCGCATCCCGCGCGGCCGCACCCCTCGAGGTGGTCATCGAATCCGAGTTCGCTCCCTTCCTCGCCCCGGTCCTCGTCGAAGGGGTCAAGCCGTACCGCTACGAGCTGCGGCGCCGCGGCCCCTCGCTCGAGCTCCGTTCCCACGGCTTCGGCCTCCGTCTGGACGCGGACCCCCCGCCCGAACGGGTGGCGGTGAACGGGGCGCCGTGGGACGGGCGCGACCTGACCGGTGAGGTCGGGCCGGTCACGACGTCCCACCGCATGGTCCTTCCCCCGGGCGGGGCCACCTCGGTGGCCTGGGTCGTCGCCGGCGGTGTCGAACGGACCCTCGAGGGGGACCCCGACCTCGGTTCCCGCGCGCTCGCCGCCCGCGCGGATTGGGCCTCCGCCGCGGCGCAGGAGTGGCGGCTCTGGACGAGCGGAACGCCGACCCTCCGGTTCCCCGACGACCCACGGCTCGAAGCGGCCTACGGCCGGGCCCGCAGCGCCCTGCGGGCGCTCTACACCGCCCCGGACGGGGAGATCCTCGGGCTCGTCGCGGGGTACCCGTGGTACGCGGCCCTCTGGTGCCGCGACCTCGCCTGGATGCTCCCGTCGGTCCTGTGGCTGGGGGACGAGGCCTGGTTCGAGTCGTCCCTACGGTGCGTCTTTCGCTTCCAGGCCGGGGCCCATCTCCCCCTCCTGGGGGCCGAGGTCGGCGAGCTCCCCATGCAGATCTCCCCCGGGCCGGTCTTCCTCTACGGAACGTCGGACACGACGCTCTACTACCCCGACCTGGTGCGCCGGCTGGTCGACCACACGGGCCGCGTGGAGTCGGCCGCGCCGTTCCTCGATCCCGTCGCCCGGGCGCTCGCGTGGGCCCGGGCGAAGGTGCGCCCGGAGACCGGATTCGTGCACAACGGCGGCGAGGTGCTCGAGCTGAGGGATGCGGCGGCGGCGCTCAGCACCACCCGCTACGGGTTCGACGCCCTCGATACCACGATCTGGGACTCGACGGACCGGCGGGATCACGCCGTCGACATCCAGGTCCTCTTCTACCGGGCTCTGGCCGCTCACGCCCGGCTCTCCCGTCTCACCGGTCGCCCGGAGGCCGCCGCCGACGCCGGGCGCGACGCCGACGCGCTTCGTGACCGCTTCCGCCGGGCGTACCCGTGGGCGGCGGAGGCGTACCTCTATGACTCCCTCGGGGCGACGGGTGCCCCCGTGGCCCGCGTCCGCCCGAACGCGCTGCGGGCGGTCGCGACCGGCCTCCTTTCTCCCGAGGTCGATCGGACACTCGTCGACCGGGTGGCCCGGGAGGACCTCACGACCCCGTGGGGAGTGCGCACCCTATCCCGCCGGGACCTGGCCTACGACCCCGCGGCCTACCACGACGGGCAGGTCTGGACCATCGCCACGGCGTGGGCGGCCGAGGCGGCGCTCGCGGTCGGGGAGGTCGACCGCGGGGTCGGCTACCTCCGCACGATCGCCGACCGGATCCTCGACGAGGACGGGCTCGCCAACGAATGCTACCGCGGGGATCGGGGGACGCCGTTCAACTCGTGCTTCCTCCTCGGGTTCAGCGTGGCCCCGTTCCTCACGGTCCTCTTCGAGCAGCTCTGGGGGATCCGGCCGTCCGCCCCGGAGGGGATCCTTCAGGTCGAGCCGCGGTTTCCCCACGCGTGGAGGGACGCGTCCCTCACCGGACTCCACTTCGCGGGCGGGCGTGTCGCCCTTCGCTGGACCCCCGACCGGCTGACCGTCGGCTGGGACGGCCCCCGGCCGATCCTCGTGAGGTCCGGGACGCGGGAATTGGCGGTCGCCCCGGGAGCGACGGCGACCGTTCCGACCGACCCGGCCCGGCAGGGGTCATAAGGCGCCGGTCCTCCTGCGGCCCGTGGCCGACGCCGTCGAGGTCCACGGGCTCACCAAGACCTACGGGACCTTGACCGCCGTCGGGGGGATCGACTTCACGGTCCCCGAGGGGAAGGTCTTCGCCTTCCTCGGCCCGAACGGGGCGGGGAAGACGACGACCGTCGAGATCCTGGAGGGGCTGCGCCGTCGGACCGGCGGCGACGTCCGCGTCCTGGGCCTCGACCCGTGGGAGGACGGCCGCGAGCTCCACGCGAAGGTCGGCGTCATCCCGCAGGAGTTTCGCTTCTTCGAGAAGATCCACCCGGTCGAGGCGATCGAGTACTACGCCGCCCTCTTCGGCACCCGCGTCGATGCGCACGCGCTGCTCCGCCGGGTCGAGCTCGAGGACAAGGCCCGCGCGCGCTTCGAGACCCTCTCCGGGGGCCAGAAGCAGAAGCTCGGCCTCGCGCTCTCCCTGGCCAACGACCCGACGATCTGCTTCCTCGACGAGCCGACGACGGGCCTCGACCCCCAGGCCCGCCGCGCGATCTGGCAGGTGATCCGCGACCTCCGCTCCGAGGGACGGACGGTCTTCCTCACGACGCACTACCTCGAGGAGGCCCAGATCCTCGCCGACCAGGTCGCGATCATCGACCATGGTCGGATCATCGCCCGCGGCACGCCGGACGAGATCATCGCCCAGCACGGGCGGCCGCCGCGCCTCCGCGTCCAGGCCAGCCCGGGGATGGCGCCGTACCTGCGCGAGGCGCTCGGGGTCACGGCGACCGTCGCCCACAACTATGTCGAGATCCCGCTCCCGACCAAGCACGAGGCCCTGAGGATCCTGGGCGCCCTCGAGGCGAGCGGGGTCCCGTGGGAGGGCTTCGCGACGGTCACGGACACCCTCGAGGACGTCTTCGTCCAGCTGGTCGGCCACATGGACGACGGGGTGCTCAAGTCGGAGGTGGCCCGATGAGGCCGCGGCGGATCTCGGCCGACCTCAAGGTCTTCGGCCGCAACTATCTCCGGAACGGGGTCGGGCTGTTCTTCTCGCTCATCTTCCCGGTGATCCTCATCGGCCTCTTCGGCCTCATCTTCTCCTCCGGCGGCACGACGACCGTCACGCTCTACACGCAGAACTACGACCACGCCTCGAACGTGTCGGTCGAGCTCCTCGCGGCCCTCAACGCGACGGGGGCGGTCCACGTCCAGCTCGTCGACCCGTCCCAGAACCTCTCGAGCTGGCTCGGGGAGAACGGCCACCCGGTCGGGCTCGTGATCCCGTCCGGCCTCGCCGCCGCCTACCTCGCCCACCGGCCGTTCGCCGTGACCCTCTACACCAATCCCACCGACCAGGCGTCCTCGGGGATCGCGGCCGCCGCCGTCAACGGGGTCCTCACCCAGTTCAACCTGAACGCCTCCCACGGGTCGGTGATCCTCTTCGCGACGCCGGCGAACGTCGGAAGCCCGCTGTTCACGGAGATCGACTACCTCGTCCCGGGCCTCATCGGGTTCTCGATCCTCACGAGCCCGATGTTCGCGATGGTCGACATCTCCTCCACCTACCGCAAGGAGGGACTGTTCCGGCAACTGTCGCTCACCCCCCTCACCAAGGGGGAGTGGCTCACCTCGAAGATCCTCTGGTACATCCTCCTCACCGTGATCAGCGCCGGGCTGATGATCGGGGTCGGGGTCCTCTACTTCGGGGCCCACCTCACCCTGAGCGTCGACATGCTCCCGTTCCTCGTCCTCGGCCCGTTCTTCTTCGTGTCGCTCGGGATGCTCGCCGGCTCGGTCGCGCGCACGCCGGAGAGCGCCGCCGTGATCGGCAACATCATCACCTTCCCGATGATGTTCCTCTCGGGGACGTTCTTCCCCGTCTCGATGTTCCCGCCCGGCCTCCAGGCGTTCGCCCGCATCCTGCCGCTCTACTACGTGATCGACGGCCTCAATCAGGTCATGCTGTTCCACAACCTCACGGCGGCGGCGATCGACCTCGCCATCATCCTCGCGGCCTCCGTCGTCGTCTTCATCCTGGCCATCGTGGCGTTCAAGTGGCGCGAGAGCTAGCGTCGGGGTTAACCGCCCGGAGGGCGTCCCCGCGCCGGGCATGACCGCCGCGCTTCCCCCCATCGCGCCGGACGACTTCCGGCGCCTCGTCGGCCGCTGGGCGACGGGGGTCTCCGTCGTGACCGGCCATGACGACGAGGGCGATGTCGGCCTCACGGTCAACGCCCTCCTCTCGGTCGCGCTCCACCCCCCGCTCCTGTTGGTGTCGCTGTCCACGGACGCGGACTCGACCCCGGTGATCGCGCGCACCGGTGCCTTCGGGGTCAGCGTGCTCGCGGCCAGCCAGCGGGCCCTCTCGGAGCGGTTCGCCCGGCCCGTCCCGGCCCGCGAGAAGTTCGCGACCGTGGCGGGCCACCGCGGCGTGGGTGGGCTCTTGCTCCTCGACGGCAGCCTCGCCGCCTTCGAGTGCCGGGTCGTCGACCGGCACCCCGTCGCGGACCATGTCCTGTTCATCGGCGAGGTCGTCCACGCCGAGCCCGGAGCGAACGGACCCCCGCTCGTCTTCTACCGCAGCCGGTACGCCGAGGCGGCCGGCAGCGACCGGTTGACCCTGCCGGCCCCCCCCGGCTAGCCCCGTCACCCCTATACGCGTCGGAACCGGGTACCGGTCATGCCCGCGTCCCCCTCCCGTCGCCACGTCCGCGTCGCGATCGTGGGCAGTGGGCCGGCGGGCCTCACCGCCGCGATCTACACGGCCCGCGCGAACCTCGCCCCGCTCGTCATCGCCGGCGTCCCGGCGGGCGGGCAGCTGATGCTCACGACCGAGGTCGAGAACTTCCCCGGATTCCCCGAGGGGATCCAGGGCCCGGAGCTCATCGAGCGGATGCACGCGCAGGCCGCGCGCTTCGGGACGGAGTTCGTCGACGAGAACGTGGCGCGCGTCGACCTGGCGGTCCGTCCGTTCCTCCTCACGCTCGGCAGCGGGGCCGTGGTCGAGGCCGACAGCGTCATCGTCGCGACGGGCGCGAACGCGCGCTGGCTCGACCTTCCCTCCGAGCAGCGGCTGCGCGGCCACGGGGTCTCGGCGTGCGCGACCTGCGACGGGTTCTTCTTCCGGGGGAAGGAGGTGGTGTGCGTCGGCGGCGGCGACTCGGCGATGGAGGAGGCGCTGTTCCTGACCAAGTTCGCCTCCCACGTCATTGTCGTCCACCGCCGCGGCGAGCTCCGGGCGAGCCGGATCATGCAGGACCGGGCGCGGGCGAACCCCAAGATCTCCTTCCGCCTCGACCATGAGATCGTCGAGGTCCTCGGCGAGGGCGAGGTGACGGGCGTCCGCGTCCGGAACCGGACCACGGGCGTCGTCGAGGAGCTGCGGGTCCAGGGCCTGTTCCTCGCGATCGGCCACGACCCGGCGAGCGAACCGTTCCGCGGCCAGCTCGAGATGGATGCGAAGGGCTACCTCGTGACCCGTGAGGTCACGCGGACCAACGTCGATGGCGTCTTCGCCGCGGGCGATGTCTACGACCACCGCTACCGCCAGGCCGTGAGCGCAGCCGGCCTCGGTTGCATGGCCGCGCTCGATGTCGAGAAGTACCTCGCCGAGCACGGCGAGCCCCGCCCGGTCCCGGGGCTCGAGCGGGCGCCGGCGACCGCCCCGCAGAGGCTGTAGCGCCGTTTCCTACAATCCTTTAATACCCTACCTCCTCGTGCGACGCCCCGAGGCGGCGGATGGCCGGCAAGAAGAGCCTCCACATCGAGTCGAGCGGCCAGCTGTGCATCTACTGCGGTGCCTGCGTCGGGGTCTGCCCCCTCAACTGTATCTACCTCGACGAGACCCGCATCACGTTTGACGAGCGGATCTGCACGCGCTGCGAGATCTGCGTCAAGGCCTGTCCCGTCGGCGCCATCGAGATCGACTGAAGGAGGGAGCGGCGATGGTGAAGGACCTCACGACCGACGTTCTCGTGATCGGGGCCGGCCCCGCCGGCAGCATGACGGCGAAATGGGCCGCGAAGTCCGGGGCCCGCGTCGTGATGATCGAGAAGCGTCAGGAGATCGGCAGCCCGGTTCGCTGCGGCGAGGGGATGAGCAAGGAGTGGCTCAAGGAGGTCGGCGTGACCCCGAGCTCCCGCTGGATCAACGTCGAGGTCGAGGGGGCGCGCATCTTCTCGCCCAGCGAGAAGGTCCTCGAGATCAACGAAAAGCACGCCGGCAACGAGGTCGGCTACGTCGTCGAGCGCGACGGGTTCGACAAGCAGCTCGCGATCGACGCGGGCAATGCCGGCGTCGACGTGATGCTCAAGACCGCGGCGACGGGGATCGTCCGGGAGAACGGGCGGATCGTCGGGGTCACGGCGAAGGCGTTCGGCGAGCCGTTCACGATCCGGGCGGCGGTCACCATCGGCGCCGACGGCTTCGAGAGCCAGGTCGGCCGGTGGGCCGGGCTTCCGACGAACCTCCAGCTGAGGGACATGGATTCCTGCCTGCAGTACCGCATGACCAACGTCGACTGCGACGTGCGCTACTGCGACTTCTACCTCGGAAAGGTCGCGCCGGGCGGCTACGTCTGGGTCTTCCCGAAGGGCGACGGGCTCGCCAACGTCGGGATCGGCGTGCAGCTGAGCCAGATCAAGTCCCCGGCCGAAGCGCGGACGTACCTCGACGCGTGGATCGCCAAGCACCCGGCGTACGCGAAGGGGAAGAAGATCGACATGGTCGGCGGCGGGGTCTCGATCTGCGCCCCGATCAAGCAGACGGTCACCGACGGCTTCATGCTCGTCGGCGACGCCGCGCGGATGATCGACCCGCTCACCGGGGGAGGGATCGCGAACGGCTGCATCGCGGGCAAGATCTGTGGCGAGGTCGCCGCGAAGGCCGTCCACGCCGGCGATGCGTCGAAGGAGTTCCTCCAGGCCTACGAGAAGGGCTGGCGCGTCCGCCTCGAGGAGAAGCTCTACCGCAACTGGCTCGCGAAGGAGAAGCTCTGCTCGCTCTCCGACGAGACGTTCGACAAGGTCGTCGATGCCCTCGAGGGCGTCAAGCTCGAGAAGCTCACCGTCCACAACATCCTCAAGGCCGTCCACACGAAGTACCCCGAGGTCACCCGGGAGTTCGAGGCGTTCCTGTAGGAGGGCCTGACCATGCCCGGCGCCCCGAACCGCCCCCCCGAAGTTGCCGCCTCCCCCGTGCCTCCCCCCGCCGCGGAGCCCGCGCGCGCGGTGCTGCGCCGTCTCGCCCCGAGCCGCATCGCGCTCCACCTCGACCCCTGGAAGGGCAATCCGTCGGCCGAGCTCCTCGACCCGCTCGACCGGGCGGCACGGCTCTACGCCGAGGGCGACCTCGCGGGGGCCGCGGGGGCCCTCGACCAGCTCAGCACCCGCCTCGCCGAGCCCCGCTGGCCGACCCTCCCGCGTCCGTTCCGCGACCTCCGGGTCACCGTGACGGTCCCGCAGCCTCCCGCGTGGGACCCGGAGAACGCCCTCCCCGCCGAGGAGAAGGCATCCCGCCGCCGTCGCCGCGACGCGGAGCTTCAGCGCGACCTCGCGCACGCCTCGCTCGCGTGGGCGAAGGCCCACGGCATCGCCGTCGACGACCTCGAGCCCGCCCGCGCCCAGGCCGACTCGGCCCTCGCCTCCCCCGGGGTCCCCGAGGAGTTCTGGCCCGCGATCGACAGCATCTGGTCGACCCTGCTCGAGCGCGTCCCGGCGCCGCGGCGCGCGGGGCGCCCGGCGGCTGCGCCCGGCCCGTCGTGAGGCGGCGGTCGGCCACCCCGCGCCCGACGCTCCTCGCCGAGGAGGTCGAAGGGTTCCTCGCCGGCGTCGACGAGCGCCTCAAGGAGCGGCGCCGTGCCGGGAACGCGGAAACGGAGCTGGAGGCGCGGTGGACGCGGGCGCGCGATCTGGTCGCCCGGGGCGCGCTGCGCGATGCCGAGACGGAGCTTCTCACGATCGACGCGCGGCTGGACGAACGGGAGGAGGAGAGCGAGCTTACCGAGTTCCCCCGCGGGCTCGTCGGCTACGTTCCCGCCGGCGAGCGGGGCCGGCCCCCGACGGACGAGGAGGACCCGGTCGCCAACCGGCTGCGGCTCATCGAGCGCCTCCTCGACGTGCGCCGTCACGAGGGCCGCGATGTGGGCCCCCTCGTCGCGCGGCTCGCCGCGGCGTTCACGGCCCTGCGCGCGGGGGACCGCGGCCTTGCCCGCCGACTCGGCGACGAGGTCCATGCCGCGCTCGATGCCGACCCCCCGGGAGAGCGTTAAGAGGGGCGACCGCCCTCGGCCGACGATGGCCCCGCCCCGATTCGGGACGTTCTCGATCGTCGCCCACGACCGGGAGCGCGGCGAGTGGGGCGTGGCGGTCCAGTCGAAGTTCCTCGCCGTCGGCGCCGTCGTACCCTGGGCCGAGGTCCGCGTCGGCGCCCTCGCGACCCAGGCGCTCGCGAACGTCCGCTACGGACCCGAGGGGCTCGCGCGCCTGCGACGCGGGGAGTCGGCGGAGGCGGTCGTGCGGTCGCTCACGTCCGCCGACCCGCAGCGCGACGACCGCCAGCTCGGCGTGGTGGACGCGGCGGGCCGGGCGAGCGCGTTCACCGGGGCGAAGTGCATGGACTGGGCGGGCCATGTCGTCGGCGACGGGTTCGCGTGCCAGGGGAACATCCTCCTCGGCGCCGCCGTCGTCGAGGGAATGGCGCGGGCGTTCGAGGCGACACCGGGCGATCTGCCCGAGCGCCTCCTCGCCGCGCTCGCCGCCGGCCAGCGCGCGGGCGGCGACCGGCGCGGCATGCAGTCGGCGGCGCTCCTCATCGTGCGCGAGAAGGGCGGCTACGACGAGGGCAACGACCGCTGGGTCGACATCCGGATCGACGACCACCCGACTCCGATCGAGGAGCTCCGGCGCGTCTTCCGCCTCTACGACCTCACCCTGCTCGCCCGGGAGGACCCCGCGACCCTGATCCCGCTCACCGTTGAGGTCGTGCGCGGCCTCCAGCACGACCTCGCGATCCTCGGCTACTCACCGGGGCGCGCCTCGGGGACGCTCGACGAGGCGACCTCCCGCGCCCTCGCGCGCTTCCTGGGCGAGAACAACTTCGAGAACAAGGCCCGGACCGACGCGACGATGTGGCCGTCGGTCCGCGGCTACCTGCGCGACCGCGCGCAGGAGGAGAGCGCCCGGCGGACGCGGACCGCGCCGGCCGTCGTCGGCGCCCTCGAGCGCGGGCCGGGGGCCGCCCCTCCCCCGAAGGAGGAGCCATCGCCGCCGAGGAAGGGGCGACGCGGCGGTCGCCGCGGCTGACGCTCACCCTCGCCCGCCGCTACGCCTCCGTCACGGAGGCGGAGCAGGTGAGGCGGGCCGTCGCGGTGGACGACCCCGGCTTCGTCACGGCCCGGCGGAGCGGGGCGCGGCTGACCCTCACGCTCGCGGGAGACTCCGCCGGCACGCTGCGCCGCAGTGCCGACGACCTTCTCGCGGCGCTCCAGACGGCCGAGGCGACGCTGACCCTCACGCGGCCGGCCCGCGCGCGATCCCGAGCGCCTCGACCGCCGCCGTGAGCGGCGGGAGGACCTCCTCCCACCGTCCGACGATCCCGGCGTCCACCCCGCGGAAGACCGGCGCGCGGGGGTCGGGGTGGACCGCGAGGAGGGCCCGGGCGCGCCGGTAGGCGACCAGGTGGTTCGACGAGCCGCTGATGCCGAGGAGGACCCCGAGGACCGGGGCGACGGACCGGCCGGTGAGGCCGAGCTGCCGGGACCGGGGTAGCCATCCCGCGTCCACCACCCGGCGGCTGGCCCCGAGCGCCGCCCCCCAGCGATCGAGCGTCGGCGCGATCTCGGCCAGGCGCTCCGGTCCTCCGAGCCCCGCCCCGACGGTGAGGACGATGTGCGCCCGCGCGAGGTCGCCCCAGGCTCCCGCGGGCTCGACGGTCACGCCGGTCCGCTCCGGCCCGGCCCGATCCGGCCCCGGTAGGTCCAGCGCTACCGTCTCGATCGGCGCGGGCGCCGCGGACGGCGGCGGTCGGAACGCCCCGTCGCGCACCGTCGCGAGCGAGGGGACGGTCCGGGTCCGGATCATCGCGATCATCCCTCCCCCGAACGAGGGCTTCTCCCACTCCACCCCCCCGTCCGCCCGGGAGCGCACGCCGACCACGTCCCCGACGAGCCCGAGCTTCTCCCCGGCCGCCAGCGTGGCGGCGACGCCGCGGCCGAAGTCGGTGGAGGAGAACAGGCCGGCCGCCGGGGGCGATGCCCGCGCTGTGAGCGGACGCATCGCTTCGGCGACGCGGCGCGGGTCGACGGGAGCGGGCAGCGCTAGCGCGCGGACCTGCGCCGCCCCGGCGGCGGCGAGGGCGTCCCGGTCGGCCGGCGCGAGGGCCGGGCCCGCCCACACGGCGGTCGGCCAGCACGGCGCGAGCGAGCGGCGGACCTCCGCGACCATCGCCGGCCCGGCCGGGTCGAGCGTCCCCTCGCGTCCCGTCACGAGCACCAGCACCTCGGCCGACGGCTCCCGCGGAACGGGAAGCGGCGGCCAGGCCGGTTCCGCGGCGGGCGGATGCCCCAACAGCGGCCGGAGCACCTCGACGGCGGCCCGGACCCGCTCCTCGATCGTGCCGTCCTGGAAGCAGAGGCGGCTGCGGACCGGCTCGTCGTTGCGCAGCGTCGTGACGATCGTCGGCGAGCCCTCGAGACCGACCTCGGAGGGCGCGAAACCCAGGTCCGCCGCGGAAAGGCGCGGGACCGGCCGCGCGCGGACGGCGTCGAGCTCCGTCGCGCTCGGCTTGCGGATCTTGGCGATCTTCTCGCCCACGGTCACCACGGCCGGCGCGTCCAGGCGCCAGCTCTCGATGCCGCCCGGGGCGTCGACCATCGCCGAGAGCCCGTCCCCCGCGTCCCGCACGAGCGACTGGGCGCCCGTGACCGCCGGAACGCCGAGGAGGGCCGCGACCTCCCCGCCGACCTGGCCCGTCTCCGAGTCGGTCGACCAGGTCCCGGCGAGGACGAGGTCGTGGCCGGCGCGCCCGAGCGCCCGGGCGAGGACGCGCGCCGTCACGAGCGTGTCCGAACCGGCGAGCGCGCGGTCGGTGACGAGGATCGCCGCATCGGCCCCGAGGGCCAGCGCCTCCCGAAGCGCCGTCTCGGCCGGGGGCGGGCCCATCGAGAGGACGGTCACGCGCTCGCCGGGTCGGCGCAGGTCGAGCGCGAGCCGCACCGCGCGCTGATCGAACGGATTGGTGAACAGCTCCGCCCCCTCCCGGACGACGGTCTTCCGGGCGGGGTCGAAGTGAAGCCGTTCCAGGTTCGGGACGACCTTGATCAGGACGGCGATGTCCATGCTCGCGCCCTCCGCGTACGGATGCGCCGAACCCATATGTAGCCGCACCGGGTCCCTGCCGTGTGGCGCTCGCCGGGCGGGGGACGGCCGGCGAAGCGGCGGGCTCGCGCCCGCTCGGCTCGACGGGCGCCTACGCCGTCGCCGTCCTCGTCACCGTCGCGGCGATCCTGAGCCAGTACTTCGTCCCGCAGCTCGTCCCCCCGCTGCGCGTCCTCTACGGCTCGTTCACGGGCCTCGGCATCGTCTACGGCCTCCCCATCCTGGCGTTCGCCCTCCTCGTCGGACGCCGCCCGCTCTCCGGCTGGGCCTCGCGCCTCGGGACGGCCGCCGTCGAGGGGCTGCGGTGGTACGGCCTCCTCTCGCTCCTCGCGCTCGCGGTGACGGTCGTCCTCGCGATCGTCTACGCGGCCCTCGACCCGTCGGCGCTCCGCCTCCTCTCCCGTCCGAACCCGGTCCTCGAGAACGCGCGGTCGAACCCATGGTTCTGGGTCGGCTTCTCCTTCGTCATCGGGGCCGTCGAGGAGACGATCTTCCGCGGATGGATCTTCGGCTACTGGCTCGCGCGCGGCTCGCCGTCCTGGAAGGTCCACGCCCTCTGGACGAGCGCCCTCTTCGCGCTGGTCCACCTCTACTACGGGACGACGTACGGACCGGCCGCGCCGTTCATCTATCCGACCCTGTTCCTTCTCGGCCTCGCCTTCGCGCTCACCGTCCGTGCCTCCGGCGGCAACCTCGTCATCGTCGCGCTGCTCCACGGCGCCAACGACGCGAGCGCCTTCCTCGAGATCATCTCCCCGAACGCCGGGCTCGCCGTGCACTACGGGGTCATCGGACTCGGGGTCGCCATCGCCCTCGCCCTCTACCTTCGCTCGCGGCCCCCGCCCCTATCGCCGGTGGCGGCCTGGGGTCCCGGCGGCCCCCCGAGCGTCCCGGCGTACGGCTGGCCGATCCCCCCGCCGCCTCCGCCGCCACCGCTTCCTCCCGGCGCCGCCCCGGCCGCCGTCGTGTCGGGCGGTCGGCCGTCAGCCTCTTGTAACGAGGCGAGGTGGCCGGGCCGATGCAGGCGAGCGACGCGCGGCTGCGGGAGCTGCTGAGCGGGGCGCGGACGATCGCTGTCGTGGGCCTCTCCGACAAGCCCGAACGCGACTCGAACGAGGTCGCGCGTTACCTCAAGTCCCAGGGCTACCGCATCGTCCCGGTCAACCCGATGCTTTCCGAGGTCCTCGGCGAGCGGGCCTACCCCAGCCTCGACGCGATCCCGGCCGACATCGGCATCGACATCGTCGATGTCTTCCGTCGCAGCGACCAGGTGCCCCCGGTCGTCGACGCGGCGATCGCCCGGACGGCGAAGGCGATCTGGATGCAGCTCGGCGTCGAGCATGCCGAGGCCGCGGCCCGCGCCGAGGCCCGGGGGATCCCCGTCGTCCAGAACCTCTGCATCATGGTCCAGCACCGCCGGCTCAAGATCCCGCCGATCGCGCGGCCGGAGTAGGCGACGGCCATGGCGGCGACCTCGGCCCAGGTCGCGCCGCCCCCCGGGGGCGCGCCCCCGCCGGGCGACCTCGACGACCGCGGGGCCGTGCGCCGCGACGCGGTCCGCGCCCGCGCGTGGCGGGCCGAGGGGGCGACGCGGGTCGTCGGCGACGTCGACTGCGAGCGCGCCGACCTGAACGGGCTCGTCACGATCGGCGGTGCGCTCACGGCGCGCGAGGCCGTCGCCCGCGGGACCCTCGAGGTCCGCGGGCCGGTCCACGTCGCCGGATCGCTCTCGCTCGAGGGAACGGCCCGCGTGGCGACCGGGATCGCGGCGGGAACCCTCCGAATCCGTGGCCAGCTCACGGCCGGGGCCGACGTCCGTGTGGACGGACCGGCCGAATGGGCCGGCCACCTCGACGCGCGCGGCGACCTCCGGGCGGGCGCCGTCGTCTTCGACGGCCGCCTGACGATCGACGGCGCGCTCACCGCGACGTCGATCGACGGCCGCCTCCGCGGGAGGTCGCAGGCCTCGCGCCTCACGGCCGAGCGCGTCGTGCTCCGCGCCCCCCTCCGCCTCGGCCCCCGGGGGGAGCTCACGGTCCTTCGGATCGACGCCCACGAGGTCGACCTCGAGGGCGTGGTGTGCGAGTACGTCCGCGCCGATCGCATCATCCTGGGGGCCGGAAGCCACGTCGCGCGGGTCGACGGAACGATTGTCCGTCAGCACCCCCGCGCCCACCTGGGGCCGGAGTCGCGCTCGCCGCCGCCGCCCGGACTCTCCCGCTAGCGCGGCGGTCCCACCCTCGGCCGGCCCCCCGGCGGTGCATCTTATCTCCCGGGCCCGCCTCCGCGCGCCTCGTGCCGGAGGACGCGGAACGGGGGCCTCCCGGGCGACCGGCGGATCTGCCGGGCCGCATCCGGGCCTACTGGGAGCGGACCGGCGTCCCGGGGCTCGCGCGCGCGGGGCCCGCGGACGGTCCGTCGTTCCGGTTCACCGAGGGGCCGCCGACCGCGAACGGCTCGCCCCACGTGGGCCACATCGTCGGCCGGGCGCTCAAGGACGCCGAGCTGCGCTTCTGGCGGATGCGCGGACGTCGCATCGTGACCCCGATGGCCGGCTGGGACTGCCACGGCCTTCCGGTCGAGCTCGAGATCGAGAAGCGCCACGGGCTCAAGTCGAAGAAGGAGATCGAGTCGTTCGGCGTCGAGCGGTTCTGCAACGAGTGCCGGTCGAGCGCCCTCGAGACGATCGCGCTCTGGCGCGAGATGAGCGAGCGGATGGGCTACTGGCTCGACTACGAGGGCGCGTACCGGACGATGGACGCCCCGTACATCGAGAGCGTCTGGTGGTCGCTTCGGCAGCTGTTCGACCGTCACCTGCTCGAGAAGGGCCACTACGTGTTGCCCTACTGCCCCCGGTGCGAGACCCCCCTCTCCTCCCACGAGGTCGCCCAGGGCTACCGGGAGGCGACCGACCCGTCGGTCGTCGTCCGGTTCCGCCTGGTCCCCCGGGCCGGCGAGCCCCCGACGGACCTGCTCGTCTGGACGACCACCCCCTGGACCCTTCCCTCGAACCTCCTCATCGCGGCCCGGCGCGACCTTGCCTACGTCCGGGTCGCCGGCGAGGGGGGCGCCGAGGCGATCCTCGCCGAGGTCGCCGTCGCGCGGGAGCTCCCCTCGGGGCCGAGGGTGCTCGGGCGCCTCACCGGCGCCGACCTCGAGGGGCGCGAGTACGTCCCCCTCTTCCCCCACGCGGGTCCCGGCCCGAACCGCTATCGGGTGGTGCTGGACGACTCCGTCGAGGCGAAGGAGGGGACGGGGTTCGTCCACACCGCCCCGGCCTTCGGCCCCGAGGACCAGCGGATCGGGGCACGGGAGGGGGTCGGGAACTTCGACCCGCTCGACAGCCGGGGCGTCTTCACCGACCAGGTCCCCGAGGTCGCCGGCAAGCCCTTCAAGGCCGCGGACCGCGTCCTCCTCGCCGCGCTCCGGGAGCGGGGGGCGCTCGCCCGGGAGTCGACGGTCCGGCACACCTACCCGTTCTGCTGGCGCTGCGCGACGCCCCTCATCTACCGGGCCGTCGATTCCTGGTTCGTCCGGACGAGCCGCTTCTCCCCGGAGCTCATCGCGAACAACCGGGCCGTGACGTGGGTCCCGGCCCATCTGCGGGAAGGCCGGTTCGGCAACTTCCTCACGGAGGCCAAGGACTGGGCCGTGTCGCGGAGCCGGTACTGGGGGACGCCGCTCCCCATCTGGATCTGCCCCGATGGCCACGCGACGTGCGTCGGGAGCTTCGCGGAGCTCGCCCAGCGGATGGGGAGCCCCCTTCCGGCCGATTTCGACCCCCACCGGGTGACCGTCGACGCGATGCGGTTTCCGTGCCCGACGTGCGCCGCCGCCGGCCGCACGGCCGAGGCCCGGCGCGAACCGTACACGATCGACGCGTGGTACGACAGCGGGTCGGCGCCGTTCGCCCAGTACCACTACCCGTTCGAGCCGGGGCCGTTCGATCCGGCCGCCCCGCTCGACTACATCGCCGAGGGGCTCGACCAGACGCGGGGCTGGTTCTACACCCTGCTCGTCCTTTCGACGGCGCTGTTCCACCGGCCCGCCTACCGGGTGTGCATCGCGAACGGCCTCGCGCTCGACGCCACCGGACAGAAGATGTCGAAGTCCAAGGGGAACGTCCTCGAGCCGCTCGCCCTGCTCGCCGCCCACGGCGGGGACGCGGTGCGCTTCTGGTTCCTCTCGGTCGATTACACCGAGCCGATGTCCGTATCCGAGCCGGCGATCCGGCAGGCCGGACAGCGCACCCTCGGCACTCTCCTCAACGTCCTCGAGTTCTTCCGCGCGAACGCGCCGCCGGGCTCGGCCGACGACCTGGAACGCCCCCCCGAGGCGACGACGCGCCTCGACGCCTGGATCCTCTCCCGGCTCCACGGAACCGTCCGGGCCGTCACCGCGGGGCTCGAGTCCTACGACCCCCGCGCGGGGGCGATCGCGCTGCGCGAGCTCGTCGACGACCTCAGCAGCTGGTACCTCCGGCGCAGCCGCCCGCGCTTCTGGGAGGAGGAGGCGACCGACGACCGGCGGGCCGCCGGGCGTACCCTCGGCTACGTCCTGGGGGTCGTCGCGCGCCTCCTCGCGCCGTACGCCCCGTTCACGGCCGAGGCGCTCTGGGCGGATCTGCGCGGCGACCCGCTCGACCGGGCGCCGACGTCGGTCCACCTCGCCCGCTGGCCGGAGGCGGCGGGGGCCGCCGACCCCGCGCTGGAGGCGGCGATGGCGGGCCTCCGGGCCCTCGTCGAGACCGGCCGCGAGCTGCGCCAGCGCGCCGGGGTGAAGTCCCGGATGCCCCTCGCGATGGTCGTCCTCGCTCCCGCGGCCGCACGGACGTTCCTCGGCCTCGGCCCCGAGGGCGACCGGCTCCTCGCCGAGGAGCTCAACGTCAAGGCGGTCCTCCGCGTCGCGCGGATCGGCCCCGAGCAGTACCCGCCAGCGCGCTGGGTCACCCGGGAGGAGGACGCGACGACCGTCGTCGCGCTCCCGCGCGAGCCCGAGCCGGAGCTCATCGCGGAGGGCCTCGTCCGGGAGGTGCTGCGCCGCCTCCAGCGGGCCCGCAAGGAGCTCGGGCTCGACTTCTCCGACCACGTCCGGCTCACCCTGTTCGCCGATGCCGAGATCTTCGCCGCGCTCGAACCGGCCCGCGCGACGCTCGTGCGGGAGCTGCTCGCCGACCACCTCGAGCTGGATCGGGGCCCGGCGCCCCCGGGCCGCGGGCTCACCCCGTACGACGTCGACGGCCGCTCGTTCGCCGCGCGCCTGGAGCGCGTCCCACGGGCGGCCTAGTCGCCGGTCCGGCGCCGGACCGCGCCGGCGGGAGCGGCCTCGGCGAAGACCTCGGCCGAGAATCGGCGGACCCGGACGCCGTTGCCGCGCCAGGCCTCCGGGCGCAGTCCGGCCTTGCGGCACGTCTCGGCAAGGAAGGTGCGGCTGTCCCAGCCCTCCTCGACGGCGACCTGCGGCAGGAGAAGGCCGCTCTGTCCGTCCCCGTCGACGATGAGCCCGTCGCGGCCGACCTTCACGAGCTCGACGATGCGCTCCGGCGGCCCGGCGGGGATCGGCTCGGGAACGGTGAGGATCGACACCTCGACGGTAAGCTCGGGGAGCTCCCGGGACCGGACGGGGGGAAAGCGGGGGTCCTCGAGCGCGCTCGCCGCGGCGACGCGGGGGATCGCGACGCGCAGGGGGTAGACGGGGACCGGGTAGCCGATGCAGCCCCGCAGGCGGTCGTCGGGCGGCGACCGGAGGGTGACGAAGACCCCGCGCGGCTCCTCGAACTCCGCGGGCAGCGGGCGGTCGCGGAAGGCGGCCGCCGGGTCGCGCGCGGGCGTGGGGCCGAGGACGTGGGCGATCGCGTCCCGGGCGAGCCGGACCGCGGCCGTCCCGCCGTCGAGGTCGGTCATCGGTCCGGGACGGCGACGGGGACGCTTAGGCTCTCGCGGGGGGCGCCCAACGGTACTGGCCGAAGCGTGGGGAGGGGCCCGGGGGACCCCTTTTATACCCTACCGGGGGTGCCCGCGCGCCCATGCCATTCCCCGAGGCCGTGAACCGGCTCCTGCTCAAGAAGATCTGCATGAACTGCTCGGCGAGGAACCCGCCGAAGGCCGTGCAGTGCCGCAAGTGCGGCTACAAGGGGCTCCGCCCGAAGTCGCGCGAGCGCTCCGGCAAGACCCAGTGATCCCGGGGCCTACCGCCCGGCCGGCTCCTGGGGGCCGCCGATCGGGTAGCCACCGCCGCGCGCCTGGCGCGCGAGCTCGAGCCGCTTCGTCAGGAGGAACAGGAGGTTCCGCCGGCCGTCTTGCCAGCTCGAGAGCT
This sequence comes from Thermoplasmata archaeon, assembly GCA_027315455.1. Lineage (GTDB taxonomy): Archaea > Thermoplasmatota > Thermoplasmata > Lutacidiplasmatales > UBA184 > Lutacidiplasma. The sequence goes on along the minus strand of DAHUXZ010000007.1, from coordinate 42,435 downwards.
TCGGCGGACCGCCCCAGCGCTCCGCGTAGCGGATCGGGACCTCCTCGGCCTTGAGCCCGTGGAGGATCACCTCGATCTTGAGCTCCTCGCTCATCGGCATCCCGTCCTGGGTCAGGTGGATCCGGTCGAGGACCTCGCGCCGGAACACCCACATCCCGCTCTGGCTGTCGGCGAGGCGGAGCCCCGAGCTGCTCAGGTAGTGGGCGAAGGCGATCCGAAGGAACGAGTTGAGCACCCAGTTGCCGATCCGGTGCTCCGTCGTCATCGCCCGACGGTCAAGGAAGGCGAGGCGGTTGCAGGTCAGGAAGTCAAGGTTCTCGTCGAGGAGCTTGCGGACGAGGCGGGGGATCTCCGTGGCCGGGTACGTCCCGTCCCCGTCGAGGGTGGCCAGGACCGCCCCCGTCGCCTCCGCGAACCCGGTGCGGTAGGCGCGGCCGTAGCCGGGCCGCCGCTCGACGATCACGCGGGCCCCCTCGGCCGCCGCCCGCTCGGCCGTGCCGTCGGTCGACGCCCCGTCGATGACGAGCGTCTCCCAGTCGATGGGGTCGTCCCGGAAGAGGGTGCCGTTGGCGGCGAGCGCGGCGGTGCGGAACTCCCTCAGGACGTGGCCGATCGTGGCGGCCTCGTTGAGGGTCGGGACGAGAAGCGAGCCGCGCATCCCACGATACGAGGCCGGGCATTCGCTTTAAGCCTCCCCTCGCCGGTCGCGCCGGGGGGCGCACCGTGGCGGGCACGCGGCGCCGGCGACGCTGGGGGAGCTTCCCGACGACCGCCGACGTGGGCATCTGGGCGTCGGCCGACGGGGCCCCGGCGCTCTACGAGGCCCTCGGTCTCGGGCTGTTCGCGCTGATGACGGACCTGAGGCGCGTCCGGCCCCGCGAGACGCGGACCGTACGGGCCCAGGCCCAGGACCCGGGAGCGCTCGCCGTGCGGTTCCTCAACGAGCTCATCGTCCTCCAGCAGGGGGAGGGGTTCCTCGTCCGCGACCTCTCGGTCGAGGTCCGCGGCGACCCCCCCACCGAGATCGTCGCGACGGCCCGCGGCGAGCCGTTCGACCCCGAGCGCCATCCCCGCCACGAGGAGGTCAAGGCGGTGACGTTCCACCGCCTCGCCTTCGACGCGGCCCGGGGCCGGGCCCGCGTCATCGTCGATATCTGAGGCCGGACCGGCTACGGCGGCAGCGGCATCCGCTCGGCGATCGCCGCGAGCGCCGCGCCGCGCGCCGGGAGGCGGCCCGCGCGCTCGAGGATCCGCTCGAGGGCGGCGAACGCCACCAATAGGTCCGGCCAGTCGGCGATGCCCATGTGGCCGATGCGGAAGATCTTCCCCTTGAGCGCGCCCTGGCCGCCCTGGACCGCGACGTTGAACGTCTCCTGGAGCGCCTTGCGGACCTGGGCGTCCTCGAGGCCGGCGGGGTTGCGGATCGCGGTCACGGTGTCCGAGGCGTGCCGCGGGTCCGGGAACAGCTCGAGCCCGATCGCCGCCGCCGCGGCCCGGGTCGCCTCGGCCAGGGTGTGGGTGCGCGCGAGCCGGCCGGCGAGGGTCTCCTCCTTGAGGAGGAGGAGCGCCTCCCGCAGCGCGAGGAACAGGGGGACCGCGGGGGTCCAGGGGGTGTCGTTCTTCTCGATCGCCTTGAGGTGCTCGGCGAGATCGAGGTAGAACGTCCCGCCATGGAGCGCCGCGCGGGCCCGGTCGGAGAGGTGCACGAGGGCGAGACCGGCCGGGGCGGCGAGCCCCTTCTGGCTGCCGGCGACGACGGCGTCGATCCCCCACGCGTCGATCTCGATCGGGATGCCGGCGACGGCGGAGATCCCGTCGACGAGGAAGAGCGCGCCGGAGCGGCGGACGTGCGGCGCCAGGCGCGCGAGGTCGTTCTGGAGCCCGACGCTCGTCTCGTTGTGCACGACGCAGACCGCACGGACGTCGCCCTTGTCGAGCTCGGCGCGGGCCGCATCGATCGGGATGTGCTGCCCCCAGGGCGCCGACAGGGTCGTGACGGCGGTGGAGTAGCGGCGGACGATCTGGTCGGTCCGCTCGCCGAAGTTGCCGTTCGCCAGGACGAGGGTCCGCCCGTCGCGCGGGACGAGCGAGGAGTACATCGCCTCGAGACCGGCGCTGCCGCTCCCGGTCAGGATCACCTGGTGGCCCCGCGCGCCGAACAGCAGCGGGAGGAGCTCGCGGATCTCGGCGACGACGCCGTGGAAGAAGTCGCCGCGATGGTTCACCGAGGACAGGCTCATCGCGCGGAGGACCCGGGGGTGGATGCGGACGGGCCCGGCGATCAGGAACGTCGCGGTCTCGGGGTCGAACGTCATGCGGACCTCGCCTCGGGATTCACGAGGGATTGTAAGGGTTCTCCCCGGAGCGCCCGCAGCACCTCGTCGACCGTCTGCTCCCCCGCGCGCTGCTGCGCCTCGTGGGTCGAGGCGCCCAGGTGCGGCGTCGCGATGAGGCGCGGGTGGGCGAGGAGCTCCGTGCGCGTCGGAGGCTCGACCTCGAAGACGTCGAGCGCGGCCCCGCGCAGGGCTCCCGAGCGGAGCCCCTCGAGGAGCGCGACCTCGTCGACGAGCGGGCCGCGCGCGACGTTGACGACGAACGCGCCGCGCTTCATCCGACCGATCCGCTCGGTGTTGAGGAGGTGGTGGTTCTCGGGCGTGAGGGCCGCGTGCAGGCTCACGAAGTCCGAACGGGCCAGGACGTCGTCGAACGAGAGGAGGGTCGTACCGTCGGAGGTCGAGGTCACGAACGGATCGTAGGCGACCGTCGTGACGCCGAATGGCCCGAGCCGGCGGACGATCTCCCGGGCGATGCGGCCGTAGCCGATGAACCCGACCGTCTTGCCCGCGAGCTCGGTCCCGTTCTCCCCGCGCTTCCAGTCGCCCTCCTTCGTCGCCCGGACGCGGGAGGCGAGGTCGCGCGCCAGCATCACGTAGAGCGCGACGCTCAGCTCGGCGACGCTCGCCGTGGCCGCCGTCGGGGCGTTGACGACCCGTACGTGGCGCGCCGTCGCGGCGGCCATGTCGACGTTATCGACGCCGACCCCGGCGCGGGCGACGAGGGAGAGACGGGGCGCGCGCTCGAGCAGCTCGCGCGTCACCTTGGTCCGGCTGCGGACCACGAGCCCCCACGCCTCGGATAGGAGCGGCGCGAGCGCCGCGGCCCCCGCCGTCGCATCGGCGACGCGGCACGGGCCCTTGCGCAGCCGCTCCACGGCGGCGGCGTCGATCGGGTCGGCCACGATGACGAGGGGCGGCTCGGCGGTCATGGCGCGAGGACCGGGACCGGGGAGAAAACGGTTGTCCCGCCCCCGCCTAGGGGATCTTGGGCACCGGCACGCGGTCGAGCGCCGCCTCGACGACCTGGCGGCCGCGGACGCCGCGGATCCACGGCTCGGGCCGGATGACGATGCGGTGGGCCAGCGCGGGGAGGGCGAGCGACTTCACGTCGTCCGGGACGGTGAAATCCCGGCCCTCGATGAGCGCCCGCGCGCGCGCGAGCTTGAGCAGGGCGAGCGAGCCCCGCGGCGAGGCGCCGACCTCGGCACGGGGGTCCGTGCGCGTGGTCGCGACGAGGGCGACGACGTAGCGCTCGATCCCGGGGTCGACCTCGACGTCCTCCGTCGCGCGCTGCATCTGCCGGAACTGGCCGGACGCGAGGACGTTCGGGACCTCGGCATCGTCGTCGCGGCGCGCCCGGCGGCGCGCGAGGATCTCCCGCTCCTCGTCGGCCGTCGGATAGCCGACGCTCAGGCGCATCAGGAACCGGTCCACCTGGGCCTCGGGGAGCGGATACGTCCCCTCGAGCTCGAGGGGGTTCTGGGTCGCGAGGACGAGGAACGGCCGGTCGAGCGGGTAGGTCGACCGCTCGCTCGTCACCTGGTGCTCCTGCATCGCCTCGAGGAGCGCCGACTGTACCTTCGGCGGGGCGCGGTTGATCTCGTCGGCGAGGAGGAGGTTCGTGAACAGCGGCCCCGGGCGGAACGAGAAGACCCCCTTCGCCGCGTCGTAGACCTCTCCGCCGGTGATGTCGTGCGGCAGGAGGTCGGCCGTGAACTGGACCCGCGCGAAGGAGAGCCCGAGGGCGCGCGCGAACGACTTCGCGATGAGCGTCTTTCCCAGACCGGGGAGGTCCTCGAGGAGGATGTGGCCGTCGGCGAGAAGACCGGTCAGGACCTGGTCGAGGACCTCGTCCCGCCCGACGACCGCGACATGGACCGCCTCGCGCACCCGGGCGATGAGCTCCCGCGCCTCGCCCCCGTGCACCGGTCCGCTCTCCCCGCCTCCGAGCACCGGGAGGGATACATATCCTCGACGGGGACGCCTATTCCCCGGCCGTAACGGAGCCGCGTCATCGCAGGCCGTGACGGCCCTCTCGGGGTCCTGACCTGGCCGGGGCTTTCGGATACCGGGGTTGTCCTCACGTCATTCCAGCGGACGACCCGTCCGCGTCGGTCTAGAGGGACCCTTCGACGGTACTCGGGCGGGCCGTTGCGGCCGCGCCGTAGGGACCACCCCGCGCGGCCTCAAGAGGCTTTTGCGGGGGGGTCAGGAGCCCGGGGCGGCCGAGGACGAGCACGACGGCGACCAATACCCCGACAAGGAGGGCGATCCCGACGGTCTTTAGCCCGCCGGCCGGCGGAAGGAACACCCCGGTCGCGAAGGCGATCCCGACGGCGAGCCCGGGGAGCACCAGCCCCTCGAGGAGGCGGCTCGTGGGGGCGAGCCGGGTCGGTCGGGGCGCGAGCCACGCCAGGAATGCGAGCCCTCCGATGCCCGCGAGGATCTCGGCCGCGGGCGTCGGACTCGCCGCGAGGGCCCCGTAGCCGAGCGCGCCGACGGCCGCGATCACCGCGGCCGGGCGGGCGCGGCCCGCCGCGACCCTCTCGAGGATACCCATGGCCGCCGCGCCGGCGATGGCCACCGCCAGGGCGGCGGCTCCCCCGGCGAAGTCGACGGCGCCCAGGGCGATCATCGCCGCCGCGAGGACCGCGGTCCGGCCCAGCGGGGGCCGCCGGTCCCGGTCCGCGGCGCCCGGAGGGACCTCCATTACGAGCGCCTCCGCTCGAGCACCGGCGTCGAAAGGAAACGGACGAATCCGGAGAGGGACCAGTACTCGTCCCAGTCGACGACCGGCGCCTCGCGCCAGGTGTCCGCGATCCGCTGGCGACGGGCGAGGGTCAGCAGGCGTGTCGCGAGCGCGTCGTCCTCGGTTCGCGCGCGCCCGGCCGGAACGAGCAGGGGGATCGGCGACGGGCTCAGCACCGCGACGGGGAACCCGCGGCGGCGCAGGTGGGAGAGGAGAAGGCCGCCGTCATCGTCGGCGAGCGAGGTGAACAGGACCGTCGTGACCCCCGGGGGAAAGTAGCGCCGCAACGATACCGCGAGGCGCTCGGAGGGACCGGCCGCCGTCCCGAGCCGGACCCCCGTGAGCGCCCGGGCGATGCGGTGACGCTGGAGCCGCCCCGACCCGAGGGGGATCGCGCTGAGGAACTCGTCGTAGAGGGCGAGCCCGACGCGGGCCTTCTCCGACAGGAAGCCGGTGGCGATCCCGAGCGCGGCCGACGCCGAGAGCGCGAGGAGCGCGGCGTCGCGCTCCGCCCCGAGCGACGTCGGCCTCAGGTCAAGGACCAGGAGGATATCGCCGGTGCGTTCGACCGAGTATTCGTTCACCAGCAGTCGTCCCTCGCGCGCCGAGGCCCGCCAGTTGATGCGCCGCACCGGGTCCCCCCCCGCCGCGGCGCGCAGGGTGAAGAACTCGCCCGACGGGCCGAGCGCCCGGGCGCGGACCTCTCCGGGGAGCGGCGTCGTCCGCCGCAGGCGAACGGCGGAGAGCCGGCGGACCTCGGGGGGGAAGCGCTCGACGCGGAGCGACCGTCCCTCGACGTGGAGCCGGCGCTCGGCGAGCCCGAGCGGGTCGACCCAGAGGACCTCGGGCAGCGGCACGACGGCGAGGCACGGATAGGGCGCCCGCCAGTGGGTCGTGAACCCCACGGCGCCGTCCTCGCCCCGGACCTCGGTCGGCGCCACCTCCTCGAGCGGCTCGGGCCGGTAGAAGCGCACGGTCAGCGAGCGCGGGTCGGTCCCGGCGGAAAGGCGCAGCGTCCCCTCGAGGCGGACCGCCGCCCCGTCGCCCGCCACGCTCCACGTCAGCTCAGCCCGTTCCCCCGGCGGCGGGGAGGAGAAGGCGGCGAGCGCCGGCGCCAGCAGGAGCGGAAGGGCGAGGAACAGGGGCACGGGGCTGCGCAGCGCGACCGCGCCGAGCGCGAGCAGCCCGCCGGCCGCGAGGAGGAGCGCCGCCGGGGCCCGCCGGCGCACGACCGTCTCGGTCCCCTCGGCCCCGCTCACGCCTCCGCCTCCCGCCGTTCGATCTCGCGCCGGAGCCACGACCGGAACTCCTCGGGCGGGACCCGTTCGAGGCGGGCCGCCTCCGACGGGGAGAGGGTCGCGACGGCGCTGCCCCGGGCGTGGTCGATGCGGGCGAGCGTCGCGAGGACGCGGTCCCGCTGCACGATCGAGCCGGCGATCGCCGCCCGGAAGGCGACGAGCGGGTCGTCCGAGGAGGCGGGCGGAGCCGGCTCCGGAGCGGTCCGTATCGAGCGCAGGGCCTCCCGGGCCAGGAGGCCGAGGACCGCGAGGAGGCCGACGACCCCGCCGGCCGTCGCGACCCCGGGGTCGGAGACCGCGGCGACGGCGATCGCCCCCCCGGCCACGGCCGTCGCGACCAGGGCGACCTCGGTCCGGTCCGCGCTCATGCCGGCGGCCCCCCCCCGAGGCCGCTCAGGGCCGCCCGGAGCGCCGCACGGGCGCGCTCGACGGACGCCGGGGAGAGGGGATGGCTCGAGTAGCGCGCCTCCTCGAAGACCTCGGTGAGGGTCCGCGCCGGCCCGCGCGCGATGCCGAGCCGGTCGACGGTGAACCGTTCGATCTCACGGGGGGTCCGGGTCTCGAGCCCGGGGGTCCGGGACTCGATCTCGCCGAGCAGGCGGGCGTAGAGGGCGATGACGACCGCCCGAGGCTCCGCGGCGGCTCCCTCGTCGAGGGCGTCGAGCGCCTCGCGGAACCGGGCCGCGGCCCGGGCCCGGACCGCGTCTCCCGGCGGCGCGGCGTCCTCGCGGGCCTCGCGCAGGCGCGGAACGGCGAAGACGAGGATCGCGATCGCCACGGCTCCGCCCATCAGGAGGTAGTCGATCCACGGCGGGGCGCCGGGGACCAGGGAACCGTGGGTCAGCGTCGTGTTGTTCGTCCGGTTCATCACGGGCGAGGTCCCCGTTCCGCCCGTGGTCGTGTTGTTGCCGGAGATCGGCTCGGGGGCCGGCGGCTGCGACGGCACGATGTAGCGCACGGCGACCAGGAAGGCGATCGCGACGAGGAACGCCACGAGGAACGGAACCACGAGGCCGAGCGGGGTACGCGAGCGGCCCGAGCGTAGACGCGCGATGACCAGGTAGCCGAGGAGGAGGAGGAGAAGGGCGGCGCACCCCCAGAGCACGGCGCTGGCGCTCACCCCGGGAAGCGGCGTGGGCGCCGTCGGCGCCGTCGCCGGGGTCGAGGTGGACAGAAGCGCCGCGGCCCCGCCGATCCCGACGGCGGCCAGGAGGACGAGGGCGACGGTCCGGGTCGCGGTCGCGGGCGGGGGTCTACGGCGCACCATGCCGGCCCGCTCCCAGCCGGCCGGTCGCTTATCCCTCTTTCACCCGCGGGCCGGCGGCCGGGGCTGCGGCCCCGGGCGCCCCCCGCGTGAGGAGGTAGAAGCCACGGCGCTCGTGCTCGGCCGTGACCACCAGGAAGTCGTCGACCCGGTACCCGAGGTCCAGCGACAGCCGGAACGCGTCGCGCACGGCGTGCCGCCAGGTCCGCAGGGAACCGGGTTCGTGCGTCCGGACCAGGTCGAGGTCGAACGGCACCTCGAGGTGGGCCGTCGGCGACGACGGCTCGGCGACCGCGGTCGGCCGGCGGATGCCGCTGTCCCCGGGCTCGGTCTCGACGATCGCCGTGGCCGCCGTCCAGCGCGCCTCGTCCTCCCCCCGGGCCGGCCGCCGGCCGGCGAGACGGTCCTCGACCCGCGGCGCGGCGAGGGTCCAGGTCACGGAGACGCGGTCCGTCTCGAGGCCCTCGTCGCGCGACGTGGCGAGCCGGCCGAAGTGGTGAAGGAGGTAGCCCGTGACCTCGGCGCCGAGCCGACGCAGGTAAAGATGGGCCAACCGGCTAGAGAGCGGGTCGTACGTCCATCGGATCTCGGAGAGGCCCTGCCCCAGGACCTCGTCCCGCTGGAACGACTTGAGGCGGAAGCCGAGCTGGTGGTTCTGGTACTCGGGACGGACGGCCAGGAGGTGGGAGTAGTGGTAGAGGGTAGTCCCGTCCCACCCGAGGAACCCGACCGCGCAGGCGGCGAGGTAGATGTCGGTGAACGCCCCGAGAACGAGGCCGCCGTGGTCCTGGACGGCCCGCTGGAGCGAGCCGGGGACGGGCGCCTCGGTCCCGAGGCCGAACGCTGCCCGCTGGATCTCCTCGACGGTGCGGAACTCCTCCGGCTTCCCGAGCCGGCGGAAGCGGAACGCGTCGGCTCCCTTCGGCGAGGCGACGGCCATGGGGCGTTCACCGGACCGCGGTACTTAACCCGACGCCCGGCCCCTACCGCCGGATGCGCAGCTCGACCTTCTTCTCCTCGTAGCGGAGCTCGTCGGTCGGGGTGAGGTCCCAGAGAAGGTCCTCGACCTCGGGCAGGTTCCGGAGGAACTCGGCCTTGCTCTTCGTCTTCATCAGGTGCTCGAACCGGTGGCGGGCGAGGTAGTACGCCCCGACCAGGTAGCCCCCGATGATGATGACGATCGGGCCGACGATGACGAAGACGAGGTTGTAGTTCGCGTTCGCCGTGTCCGTGACGGCGTTGATCGCCGGGAACGGCCCGGTGGAGGAGAGCGGGGTGAAGTCCCCGATCGCGAGCACCGTGAGGAGGATGCCCGCGGCGAGCACCACGCCGGAGAGCAGGAACCGCTGCTGCCGCAGGGAGCGGCGGAGGTGGGTGCTGAACGGGACCGCCTCCGCCTCCTGGGCCATGTCGGGGTCGGGAGGTCCCGCCTCCTATGAAGTTTTGGACGGGTCGTCGGCCCCGCGGGAGCGGCCCGGAAGCTCCCGGGGCGGACTTTCCGCCTCAGGGGAAGGATTAAGACGGACTTCCGACGGACAGGTATGCATGGCGAGCTCTCTGCCGCCCGCGCCACCTTCCCCTGCGGCCCCCCCGCCCGTCTGGATGCCGACCGCTGCGCAGCCCCTCGTACCCCGGGCGGCGATCATCCCCCTGCTCGCGCTGTGGGGCCGGATCATCGGATTCGTCCTCCTGTTCGTCGGGACGCTGATCGCCGTCGCCTGGGGCAACATCCCCGGTGGCTGTCTCACGACCCCCTCGAGCTGCACGGGCTTCCCGGCCGCGGACGCGAACGCGATCCTCGCCGCGCAGGTCATCTGGACGATCGGGCTGTTCTTCCTCGGCGGCGGCGCCGGGATCAAGCTCCACTGGGGGCTTCAGAACCCCGCCTCGGGCCGCCCGGAGGACGTCCGCTGGGTCGTCGCGGACCGCTGGGTGAACGTCGTGCTCGTCGTGCTCAGCATCTGGCTGATGTTCTCGCTCCTGATGAACATCCGCCTGATCACGGGGCTCCCGTAAGGGCCCCCGGTCAGCGATCGGTCCGACGGAACCCCCCGCGCTCGACCGCGGGAACCCCTTCCCCGCCCGCACCTTCCGCGGACGCGAGCCGCGGGTCCAGGATGCGGCGGCGCAGGCGCCGGTACGCGCCCGTCTCGCCGGCGAGGATGAGGAGGGCTGCGGCGATCGCCCCCTCGGGCCCGAGGGTGCTGCCGAGGACGAGGACGCCGTACGCCGCGGCCCCGACCGCCGCCCCCGAGAGCGGTCCGCCGCGGGCCGACGGGGCCCAGACGGCGCGCGGGATCGACAGGAGCGCCCCGCCGACCTGGAGGGCGACGAGCGCGAGCGACTGCGTCGCCATCGCGGCGAGGCCGAGGGCGGAGAGCGTCGGGCCGCCCAGGTACCCCGCGACCGCGGCCACGACCACGATCCCGCCCACCGCCGAACGGAAGCCGAGAGCGTAGAGCGGGGTCGCCTCGCCCCGGCCGAAATACCGGCTGCGCTGAAGCGCCCACGCGGCGACCTCCGTCGCCGCAACGAGGATCGCGAGGTCGACGATCGCGGCGACCAGGGCGCCGTTCGCGGCCGCCACGGTGAGCAACAGGTAGACGAACGCGATCGGCACTCCCACGAAGAGGCCCGCGGTGTAGGCGAACAGCTCGCGGCGCTCGTCGAACAGCGACTGCGGCACCTGCGGGGCGGCGAACCGTCCGACCTCCCAGTAGACGAACGCGCCGGAGAGGAGGACCCCGACGAACCCCCCGATGGCGACCGCCCCGCTCACCACGGTCCGACGACCCTCCGGCCGGACGCCAGGAACCCCGTGTGGCCGAGCATCTCGAACTCGGGCCGGGTCCCGCCCTCGCCCACGTGGAGCGCCCGTTCGAGCAGCTCGACGCTCTGGACCTCCTCGAGCCGGGCGGCGCGGAAGGCGAGCACGGTCCGCTCGAGCTGGTTATACGTCGGGACGTACGCCGCGATCGCCCCTCCCGGCCGGATCGCGCCCAGGGCCCGGGGGACGACCTCCCAGGGCTCCGGCAGGTCGAGGAGCACACTGTCGAGCTCCGTCTCGTCGAGCCCCTCTCTCGCCACGTCCCGCTCCCGGAACTCGACCCGGTCGGCAAGCCCGCTCCGCGCGACGTTGCGGCGGGCGACGTCGAGGAAATCGGCCCGTCGGTCGTAGGAGTAGACCCGGCCGGTCGGACCTACGGCGTGGGCGAGCACCGTCGTGAGCGCGCCGCTCCCTGCGCCGCTCTCGGCGACGCGGCTTCCCGGGCCGACACCGGCGAGGTAGAGGAGGTACATCGCGTCCTTCGGCGTGACGATCTGCGCGCGACGCCGCAGCTGGCCGAGAAGGTCGGCGAGCGTCGGGCGGAGGAGGACGTACTCCGCCCCGGCCCAGCGCACCGTGGCGCCGGGGAGCGCCCCGATCTGCGGGCCGAGGTCGAGGACCCCCTGGCCCTCGATCGCCTGCGGTCCGGGCCGCAGCTCGACGAGGAGCGTTCGCCCCTCCCGGCGCCGCAGGACGACCGTTTCCCCTTCCCTGAGCGGATCCATCGGTGCGGGGGCCGGCCCCCGGTTCCGCGGGAAGGGCGCGAGGCGCCTATAACGCGGAGCCGGGGCCGTTCCGGAGCATCCCTTATATGGAGAGACCCAGTGGCACGCCGCCGGTCCGGGACCCCCCACGCGGCGCGGGCATAGTGTAGTCTGGTTATCACATAGGCTTGCCAAGCCTATAACCCGGGTTCAAATCCCGGTGCCCGCACCTTTCCCGCGTTGGCACGGCTCGTCCACGGCAGGGCGCGGCGGGGCCGGGGGTGCGAGCTTTCCGATTTCGCCCGGTGGCCGCTCATCGGCGGAGGGTGGCCGTCGTCCGTCGGCGCGCCCTTTGGCCTTCTCCGGAGCCGGGAGACCGAACGGCCGGCGTAGCGCTCAGTAGTTGTCGAGGAGCAGGATCCCCTGCGCGGCGAGGAGATACGTCGTGGCGAGCCGCACGCTGCGGTGGGCGGTCGGCAGGCTCTGCCCCGGCGCCCACGACCAGAACGAACCGAGGCTCCCGACGGGGAACAGCGCACGGGTCAGGGTGAGGTTGAGGGCCTGCGTCGTGTTCGTGTTCACGATCATCAGCGACTCGTGGGTCCCGTTCTCGGTCAGGACCGCCTCGACCCCGCCGACCCCCGGCGCGGCCACGTTCACCGCGTAGTCGCTGCCCATCGTCAGGTTCGGGAGGATCCGCTGGTAGAGCTTGCCCTCCCACGTCACGTTCGCCGTGGAGGCGTTGTAGAGCGCGTTCCAGTCGAAGACGGTGAACATCGACAGGTTCTGCTGGAGCGCCTGGATCGCCGAGGCCGCGATCCACGGAGCCCCCGCGTAGGTCTGGGTGAACGGGCTGAAGGCGTGGAACGGCCCGGCCTGGTACTCCCCGAGGTCGATGGGGATGTTCCCGCACGTTCCGCACCCGAGCGCGACGTTCGTCCGGAACCGCGCCGCGGAGGTCGTGATGTTCGCTCGGGACTCGAGCGTGCCGTAGAACTGGCTCAGCGAGGTGTTCGAGCCGGCGATGGTCGGGTAGCTGTGGTAGGCCATCGAGTCGATCGTCGCGCCGTCCGTCTGGGCGGTGTCCTCGGCGAGGAGCCGGTTGCAGGCGCAGGCGGCCTCGAGCCCGATGAACTGGTCGTTCGGGAACCACCGCGCCACGACCCGGGCGTAGGCGCGCACCATCGCGGCATATCCCGGGGCGGTCGGGTGGAGGTTGGCCGTCGTCGACCAGGTGGTGATGTTCATCCCGAAGTCGGTCCACTGGCTCGGCTCGTTGCCGAACTCCCAACGGGTCGGCACCAGGCCGAGCACGTTGTGGTACCACTTCGCGTAGTGCACCGCGGCCCGTGTGTCGTTCTCCTCTCCGGGAAGCGAGGAGAGCCAGTAGCAGGTCAACCGGGACTCGCAGAAGCTGCGGAACCAGGTGAGGTTCCACAGCTGCTCCGGGCTCGCGACGTACGTCCCCGAGCCGCTCGCCGGGGGGGAGTACACGGTGTCGGTCGTCGGGTCGTACGCGGCCCCGTCGCCTCCGAACCGGAACCAGTTGATCGGCGTGGTGTTGAGGTAGTCCCCGACCGCGACCAGCACCCGCGTCGGCGTGGAATCGTCGGTGAACTCGACGCCCCAGAACGCGTTAGCGCCGTGGCTGCCGAGGTAGTCGCCCAGCGTCGCCGTGGCGGCGACGACCCGGGTCCCCGGAGGGACCTCGCTCCCCAGGGCACCGACCGCCGCCGCGGGACGGGAAAAGAGGAGCACCGGCGCCCCGCCGGCCCAGAGGGGGAGCGGGAAGGCGAGAACGAGCGCCGCGAGGAGAGGCCGAACGGGGTCGTCAGGTCGGGAGCGGCGCCACGCCCGCCGCATGGCCGCGGACCTCACCGAGTGCCGTCGTCCGGGGGGGGCGGCCATCTCGGGCGACACCGCGGACGGAGGAGGCCGCGGGCCCGTGGGGGGCGGGGTCGGGTCTAGGTAGGCAGTGGAGGAGCCTCGCACGGCGCGGGGGGTCGGACGGGGCCGCAGGGGCCAGGTCCATCGGGGACGTGGTCGTCCGGCTATTTGACCCTACGTTCCGCGCCGTCGCCCGTGCACGCGGCGTCCCGACGGGGCAGGACCGCTCTTCGGTCCGGGGCGGCCAACGGAATGAAGATTAAGCCAAGGAGTCCTTGAGCGGGCATGGCTCGCGCACGGTGCGTGACGGTCGAGGGCCGGCGACCGTTCGAGTACATCGCGCAGGGCGACGGTCCGGCGACCTTGCTCGTCCACCCCGGCGGACCGGGCTACACCTACCACTACCTGCGCGCGCTCCTCAAGCTCGCGAGCGCCCACCTGAGGGTCGTCCTGTTCAACCCCCGCGGGGTCGGGGGCTCGTGGCGGCCGAAGCGGCCGAGCACCTACACCGTCCCCATTCTCGCCGAGGACGTCGAGGCGATCCGACGGGCGCTGGACATCAAGGAGCTCCATCTTCTCGGGTTCTCCGCCGGCGGGTTCGTCGCGCTCGAGTATGCGCACCGGCACCCCGAGCAGCTGCGGTCGCTCCTGCTCTGCCAGACCGCCGGCAGCGCGGCCGAGGTGCGCGCGTCGAACCGGATGATGATCGCGGCCGCGACGCCCCGCCAGCGCGAGCGCCTGCGTGACCTCACGGCCAGGAAAGCGTTCGACTCGCCCGGCTACCAGGCGCTCGCCGCGGAGATCGTCCGGCCCTTTTCCCAGCGCTTCCTCGACACCGCGCCGCGCGACCTGAAGGCCGCCCGCCTCTCGAAGGAGGTGTACCGGACGATGATGACGCGGACCGGTGATGAGTTCGTGGTCGACGGAACGCTCGCGCGCTGGGACGGGCGTCGCTACTACTCCCAGATCGAGGTCCCGACCCTTGTCCTCACGGGGCGCTACGACTCGATGTTCGAAGCGGCCCGCGAGATGGCCGACCGGATCATCCCGGCCCACCTGCGGGTCCTCCCCCGCTCGAGCCACCTCGGGCATCTCGAACAGCCGAGGGAGTTCCTCGGCGCGATCCGAGAGTTCCTGCTGGACGTCACCGGCGACTGAGCCGGCGGACCTCGGCCGTGCCGGCCGGAACCCAGGGCAACGCGCGGAACCCACGCACCGGACCTCGCTCCAAGGGACCGCCGGCCTCCTCGCAAATGGTAAATACCTTGCCCTGAGTGGGCGAGCCCTTGACGGCCGCACCTGCCCTCGCGGCCCTGAATGGTGCGGAAGTGAGCGATCGGGCCGCGGCGACCGCCGGCAGCGACGACGCTTACACGCGCTTCGAGCGCGCCCGGATCCTCGGGGCGAGGGCCCTCCAGGTCTCCTTGGGAGCGCCGATCCTCATCGACGTTCCCGCGACGCTCATCGACCCGGTCGAGATCGCCGAGCACGAGTTCGCCGCCCATGTGATCCCCATCACCGTGCGGCGTGGCCCGCGGTCGAGCTGATCGGTCAGATCCCCGCTTCGTCCAGCGCGTGCGCGCACCGGCACGCGACCGGCGCGGCGAGGCGCGCGAGCAGGTCCGTGAGCACCTCGCGCATCCCCGCGGCATTGCCGCGCATCGTCTCGACGACCTCGCGGGCCTCGACGGGCTTCTCGGCCCACACGTCGAAGTCCGTGACCATCGCGAGGCACGCGTAGCAGCGCCCGCGTTCCCGCGCGAGCGTGACCTCGGGAACGAGCGTCATCCCGATCACCTCGGCGAGGCTGCGGAAGTAGCGCGACTCGGCGCGCGTCGAGAAGCGCGGGCCCTCGACGCACAGGTAGGTCTTCCCCGTCGCGAACGGGTGGCCCGTCGCCCGACCCGCCTCGGCGGCGAGCCCGAGGAGGTCCGGGCAGAACGGGTCGGCCATCGAGACGTGGTAGACCTTTCCGCCATCGAAGAACGTCGTCGGCCGCTGGCGCGTGAAGTCGATGAACTGCGCCGGCAGGACGAACGAGCCCGGTGGGAGGTCCTCGGCGAGCGACCCGACGGAGCTCACGGTGACGATCGCCTGCGCGCCGAGGGAGCACAGGGCGTCGATGTTGGCCCGGTAGTTCACGCGGTGCGGGGGGATCGTATGCCCGACCCCGTGCCGCGGGAGGAACAGGACGGTGCGGTCCCCCACCCGGCCCTCCACGATCGGGGCCGACGGCGCCCCGTACGGCGTTCCCACCCGGTGCACCGTCGTCGAGGACGTCCCGAAGAACTCCGAGATCCCCGACCCGCCGATGACCCCGATCCGCTCGCGCCCGTGGCTCATGCCTCCTCCGTTCCTCCCCCGTTGGGCCGCCCCGGGCCCCGCGCGAGGACCCGGGCCATCGTGACCTCGCCGCGGGTCCGCTCGAGGAGCGAGCGCGCGGCGTCCTGCTTGGGCTTGAGCTGGACGATCGCGCGGGTCGTGTCGAAGCGGAGCAGCGAGCGGTAGAGCCCCTCCATCAGCGCGAGGCGGAACTCGGCCGACTCGATCCGGCCGTGCGCGAGGTCACCGAGGACCAGGCGGCGGACCTCCCCGATCGCATCCCCCAGGCCGAGGAGGTAGGCCTCCGGGGCGACGCCGAGCACTTCGGGCGACGGGAGGGGCTCCTCGCGCACGATCGCGTACAGGAGCCCGGCCTCGGCCGCCTCCTGGAAGGCGTCATGGGCGATCCCCTCGTCGCCGGCCCCGCCGGCCTCGAGGGCGCGGGAGAGCTCCCGGGTCCGCTCGCGGACCTCCGCGACGGCGGCCTCGACGGCCTCGCCCTCGTGGAGCCGCGCCATCGTGCCCTGGGCGAGCCGGCGCAGCACCCGCGAGCGCTCGTAGAGCTCCTCGCGCCGGGCCTCGCGCCGTTTGAGGTGGGCGTCGATCGCCCCCAGGACCTCCTCCGGGACCCGCGGGGGCGCGCGGCCCTTCCGTTCAGCGGTAGGGGGTGAACCGGACATCGTCGTTCCCTCCGTCCAATAGTCCCAGCCGGACCCCCGCGTCGAGCCAGCCGTGGGCGTAGCTGGCCGCCGCGAGCGCCCGGTCCCGGTCGCCGTGGGCCCGGAAGTGCTCGGCGTCCGCGAGGTAGGCCCGTGCCATCGAAAGGAAGTCCTCGGAGGCGCCGAAGAGGAACGAGCGCGCCGGCGGCGCGGCCCGGACGCGGCCGAGCGCCTCCGTGGTGAGCCGGATGTACTTCTCGACGAGCGGCTCCTCGCCCACGGCGGCGGGGAGGGGACCGGCCAATAAACGGTATCGGCCGCCCTCAGGCCTTCGGGACCTTCTCCCAGTCCTTGAGGAACCGGGCGAGCCCGAGGTCGGTGAGCGGGTGCTGGGCGAGCTTCTCCATGACCCCGTACGGCATCGTCGCGATGTCGGCGCCGATCTTCGCGGCCTCGAGAACGTGGATCGGGTGCCGGATGCTCGCCACGAGCACCTGGGTCGCGAAGCGGTAGTTGCGGTAGATCTGGACGATGTCCCGGATGAGGTCCATCCCGACCTGGCTCTGGTCGTCCAGGCGGCCGATGAACGGGCTGACGTAGGTCGCCCCGACCTTGGCCGCCAGGAGCGCCTGGGTCGCGGAGAAGACGAGGGTCATGTTGACGCGGGTGCCTTCGGCGGCGAGGACCTTCGTCGCGCGCAGGCCCGCGGGCGTCATCGGGACCTTGACGTAGATCGCCGGGTGGAGACCGCGCAGGTGGCGGCCCTCACCGACCATCGCCTCGGCCGTCGTCGCGACGACCTCGGCCGAGACGCTCGGCACGCCGAGGGCGCAGATCTCCCGGAGGACCTCCTCGAACCGGCGGCCCTCCTTCGCGACCAGCGTGGGGTTCGTCGTCACCCCGTCCAGGATGCCGGTCTCCCACATCGTCCGGATCTCGGCGACGCTCGCGGTGTCGAGGAAGAGCTTCATGCGCGTGACGGGAGGCGGGACGCCGCGCTCCCTACTGAACCTTCCCCCTGAGGCGGAGGAGCTCCCAGGCCTCTTCGAGGGCCCGCTCCTTCGACAGCCCGAACCGGTCGAGGAGGGCCCACGGCTCCCCGCTCTCGCCGAAGACGTCGGGGACCCCGAGGCGGCGGACGGGGACCGGGTAGCTCTCGGCCGTCGTCGCGGCGACGAGGGCCCCGAGACCGGTGAGGACGGTGTGCTCCTCCATCGTGAGGATCGCGCCGGTGTCGCGGGCGGCGCGCAGGAGGGCCTTCTCGTCGAACGGCTTGATCGAGGCGAAGTCGAGGACCCGGGCCTCGACGCCGACCTTGTGGAGCTCCTCGGCCACCTCGAGAGCCCGGGCCACGACGGCCCCGGCGGCGACGATCGTAAGGTCGTTCCCGCTCCGCAGCTCCGCCGCGCGGCCGAGGACGAACGTCCCGTCGGTGACCGTCGGGAGGTTCTCGCGGGTGAGGCGGATGTACGCCGGCCCGTCGAACTCGGCCACGGCGCGGGTCGCGGCGCGGGTCGACGGGGCATCCGCGGGAGCGATCACGCTCATGCCGGGAAGCCCGCGCATCAGCCCGAGGTCCTCGAGCATCTGGTGGGTCCCCCCGTCCCCGCCGACGAGCAGCCCGCCGTGCGTCGCGACGATCTTCACGTTGGCGTGGTTGTAGCAGATCGACTGGCGGACCGCGTTGTACGCCTGGCCGGCCGCGAAGATCGCGAACGTGCTCGCGTACACCGTCCGGCCGCCGAGGGCGAGGCCGGCGGCCACGGTCATCATCGTCGGCTCCATGACGCCGACGTTGAAGAACCGGTTCGGGAACTGCTTGCCGAAGAGCGCCGTGCGGGTCGAGCCGGAGAGGTCCGCGTCCAGCACCACGACGTTCGGGTCGTTCTGGCCGATCTCGACGAGGGTCTGTCCGTAGGCGTCCCTAAGGCTCTCGGTACGCGCGGCCGCCATGTTCCCCCTAGAGGTGGGTCCCGAGCTCGGCGAGGGCGCGCTCGGCCTCCGGTTTCGTGGGTGGCTTGCCGTGGTAGGCGAACTGGTTCTCCATGAACGAGACCCCCTTGCCCTTCACCGTCCGTGCGACGATCGCCGTCGGGCGTCCCTTCGTCGCTCGGGCGTGGGCGAACGCACCGAGGATCGCCCCGAAGTCGTGGCCGTCGATGTCGAGGGTCTCGTAGCGGAAGGCCCGGAACTTGTCGACGATCGGCTCGATCCCCATGATGTCCTCCGTCGCGCCATCGGTCTCGAAGCGGTTGCGGTCGAGGATGACGACGAGGTTGTCGAGTCCGTAGTGACCCCCGGCCATGAGCGCCTCCCAGGTGAGTCCGGCCTGGCACTCCCCGTCGCCGAGGATCGTGTAGACCCGCCCGCTCCGACCGGCGAGGCGCCCGTCGAGCGCCATCCCGACCGCCATCCCGACCCCCTGCCCGAGGCAGCCGGTGGACGCCTCGATGCCGGGGAGCTTGTTGCGGTCGACATGACCCTGGAGGCGGCTCCCGATCCGCCGGAGGGTCAGGAGCTCGTCGCGCGGGAGAAAGCCGCGCAACGCCATCGCGGAGTAGAGAGCCGGGGCGGCGTGTCCCTTCGAGAGGACCAGACGGTCCCGGTCCGGCCAGTTCGGCTGCGCCGGATCGATCCGCATCTCCGCGAACAGCAGCGCGGTGACGAGGTCCGTCACCGAGAGGCTCCCGCCGGGGTGCCCGCTCCCCGCCGTGTAGGTCATCCGGATGACGTCGCGCCGGACCTCGAGAGCCCGCTCGGCCAGCTCCTCGGGTCGCGAGCGACCGACGGCGGACTCCATCGCCGGGGCGCCGAGGAGGCGCGGTCTATTTAGGGCTTGGCTTTCGCGGCCGCCGCGCGCGTGGACCGGCGTGCGCGTCGGGCGCCGCTCGGCCCCGGCACGAGGCCCCGCAACCGCGCGAGGTCCTCCACGTAGCTCGCGTAGCCCCGGTCGTCGAGCGGCGTCTCGAGATACCCCGGGACCTCGGCCCACCGGGGGTCCCGAAGGAGCCCACGGAACCCCTCCGCCCCGATCTGCCCGGTGCCGATGTTGGCATGGCGGTCGAGGTGCGAGCCCAGGTCCGCCTTCGCATCGTTGAGGTGAAACGCCCGGACGCTCGCGACGCCGATGGTCGCGGCGACGGCGTCCATCAGTCTGCCGTACGCGGTCTCGGTGCGCAGGTCGATCCCGGCCGCGAAGAGGTGGCAGGTATCGAGGGTCACGCCGACCCGGTCCCGGTCGCTGGCGCCCCCAAGGACCTCGGCGAGCTCCTCGAGCGTCGCGCAGAGCGTCGTGCCCTGGCCGGCGGAGTTCTCGAGGAGGAGGCGGACCCGGGACCCCTCCGACCCCGAGATGGCCCCGTTCAGGCTCTCGGTGAGCGTGCGCAGCCCCTCCCGGCTCCCGCTGCCCAGGTGGGCCCCGCAATGGAAGATGAGCGCATCGACCCCGAGCTTCCCCGCGCGGGCGATCTCGTCCTGGAAGGCCGCACGGGATTTCTCCAGCATCGGGGGCTTCGGCGATGCCAGGTTGATGAGGTAGCCGTGGTGGACCGCCGTCGCGCGCAGGCCTTCCTGTCGCACCGCGGCGCGGAACGCCTCGGCGGCTTCGTCCGCGAGCGGAGGTCCGGCCCACATCTGGGGGCTCTTCGAGAAGATCTGGATCGCCTCGCATCCGATCGACCGCCCCGTCCCCGGGGCGAGCGCGATCCCGCCCGCGATGCCGACGTGGGCCCCGAGCCACATGGAGGCGGCCGACGTCCGTCCCCGCCTTAATGACTTACCCGGGCCGGAACCGGCGGCCGCTCCGCTAATCCGTTCGCTGAAGGCTGACAGCTTTCCGCGGCTCCCGTAGGCTCGCGCACTTCAGTACTGCGCGGAACGCCAGTGGGCTTAACTGCCGGGTTCGGAATGAGACCGGGTGTTTCCCCACCGCTTTGGCCGTCAGCCGAGGGATTCCAGCCGCGGCCGGTATATAACTTTGGTCGGGAGGGACCTTCGCGCGCCGACGGTCTTCGACCGGGTCGGAGGATGGGGACAAACAGTATCCCTGCCGTCCGGCTGGGGCCGCGCGCACGGGGGACGGACGCGTGGGTACCGGCGAGATGCCAACGGTCCGCGAGTACCGCCTTCAGCTCACCCTCGACCCCGGACACCTGCGATTCACCGGCCACGTCGCGATCGACCTCGACGTCGGCGATGAACCGGTGCGGCTCCACGCCGCGGGGCTCGAGATCTCGGCCGCGGCCTGCGGGGGACGCCCCCTCTCCGTCCACCTCGTCCCCGAAGCGGAGGAGGTCCACCTCGCGGGGGCACCCCCGGGGGCCGCCACCGTCGAGGTGTCGTTCCGCGGGGCGATCCCCGAGCGGAGCCTGATGGGCCTCTACCGGTCCCGGTTCGGCGCGGCCACGATCCTCACGACGCAGTGCGGGCCGACCGGCGCCCGCCACATCTTCCCCTGCGTCGACCGGCCCGACCGGAAGGCGCCGATCGCCCTCTCGGCGACGGTCCCCGAGGATCTCGAGGTCGTGTCCAACACCCCCGTCGCGGGCGAGACCCGGGAGGGGACCGCGAAGACCGTGGAGTTCGCCCGCACGCCGCCGATGGCCACCTACCTCTTCTACCNCGGCGTGGGGCGGTTCGAGACGGTCCACCGCACCGCCCCCGACGGGGTCCGACTCTCCGTCCTCGCGCCAGCCGGCCGGGGCGCGGAAGGGTCCTACGCCCTCGAGCGGGCCGCCGCACTCCTCCCCGCCTTCGAACGATACTACGGCCTTCCCTACCCGCTGCCCAAGCTCGACCTGATCGCGGTGCCCGAGTACGCCTACGGGGCGATGGAGAACTGGGGGGCGATCGTCTTCCGGGACATGCGCCTCCTCGTCACCGGCGCGACCGGTTCGCGCCAGCGCCGCTTCACCCTCGACACGATCGCGCACGAGATCGCCCACCAATGGTTCGGCAACCTCGTCACGATGCAGTGGTGGACCGACATCTGGCTCAACGAGAGCTTCGCGACCTGGATGGAGCTGCGCATCGTGGAGGAGTTGTGGCCGGGGGAGGGGAGCCTCGAGAACTTCCTCGCGTACTGGATGGAGATGGCGCTCCTCACGGATTCGCTCTCCTGCACCCGCCCGATCACGACCCCGATCGCGCGCCCCGACCAGATCGCCCAGGTGTTCGACGAGATCACCTACGGAAAGGGCGCGAGCGTCCTGCGCATGGTCGAGGGCTACCTCGGCACCGAGGTGTTCCGGCGGGGCGTCCGCGACTACCTGGAGCGGTTCCGCTACGCGAACGCGCGGAGCGGCGACCTCTGGGAGGCCCTCGACCGCGCCGCCGGAGAGCCGATCCGCGCCCTCCTCGAGGCGTGGGTCGACCGCCCCGGCCTCCCGCTGCTCGAGGCCCACCTCCGTGCCGACGGGATCGAGGTCGCGCAGCGCCGCTTCCATATCGACGGGCGCCACGCTCCCGATACCTGGCCGATCCCCGTCGTCGCCGAGGTCAACGGCGTGACGCGTCGCTGGCGCATCGAGCGGGCGCAGGAGCACCTCAGCTTCGGCGCGCCAATCCGCTCCTTCCACCTCAACCCCGGCGCGCTCGGCTTCTACCGGGTCCTGTACGATGACGCCGGCTACGACGCGCTCCGGCGCGGGTTCGCCGAGCGCCCGGGCGCCGACCAGTGGATCGTCCTCCAGGACCTTTACGCCTTCCTGTTCTCCGGTGATGCGAGCTTCGAGCGGTACGCGACGTTCGTCGACGCTGCGGCGGCCTCGCGGGAGTACCTCCCTGCGCGGGCCGCCACCGAGCAGCTCCTCGGCCTCTTTTTCCTCGTGCCCCAGCACCCGCGTGTCTCGGCGCTCGCCCGCGCGTTCCTGCGGGCCCAGTCCGACCGCCTCGGGCCCCGCCGCCGCCCCGGCGAGGGGGAGACCGAGGGCATCCTGCGCGAGCGCGTCGCGGTCGCCCGGGTCTGGCTCGACCCGGAGTACGCCCGCCGCCTCGCCGAAGGGGCCCGCGATCTCGCGGGCGTGGACGCCGACCTCCGGGGCGCGATTGAGATCGCCTCCGCGCGCACCGGCGGTGCGGCGGCCCATGCGGCGCTCCGCGCGGCGCTCGCCGCGACCCCGGGCGAGGGAGAAGCGGCCGAGCTCGAGCTCGCCCTCGCCGCCTCGACCGAGCCCTCCCTCATCGCCGCGACCCTCGCCGAGGCCCGGACGGGGACGATCAACCGCGCCCACCTCCCGGGGATCGTCCGCCAGGCGGCCCAAAGCCCCGCGGGACGGACCGTCGTCTGGGAGTTCCTGCGGGATTACCTGGACGAGATCGCGACCACGACCCGGGGGACGGGCTTCGCCTCCTATCTCCTCGAGTACGCCCTCCCGTGGGTCGGGCTCGGCCGGGAGGGGGAGGTGCGGGCGTTCTTCGAAGGACGGGAGATCCCCGAGGGGGGCCGGGGCCTCCAAAAGGGGCTCGCCCTACTTGCGGCGGCGTCGGGGCTGGCCGCTCGCCTCTGACGTGCGGGGTCCCGGCCCCGACCAGGTCCCGTCCTCCCGGGACCAGATGTACCACGTCCCGTGGGCCTGGCTCAGCCGCTTCCCGTCGCCTTCCAGGAGGTTTCCCTCGACGAAGGCGAGGTGCCGGCCGCGCCGGACGACCTCTCCGCGCGCGCGCAGCTCCTGGCCCTCGCGCGCCGGCCGAAGGAACTCGACGTACAGGCTCGCCGTCGCCGTGACCTCCCCGTCGGCCAGGAGGGAGACGACGGCGCCGCCCATCGCCGTGTCGAGGATCGTCGCGTAGACGCCCCCGTGCACCACGCCGTTGATGTTGAGGTGCCGCGGCTCGACACGGCCCGAGACCGTGCAGTGGCCCCGGCCGGTCCCGCGGGGGTCGATCGAGAATCCGACCTCCCGGTGGAACCCCTCCATCCGGGAAACGAGACGCCAGTCCGGGGGCAGGGGGGCCGGACGCGGCTCGGGGCTCCTCGACCGCGCCACGGACCGCGCAGGGGTCGGCGGGCATAAGTACTCCGCCCCGTGCTCGCCCGTCCGGGCGCGGGATGCAGCGCGGGAAACGGTCGGCGAGCTACGAGACCTCCCCCAACATCGCCCTCGTGAAGTACTGGGGGGTCCGGGATCCCGCGCGTGCGCTCCCCTACAATTCCTCCCTCTCCGTCACGCTCGACCGCCTGCGGACCCGGACCCGGGTGGAGTTCTCCGCGGAGCTCGACCGGGACACGCTCACCCTGAACGGCCGCCCCGCGGCCCCGGCGGCCACCGCGGCGGTCTCGGCACTGCTCGACCGGGTCCGCAACGCCGCCCGGACCACGGACCGGGCCCGCGTCGTCTCCCGCAACAACTTCCCCACCGCGAGCGGGCTCGCGAGCAGCGCGAGCGGCTTCGCGGCGCTCGCGGGCGCGGCGACCGCGGCGGCCGGGCTGCGGTTCTCGCCCCAGCGGCTCTCGCAGCTCGCCCGCTTCGGCTCGGGCAGCGCCTGCCGGTCGATCTTCGGCGGGTTCGTCGAATGGCGCGCGGGCCGGCGCCCGGACGGACGCGACTGCTACGCCCGGCCCCTCTATCCGGCGCGGCACTGGCCCCAGCTGGTCGACGTGGTCGCCCTCGTCGCGGGCGCACCGGAGAAATCCGTCCGGTCGGCCGTCGCGATGCAGGCGACCATCACGACCTCGCCCGAATACGCCCGCCGTCTCCGCGAGCTCCCCCGCCGGCTCGCGGGGATCCGTCGCGCGATCGGACGCCGCGACGCCGAAGCCCTGTTCCCCCTCGTGATGGAGGAGTGCGACAGCTTCCGCCTCGTCTGCGAGACGACCCGTCCCTCGCTCGACTACCTGACGGCCGCGTCCCGGGAGGTCCTTGCGGCGGTGCGGGCGCTCAACGCCGAGGCGGGACGGCCGGTCGCCGCCTACACCCACGACGCCGGGGCCCACGTCCACGTCTTCACGCTCGAGCGCGAGGCGCGCCGGGTGCGCGAGCGGCTGCGCGCGATCGCGGGGGTCGAGCGGACCCTCCTGCTGCACGCGGGAGCGGGCGGCCGACGCGTCTAGCGGCGTCGCCGGGCGGCCGCGGCCATCGGGACGCGCCGACGCCGCGCCGCGTACACCTCGACGACCGCCCCGTCCGGGTCGAGCCAGACGCTGCTGACCGCGGCGGGTCGTAGGTCGCGGTGCTCGTCCGGGCCCCGAGCGGGGGAGACCCCCGCGGCCCGCAGCGCCTGGGCGAACGCCGCGACCTCCTCCTCCGACCCGACCTCGAAGGCGAGGTGGTCGCGCTCGTCCTTCGGGGCGCCGCCGGTCGGCCCGTCCCCCACCTGCGAGACGAACCAGAGGGTGATCGGCCCGTTCGAGTAGCCTACGTACGGGCCGGCCCGGACCAGGCGGTGGAACCCGAGCGGCCCGAGGAAGGCGTCGTAGAAGCGGGCCGTCCGTACGAGGTCGGAGACGGGGACCGCGACGGGGGCGGGACGGCTCAACGTCACCCGGGGTACTGTAGACCCCGGAGCGGAAAAACCGTGCGGCCCCGGCCGGCGCGGCTCAGAGGATGCGGCGGTCGAACTCCGGGCTCGGGAGCTCGAGGTCGACCCCGCGCATGATCGGGGTGATCTCCTCGAGGTAGCGCGCACGGGCCTCCTCATTGGTCCAGCGCTTGAGGCCCCACGCGATCGCCCGGCGGCTCGTGTCGGAGTTCGAGTGGCCGAACATGTCGAGGGCGCGCGGGAACCACTTGTTGACCGCCGCCTGGGCCTCTTCCTTCGAGCCGGCGTAGCGAGGGCCGTCCTTCGCCATCCGCTTGAGGACGCTCACCCCGAAGTTGAGGTGGAGCTGCTCCTCGCTGAGCATGAGCGGCATCGCGCGCGCGAGCGGCCCGTAGGAGCACTCCTGGAACGCCCGCAGCTGATAGACGCCGACGCGGTCGACGAAGCAGGTGAACGCCCCGACGTCGGCCCAGCTCTCGAAGCGCATGTTGAACGCGTCGAGCTTGTGCTCGCCCTCGCGCTTCGCGAGCAGGTCATCGATCATCTGCTGCCCCCCGTCGCCGAAGTCCTTGAGGATGCGGCACGCCTGCAGGCCATGGCGAGCCTCGTCCGCGACGATACGGGCCTCGATCCAACGGTCCTCGAGCGTGGGGGCGCTGTCGAGCCAGGGGCGGTGCTGCTGGATCGAGGCGAACTCGGTGTCCGCCTGGACGACCATGAGCTTCACGATGAGCTTCTGCATCTCCTCGGGCATCTCGTGCGTCGTCTCGTACTTGCGCACGCCCGCCGAGGAACCCCAGAGGATCTCCCGCACCGGCTCGATCGTGCCGCCCTCCTTGAGGGCCTTCGAGGTCGGGGCGTGGGGAACCGGGGGGGAAGGGGAGTCAGCCATCGCTCGCGAGCCTTCCTACGCGTCAGCGGCCCTTAAAGGTGGGCGTCCGCTTCTCGACGAAGGCGGAAAGGCCCTCCTTCGCGTCCTCGGTGACGAAGAGCCGGTTCTGCAGCTCCCGCTCGAGCGCGAGTCCCGAGACGAGGGGCATCTCGATCCCCTCGATCACCGAGCGCTTGATGAGGCTCACGGCGCGCGCGGGTCCGTGGGCGAGGGTACCGGCGTACTTCGCGACCTCCGCGGCGAACGTTTCGGAGGGGAAGACGTAGTTGACGAGGCCGATGGCGAGCGCCTCCTCGGGGGTGAGGAGCTTCCCCGTGATCATCATGTCGAGGGCGCGCGACGTGCCGATGAGGCGCGGGAGCCGCTGCGTCCCGCCCGTCCCGGGCAGGACGCCCAGGGTGACCTCGGGGAGACCGATCTTGCCCGCTCCGCTCGCCATCATCCGTAGGTCGCACGCGAGGGCGATCTCGAGGCCCCCTCCGACGCAGTGACCGTTGATCGCGGCGATGACGACCTTGGGGGTCTTGGCGAACTTGTCGAGCGTCTCCTGGCAGTGGAGGCAGAACATCGCCTTGAAATCCGGCTGGCTCTGCTTGAGCATCTCGATGTCGGCGCCGGCGCTGAAGAAGCCCTTGACGGAGCTGGTGAGGACGATCACGCGCGCGTCGTCGTTGAACCGGAGGTCCTCGATCGCCGCGTCGAGCTCGCGCATCATGTGGATGTCGTAGGTGTTCGCCTTCGGCTTGGCGATCTCGATCGTTCCGACGTGGTCCTGGATGCGCGTGCGGATGAACTTCCCTTCCATGCGGCGACCTCTCGAAGCGGCGGCGCAACCCGGGTCGCTCAATAAAGCTAGCGCCCGGCGCGACCGCTCAACGGGCCCGGGGCTCGCCGGGAGGGAGGACCTCTTGGACGGAACCGTCCGGGAGCCCGACGAGGATCCGATGCGCGAGCCCGACGAAGATGCCGGTCTCCACCACGCCGGGGATCGCGCGCAGGCTCGCCTCGAGCGCGGCCGCATCGTGGACCGGACGCGGGGGCCTCAGGTCGAGGATCTCGTTGTGATTGTCCGTCCGCGCGACGCCCGAGGCCGTGTCCGCGCCGCGGAGCACGACCCCGTACCCCTGCCCGGTCAGCTGGCGCGCGACGACGGGCCGTGCGAACGGGACGACCTCGATCGGGATCGCCGACCGGTGGCCGAGCTCCGGCACCAGCTTCGTGTGGTCGACCATGATGGCCACCTCCCGCGAGAGCCGGGCCAGGAACTTCTCCCGGAAGAGGGCGCCGCCACCCCCCTTCGTCAGCTCGAGGCGGGGCGTGACCTCGTCCGCGCCGTCGAGCATCAGGTCGAACCGGTCGTCGGCCGCCAAGGGCCGGACCCCCAGGCCCAGGCTCCGCGCGAGCTCCTCGGTCATCCGCGAGCTCGCGACGGCGTCGATCCCCTCGCCCCCGGGGAACCGTTCGGCGATCGCGCGCACCGCGTAGGCGGCCGTCGAGCCGGTCCCGAGCGCGAGCCGCATCCCGGTACGGACGCGACGCACCGCGGCGCGGGCCGCCAGGTCCTTCTCGCGGGCCAGCGGGTCATCGAGGGCGTCCGACATCCAGAGAGGCCGGGGCGTCCCGCCCTCATAATCCCTCCGGGCGCACGGCGCCGAAAGTAACAAGGCCGCTCGTTTCGTCCCTGCCGCCGATGCCGTCGCGCGAAGCGGCCGGACCGGGGCCGGTCGTCCTGTCCGTCGGGGGTTCGGTCCTCGTCACCGGGGAGGACGACACGGGCTACCTCGCCCGGCTCGCCGAGATGATCCGGGACCTCGCCCGGAAGCGATCCCTCCTCGTCACGACCGGCGGCGGCCGCACGGCGAGGGAGTACATCCGCCTCGGACGGGAGCTCGGCCTCACCGAGGTGGAGCTCGACGAGATCGGCATCGATGTCACCCGCCTGCACGCCCGTCTCCTCGCGGCCCGGGTCGGGCCGCCGGCGCCCGCCGTGCCGCCGACGACGATCGCCCGGGCGGTCCACGAATCGCATCGCGTGTCCCCCGTCATCCTCGGGGGGACCGAGCCGGGCCACACGACCGACGGCGTCGCCGCCCTCCTCGCCGGGCGACTGCGAGCCGAGCGACTCGTGAACGCGACGAACGTGGACGGGCTCTACGAGCGCGACCCCCGCCGGGACCCCTCGGCCCGGCGCATCGACGCCATCGGATGGAGCGAGTTCCGCGCCCTGGTCGCGGCCGGTACCGACGGCCGCGCCGGCCAGGAGTTCCTCTTCGACCGCCTCGGTGCCGAGACCCTGGCCCGCGCGGGGATCCCGCTGTTCGTGGTGCACGGACGAGACCTTCCGAACCTGCGCGCGGCGCTCGAGGGCGGGACGTTCACCGGCACCCGGGTCGGGTGACCGGTCAGCGCTTTACGCCGCCACCATTCGGGGGGCCCGATGCATCGGCTCGTCTTCCTCGGCCCCCCGGGCGCCGGGAAGGGGACTCAGGCCGCCCGGCTCGCGAAGGATCTGGGCATCCCGCACCTCAGTACCGGTGAGCTCCTTCGGGCCGCCGTCGCCGCCGGGACCCCGCTCGGGAGGGACGCGGACCGGTTCATCCGCGCCGGCCACCTCGTCCCGGACGACCTGGTCGTTCAGATCCTCTCCGAGCGGCTCGCCCGCGGGGACGCGGGACAGGGGTTCATCCTGGATGGCTTTCCCCGGACGCGGGCGCAGGCCGAGGCGCTCGCGCGCATCACCCCCCTCGACCGCGTCCTCGACTTCGTGATCCCCGAGTCGTTGCTGCTCGAGCGGCTCACGGAGCGGCGAAGCTGCCCGAAGTGCGGCACCGTCTTCAACCTCAAGACCCGCCCCCCGCGCTCCGACGCGATCTGCGACCGCGACGGGAGCGCTCTCGTCCTGCGCTCCGACGACCGGGCCGAGGCGGTGCGGACCCGCTTCGCCGCCTACCGGGAGCAGACCGCCCCGCTCACCGAGTACTACCGGGCGAAGGGGATCCTCGCTCCGGTCGACGCGACCGGTGCCCCCGAGGTCGTCGAGGAGCGCCTCCGGCGGGCCGTCACCGGGGCCCCGAGCGAAGGCTTATAGCGGGCCCCTCGCTCCATCGGCCATCCCGGCTTAGCTCAGTGGTAGAGCGGGGGACTGTAGGCAAGACCGCCGGCCACCGGCGGCCCCCGTGGATATCCTCAGGTCGCCTGTTCGAGTCAGGCAGCCGGGACCTGACCCAAGCCCCGACCGGGGACCCGCGCGGTGCCTCTCCGTTGCGGCCCGCGGGACGACCGGAGCGTCGGACGTATAACCGGCGGTGCCGGGGACCGGATGCGGTTGCCGGGATTTGAACCCGGGTAGGTAGCTTGGGAAGCTACCGTCCTAACCACTAGACCACAACCGCGCGGCGAGAGGGGAGGGCGGCGGCCTCATCAGCTTTGTGCGGGGCTCACAGGAGGAGGCCGACGGACTGCGGAGGGATGGCCGGGGCCGCGGCGAGGAGGTCGGCGTTCGAGATGATCCGCTCCGCGGTCTCCGAGAGGAACCCGGCCCCCTCGAGGACCTTGCGGGCCCGCTTCATGTCGCTCGTTGCGAGGGCGACCAGGCTCTGCGTCCCCTCCTTGACCACCAGGATCGCGACGCTCTGGACGTTCACCTTCGCGCCCGCGAGCACTTCGAGGACCCGGAGGAAGCTGCCCGAGCGGTCCTCCAGCCGCACGGCGATGAGGTCATGGACATCGACGGTGAACCCCGCCTTGATCAGGAGGGCACGGGCCCGTGCGGGGTTGTTGACGACCAGCCGGACGTGGCCCCGGCGCGCGGACGGGTCGACGGAGATCGCGGCGAGGTTGATCCGCTCCCGGGCCAGGATCCGCGCGACCCGGGCGAGGGCGCCGGGGCGGTTCGGCAACTCGAGCGCGAGTTCTTCGAGGGCCATCGGGTGGTACCCGATCGAGACGCCGGAAGGCTAAAGGGTAGCGGCGGAGGAGAAAGGGCGCAGGTTCCCGGGGCCCGGCGGCCCCCGTTCGCCGTAGGATGCCGGCACCGCGGGGGCGGGGAAGGCCCCCGGCCGCGCGAGCCGTTGACCACATTTTTATACATGGACTCGGCTAAATTTCGTACGCTCGGGGCACCCTGCCCCGGGTCGGTCTACGGCATGGGGGGAGGTCACCGTCACAATGTCGGCCGGCGCTATCGCCGGGGACGCCGGCTCCAAGGGAGCTCCCGGGCCGTGGTCGCGGTGGTCGGGACCCTCCTCGCCCTCCTCGTCTTCTTCGCGCTCTTCGGGGTGTTCATTACGCAGTACGTCCCCCTCTGGATGACGGACAACGAGGCCCAGTTCACGGCCCAGACCCAGGAATCCTTCGCGACCCTCAAGTCCGACGTCGACCTCCAGGCGGCCCTCGGGGGGCCCCCGTCGTTCGGGACCCCCTTCGTGATGAGCTCGCAGGGGATCCCGCTCCTGGCCCAGCCGACCGCCGGCACGCTCAACTTCAACCCGAAGTCCCCCGGCGTGTTCGCCAACGTCTCCTTCACCCCCGGCCCGGGCAACTCCGCCCGCCTCTACCAGAACCTCAGCCTGGGGACCATCGCGATGACGCTCGCCAACCGCTACTACTCGCCCCAGCAGTTCTCCTTCGAGGACGACGCGGTCCTGCAGGCGCAGGCGCCGACGCAGCAGCTCGTCGCGTACCCTCCCTCCCTGAACATCAACGTCACGGGCAGCCAGGTCGGGGTGACCCTGAGCCTCGTCCAGCTCCTCGGCAACTCGACCCAGGCGATCTCGACGGGGACCCAGGAGGTCTTCACGCACTACGTCCTCTCCCAGAGCTACACCGCCAACGACTCCCTCCGGCCGGTGTCGGCGACCCTTCTCCTGGGGACCGACTACGCGTGCGGTTGGTACACGTTCTTCGTCCAGGAGTTCCAGAAGACGGGCATCGGCTCCCACGCGGTCCTCCCCTCGACCTCGCCGTGCAGCGGGATCACGAACTTCCTCCCCTCGACGCTCCAGGTGACGTTCAACAACCTCGCCTCGTTCACCCTCGTGCTCGCGGAGTTCACGGTCGTCATCGGAGTGGGGGTCGAGTGACGTGAGCGCCTCCTCCTACCGGGTCAAGATCCCCCGCACCCCCGCCGCCCCGGAGGGCGCCCTCAAGCTGCCGACCCCCGGGGCCCCGACCGGGCCGGAGGCACCGACCGACCTGCCCGGGACGTTCATCACCGCCCTCCCGCCGCTCCCCGAGGCCGAAATGAAGGAGCTCGAGGTCACGGCGATCAACCCGCCCTATTCCTACGCCCGCCTCAGCTACAACGACCGCCGTAAGGAGTACCTCTACGAGGTCATCGAGCCGCAGCTCTCGAAGCACGAACGGGAGCTCGTCACCCATCTCAAGTCGACGCTCACCCGCATCATGGGCAGCGAGGTCGCGAACCTCACGGCCACCGACAAGCGGACCTACCTGCGCGGAGAGGTCGAGGAGTACCTGCGCACCCGGCAGATCTCGCTCAGCCCCTTGTCGACGGAGCGGGTCATCTACTACATCCTGAGGGACTTCGTCGGCTACGGGCCGGTCGAGGTCCTCATCCTCGATCCCAAGGTCGAGGACATCTCCTGCGACGGCGTCGATGTCCCCCTCTTCGTCTTCCACGGGAAGTACGAATCGGTCAAGACGAACGTCAGCTTCACCGACGAGGACCAGCTCAACTCGTTCATCGTCGCCCTCGGTCAGCGCTGCGGCAAGGCGGTCTCGGTCTCGAACCCGATCCTCGACGGCACGACCCCGGAAGGTCACCGGATCCAGGCGACGTACGCCCGGGAGATCACGACGCGCGGGGCCAGCTTCACGATCCGGCGGTTCAAGGAGCGGCCGTTCACCCCGGTCGACCTCGTGCTCGCGGGGAGCGCCAACGAGGAGATGATCGCCTACTTCTGGCTGGCCGCCGAGCAGGGCGAGTCCCTGATCATCTGCGGGGGTCCGGCCGCGGGCAAGACGAGCACCCTCAACGCCATCGCGCTGTTCATCCCCCCGACGAGCAAGATCGTCTCCATCGAGGACACCCGGGAGGTCAACCTGCCCCACGAGAACTGGATCCCCGGTGCGACCCGCAGCGGGACCGGCGACCGCGGCGCCGACGGAAAGGCGGCCGGGGAGGTCGACATGTTCGACCTCGTCCGGGCGGCCCTGCGGCAACGCCCGAACTACATCATCGTCGGGGAGGTCCGCGGGAAGGAGACCTACACGATGTTCCAGGCGATGGCGACCGGCCACACGACCTATTCGACGATGCACGCCGACAGCGTGAAGTCGATGGTCAACCGGCTCGAGAACCCGCCGATCAACACCCCGCGCATCCTCCTCTCGGCCCTCAACAACGTCGTCATCCAGATCCAGGCGCGGACCGAGAAGGGCGTCGTCCGCCGTCTCAAGCAGGTGCTCGAGATCGTGGGGTTCGAGCCCGAGACGAACGAGCTCATCACCAACACGGTCTACGAGTGGGACCCCGCCACGGACAAGTTCGTGTTCAAGGGCCACTCGTTCCTCTTCGACAAGATCATGGAGATCCGGAACTTCACGCACGAGGAGATGGACGCGGAGTTCCAGCGGCGCGTCGGCGTCATCCGCCACCTCGTGGAGAACGGTATCACGGAGTACCGGCAGCTCTGGCAGTTCGTCGCGAGCTACTACAAGGATCCCACCGAGGCCATGCGACGCATCGCGGCCGGTGTGCTTCCGCCCACGGGGGACCGCTAGATGGCGACGGCCTCCCTGCGCGCCCGGCTGCGCCCGAAGCCGGAAGAGCCCGTGGTCGCGCGGCCCGTCCGCGTCAAGAAGGGCGCACAGCCCACGCATTCCCCGCTCTCCCCGCTCCAGCAGTGGGCCTGGCGGATGTTCCGCGGCCGGGTCACCTCGGCCCCCCCGGACCCGCTCCTCGAGGAGCAGATGCTCAAGGCGCACATGCGGATCCGGGGGGACGAGTACCTCGCCTACGTCATGGGGGTCACGCTCCTCGCCGGCGCCGGCACCGTGATCGCCGGCGTCGCGCTGTTGGTCCTCCTGTCCCTGAACGGCCTTTTCCTCCTCGGCGTCCTGCTCGCGGTCCTTCTCCCGGTCGGCGGGACGGGAGTCACCTACATGCTCCTGCGGACCGGTCCGTCCTCGAAGGCGAAGTCCCGCGCCCGCGCCATCGAGACGAAGATCTCCGCGTCGATGAGCTTCGTCTCCGCGATGGCGTCGGCCGACGTGAACGTCGACGCGATCTTCAAGGAGCTCGCCCGCCAGAAGATCTACGGCGAGGTGGCCGAGGAGGCCGCGTGGATCACCCGCGACACCGAGCTCCTCGGCGTCGACATCCTCACCGCGATCAAGGAGGGGGCCGCGCGGACCCCCTCGAAGCGCTTCCAGGACTTCCTTCAGGGGGTCGTGACGACGGCGACGAGCGGGGGTCAGCTCAAGCCGTACTTCCTGATGAAGGCCGAGCAGTACGAGCGGGAGAACAAGCTCGACTCGCTCCGGCGCGTCGAGACGATGGGTCTCCTCGCCGAGACCTTCGTCACCGTCGTCGTCGCCTTCCCCCTGTTCCTCGTGATCATCATCGCGATCTTCGCGATCATCGGGGGCGGCGGAGGGTTCCTGCTCGAGGTCCTGTTCGGGATCGTCCTCGGAATGATCCCGCTCTCGCAGTTCGGGTTCATCTTCTTCATGTACGCGATCGCGCAGGAGATGTAGCATGGCCTCGGCACGCGTCCGGGCGACCGCCCCCGCCCTCCGACGGGCCTTCGGTCCCGAGCTCGGCCTCTCGGGGCAGAAGGAGGGGCTCTCGCGCGAGAACCAGATCCTCATCGTCGGGGCGGTCGTGGCCGTCCTCCTGGTCGTAGTGGGTCTCCTCGACTACGCCGGGGTGTTCGCTTTCGAGCTGCGTCCGGGCGAGGGCGCCGGCCTCAACCCGCTCATCGACTTCGTCGTCCTGGGTCTCCTCGCGCTTATGGCGCCCTACGGCTTCAAGATGAGCGCGAAGCTGCGGCGCATCGCCAAGATCGAGGAGCGCCTGCCGGACTTCCTGCGGGACGTCGCCGAGGCGGGCCGGTTCGGCATGACCCTTCCCGACGCCATCGTCGTCGCGAGCCGGGGACGCTACGGTCTCCTCACCGAGGAGATCAAGAAGATGGCGAGCCAGCTGGAGTGGGGCGTCCCCGTCGCCACGGCCCTGCACCTGTTCGAGGAACGGGTGCCGACGCCCCTCGTCCGCCGCGTCGTCTCGATCATCACCCGGGCGAACGAGGCGGGAGGCAACGTCGCGGACGTGCTGTCGATGGTCGCGCACGACATCCGCGAGGTCCAGCTCTCGGCCCAGGCGCGGCAGATCTCGATGCTGACCTACGTGACGGTCATCTACATCGCGTTCTTCGTCTTCCTCGTCACGATCTACATCATGGCCGCCGTCTTCCTCCCCCAGATGGTGACGGCGGGCCAGGGGATCGCCGCGAGCAGCCTCGCGGGGTCCGGCGCGGTCGCCTTGAGCTTCCAGTACGTCCCGGCGCTGTTCCTGGCGTTCATGATCGCCGTCATCGTCCACGCCGTCGGCGACGGGATCATGGCCGGCGTCCTGTTCAACGGGAAGATCGCTGAGGGGATGCAGCACGCGACGATCATGCTGGCCGTGGGCTGGGCGATCATGCGCTTCATCGTCCCCACGGCGGGGTGAGACCATGGCAGGTGAGGCGATGGAACCGACGCCCGAGAGGGACCGACCGGTCTCCCGCGGCGAGCGGCCCCGCACCTTCTTCTCGCCGTGGCTCCAGCTCGGGGCCGCGCTGCGCAAGGGGACCATCGAGCCGCGGGCCGTCAAGCTCGCCCACCTCGGGGTCTCGGGCCAGGGGAGCGAGGGTCCCGTCACCCCCATTCCTCCGCTCGACGATCCCGACCTCAAGGAGCTCGAGACCGCCCCGATCCGCGACCCGTTCAGCTTCGTCCGGGTCACCTACCACAACGCCCGGAACGAGCATCTCTACGAGGTCATCGAGCCGCCGCTCTCGGAGATCGAGAAGGAGCTGTTCGACCGCCTCAAGACCCAGCTCGTCGACCTGTTCGCCCCGCTCCCCGAGCTCGACGCCGAGACGCGGCGCCGGGAGCTCCGGCGGATGGTCGACGACCTCTTCCAGAAGTGGGAGATCTCCCCGAGCCCGACCACCAAGGGGCGACTCATCTACTACCTCGAGCGGGACTTCATCGGCTACGGCATCGTCGACGTCCCGATGACCGACAGCGAGGTCGAGGACATCTCGTGCGACGGGGTCGGCATCCCCCTCTACATCTACCACCGCAAGTACGGCTCGATCCGCTCCAACCTCAAGTTCACGAGCGCCGAGGCCGTGGACAGCTACGTCGTCTGGCTCGCCCAGCGCTCGGGCAAGCACATCTCCGTCGCCAACCCGATGCTCGACGCGACGATCCCGGACGGCTCGCGTCTCCAGGCGACCCTCGGCACCCACGTGACCAAGCGCGGGAGCTCGTTCACGGTCCGGCGGTTCCGGGACAATCCGTTCACCCCGGTCGATCTCCTCAAGTTCAAGACGATGAGCCCGGAGATGATGGCGTACCTCTGGATCGCTATCGAGAGCGGGCAGTCGATGATGGTCTGCGGGGGCACGGCGAGCGGCAAGACGACGACCCTCAACGCCGTCCTTCTGTTCATCCCGCCCCAGATGAAGATCGTCTCGATCGAGGATACGCGCGAGCTCAACCTCCCGCACGAGAACTGGGTCCCGTCGCTGACCCGCGCCGGCTTCGGGGCGAAGAACCTCGTGAGCGGCAAGGCCCCGGGCGAGATCGACATGTTCGACCTCCTCGCGGCCGCGTTGCGCCAGCGCCCCCAGTACCTGATGGTCGGGGAGGTGCGGGGCGCCGAGGCGTTCATCGTCTTCCAGGCGATGGCGACGGGGAAGACGTGCTACACGACGTTCCACGCCGAGAGCGTGAGCGCGATGGTCCACCGGATGGAGAACCCGCCGATCACCTTGCCGCGCTCGCTCGTGAGCGCGCTCAACCTGGTCCTTCTGCAGCGCCAGGTCAAGGTCGGCAACAAGATGACCCGACGCGTCCAGTCGCTGACCGAGATCGTCGGGCTCGACCCGGAGACGAACGAGCTCATCACGAACTCCGTCTACAGCTGGAACCCGGCCGACGACACGTTCCTGTTCAGCGGCCACTCCTACATCTACGAGCGCGTCGCGATCATGAAGAACCTCTCGATGCGCGAGATGGAGCGGGAGGTCCGCAACCGCGTCGAGATGCTCGAGTACCTGCGCTGGAAGGAGTCGCAGGCGACCCGCCAGCACCCGTTCACCCACCGCGACGTGGGCCGCCTCGTCGCCTTCTACTACAAGGAGCCGGGCGAGGCGCTCAAGGAGGCCCGGGCCGAAATGGAGCGGGCCAAGGCGCCGCGGCCGGCGGCCTGACGACCGCCGCCGTGAACGTCGACCCGCCCTACCTCTTTGCGACGTCCGCCGCGGGCTCGCCGCTCACCTTCTACGCCGAGGACTGCCGCACGGGCCTCGTGCGGCGGCTCCCGGCCGCGGGCGTCGACGTCGTGGTCACCTCCCCGCCGTACAACCTCGGGGTCCGCTACCGCTCCTACGACGACCGGCGTCCCCGGGAGGAGTACCTCGCCTGGGTCGGCGAGGTGACCGGGGCCGTCGCGCACGTCCTCGCCCCGTCGGGCTCGTTCTTCCTGAACCTCGGCGGTCCCCCCCGCGACCCCTGGTGGCCGTGGGACGTCGCGCGCGAGGTCGCGCGGACGTTCGTCCTGCAGAACGTCATCCACTGGGTGAAGTCGATCGTCATCGACCGGGAGGCGGCCGGGCGCTCCGCCGGACTCGGGCGCGACCTCGCCGTCGGCCACTACAAGCCGATCGGCTCGGCGCGCTATCTTCACGGGGCCCACGAATACCTCTTCCACTTCACCCGCCGCGGGGACGTCCCCCTGGACCGCCTCGCGATCGGGGTGCCGTACCAGGACGCGTCGAACGTGCGCCGGTGGCGCCGCGCCCCGTCCCCGCTGCGCTGCCGCGGGAACACGTGGTTCCTTCCGTACCCCACGATCCGTGAGCGCGCCCGGGACCGGCCCCATCCGGCGACGTTCCCGCCGGAGCTGCCCGAGCGCTGCCTCCGGCTCCACGGTCTCGGCCGCGTTCGCCTGGCCGTCGACCCGTTCCTCGGGATCGGGTCGAGCGCGATCGCCGCCGCCCGCCTCGGCGTGCCGTTCGTCGGCTTCGAGATCGAGCCGGAGTACCTCGCGGTCGCGCGGGAGCGGCTGTCGGCCGCCGGCCTCCTCGAAACGGCCGTGGGGACGGGGTAGGAGGGGGACGGCGGCGCCGGCCCCCCGCGGGCGCCGGGGGAAGACTACGGGCTCTCGCCGGAAGCGTCCGACGGCGGCGTGTGCCACTCCTTGATGGGGCGGCGGTTCACCCCGGCCGCGCTCGCGAGGGCGTTCTTCCCGCCCTCCTTCGCGCGCTTGCCGGCCGTCTCGAGCGCCCCGGCCGTGGCCACGGCGAAGCGGGTGGCACCCTGGCCGATCGCGGACCCCGCGGCGAGCGCACCGGCGGCGACGTTGCGGGGGAGGGCGGCGAGCTCCCGGTCGACCGAGCGACCCAGGGAGTAGAAGTCGGCCTCGATGTCCTCCATGTCGTACTTGAGCTCCTTCGCCGTCCGCGAGGAGAGGCGGGCGATCTTCTGGTCGAGGGTCTTGAACTCGATGGCGAAGTCCTTTCCTAGGCCGTGGGTCGCCTGGCGAAGCTCCGCGAGGTGCTGGCGCAGGCGGGCCTGCTCCGGGGTGTCGGTCATCGTCCCTCCGAGAAAAGGGCGACGACCCGAGATAAAGCCCCCTCCCCGACTGGAAACGCCCCGGGGCCCTAGCCGCCCATCCGCCGGTCGGCCCGACGGCGCCGGCCCCGGGCGGCGGCTCCGGGCGCCGCCATGGGACCGGCCGGTCCGCCCGCGCCGAGACCCGCTCCGCCCTCCGGGGGGACCGCACGACGGGTCGTCTCCGTCCCGCGCGCCCAGCGCACCAGGAGCTCGACCCCCAGCCGGGCGGGGTCGGTGATGACGAGCGAACCGCCGAGGAGACGGGTGATCGTCCGCGCCGCGACCTCGTACTCGGGATGCTCGGAGCGCAGCAGGATCATCGAGAACGAGAGCGGGGTCACCGTCGCGAGCTCCTGGGCCCGCGCGACGGCGTGCTCCATCGCGGCATCGAGGTTCCCGCTGCGCACCCGGCCGTCCACGTCGGTGTAGGATTCGGGAAGGCCGTCGGTCACGACGTAGACCTCCTTCCGGGTCGCCCGGGAGGCCCGGAGGAGGAGGTGGGCGGTGTGCAGGGCCTCGGCGGTGTTCGTGAACGCGCCGGGAAGGCACTCCCACAGCTCGATGAGGTCCAGGACCCGGACCTCGTTGTCGAAGGCGACGACGTCGATGACCGCGTCCGGGTGGCGCCGGCGGATCGCGATGTAGAGGGCCAGAAGCGCCTTCTTCGCGGCCGGGAGCTTCTCCCCCTCGGCCATGCTCCCGGACTTATCGAACATCATGACGACGTGGACCCGCTCGCTCGTCACCTCGCGGTAGACGTAGCTCGTCGATTCGTCGATGTGGTCGAGCCCGCTCTGCCGGGCCGCGAGGAGGCTGGAGGGGATGTCCAGGTGGGCGATCTCCTCCGGGCGGCGCAGGCGCGACTTCTCGTAGAGCCCCGTCGAGGCGCCGCCCTTGAGCGAAAGGCGCACATCGCCCGGGACCTGGCGGCTTTCCTCCTCGAGAACGAGGCGGGCGAACCGCTCGATGAGGCCGTAGGTGACCGCCAGGCCGCCGCCCCGCTCGGCGACGAGCCCCCGCTCCTTGAGCTCGCGGGCGAGCCGTCCCTCCTCGGCCGCCCGGACGCGGTCCTCGGCCTCGCGCTCGGCCCGGTGCCGGGCCTCCTCGCGCTCGCCCTCGAGCGAGCGCCGCTGTTCCTCGACCTCGCGGCGCTTCGCCTCGGCCTCCTTCTGCAGGTCGCGTTCGCGCCCCTTGAGGTTCCGGGTCAGGCGGTCCGCGAGCTCCTCCGACTGCTCCGACGACATCCGGGCCAGCAGATCTCCGACCTCCGAGGCGCCGAGGGAGCGGCCGCCGTCGGCGGGGACCGCGAACGTGAGCGACCGCTCCTTCCGGGGCGGCCGGGGAGTGGCCCTCGCGCCGCCGAAGAGGCGGCGGAAGAACGCGAGCAGACGGGCGAAGAGCGCCCGCAGGCGGGCGAGCAGGCCCGGGCGTGCCGGGGGACGGGCCCAGGAGGCGTCCGGGACGAGGAGCGCCGAGCGGACGTCGTCGAGGAACGCGGAATTACCGAGCTTGGACAGGTCGATGCGCCGCCCGGCGCGCAGGCGCTCCCCGATCGCGCGGAGCTCCGACTCGAGGCGCTCCTGCTCGCCCCGGCCGACCAGCTCGAGCCGGAGGGAGCGCTGGTCGTACTCCTCGAGCAGCCGACCGACCCGACGCGACGCCTGACGGCGCAGGCGCTCGCGCAGCTCGGCGACCCGCTGCGCGAGCCGGGGATCCCGCCCTTCGGTATCCCGGAGGAGCGACTTCGCCCCCTCGAACCCCTGCTCCGCGAGGGCGCGGACCAGGGCGCCGGCCGGGAGGAGATCGGTGAGGTCCTCGGAGACGACGTCGTCGGAGAAGAGGCGGCAGTCCGGCAGCGCGGGAGCCGATTCAGAGGGGGAGCTCGTCGTCGCCTTCGCCCCCGCCGCACGAGAAGAGCGAGAACTCGTCCAGGAGGCCGAACGTGTGCAGCGCGGCCGCCAGCGGCTCCGCCGGCGGGGCGATCCGCTCGCGCTCCGCCACGTAGGCGACGAACTGCTGGAACTTGGGGAAGAGCGGCTCGCCCCGGGCGACCTTCTGCTGGAGCTCGGCGTCGCCCCGGAGCCGGCGGCCCTCCGCGACCACGGCCTCGCCCTCGGGGGTGCTCTCCTTGAGACGGCCGGTGAAGAAGCGGCACCAGTAGACGCCCGCGCTCCGCTTGAGCGCCGCCTCGGTGTGGCGGTCGAGGAACTCGGCGACCCGCTTCTCGTTCTGATTGAAGGAGTCGCCGCTGCGCGCGCGGATCCGTCCCCGCATCGCGTGGGCGAGCCCCGCTCGCAGGTCCGCCGGGGTCGCGAGCGGATGGCCCGCGAGCTCGGCGATCGCCGCCGTTCGCGCGGCGACGTCGAGGAGCGTCCGGTTCGAGCCGACCTCGCCGATATCCGGGTTGTCGTCGGACATGCGGAGCCGCCAGGCCTCGATGACCCGGACCCCGCCGTCGATCAGGACCTCGGGGACGTACGGAAGGTCCCCGGCCCTGCGCGCAAGGTCGACGATCCGCCGGTTCTCGGCGTGGTGGGGGTTGAACCCGACGTGCAGGCTGGTGAGCCGGTCGGAGAGGGGGTCGTTGATGTTGTCGAGGTCGGAGAGGTTGGACGTGCAGATCGCGACGAACGACCCCGGGAAGCTCTCCCGGGACTTCGATGGCGTCACGGTCCCCTCCTGGAGGGCCTGGAGCAGGACGTTCTGGGTCCCGAGCGGAAGCTTGCCGATCTCATCGACGAGGAGGAGCCCACGGTTCGCCTGGAGGAGCTTTCCCGGCTCGAGAACCAGGGGGCTCATCGGGTCGCCGACCTCCTCGAGCTTCCTCAGGTTGATGTTGCCGGTGAGATGGTCGGGGAAGACCTCGCTGCTCCCTTGGAGACGCGCGAAGCCGAACCCCTCGCGGAGGCGGACGTACTCGGCGGGGACCGACGCCGGATCGACCCGGGCGGGGTCGAAGCGCGAGACGTCGTTGTCGGCCGCGAAGCGGCGCTGGCAGATCGGGCACGGGGGATGTCGCTGGGCGACCGCCGGGTCGCAGACGGAGAGGGGGTGATCGAGGACGGGACATCCGACGATGACCCAAGCGCCTTTCGGGAAGAGGTCCCAGAGCCCCTTCGCGAGGCTCGTCTTCCCGGCCCCGGAGGGTCCGAAGAAGAGCAGGTGCGCCCCCGACACGAGCGCGGTGACGACATCGTTGTACGTCGACTGCGGGAGGACCGTCGTCGGGAACAGGGCGGCGACGGCGTCCTCCCGGGAGAGGCCCTTCGCACGGAGTCCGTCGAGCAGGCGGAGGATCTCCCCCCGGAACCGTTCGGCGGGGCTCTCGACACCGACCCCCGCGGCGAGAAGCTCCCGGGCGGTCGACCTCGTCCCGGTCGGCGGACTCCCGCGCGACGGAGCGACCGTATCCGGCACGCGCGTGCCACCCGCGTTCGCCATATGTAGTTTGCCGAGCGCGGGGAGCCGTGTCGGCGAGAGGGGGCACCCCCTACACCACCACCCACACGTTGATAACCGTTCGGCCGGTCGGCCGCTCATGCGACCGTTGCTCCTAACCGGCTGGGACACTTGCCTCAAGACCCGCGACCGCCGACTAATCGTGAAAGACCAGAAATCGGGGGTCGCGCGGGAATACCTGCCCGCCGACTTCCCCTATGATTCGGTAATCGCAGAAAACCTCGGGGGGTTCGTCACCTTCCCCGCCCTTCGCTGGCTCGCGTCCAACGGGGTATCGCTAACGGCGCTCGGGTTCGACGGGGAGGTTGTCGGCCAATGGCTCCCCGAAGCCCCGACGAACGGCCCGCTTCGTATGGCTCAATATCGGGCGGCGACCATTCCCCGCGAGCGGCTACGGGTTGCCCGCTGGGTCTTGAAACAGAAACTCGGGCGGAACGTCCACGAGACCGCCCGCACCGTCCAAGATTTGCTACTGATAGAGGCGCAAGAGGCAGATCGCTACTGGGCGCGGCTCGGCGTCCGCCGAGACTACCCGCACGCCCGAGACCCCATCAACGCGTGCTTGAACTATGCCTACGGCCTGCTCTACTCGCGCGCCCGCATCTCCATCCACCGCGTAGGTCTTGACCCCACGGTTGGCTTTCTCCACGTCCCCCGCGCGGATTCTCAAGCGCTTGTTTACGATTGGGTCGAACCCTACCGCGAGGCGGCAACCCAGCTTGCCCTCGCCTTTGAGCGGCACCACAAATCGACCCACAACTACCGGGACGTTTTCGGCCACGGCCTCTCGCTCCGCGAGGTTGCCGCTAAGGCGCTCGTCCGCGAGTTTGCCGCCGGGTGGGACGACAAGGCCGCCGACAATTTCACCCGCCGGCTGGCCCTTCAGTTCTGCGAGCGGGGGTCTCTTCCTCGTCCCGCCGCCCCTGATACGGAGTGGATTCTGCCGGGACTCCAAACTGAGGGTCAAACGGC
This sequence comes from Thermoplasmata archaeon, assembly GCA_027315455.1. GTDB lineage: Archaea > Thermoplasmatota > Thermoplasmata > Lutacidiplasmatales > UBA184 > Lutacidiplasma. The sequence goes on along the minus strand of DAHUXZ010000007.1, from coordinate 735 downwards.
GAGCGCCCCAGTCTCTTGAGGCTCGGCTCCTTCAACCGAATCTCTTTCCGTTCCTCGGTCCAAGACCGCCATTTCTTGCGGTCGAGCCAGGGCCGGCCGGCGCGCACATGAAGGCACTCGCCGAGCGTATGAAAGCGCGTCACCGTCACCGTTAGCCGGTCCGTATCTGTTCACTCAGTTGAGTGGCCATCAGTAGCACTCGAGGGATCGGGGGCTTCCCGTTCGTTCACTTCACTGGCCCTCGTGCGTTGGATGTAGATCATCTTCGCCTGCATCTGGTCCAATCGGCTCGCCAGACGCACGAGCTGATCCATGGCACTACGCGGCACGGTGAACGCCTGCCCGTCCCGGGGGACAATCACCACCTCCACACCGTTCCCGCAGTGCTCGCACTTCGCTCGATAGCCTGTCGTCACGCTGCCACTCACGCTCCCGGCTCGTGCCATGATTGAAGCTCCTTGGGGGCCGAGCCCCGTGGTTTATCCCTCCTCGGCCCATTCCGCTCGACCGAAAGTACTTTCTCCGGCCTCCCCTTGCGGGATTGCCCGAGGACGAATGGTCGCTCGGGCCCTCACACTTCTCCTGGCCCCGGAGGATGAAGGGCCCCTTCCTCTTGACCAGAAGGCACGCCAGGATCTCCTGCGTCGTCTCGAGCGCGCGGAGCACCTCGAGTCGGAGAACCGAGAGCTGCGCCGACAGCTCGACGAGAGTCGGCGCGAAGTCGAGCGCCTCAAG
>DAHUXZ010000079.1 GCA_027315455.1 Thermoplasmata archaeon | reverse complement strand
CTCTGGAATCGATTGCTCGGACTGGAGCCTCCTTGGTCAGTCGAACGGATCGAACTCCTTGTACGGGAGAAGAAAGTCGATGTGTATCTGGTGCACGCTGACGGAGCGCTCTGGCCGTGTCCCGAGTGCGGGAAGAGGCTCCCGGCCTACGATCACAAGGACGAACGGGTTTGGCGGCACCTCGACACTATGGCCTTCCAGACCTGGGTCCACGCCCGGCCGCCCCGAGTGGAGTGCCAAGAGCACGGCGTCCGTCAGGCCGGAGTCCCCTGGGCCGAGCCGAATAGCCGCTTCACGAAGTTCTTCGAGCGCTTCGCCATCGATGTCACCCAGGAGACCGACACCAAGGGCGCGGGGAAGATCCTCAAGCTCAGTTGGGACGAGGTCTGGGGCGTTCAGGAGCGCGCGGTGGCCCGCGGTCTACGGGCCAAGCCTCCCGTGGCGCTCCGCGTCATGGGCGTCGACGAGAAGGCGGTCGGCCACGGTCACCAGTATGCCACGATCGTCTACAACCTCGAGAAGGGGACCGTGGGATGGG
>DAHUXZ010000078.1 GCA_027315455.1 Thermoplasmata archaeon | reverse complement strand
TGAAGACCAGCACCTGCTGCCAGTTGCCTTCCTGGATCAGATGGGCAAGCAGATGGCGCTTGCTGTCCTTCGGCACGCGATACAGCGACTGGGTCACCCGATCGGCGGTGGCGTTGCGGCTCGCGACTTCGACACTCACCGGGTTGTGCAGAAAGCGCTGCGCCAGTGCGCGGATGTCATCGGAGTAGGTCGCCGAGAACATCATGTTCTGCCGCTCGGGCGGCAGCAGCTTCAGAACGCGGCGGATCGCAGGGATGAATCCCATGTCGAGCATCCGGTCGGCCTCATCGAGCACGAAATACCTGACGTGCGTGAGATCGAGCACGCCCTGCTCGGCCAGATCGAGCAGCCGGCCCGGGGTGGCGATCAGCAGGTCGCAGCCGCGGCGCAGCTGATCGATCTGCGGGTTGATCCCGACGCCGCCGAACACCACCACGGTGCGCAGCTTCAGAAATCGGCCGTAGCCGGTGGCATTGTCCGCCACCTGAGCGGCCAACTCGCGCGTCGGGGTCAGCACCAGAGCGCGCGGTGCGTTGCCGCC
>DAHUXZ010000077.1 GCA_027315455.1 Thermoplasmata archaeon | reverse complement strand
CCGGTCCAGGAGGTGATCGGCCCCCTCGGGATCCAGCGCGAGGATCTCGCGCGGGTCGAGCGGGCGGGCGAGCGGGACCTCGCGGGGACGTGGCACGGGGGGCTCCTCAGGAGGTCCCGGGCCGCGGGGGTCGGTATGCGGGGGGCCGGAGTTCCCGGCCCGGGGAAGCGGTCCCCGGGCCCTTTGAACCGGCGCATGCCCTAGGCAACAGGGTCCTAAGCCCTGCCTCGGTGGCCGTGGGGCCGTGGGGAACGACCGACACGTTGGCCGAGCTGGAGCACCCCCGCACCCGGGGGCTAGGCACGAAGGGGGTCAAGTAGCCCCGGCAGGAGTTTCGGTCGCCGGAGGGGACCCCCCGGACCACCTTCGAACCTGCGTCGCGAGATCCAGAGTCTCGCATGATTGGCCACTACACTACGGGGCTACGGCCGGCGGACCCGGGGCCCGACTATAAACGTTGCCAGTACGGAACCCCCGGACCCGGGGGACCTCGGGTTTTCCGCGGTCGCGACCCGGAGGGACCGGGACCCACGGAGCGCGCTC
>DAHUXZ010000076.1 GCA_027315455.1 Thermoplasmata archaeon | reverse complement strand
GTGGCCCGGTACCCGCCCACCGAGGAGCTCCGCGCCGCCGCCGCCTACGTGCTGGGCCCGGAGTTCTCCGAGTCGGCCTTCCCGGTCCGGCTCGACGAGGGGCCGATCCGGCTCGAGGGGTGGCTCGGTCGGCCGCCGCTCGGGCGGAGCTCGTCGGCGGGGCTCTTCGTCGCGGTGAACCGCCGCACGATCGTCGACCGGTCCCTCCAGCAGGCGGTCCGGCTCGCCTACGACGAGTACCTCCCCCGGACCCGGTTCCCCGTGGGGGTCCTGGGCGTGACGCTCCCCCCCGAGCGGGTCGACGTGAACGTCCACCCGACCAAGCGCGAGGTCCGGCTCGCCCAGCCCACCGAGATCGCCGACCGGGTCCGCCGCACGGTGCGGGAGGCGCTCCGGCAGATTCCCCACCTGGCGGTGGCGCCCGAGGGGATGCCGCCGGCCGCGGAGGTCCCGCCGGCGACCGAGCCCCCGGTCTCGGCGGTCTTCGCCCCGGCGCTCCACCAGACCCGGTTCGAGGGGATGGAGGGGCCGCGCACGATCGCCCCCACC
>DAHUXZ010000075.1 GCA_027315455.1 Thermoplasmata archaeon | reverse complement strand
GTCGCCGGAACCCTACCCCTGGCAGACCGGGACCGCCGCCCTCGAGATGGCCGGGGACCTGCGAGGGATGAGCCGTGCCGACACGAGGGCGCGGATCCGAGAGCTCACGAGCGAGCTCGATCTGCCCCCGATGGAGCGCAAGACGGGGAAGCTCTCGAAAGGGCAGCGCCAGCGGGTCGTGATCGCGGCCTCGCTCCTGAGCGATCCATCGATCATCATCTTGGACGAGCCGACGAGCGGGCTCGACCCCGCGGAGCGCATCGCGATCCGCAACACTCTGCTCCGGCTGAAGAAGGAGCGCCTGATCCTGATGAGCTCCCATCTGCTGAGCGAGGTCACCGAGATCTGCGACCGCGCCGTCTTCATCAACCAGGGCAAGATCCTCCTCAACGAGACCGTCTCGGCGATCTCCTCCATGTACGCGGAGACCGAGGTCGACGTGGAGTTCACCGAGGCGATCCCCGCCGATCGGTTCGTCGCGCTTTCGGGACTGGCCGACGGCGTGAGCCTGGTCGAGCCGACGCGCTTCCGGATCACCTACGATGGTCGGGACGAGAC
>DAHUXZ010000074.1 GCA_027315455.1 Thermoplasmata archaeon | reverse complement strand
GAACCTGGGCGTGGGGAACTTCACCTCCTGGCCGAGCGTGCGCTTCGCGAGCTCGGTGGTGCTCTCCGCGCAGGGTCTTCCCGCGACCTGGTTCGACCGCGTCTGGGCCGCCTTCCCCGCGGGGATCCCCTCGGCGGCCGCGGCGGACGCGTGGGCGAACTCGACCGTGCAGAACTCGACCCTCGCGACCGAGCCGCTCCCCCCCGCGTTCATCCTCGAAGGCGGGGCCCTCACTTCGGTACGGCTGAACGAGCTCACCAAGATGGGCCTGCTCCAGAAGACCCTGCAAGGACGCATCGAGACCCTCCAGGTGGTCCGGACCGCCCTGAACTCCCGGGCGGGCTCCACCGAAGAGCGGGAAGGGCACCTGAGGCTCGCCTCGTACTACGGGCGCAGCCACCGGGGCGAAGCGGTCCGGGAGCGGTTCCTCCACCTCGTCGCCGGCGAAGCCTGGAAGCCGGCCGCGCTGCTCCTCTCCCAGCAACGCCGGACCCTCCTGAGCCTCGGATACTCCGAGCCCCTGCGCAGCTCGTTCCGGCGGCTCTCGAACGCCCTCGGCC
>DAHUXZ010000073.1 GCA_027315455.1 Thermoplasmata archaeon | reverse complement strand
AACTGCGGACCACCGTGGCGACCGTGCGACGGTTCCTCGAGGAGAACGAATTCCTCGTGCCGGGAACCGCCCTGCGGGCGACCCCCTTCGGGGCGATGACAAGCGAGCTCTACCTCGACCCCCTGAGCGCGGTCGTCCTCCGGCAGGTCCTCGAGCGGGCCCCGTTGGGCGTGGGAGTGTTCCCGCTGCTCGCTTCGATCGCCGCGACCCCCGACCTCCCTCCGCTGTTCCTGCGGCGGGGCGAGGAATCGGACCTCCTCACGCGGTACACCGACGAAGCCGAGGAGCTCCTGGTCAAGCCCGAGGAGTCTCCGCTCGAACTTGACCTCGAGGCGTGGATCGACGAGGTACCGATCCTCGACATCACTCGGCGTTTCGCCATCGGGGCCGGGGACCTGCGCGCGAAGGTCGAGGACGCGGAGTGGCTCTTGTTCGGGATGGGTCGACTCGCATCCCGGTTCCAGCGAAGGCTCGGGCGAACGATCGACGACCTCTCGACGCGGGTCCGGTATGGCGCCGGCGAGGAGTTGCTCGATCTGGTCCGACTTCGGGGGATCGGACGGGTCCGGGCGCGCATGCTCT
>DAHUXZ010000072.1 GCA_027315455.1 Thermoplasmata archaeon | reverse complement strand
ACCGCTTCCGAAAGCCCGCCCCCCGGCGCGGCCTTGTAACCGAAGGGCGATGTGAGGACCCTCGGAACGGCCCCCCGTCGGTTCGCCAGCTCCCGCACCAGGGCGGCCCTCCTCTCCGCCCCATGGTCGGACCGCGCAACGTCCTCGGGCCGTTGGTCGTTCGATCGGGACGATTCAGCGGCGATCGACGTGGGGGTGACTCGACGGGACCCCAACGAACGGGAGCGATGCCCAGGACCTCCCCGCCCGTGAACAAGACCGGGAGCGGGTGCTGGCGACGGACGGCCTTATACCACCGACCCCTCTCGGTGTCGACTCGACGGGAGACGACACGCGGGCATAGTGTAGTCTGGTTATCACATAGGCTTGCCAAGCCTATAACCCGGGTTCAAATCCCGGTGCCCGCACTCCTCTTCCTTCCCGGCGACGCCCGCTCTCGCCTCCCACGGTAGCGAGGAGATCTACGAACGGACCCGGTCCGGGGGGGTCCGAAGTCGGGGCCCGCGGGGAGTCGATCCCTCCCCGCGCTGGAGGAGGTCCCGTCGGATCACTCGGGTGTGGCGGGCTCGCCCGCCGAATGCACCCGGGAGCGGTCGA
>DAHUXZ010000071.1 GCA_027315455.1 Thermoplasmata archaeon | reverse complement strand
TCGCGACCGCCGCGGGCTACTACCGGATCCCCCGGCACGTCCGGACCGAGGACCTCGCGCGGCGGATGGGCATCTCCCGCCCCGGGTTTGAGAAGCTCCTTCGGAGGGCCGAGGGCCTGATCCTGCTCGCCATCCTCCCGTACCTGTCGGGGGCGGAGCCGCCCCCGCCGGCCGATCAGCCGTGACGGAAGCTGACGCCGAAGCCGGCCGCTCGCAGCATGCCGACGTCGTTGTCTCCGTCCCCGAGGATGACGCAATCCTTCGGCTCGAGGCCCAGATAGCCGAGCGCCCGCTCGAGGGCGGGAAGCTTTCCGGCCCCGCGTTCCATGAGGTGGATCGCATAGCCGGTCGACTCGACATCCACCGGCAGGCCGGCGAGGGCCCGTCGGACCCGCGCGACCGGCACCGTTGGTTCGAGGGCGACCTCGCTCTCCCGCCACCGGTCCGTGAAGAGCCGCCGGACCGGCAGGCCGGTCTCGACGAGCCGGGAGTACGCGGACCGCGCGACCCGCGGGTCGGCGAGACGCTCCACGACCGGTTCCCCCCCCGCCGGTACTCGGTAGAGCATGCCGCCGTTCTCGGCGACGATCGGACCGGTAA
>DAHUXZ010000070.1 GCA_027315455.1 Thermoplasmata archaeon | reverse complement strand
CCCAGCGGCACATCTTCATCGTCGGGTCGGTGAGCTACACCGACTTCTCGCCGAGCAACGTCTACTCGCTCATGCCCTTCGACCTGAACTGGACCGTCAACATCCCGGCCGCCCAGTTCTCCAACAAGACGTTCAACACCTCCCTCGAGATCCGGTACGTGGCGAGCGGCTGCGGCGGTCCGATCTTCCCCTGCCCGATGGTGGTGAACCTCTCGCTGCCCATCCACCCCTACAACGTCACCTTCAGCCAGAACATCAACCGCAGCCTGCTGCAGAAGGACGGCTTCTACTCGGGGGCGGAGGATCTGCCGCCGGGCCAGTACCAGCTCATCGTCTGGCTCAACGCGAACCATAGCGGGAGCATCCAGGAGATGGTCCCGACCTACCTGGTCTTCGACCCGCTGACCGCCCAGATCGACGGGCCCGGGCCGAGCGCCCAGGTGCCGCTCGGCAACCTCACGATCTCCTACAGCTACTCCGCCCAGTACCTGGAGAACGCCCAGCTCTACGTGTACGCCAAGGGCAATCCGACCCCGGTCTTCCAGGCCGGCGCGCTCGTGCCCGGCATCGGCGGACGGGGCGGTTCGGCCACGTGGACCGCGGTC
>DAHUXZ010000006.1 GCA_027315455.1 Thermoplasmata archaeon | reverse complement strand
TGCGCGATCAGTACCAGCATGGCTTCCCCAAACACAGGAGGGTCGCCCCTGCGGCGGCGCTGGTTGTCTGTTCGTCTTCCTCGGGCCTACCGGCTTGCCTTGGGACCCTTCGGATTCGGAGTTTCCCCCGACACCCTGTCCTGTACTACGGGTCCCGCGCGGCTTCGCCCGTTGCTCGGTTCTCATGGTGGCTCGGCGCGCTGAGTCGACCGAAGAGGGAGAGGGAGCGGTGACGCACGTCGGCGGTCACGCGGGAACCCTGGCGAGGTTCTCCCACCAACGGCGGAGGTCGGGATCCTCCCGACCGACGGTGCGCCGGGGGCGGAGGCGCGAGGGGCGGACCATGCGGAGGAGAGAAGCGCCGAATGGCATATCCACCGAATAATGAGGTGCTCCCGGCGGGAGTTTCACCGGAGGGAGGCCCCCACCGGATTTGAACCCGCGTCAGAGGCTCGAGAGGCCTCTATCCTTGACCACTAGACTACGGGAGCGCCATGGGCGGTTAGCGGGGCCCCTCTTTGAGGCTTTCGGCGGCCGGCGGCGCGTCAGGGCAGGACGCAGCCGGCCGTCGCGTAGTCGTCCGAGTTGAACTCGGCGAACCCGAAGTCCTCGTAGAGGTCGGTCTCCGTGACCGTGACCTGGTTGACCGGGTCGAAGAAGACGACCATCCCGCTGCGCGCGTTGTAGGAGAGGATCACCGACGGGCCGAGCGACTTGTGCAGCGCGCTCAGGGTCCCTGCGGGGATCGAGGCGTTGTCCGTCTGGCACTGGGTGGCGGCCGTCGTCGCCCCGGAGCCCGTCGCGGTGGAGCTCGACCCGATGATCGGCGGAGCGGTGCCCGCGGGCGGTGCGGTCGCGACGGCCAGGATCCCGACGAGGAGCAGGACGGCGAGCCCCGCCCCGATGCGGCGGCCGACGCCCCAGCGCTCGATCGCCGGGCGCAGGCTGCGGGCCGACGACCGACCGGCCCCGCGCTTGCGGCCCGCCGGGGCCTCGACGGGGGCCCGCACCGGGCGCATCCGCACGACGGTCGTGAAGAAGTTGCCGATGAGCAGGGCGAGGAGGACGGCGAGGGTGGGGAAGACGAGCGGGAGGAGGGCCGCGCCGACGGCGACCACGATCGCGTAGACCGGCTGCAGGCGCGGCTCGGACGGCGCCGTCCGCGGCTCGGCGACCATGAACAGCCCGAAGAACAGGACCGCCGGGTCGACGGCGGAGAGCAGAAGGACGTTCGCGGTGAGCCCGCCGCCCATCGTCGCCGCGACGGCGACGCGCTGGAGGACGGCGAGGGCCGCGTACGCGCCGAGGAAGAGCACCGGAAGGCGCCAGGTGCGGGTCTCGTAGACGAGGAGGAGGGCGCCGAGGGCGATCACGAGCAGCTCGTTGATGCTGCCCCACCACGCCGGGGCGAGCCCGAAGAGAACGGCTCCGAAGAGAACGCCGGTCGCCGCGGGGTTGAACCACGGCCGGCCCTTGGAGCGGAGGACGTGGCGCAGCGACACGGCGAGGATCGTCGCCCCGGCGGCCGCCAGGATCGGCACGGCCGGCGGGAACAGGAGCGCGAGGAACAGCCCGGTCGCGATCGCGGAGTCGGGGAAGCGGAGGGTCTCGAAGCGGACCCGGGCGAAGGCGAGGTCGACCCCGACGGCGAGCACCGGAAGGACGAGGAGCGGCTCGATCCCGAGCCCGGTCCCGAGGAAGTAGACCCCGTAGCCGCCGAGCCCGGCGAGGAGGATCCACAGAAGGCGCACGGTCGGCAGACGGGCTCGCAGCGCCCGCCAGCGCGCGGCGAGGGGGCGTCGAACGGCGGGCGCGGGCACGGTCGGCGAGCTCATGGGCCGTTCGAACTCGGGGGTCCACTTAACCTCGCAGGGGGGGGACGGTGGGACGCAACGCCATATACGGCCGCCCGGTGCGGGCGCTCGTGACCCCCCCCGTCAAGGCCCGAAGCGGGCACATCATCCTCGAGGCGCGGGGCCAGTTCCACGATCTGGTGCGGGTCTATCCCGACATCCACCGGAAGGTCGTCGAGGTCAACCGGCCGTTCGCGAAGGAGACCGAGCCGATGCTCCCCGAGGTCCTGCTCGAGGAGAACCTCCGCGATCTGCGCGCGAACCGCAAGCCGGCCGGCTACAACCGCCCGGACGCCTTCGGCATGCGCCTCATCTTCCCGATCGCGGAACCCCGCCACCCCGAGTTCTACTTCTCGAAGCCGGCGCGCTGCCAGGAGATCGTCCAGATGACCGAGCAGGTCTCGGCGATGCTCCGTCGCCGCGGCATCCGCCACAGCGTCGAGTACGACCGGCTCACCCTCGGCACCCCGCGCGGCCTCCCCGGCCTTCCGCCCGTCGGGAGCGGCGGGTTCGTGACCTCAGCCTGACGGCGGCCGCTTGAACGGCCAGAACGGCGTCGGCGGCTCGCGGCCCTTGAGCTGGCCCTGGAGGATCCTGAGCGCCGCGCGGGCCTTCTCGAGCGCAACCTCGTAGTTCGTCGCCCGGGCGCGGAGCGACTCGTCCAGGAGCTTGCGGCCTTCCGTCGTGTCGAGATGGAGCTCGGCGGCCCGCCCGAGGGCGGCGTCGATGAGGTAGTGGATGTTGAGGAGCTCGCGGTGGAGGGCCTTGCGGCGGTTGAGCTCCTCGCCCCCGGCCAGGACGATCTCGGCGGCCTCGAGCACGTGGCCGGCCTTCGCGAGGGCGCTGACGTGCCCGAGGCGCTCGTCCACATCGCCGAGGGCGACGTGGAGGCCGTCCTGGGCGAAGACGAGCTCCGTCTGGACCTCCCGGAGCTTCGCGTCGAGGCGGGAGGCGATCAGGCCGACCAGGGTCTCCTGTCCCCGCTCGACCAGCGCGCGGACCGGCTCGATCTTTCCGGCCTCCACGGCCAGGTTCGCCTCGCTGAACAGCTCCATCACCGGGGTCGTGTCGAGCCCGAGCTTCTCCCCGATCCAGAGCCGGTCCTTGAGCGCGGTGACCCGGGCCTGGAGCTCGGCGCGCAGCCGCTCCCGTCCGCGGGTCTCCTCGTCGCGCAGGGTCGCGAAGGCGGCGGCGAAAGCGCCGCGGCCGGCCTCCTCCTCGACGCGGGCGAGCGCCTGGTCACGGAACGCGGTCTCGGTGGGCGACGGCTCGGAGGCCAGGGCGTAGAGGGCCCTCAGCTCCTCGATCCGGGAGCGGACGCGTTCCCCGAGCGCCGCCACGCACGTTCCGCGCGCCTCGGCGAGGATCGTCGTGGCCCGGCGCCAGTCCCGCGACCGTAGCGCCGCCTCGGCGGTCGCCACCGCCTGCTCCGCCGCGGCGAGCCCGTCGGCCGCCCCCGCCGCCCGCGCGGTCTCGAGCAGCGTCCGCGTCTCGGCGAGGACGCCGGTATAGAGCCGGTCGACCCCCCACCGGGCGGCCTCCGCCGCCTCGCGGGCGTGCCGCGTCGCCTCGGCGTACTCCCCGCCCTGGTGGGCCGCCCGCGCGCTCTCCAGGCGCCCGACGACGGAGGCGACATCGGCCCCGACCTCGAGCGCCTCCTTCACCTGGCGGTCCGCCGTTTCGAGCGCCTCCCGCGAGCGACGGTAGTTGGTGAGGCTGAGCGCGAGGGCATCGGAGGCATCGATCGCGAGCTCGAGGACATCGGCGTAATGGTGGGCCGCGAAGGCGGCGCGCGCCTTCCCGAACTCCTCCTCGGCGACCTTGGCGTGGATCCCGTCGTGGCGCGCCTCGGCGAGCTTCTTCTCCATCGCGGCGAGCGAGCCCTGCGCGATCCGCACCTGCAGCTGCGCGAGCTCGAGCTCGCTCTCGCTGCTCGCCACGAGCTGGAGCGCCTCGAGGGCCCGCCCCTCCTCGAGGGCGGTGCGGGCCTGCATCAGGAGGTTCTCGGCGAGGGCGGTCACTCCGCCCTCCTGGCGCGTCCGGGAGACCACCCCCTGGAACGCGGCGAGCGTCTTCGACACCTGCTGGTAGACGACCTGGAGCGTCTCCCGCTCGACGGTGCCGGCGAGCTCGACGGTCCGGGCGTACGCCCGCTTCTTGAGCGCGGATTCGACCTCGGCGAGCTGCTGCCGGGCCGCGTCGACCCCCGGGGCCCGGACGAGCTCGGCCTCGCTCACGGCCTCCCGCGCCCGCCGGGCGGCGCGCTCGGCGTGCTCCAGGAACCCGCGGGTCTCGACCAGGCGGCTCCGCGCGCTCTCGAGGAGCTCGGCGACGCCGGTCGGCACCGGCAGCGCGAGGCGCCGGCGCGATTCACCGAGCAGCTCGAGGGCCGAGGAGACCTCGAGGCCGGCGGCCTGCGCGATCTCGTAGTCCCGCTCGAGCCCGCGGAGGTTCTCCGTGAGGACCGGCCGGAGGAGCGCGTGGATCTCGGCGTGGGCCGTGCGGGCCTTCGTGAGGGCCTCGGCCGACCGCCCCTCGTCGAGCGCCGTCCGCGCTTCCGCGATCCGGACGGCGATTTCCTCCGTGGGCGCGGAGAGGCGCTGGGCGTCCTCGCGCAATAGGTCGCACTCGCCGATGAGGCGGCGCGTCTCCGCGTTCGCCTGCTCGCTCTTGAGGAGGGCGAGGAGGATCTCGAGGGTCTCCTTCGCCCCGTCGAAGTCGAGCGCCTGGTACGCCACCTTCGTGAGCCGGATCTTCTCGCGATAGGCGTCGGCCGCGCCGCCGGCGCTCTTGAGGTTCTGCCAGAGGTCGTTCGCCTCGGCGAGCCCGTCGAGGATCGACTGGGCCTGGGACTTGAGGCGGCCCGCGCCCGCCAGGGTCTCGTACGCGGTTCGGTACGCCTCGGCGTACCGCTGGGCGGCGGCCGAGCCCTGGGCCTGCTCGAGCGACGTGCGCAGCGCCCCGGCCTCGACGCCCATCTTCGCGAGCTCGACCAGCGAGAGCTTGGCATGGGAGATCTCGTCCTCGGTGCGGACGAGCTGCTGCTGGTGCACGCGCGCGCGGATCTCCTGCGACGCGCGCGAGGCCTTGACGAAATCCCCCATGTTGAAGATCTGCTGGACCTCGTCGATCTGCCGCTGGATCTCGTCGCCGGTGCCGCCCATCGCCTCGAGGGACCGGCGCTCGTCCTCGAGCATCTCGACGAGCGACGAGGCGTGCGCGGCGAAGATCGCGGAGAACTCCCGCTCGGCGCGCTTGAGGCTGTCCAAGGAGGCGGGCAGGTCCTCCTTGACCCGCAGGTTCACGTCCGCGTCGGCGAGCAGTCGCCGGACCGGCTGGACCAGCCCCTCGTCCGGGATGTCGACGAACCCCTTCTCGAGCTCCTCGACGCGACGGGCGATGAACGGCCCAGCAGCCGCGCGCAGGCGCACCTCGAGCGCCGCGAGCTGCTCGCCCGCGTCGGCGATCATCCCCTCGTCGAGGAGCGTGCGCACCCGATCGAACTCCCGGTCGGCGTCGGCCGGGAGGAACCCCCGCTCCCCCGCCACCGGGAGGATGCGGCCGACCTCCTCGAGCTTCCGGGTGAAGTGCTGCGCGGCCTCCTCGCCGAGGATCCGCACCCCCTCCTGGAGGGCGGTGCGCGCTCCCTCGAGGTCCAGGCGGTCGAGCTTCTCGCGGGCCCGGGCCAGGCGGTCGAGATGGGAGCCGGTCGGGAACCGGGCCGCCCCCAGCCGCTCGAGGAGGCGCGCGAGGGAATCGGCCTCCTCCCGGGTGGAGTCGAGGTCGGCGGTGATCTGGCCGACCCGGTCCATCGCCTCCTGGCTGGCGGCGAGGGCCTCGGAGTAGATGCGCAGCCGCAGCGCCTCGCGCGCGCGGTTCATCGCCGCGAAGACCTCGCTCGCGTCCCGGCCGAGACGGCGGGCCTCGACCAGGCGCGGCCGCACGCCGTCGAGCAGGCTCGCCACGACCGCGACCACCGGTTCCTCGGTCGCGTTCCGGGCGGCGGTGAGCAGGCGGGGGATGTCAGCGGTCGCGGCTCCCGGCACCTGCGCCGCGACCTCCTCGAGGCTCACCAGCGCGTCCTCCGGGTCGACACCGAGCTCGCGCAGCGATTCGAGCGTGGTGCGAAGCCCCGCCAGGGTCGCTCCCACCCGCTCGCGCAGCGCGTCCCCGGCCTGCGTGTTCGCCCGCTCGAGCTTCGCAACGCTCTCCGGCCAGTCGAGGGGGCTCGCGGCCGCGTCCGCGGCGAGGGCCTCCTCGAGGTCCTCCGTCGGCGATCCCAGGTCCTTCGCGACGGCGGCGATGCTGCGGCCGGTCTCCACGGCCGTGTCGTGGCGGGCGCGGGCGAGCGGGACCGCGGCCCGCACGGCGGCGTAAAGCCGCCCGATCGCCTCCTTCGCGTGACCGTCCTGGAGGGGAGCGAGCGCCTCCTCGAGCCGGGAGTCCAGGTCCCCCCGGGAGTCCCGCGGCTCGCCGGCCCAGTCGGCCAGCGCTCCGGCCAGGCCCCGGACCCGTCGGGCGAACTCGCCCTCGACCCCGGTCAGCGCCTCCTTCAGGCGGAGGAGACCCTCGAGACGGGCCTTCTCATCGGCGGCGGGCCCGGGATCGGCCGCGTCCACGAGCGCCGCGACCGCCGGCGGCAGGGGGACTCCGCTCGCGGGTAGCTGCGCCGCACGCTCGAGGAGGCGCCCGCGGACCGCGTCGGCCTCCGGCCGACCGGCCTTGTCGAGGTAGTCGAGATAGGCCCGGGACTGGGCTTCGACGGCCTCCCAGTCCGAGCGGCGAGCGAGGGCCTGGACGGCCTGCTCGCGGTCGGCCGCTTCCGGTAGATGGATATCGAGGGCGGAGAGGAGCTGGGCCCGTTCGTCCGCCTCCCGCTGGGCGACCTCGGCGCTCTGCCGCTGCTTCTTGAGCAGCTCGGCCTTCTCCTGGAGGATCCTCGTCAGGCGAGAGGAGGGAAGCGTTCCGATGCCGCCGGAGCCCGTCGTGGCCTTCGCCCCCCCGAGGAACTAGGCCCGACGCCCGATGGGAGGGGGCCCGCGCCGGCAAACATGCCGTCCCGGCGATATAAAAGATGGCTCACGCGGCGGCCGGGCCCGCCTACGGGCGGCTGATCCGACGCTTCCCCATGGCATCGATGTACTGGACCTCTCCCCCGGGGGAAAGCTGACCCTTGAGCTCTGCCTCCAGGGCCAGCGAGAACGTTTCGTAGGTCTCGAGGTCCATCAGCTGGACCTCGGTGTCGGTGAGCGAGAGCACCTGGGCCTGGCGCTTGCCGATCATCGGGACCTGGACCTTGTGCTTCACGGGGAAGACGACGCTCCGCTTCGACCCGTCGAAGACGCCGACGGCGTCGATGCGGGCCTTCGCCTCGCCGTGCTTTCCCGGTTTCGAGGTCTGGATGCTGAGGATCTTGCAGGGCTCGTCATCGATGAGCATGTAGCGGCCTTCCTTGAGCTCGCGAACTTCCTGCTGCGTCCAGGCCATGGCAATCTTCCGCCACCGAGGACGTGCCGGGCTTGATAAGGGTTGTCCCGCGGCGGCACGCCGGTCGGGGGAAACCGGCGGACGGGACGGCGTCCGGGCACCCCGCGCGCCCCACCACGGCGGGCGCGCCCCGAGTTATACGCCGCGCATGCACAATCGGGATGAATAAGTGTATATACGCATCGATGCGTATTCGCAATTCCCCCGAGGGGGAGAGACAACCGATGGCGACAAAGCGCAAGCAACGCCTCGTCTACGCCGTGACGGCCGCCGCGATGATCGCGATGATCGGGGGCTACGCCCTCGCCGCGACCACCGTCACGACCCTGAGCCCCCAGCAGGCGACGAACGTGACCCAGAGCCCGACCCCGGGGGGATTCTCCGGTATCGCTTCGATCACTTCGGAGCAACTGGTGGTGCTCTCGACGGGAATGGCGACGGCCACCGCCGGCGGCAGCGAGACGAGCGGCGCCGTGGGCCTCTCGGGTACGCCGGCCGCGCTCGCCGCCTGCGCGACGACCCCGTGCCCGGCCGGGAACTTCATCTCGGCCAGCCCGGCGACGGAGACGACCGGTAACTATGGCGAGCAGATCGCCATGACCGTCACCCAGCCCGCGGGTACCGGGACGAGCGTCGGCTTCGACATGGCGTTCACGATCTCGATCACCGTCGGTGTAACGACCACGACGGTGACGGCGCTCGCCTACCTCGCGACCGGCGCGACCGGCGTCGCGACGACCTCGGCCGTCCCCGTGTTCGTCTTCATCGACCTCGGGACGAGCTCGGCCCCGGTGATCAACTCGGTGTCGGTGATCTTCAACCAGTGCGCGAGCGCGACGGCCTGCCCGTAGGTCCCGTCCCGCCGGACCCACGGACCCGCCGACATCCGATGCCGGCGACGCGAACCCCTTCCTCGCCCACCCCTTCCCCGCCCTCGCCGCACCGACCCTCCCTACCGGCCACCCTCCGCGCAAGAACCCGGCGGTGAACCCCTCATGAGTCGTCACCCAGCGCATCCGCGGCACCGGGCCGGCCCCGCCTCCCGTCTCCTCGCAGCGGCGTTCTCGTTCCTGGTCCTGATACTTCTTCTTCCGACGCCCGCCCATGCGTCGACGTCCGTCACCCAGCTCGCCGCCTCCCCGTCCGCTCTCGCGATGGCCCAAGGGGCGAGCCCTCCGCCGATCTCCCAGATCGGCCTCGGGATCGTCCTCCTGACCAAAGCGACGTCCACGTTCCCTACCGCGGGTCGGCAGACCGCGGGGACGCTCGGTCTGAGCGGCGCAACGGTCCGCGTCGCGGCCTGCCGGGTCGGCCCGTGCACGGACGGCTACCGCTCGGCGGCCCCGTCCACCCTGGTGGCGGGAACGTATGCCGAAGAGCTGGTGATCTCCTACCTTCAGCCGTCGCGCCTGGGCGCTCCGTTCTCCTTCGACATCGAGGTCGGTGTCGAGACGACGGGCGGATGGACCATCTTCCACGGCTACTTTTCGAGCGGGTCCGGGCGCTCCCCGGCCGCGCAGATCGTCCACTTGGACCTGTTCCTCGACCTGGGCAGCCGAGCGGTGCCGAGGGTGCTCGCCATCCACGTCTCGCTCAATCCCTGCCTCACCCTCCGGAGCTGCCCGTGACCCTGCTGGCGATGCCACGGGCGATCCATCGACCGGGCCGACCCCCCCGTGCACCCCCGTCGTCGGTCCCGTCCCCGCCCCCGACGGATGCGGCACCCGAGGAGGGCCCCCGGGAAGCCGGGCCGGACGGGACCTACCCAAGGATCCTCGCGGCTCCGCGCTCCCTGCGCGAGCGGTTCGAGGACGCCGGCCCCCTCTGGTTCATCACGGCGACCTGTGCCCTGGTGGGTACGGTCCTCCATGTGACCAGCCCGAAGGTGGGGGCGGGGCCGCTCGAAGTGTGGTTGCTGTTCTACGCCCTGGGCGCGGTCGCCGCGGTCGGGGCGGGAGTCTCCATGGCGGTCGAAGAGAACGAGGAGGACGGGGCCGGCCGAAAGCGATCTCGCGAGGCGACCCGAAGGGCCCCGTCCCGGGCGGGACGGATGTCCCCCGAGGACGGCGGGAGTGCGCCGGGGGACCCGGGAAAGGCGGACGAACCGTCGCCGGCCCGCCCGCGGGGCTTCCCGGCCGCTACGAATCTGACGGGGCGGGCGGGCCCCCTCGCCCGGGTGCATGCCCCCGCCCCCGTCCTCTCCGTCGCCCCCCCGGTCGAGCCCGAGGGACTCGAGACGGCGCCGGGGACCGCCTCCGAGGTCCTCATCGAGCTCAACCGGCTCGAAGAGGACCTGAACCGGACCCGCCGGTCCCGGCCCCGGGCGCGCCTCGTTCCGCCCGTCTGAGATCACCGGCGATCCCGGGCTCCCCGACGGGCGGCGGCGTGCTCCAAGGGTTTATCGTGCCGGCGGCGAATCTCTCGACCGCGACCCGTTTCGGACGTGGGAGCGCATGCACCTTCTCTCCCCACGCTACGACCCCGCGGCGATCGAATCCGAGGCCTGGCTGTTCTGGGCCTCCCGACCCAATCTATTCGCCCGTGACGGGGAAGGGGGGGAACCCCGGGTCCTCCAGTTCCCCGGGACCGTAGCGGCCGCTGACCCCGCCGCCCAGGTCCTCGCCCGTGCCGTGGCCGCCGATGCCGGGGCCCGCTACCTCGCGCAGGCGGGGGCGCGACCGCGCGGGACGCTCTGGATGGTGGACCAGGGGTCGGCGGGGGAGGGTGTGCTGCCCCTCCTGCGTCGCGCGGGGATCGCGACCGAGGGGGGCCGTGTGCGCCCCCTCACCGAAGCGGTCGGGCCGCAGCGACTTCAGGAGGTCGTGGATCGTCTCGCGGCCCGTCGGCTCCTGGTGAGCCGGTCGACGCCGCTTCGGACCTGCCCGTCCTGCCGCCTCCCCCGGAGCCCTGAGGGGATCGTCTATGCCGAGGCGCCGGGACCGGCGTACCTCGTCCGCTTTCCGATCGCCGGCGCGCCGCCCCGGACGAGCCTCCTCGTCTGGACCGACTCGCTCTGGAAGCTCCTCGGGACGACGGCGATCCTCGTCCACCCGACGATGCCCTACGTCACGGCCCGTTACCGCCGGCGCGGGGTCGAGGAACGGATCGTCATCCTACGGTCCGCGATCGACCGGGTCATCCAGTGGCTCGACGGCGCCGAGATCGAGGTCCTCGAAGAGGCGCCCGGCCGCCGGTGGGCGGGGACGGCCTACGTCCATCCGCTGGCCATGGAGTCCCCCGTTCTCGCGAACCTCCCCCCGCCCGCCGGGACCGTGCTCGCGTCGGCGGAGGTCGGCGACTCCGGCACCGGGGTCATCGCGCTCGTTCCGGCCCACGGGGCGGCCGACTACCACGCGGCCGCGGCGCTCGGGATCCCCGGCTGGTCCGTCGCCGACCTGAGCGGGCGCCTGACCGAGGACGTCGCGCACAAGTACCAGCGGCTCACGCTGGAGGACGCCGAGGCGTTCGTCCTCCGGGACGTCACGGAGAGCGGGCTCCTGTTCGCCCAGCTCCGGGTCCGACGGGGCATTCCGCACTGCGTCACCTGCGGCTCGGCCCTCCACTGGGACGTCGGGCGGGCGTGGTGCCTCGCGCCGAACCGCCTTTCCCCCCAGCGAACGGCGCTCTACCAGCGCCTCCTTCCCGACGCACCGGAGGTCGGCGCGTCGGAGGTGGTCCCTTGGCCCGTGAGCGCCGGGGAGATCACCTCCGAGCCGGACGCCCCGGCGCTCTCCGAATGCCAGTCGTGCGGGGAGCTCGCCCCGTCCGACGCCCCCGATCGCTGCGGGTGCGGCGGGGTACGCCTCGTCTCCCGGCGGCATCTGCTTCCGCCGGTCCACGCCGCCGTCGTGGCCTGGGCGGCCGCGGCCCCCGTCGCCCCGGCCGACTCGGCCTGGCTCTACCTTCCCGAGCGACGCCGGGCGCCCGCCCTGGTCCACCACCTCCTCGCGATGGAGGCGGTCGACGCCGACCCGAAAGAGCTGAAGGTCGCCACGATCCCGACCCTTCCGAGCTCGGAGGTCCCGGCCCGGCCGGGCCTCGGGGAGTCGGCCGATGCGCTGCGGGCCGCGCTCCTCCTCACCGAGCGCGCGCCCCGCAACGGGGAGCTCACGCTCGTCAACCGCCGCGAGCAGGAGGATCGCCGCCTGCGCAAGAGCTGGGAGACGGCCCGGGAGATCCTCGAGCGGTTCGCCGCCGAGCGCTTCGACCCGGACGCGGCGGTCGTGACCCGCCCGCTCGAGGGCCTGACCGAGGAGGACCGGGCGTTCCTCTCCCTGTTCGAGCGGATGCGGCTCGAGGTCCTGCGCCTCTACGACCGGGGCGAGCTCGCCGCGGCGCACGAGCGCCTCGCGCAGTTCATGGAGGAGGACCTGCGGGCCGGATACCTGCCGCTCGCGGGGCCGCGCCTTGCGTCGGCCGGGCCGAGCTCGGGGAAGGCCGCGGCGCTCAACGTCCTCGGTCACGTCCTGCCGCGCTGGGTCGAGCTTTCCGCCCCGATCCTTCCGTTCACGATGGAGGCGATCCACCGCGCGCTGCGGGGCGATCACGAGAGCGTCTTCGAGCGGACGTTCGCCCCGGTCCAGGAGGCGCTCCTCGATGCGAACGCGGAGCGGGCGTACGGCGTATGGCGGGAGCTGCGGACGGCCGTCGCCCGATATCGCCGCGAGCTCAAGGTCGCCCCGTCCGCCGATCTGCCTCCCATCGTGGTCTACCTGAACGATGAGGAGACGGCCGGCCTCGTGCGGGATCGGCCGGAGATCCTGGCCCGCATCGCGGGGGCGGCCTCCGTCCAGATCGCGTCGCCCGCCCGACCGTGGGATGCCCGCCGGGTCGAGGCGAGCCCGAACCTGGAGCGGATCCGCGCCCGCTACGGCCCGGTCGCTGGCCGGATCGCCCGTCTCCTCGAGCAGCTGACCGGGACCCAGATCCAGGACGGGCTCAAGGACGGACGGCTCGAGGTCGTCCTCGACGGGCTGCCGTACCCGATCGCCGCGACGATGGTCGACCTTACCGAGTCGCTTCCCGAGGGGGTCGTCGCCGTGCCCTGGCGGCTCGGCGAGCTGCTCCTTAGGCCGCCCGGGGCGTCGGGGGACGCCACCGGCGGGGCCCCCCCTCCGTTGACGCCGGACGGGTTCCGGCTCTTCCGCGAGGTCCATCGCCAGCTCGGTCGGCTTCCCCAGCCGTCGCTGGTGTCGGAGATCGCCGTCCAAATCTCGGGGCCCCTCGCGGCCGAGCTCGAGCGCCTCCTCCCGTCGCTCGGCCCGGCGTTCGGAGGCGTCCCCGTGCGGCTCGTCCCGTCCGGCGAGCCCGTTCCCGAGGGATGGGGCGTGGAGGGGCGGACGCGGCGTGGGGATCGATGGAGGTGCGTCCTCGTCGGGGCACCGGCCGCGCCGGCCCGGCACAAGGTCCGGCCCCGCCGCGACCGGCGCCCCCGCGTCCGCCCCCGGCCCCCCGCTCCGGCGGCCTGGGAAGGGACCGACTATCTCGATGAGAGCCTGAGGGCGCGCGAGTCCGCGATCCGCGACGCCGTCACGGCGTTCGACACGGAGCTGCGCCGTCCCGTTCTCGGACCGACGAAGCTCGCGATGGCCTGGGAGGCGGGGCTAGGCTCCTACGAGGAGATCGCCCACGCGCCGTTCGAGCGGCTGGCACCTATCCCCGGGTTCGGGCCCGAGGTCGCCGCCCTTCTCGTGGAGCACTTCGGCGGTCCCTCCCCACCCCGCCCCCTCCGTCCTCGCGTCGTCGTCTGCGCCCCGTCCGGCACCCAAGGGCCGGCGCCCGCCGCCGCGCCGTCCCCCGCACCCCCGCAGGGGGAGGCGGCCGCGGAGGATCCCGTCGCGCCGCGAGCGGCACCCCGCACGGCGCCGATGCCGGTTCCCGTCCTCCCCCCGCCCGTAGGGGTCCCCCCCGCCCCGGCCGAGCCCACCGGTATCGGGCCGGGCACCGCTCCGGCCCCCCCCGCGCCGGTCCTGCCGGCGCTGACCCCCGCGGACCCCGCCGCCGTGCGCTCCCCCGCGCCCGCGGCGCCAGCCGTCCTTCCACCGAGAACCGGGGTCGAGGTCTGGCCCGAACGCTCCCCCGGGACGTCCTGGTCGGAGTTCCTGGCCGCGACCGAGCTGCCGCGTCGGGGGCTCTGCCTGAGCCGCGACTTCCCCGACCGCCTGCGGGCGAGCCTCGGACCGCGCGCGGTCGAGGTCGTCTGGCTTTCGAACGTCCGGCGGGAGGGGTCGTTCCCGCCGACGGACCTCGCCGCCCTCACCGAGCTGTTCCGCCGGGCGTTCGGGGAGCGCGGGGTCGAGGCCGCGTACCTCGAGGGAGTGGAGTACTTGGTGCGGATCCACACCGCCGAGCGGACCGCGGCCTTCCTGGAGGGGCTCGCCGACATGGCCCGGCACCAGGGGGCCCGGATACTGGTCCCCGTGAACCCCGACCTCGTCGACCCGACGACCTTCGCGCGCCTCCACGAGGCGTTCCCCTCGGGCCGCGGCGACGGGTGACTCACGGGGCGACGTGGGGACCTGACGGCGGCGGGGCCCTGCCGGGGAACCCTTTTGGGGCTCCTCCGGCTCGAGGGCCCGCCGAGGGTGCGATGCCCGCGAGTCCGGGGGCTGCGGGTATCGCGTCGAACGGGCCGTCGATCGCGTCGGGGGCCGCGGCGGGGGGCGGGTGAGCGCGCGGGGCGAAGTGCCGGTCGACCACCGACTCCCCGGGACCCCGCTCTGGCTGGACGCGTACCCGGCCGAGACGATCACCAACCGCCAGTTCGCGGGACACCCCCTTTCGGACCTCGACCGGCTCTTCCTTCCCCCCGCCCTCGCGGGGTTGATGGACCGCCCGTCCGCGGGCCGGTTAAAGTTCATCGAGGACGACAACCGGGGAGCGATCCTCCCCGAGCCGGCGGCGACGCTGGACGGAATGGCGTTCTACCTCTCCATCAAGGGCGTCGGCTCGGAGGTGCTCCCGTTCGCCGCCGAGCGGCTCGACCGTGACGTGGTCCGTCCGCTGATCGGTCCGCCGGCCGTCCGGGACCGCCTCGGGCCCGCTTCGGGTTCGGCACCCGAGCGCCTGATCACCGGGGAGCTCTGGCTGCGCGGCTCGCCGTACGGCGGGCAGGGGCTCGCGCACGCCCGAACGGCGCTCGCGGTCTCCGAGCGGGCCGACCTCACCAGCCTCGCCGGCTTCCGGCTCGCCCCGCTGGTCAAGATCGCCCGCTTTCCCCCGTCGCTCGAGGAGGACCTGCGGTCGATCTACTGGTACCGCCGCTACCGCGGCCCGTTCGTCCAGGAGCTGCGGCTCGTCCCGTCGAACGTCCGCATCTACTTCCACGGCCGCCAGACCGTCGGCGACAGCATCCGATGGGTCTTCGATCGGTTCGGGATCGGCTCGAACGCGCGCGCCCTGGCCTTCGAATTGCGCTTCGTGGCGAGCGTCGTCGCGATGCTGACCCTGTTCGCCCGCACGCTCGCTCCCGACGCGGTGCCCGGCCGGTATCGCGGCCTCGACTTCCACGACGTCTGGCTCGACAAGGATGCGGTCCTCGCCCCGGACGGCGCGGCGTACTTCGTCGACCTCGAAGGGATCGACGAGGTCGTCGTGGAGCGTAGGGAGGTCCGGGAGAAGCTCGAGGACCAGGTGTACCGTTCCCTCTACGAGTTCATGTTCGCCTTCGAGCAGATCGAGTCCGAGCGGCGCCGCCGCTTCCTTGCGCTCGGGGACCGCCGAGAGCACTTCGCGACGGTCCTCCGCGAGGCACTGCGCGACGACCCGTTCGCGCGTCCGGTGGAGACCCCCGAGGGCCTGGCCCTCGAGATACGGAACCGCCTCTCGGAGGAACCCCTAAATACGATTTTCCCGTTGGTCGACCGATAGCGTGACGACCTGCACCGAGGTCCTCCAGTACCTCAGCGGGCTGCGATCGCGCACCCTCTCCGGGGAGCTCGCGCCGGCCGGCCTGACGGAATTGTCCGCCGCGCGGCTGGTGGCGGTGCTCTCCCCGGCGGATCGGGCGGCCCTCGTGGCGCGCGTGGGCGGCATGGGCTCCGCCCAGGAGACGATCCAGCGCGAGGGGGCGGAGTACGCCCAGCTCCAGGCCCGGGTCCGGTCCGAGGAGCGCCACACGCACTCGATCCTCTTTCGTTTCGAAGGGGCGGCGAAACGGGCCGCCGAGGAGGGCCAGGCCGCGGGCGACGCCTCCGCGCTCCGGGCGGCGCAGGCCGAGCTGCGCGACCGGGAAGCGCAGTTCGCGGACCTCGTCCAGCAGAAGGCGCTCCTCGATAACCTCGTCCCGGCGGCCGGGGGGTTCGTGGCCCTCACCGGGCTCGGGGCGATGGCGCTGCGCGACCTCGAGGTCCGGGCCTACCGTGTCTCCGCCATGGAGTTCTCGGCCTACTGGGCCGATAGCCAGCGGGTCGACGCCGAGCTCGAACGCACCGCCGACGCGGGCGGCGCCGTCTTCGGCCAGCTCCTGCCCCGCCTGCCCGGCGTGGACCGCAGCTACCTGTGGGCCGTCGGGATCGGCCTCGCGAAGTCGGGAAGCGACGGCGCGACGGCCGCGGCGACGTTCCTTTCGGCGTACGAACAGGTCGCGGCATTCACCCCCAACACCGAGAACCGCCTGCTCAGCGCGGAGATCCTCGCGACGCTCGCTCGGCCCCTTTCCGAGACCGTTCCGCTTCTCGCCGAGCTGAACCGGTCCGTCGCGTCGACCGGCGTCCCCCCCGAATCCTCGCTCGCGGTCGCGGCGACCCTGCTCGCGGGACAGCGCCAGGATGGGACGTTCGCCGTCGCCAACCTCCCCGCCTTCCTCGCGCTGACCCGCTCGTACGAGGCCGCCGGGCTGCTGTCGGTCGTCAACGCGCCCTTCGCCGACCTCTCGGCGAAGTTCGTCGCGGCCCGCTCCCAGTTCGGAATGTGGGGCTATCAGCCGAGCGAGGACGTCGAGCTCTCGGCGGCGTACCTGACCGTCTCCGACCTCCCCATCACCGGGGTCGGGACGAAGCTCGCGATCATCGCGCGGGGGGTCGGCACCTACCTCCAGTATCCCCTCGTGGCGGCCTCGATCCTCGCGGCGATCCCGGTCCTCGAGGCGAACGAGACCCTCACCCTCCTCGAGCGGGCCTACGACATCCTCGGCCGACGTACCGGCCCGATCCCCCCTCCCGAGCTGCTCTGCCTGGCCGTCCGCCTCCTCCACGGCATCCGGGTCGCCTCCGTCAACGAGCACGATGCCACCGCCGCGGCCCGACCGGCGGGGGCCGGCCCGCCGACGCCCTCCCCCGGCCCCCGGCTGTATCTGGTCCCGCTCCTCGTCGCCCACGGGCACTACTTCTCCACGTATGGCGCGTTCTCCGGCGCGCATCCGGGCCACGTCCACGCGTTCGGAGGGTTCACCGGATGAGAGCGGTACGCCTGCTGGCCGTCGCCGCGATCTTTTTCCTCGCCCTCCTTCCCGCGGCGGTCGCCCGCCCGCTCCCGCGCGCGGTAAACGCCGGCGACCAGCTGGCCTACACCGAGACGATCGTCCTCGACGGCGGCGTCGGCAACTACACCGGCTACACCGAGCACTCCTTCATCAACGGCAGCCTCCACGACACCTCCCTCCTCGCGAACGGGTCCGCGAACACCACGTACCAGAGCGTGACCCATTGGGTCAGCAACGCGGGCCAGAGCGAGATCGTCCCCGTTAAGGGGACGTTCACGTTCTCCCCGACGACGTACCACTACGTCCAGGGGACCGACAACCAGACGGGGTACGTCGATCCCTACGTCTGGTTCTACATGGATTCCGCGCTCCGGCCCGGCGCGAGCTTCTACGTCCTCAACAGCGAGCTCGTGGTGGTGGGGACGAACGTCTCCTACCCGCTGGCCTCGAGCCCCACCGGCTACGTGCGGACGCTCTTCGCCGAGGGCAACGGCACCTACCAGCGCAACGACGTCTACGGCGTCTTCACCGCGACGTACACCTGGAAGGCGTACTTCGACCCCGGCTCGGGCTACATCGTGGGCTACCTCTACACCGAGACCGACCGCGATGGCACGGGGGACGGGTTCACCTGGACCGACACGCTCGCGGCGACCAGCACGAGCTACCCGCTCACCCCGGCGGCGGCGCCGCCACCGCCCCCTCCCGCGGGGCTCGACGTCGCCGAGGTCGCCACGATCGTCGTCGGCGCGCTCGTCCTCGTCCTGGTCGTCGTGGTCGCGATCTGGGCCGTGGGACGCCGGCGACGGGGCGCGACGCTGCCCCGTCACGGGGCGCCGGGCACGATCGCCTACGACCGCGCGAACTTCCCGTCCCCGCCGCCGCTCGGCCTCGGGCAGGTGGCGCAGCCGCCGGTCCAGCAGATCGTCCTTCAGGAGACGGTCAAGACCAACTGCCGCTACTGCGGGACGCTCATCGACACCACGGCGACCGTCTGCCCGAAGTGCGGCGCTCCCCGGACCTAGTGGCGCGGCCGGTAAAGTTGCCTGACCTTTGGACCGATGGTACTTTCCGGGGTTGCGCTATCCCGGTGGCATGGTCCTGCGGGTCCGTGACCTAACGCTCGAGGAAGGACAGAAGCTCCGTCACATCGTCCGCCACGGGCAGAACGCCATCGAGTTCAAGCGCGCCCAGATCGTGCTCGCGAGCTACCAGGGGAACACCCCTCCTCGGATTACCATCATCGCCCTGGCGAGCGAGGACTACATTCGTGGGGTGATCCGCGCCTTCAACGAGCATGGGATGGCCATGCTCCAGCCGAAGTGGGGGCCCGGCCGACCCCCGAAGTTCACCGACGACCAGCGCAAGGCGCTGGTCGACCTCGCCCTCAGCCGACCACGCGACCTCGAACTACCCTACGCCCAGTGGTCGCTCTCCCGCCTTCGGGAGCAGGCCGTGAAACGCGGCATCGTAGAGTCGATCAGCGAGGAGTGGCTCCGCGTGATCCTCCACGAGGATGAGGTCTCCCACCAGTCGATCCGCACCTGGAAGACCTCCCCAGACCCCCTCTTCGAGGAGAAGAAGCGGAAGATCGACCAGCTGACTCGGAAGCGGCACAATCCGCCGGTGGTCCTCTCGGCGGATGAGATCGGACCGATCCAACTGATCCCCCACGGAGGCGAGGGATGGTTCCCTCAGAAGATCCCGGCGCGCATTCCCGCCGAGTATGAGCGGAAGTTCGGGACGGTCTACTACTTCCTCACGCTGAACGTGTTCCACCAGCGGCTGTTCGGTCGGGTCTACCGAACGAAGCACGCGGCGAACTGGCTGGAGTATCTGAAGGACGTGCGGGCGGAGTATCCCACCGACCAGTGGGTGAACCTGATCTGGGACGGGGCGAGCAACCACTGGACGGCAGCGATCCGTCAGTGGGCGAAGGCGAACAAGGTACGGCTGTTCTCAACGCCCACCCATGCGAGTCACCTGAACCCGGTGGAGTGCCACGCCGGGGATCTGCAGAAGCTGGCGATGGCCGGGGAGACGCACACGACCCCTGAGGCCGTGGGCGAAGTGCTCGCCTCGGCGGTCCGCTATCGGAACGAAGAACGACAGGCGCGAGGGAAGCGGTTCCGCGACACCGTGCGCAAAGACCACCGTCGCAGAGCCAAGATGCCGATCTGGCTCAGGCCCCGATAGGGTCAACCTTCTTTCGTGGCCGCGCCACTAGATTCAATGTCCAGCCCGGCCCGCGACCCTAGAATCCTGAAGCCGCAGGGAATCCGACCATGCGGCCGCTCATTCCTCGCGACTCAACTGCGTTTCAGAAAAGGTCGAGCTGAATGCGTGCGTTATGGCCCCCATCACGGAGTTCGTCCGGATCCCGGTGATCTTTCGAGGCCTTCCCGGGGGGTGCGGTGCTACCCGGTGGCCGTCGATTGGATCGATTCGTTGAGCGCGACCTCGGCAATGGTCCCGCAGAGTCGACGGGAGGTCCCAAGCCCCCACGCGAAGATTGCCAGCGACGCGGTTTGCCGTCGGGGGAGTCGGGCCCGCGCCAAGAGATGCTCGGTTCGGTGCAGCGCCTCGAGGCCGTCCTCCCGATGGCGCAGAACCCGGTGGGCGAGATTGCTGTCCTCTTTCAGGAGGGCGCGGGAGGAGTCTTGCACCATCGTCCGGAGCGCCTCCACATGGCCCACCAGGTCCGCCCGGAGTGCACCCGGCAGCTCCCGCCCTTCCAGGCCGGCCCGAAGCTCCGGCGCAGCTCTGCAGAGAAGGTCCGCGATCTCTTCGTAGATCTTGCCGACGATCCGACCCCCGAGAAGGTCTCGAGGCTCTCGCACATCCAATAGGCGAGCCAGCGCGGGGTCGCCCTGCGCGAGCATGAGCTGTCGCAGCGCCAGGGCATACAGCCGGTCGGACTCCGCTTCCATCGCCGCGAGTTCCTTGATCGGCACCTTGGACGAACCCCGGACCGCCGCCGCGAGGAGCTGGGCCATCTCCTCCACTACCAGACCCGCCCGGGTCAAGACCTTCGGGACAGTGTGCCGACGGGCGTCCAGGAAGCTCTGCAAAGTCACACGATGGGTGTCGTGGAACACCACCTGCAGCCCCACAAAGGCGTGGGCCGTGCGCTCCAGCTCCTGTCGCCGGTCCCGGTCGAATCCATCGGCGTCGATGAGTTCGATCCGGTCATACCCGACCACATACCCGCCGAAGACCGTCCGAGCGAGGACCTGGGGGTCGCCAAAGTGGTTTGAACCGATCGTCAACACCCGATCCCCGGCCGGCCCCGCCCCCTCGGGGCTAGCCGGGGCGACTACCAGTCTTCCGTCGTCCCTCGAGTGGAGCCAGACCACGGACCCCCGGGTGAGAGAGTGCCCATCGATCCAAGATTTCGGGAGGCTGACCGCGAGAGTATGAGGCCCGGATCGGTGAAGATGCCTCGGGGTCTGCCTCGGAGGCGGCCGGGAGGGCCCCCCGGGCCGGCGGAACTCGGCCGGGCTACGCCGCCGCGGGGAGGACGACGCCGGCTCGACTTCCGGAGTGGGGCCCATGCGTGAGACAGGGCGCCGGAGGGGTAATTACCGTATCGGAGTCGGTCCAGACCGTCTTAGACTATCCCAACCGCCTCGGGATGACCTGGCCCGGCTCCTCCATCATCGTATGGTCCCGTTGCACTGCGCCGGCGCGGACCCCCCGTCGGTCGTTCCCTGACGGGACCGCGCGAACCCCCGGTCCATGAATCTTCGCGAACTGCTCCTGCTCGTCTCTCTCGCCGGACTCTCAGCCGCGACCGTGCTGGGGTTCGCCAGCCGTCGGCCGGTGGAGGTCCGAGCGTCGTTCCTGCTGGGCGCCTTGTCCTGCGCCATCACCACGGTCCAATCGGTCCTGGTCCTGCTCGGAGGGACGCTGCCCGCGTCGTCCCTAGGGTTGCCGGGGACGGTGCCGGCATCGCCGGTGCTCGCCCTGGGGATTCAGGAGGATCCGCTCTCGGCGTTCTTCCTCTTGGTCGTATCCGTCAGCGGATCCGCGATATTGCTGGCTTCGGTCGGGTACGCCGAGCGGTACGTTCCTCAACGCCGTGGGTTCCTCGCCGGAGGATGCGGCCTCTTCGTCCTGACGATGGTGCTGGTATGCACCGCGGGGACCATCTTCCTCTTCCTGGTCGCGTGGGAGGCGATGACCCTTGTTTCCTACTTCCTCGTCATTCACGACCACGAGGACGCGGAGAGCCGCGAGGCGGGCCTCGTCTACCTCGTGATGAGCCACGCGGCCACGGGGGCGATCCTCGTCTCGTTCCTGCTGCTGGCGACGGCGACCGGGTCGACCACCTGGGAGGGGATTGCTGCGGGCGCCGGGGGGCTCCCGCCCGGAGTTCGCGACGCCGTGTTCCTGGCGGCCCTCGTAGGGTTCGGCACGAAGGCCGCCATGGTACCCTTCCATTCTTGGCTGCCGGACGCCCACCCCGCCGCGCCAAGCAACGTCTCGGCACTGATGTCCGGCGTGATGATCAAGCTGGGAATCTTCGGTCTCCTCCGCGTCGTCCTCGGCCTGCTAGGAGGGGGGCCCAGCTGGTGGGCGTACACGATCCTCGCCCTAGGCGGGGTCTCGGCGCTGGCTGGGGTGCTCTACGCCATCGTCCAACACAATCTGAAACGGCTCCTCGCGTTTCACTCCATCGAGAACATCGGCATCATCCTCCTCGGCGTGGGCGCGGGGCTCCTGTTCCAGAACCTCGGCTACCCGGCTCTCGCAGCACTCGCTCTCGCGGCGGCGCTCCTGCACACCTGGAACCACGCACTGTTCAAGTCGCTCCTCTTCCTCGGCGCCGGTGCCGCAGTCGGGGAGACCGGGACGCGCGACCTCGAGCGGATGGGCGGCCTCATCCGGCGGATGCCGGGCGTCGCGCTGGGCTTCTTCGTCGGCGCGATGGCGATCTCTGCTCTGCCGCCGTTCAATGGCTTCGTCAGCGAGTGGCTCCTCTTCCAGAGCTTCTTCGCCGCATTCTCCACGGGCTCCGTCACCGCGGAGATGACGCTCTCGATCCTGGCCGCGGTGCTCGCGCTCACCAGCGGGCTAGCCGCTTATTGCTTCGTCAAGGCGTTCGGGATCGCCTTCCTGGCGAGGCCCCGGTCCCAGCAGGCCGAGCTCGCGGGTTCGCCTCCCTCCTCCCTGGTGGGGGGGATGGGGATCCTCGCCGCGTTCTGCCTCGCCCTAGGCGTCGCGCCGGTCCTCGCGCTCGATCTCGCCACTCGGCCCCTGCGGGAGTTGACGGGAGCCGCCGTCGGCTCGGGGGTCTCCCTCTCGGTGCTGTCCAACCTGCCCAACGGCTCCGGGGGCTCTCTCCCGCTTGCCCCCGGAGCTGTCGCGCTCCTTCTGGGCGCGGGGCTCCTGGTCGCGTGGGCCGTCTGGCGGATCCGGGGGGCTCCCGCCACCGTCGTAGGACCGATGTGGGACTGCGGTCTCGATGCGCCCACCCCCAGGATGGAGTATACCGCCACCGGATACGCCCAGCCCGTGGTGCGCATCTTTGAAGAGTTCTACCGGCCGATAGAGCGTTCCGATAGCGCGCCGGCCCTGCGACCGCCATGGATCGTCCTCGCCCGGGTGAGACGGTACACCGTGGAGATTGCCGAGCCGATCCGGGCGTGGGTGTTCCCTCCCGTCGCGTCCGGGATCTTCGGGCTCGCCCGTAGGATGAGCCGGCTCCAGTCCGGCCGCATCCACGCGTACCTGGCGTACATCTTCGTCACCCTCGTCGGGCTCCTGCTGCTCGTTCGCGCCGTCGGGGGACCCGCACCGTGACCGCGTCGGTGCCCGCCCAACTGGTCGCGTTCGTCGGGGAGTACCTCCTCGTCCTTGGTCTCTCACCGCTCCTCCTCGCGGTGCTTGGCCGGGTCAAGGCCCGTACCCAGGGGCGCGTCGGTCCGCCTCTCCTGCAGCCGTATCGGGATCTCTGGAAACTGATCGGCAAGGATGCGGTGTACTCGAAATCCGCCTCGTGGGTCACCCGTTACGCGCCGGCGATCTCCTTCGCGGCGCTCCTCGCCACCGTTCCCC
The DNA here is from genome assembly GCA_027315455.1 of Thermoplasmata archaeon. Taxonomy (GTDB): domain Archaea; phylum Thermoplasmatota; class Thermoplasmata; order Lutacidiplasmatales; family UBA184; genus Lutacidiplasma. The sequence continues at coordinate 54,020 of DAHUXZ010000006.1, read as the reverse complement.
TGATCCCCTGGTTCGTCCTGCCGTCGCCGCTTGGGACCTTTGGCGATCTGATCGTGCTGGTCGGGCTCCTCGCGCTCTCCCGGTTCATCACTGCTCTCGCGGCCACGGACGCCGGGAGCACCTTCGGCGGCATGGGATCGACCCGAGAAATGTGGATGGGAGCTCTCGCCGAGCCAGTGTTCCTCCTAGTCATCTTCGCCTTCGGCAGCCCTGCCGGCTCGACGCAGGCCGGGGCCATCGCGGCCCGGGGCGTCTCTCTCGGGATCGCGTACGCCAGCCCACCGCTGCTGCTGGCCATCGTCGCCTATGTGCTGTTGTTGCTCGTGGAGACCGGCCGGCTCCCTATCGACAACTCGGCTACCCACCTCGAGCTCACCATGGTGCACGAAGCGATGGTGCTGGAGTACTCGGGCCGCGACCTCGCCCTCCTCGAGTGGGGTCGGGGGTTCAAGCTTGCGATCATGATCGGGCTCTTGATCGCCCTCGCCGCGCCGTGGGGCATCAGCACGTCGTGGACCCTTGCCCTCGTTTCGCTCGCCGTTGGGATCGTCGTGATCAAGCTCCTCGGGGCACACGTGCTCGTCAGCCGGCTCGAGGCCGGGGTCGCCAAGTGGCGACTCTTCCGCGTCGCGGACCTGACGACTCTGGCCGTCGTCTTCGCCTTCGGATCCCTCGCCCTCACGTACGTCGTCGGCGGGGGCGCATGATCGTGCTGGCGGTCCAGGCCCTCGACATCTCCGCCGCCATCGTGCTGGTTACCGCGTGGATCTCCCTCATCCACCGGCGGATCGAGGCCCTCGTCGACACCTACGCGATCCAGTCCGGCGCCCTCGGCATCACCGCTGGCCTGGTAGCGTATCAGTACCAGGCACCGGACATCTACGTTCTCGCCGGACTCACGATTGTCGTCAACGCGATCGTGCTGCCATGGCTGCTGCGTCGCGTCGTCCGGAACCTCGGCGTCTCCCGGATGGTCAACATGTACGCCTCCGTCCGAGCGAGCGCGTTGGCAGGGCTCGCAATCCTCCTCGTCTCGGTCTGGGTCGTCGGGGGGATCACACCCTTTGCGGAAGTCCCTTCGGCCGGGCTGTTGCCGATCTCCGTGGCCGTGCTATTGATCGGGTTCTTTCTCCTGATCACCCGACGCAAGGCGATTACCCAGGTCGTCGGCCTTTTGGTGATGAACAACGGGATCTTCCTCGCCGGGATCGCCCTCACGTACGGCCTAGGGCTCTTCGTCGAGCTCGGCCTCGCGGCGAACCTCCTCGTCCTTGCGATCGTGGCCAGGATCTTCCTCGAGAGGATGAAGGAGTCGTTCGACCACGTCGACGCCGATGCCCTGCGGGCCTTGGAGGGGTGAGCCCCCGCCGTGCCGATCCCCTGGATCCTCCTCGTCCTCATCGTGCCGCTCGCGGGGGCTGGCGCCGTCGCTTTCGCCCGCACCCGAGACCAGGCAAACGCAGTCGCCATCGCGGTGGCTCTGGCCCTCGGCCTGGTGGTGGCCTTCCTGCTGCAGGCGCTCCTCACTCTCGGGGCCCTCTCCTCGTACGGGGGGTTGCTCTATGTGGACGACCTGTCAGGGCTACTCCTCCTCATCGTCGCTGTCGTCGGGCTCGCCTCGCTCCTGTACTCCGTCGACTACCTCGGTCGGTCGGGCAGTCCGCATGAAGCGCCGCTGCCAAGGTTGCGCCGGTACTACCAGCTCGTCTTCCTGTTCCTGTTCACGATGTACCTCGTTGCCGAAGCGAACAACCTCGGGGTGCTCTGGATCGGATTGGAGGGGACGACCCTGGCCTCGGCATTGCTGGTCGGCTACTACCAGACCCGACGGGCCCAGGAGGCGTCCTGGAAATACCTCATCCTCTGCAGCGTCGGACTCGTCTTCGCCCTCTTCGGAACGCTCCTGCTCTACGTCGCTTCCGTTCACGTCCTCGGCGCGGGAAACTCCGAGCTGAATTGGACGACCCTGGTGTCGTCGGGATCCCAGCTGGACCCGGGCCTAGTGCGCCTCGCCCTCGTCTTCCTCTTCGTTGGGTACGGGACGAAGGCCGGCCTCGCGCCGCTCCACACCTGGCTCCCGGATGCCCACTCGGAGGCGCCGACGCCGGTTTCCGCGCTCCTCTCCGGTGCGCTTCTCAACTGCGCCATGTACGCTCTCATCCGGATCTACGCGATCACCCTGAGGATCCCGGGCTTTCTCTGGACCCAGCGGTTCTTCTTGATCTTCGGCCTCCTCTCGGTCTTCCTCGCGGCGCTGTTCCTCTTTGTTCAGCGGGACCTGAAGCGACTGCTCGCCTACTCCTCTGTGGAGAACATGGGCATCATCGCTCTCGGTCTCGCCTTCGGGGGCGCGATCGGACTCTTCGGCGCGCTCTACCACCTCTTGAACCATGCGGCGACCAAGACCGCCCTGTTCCTGGTGAGCGGAAACCTCGCCCTCGCTGCCCGGACCAAGGACCTGCAGGAGATTCAGGGCGCCCTGGTGGCCGCCCCAGGGACCGGCGCGCTCCTGCTGCTCGGCGGGCTGGCCCTTGCCGGCGTGCCCCCGTTCTCGATGTTCTCCAGCGAGCTCCTGATCCTTTCCGCGGGATTCTCGCAGGGCAACGGCGTCGCGGCTGGCCTCATGCTGATTGCCCTCGTATTGGCGTTCGGGGCGCTCTCTTGGCACTTGACCCGCATGCTCCTCGGCCCCCCCGGCCACCCATACGCCCCGGAGACCCGAGCCGTCGTTTGCGCCTCCCTCGGGCTCGGAGTCGTGCTGGCCGTCGCCCTCGCCCTCGGCCTCCTCCTCCCGGACCCCCTCTCCCAGCTCCTGCACGGGGCGGTCCAGGTGGTGAACGGATGATCCGACTTCCGAAGGAGGGGGAGGAGGTCCCTAGAGAGCCGGCCCCGTCGGTGGCCCTGGTCAGCGACTTCCCGAGCCGACCTACCCCCGCCGAGGAGCGACGCATGCTCCTAGAGCTCGGGACCACCTCGGTCGCGTGGGACCCCTCCGAGGAGCTCTGGCGGGTGCCAGTGCCGCCGGAGCGGTGGAACGCCGCGGCCGCCCTCGCCCTGGACTCGTTGCATCACCCGCTCTCGACGCTCTTCGGCGAGGATGCCCGGAGCTACCTCGGGAAGATCCGGATTCACGCGTTGTTCCTCGGGACCCTGCCCTCCGGGGGCGTCCACTTCGTCTGTGCAATCGATCCGGACCGACCGACGCTACCGACGCTCTCGACGACGTTGCCGTACGCTGCACCCTTTGAACGGGAGGTCGCGGAGATGTTCGGCGTCGTGTTCGACGGATTGGAGGACCGACGACCGCTGCTGCTGCACGAAGGACATCCCGCCCCGCCGCTCCTCAAGGGCCCCGACTCCGCCCCCGACGGTCAGCGGGTCGAGTACCCGTTCTCCATGGTGGAGGGCGAAGGCGTCTACGAGGTCCCCGTCGGCCCTGTCCACGCCGGGGTGATCGAACCCGGACACTTCCGGTTCCAGGTCGTCGGGGAAAATATCCTGGACCTGGAGGTCCGCCTAGGCTACAACCACAAAGGGACGGAGCGGCTGTTCGAAGGAAAGCCGAGCGACCTCGGGACGATATGGGCGGAGTCGGTTTCCGGCGACATGTCCATCGCTGGGTCAGTGGCGTACGCCCACGCCGTGGAGCGGGCCCTCGAACTTCCCGTCCCGCCTGACGACGAGATCCTCCGTGGTCTGTTGATGGAGACAGAACGGATGGCGTTCCTTTGCGGGGATGTAGCCGGCATCGCCTTGGACGTCGGCTACCCCGTTGGGGCCGCTCATGCGAACCGGCTCCGGGAGTCCGCGTATCAGACACTCCAGGCCCTCACCGGGTCCCGATTGGGCCGAGGCGTCGTCGGGGTCGGCGGCCTGCGACGGCCGGTCCGGGTGAGCGCGACCCCCGAGCTGGGGGGCACCTACGAGCGACTCCGCGACGGAATCGTCGCCCTGCGGGAGGAGCTGCTCGGCAAGTCGTCGGTGGTGGACCGTCTGCAGGGCACTGGGACCATCCCTCGGTGGATTGCGGAGCTGATGCATTTCGTCGGTCCTACGGCCCGGGCCTCCGGGTTACGCATCGATCTGCGGCACGACCGACCGTACGGTGCCTACCTCGGGAACGAGGTGCGGGTTCCCCGAGGGATCGACGGGGACGTGCAAGCCCGGTTGGTGGTCAAGATCGAGGAGATCGTCGAATCTTGTCGGCTGGCTCAGAGATTCCTCTCGAGCGTTCGACAAGGTGTTTCGGTCCCAGGTGACGTTCCCGCACAGCCTGGGACCGAAGGCCGGTCCGGTCTCGGCTGGGTGGAATCCCCGCGGGGCGAGTACCTCGTTCACGTCACTCTGGGGCCGGGGGCGAAACTCGAACGGGTGCACGTGCGGGACCCGTCGTTCCTGAACTGGCCGGCAATCGAGCTCGCGGTTAGGGGGAACATCGTCCCAGACTTCCCGCTGTGCAACAAGAGCCTCAATCTCTCCTATTCAGGGTATGATCGGTGACGGAGACGCCGGTCGACCCCGCACTGGCGCCCCCCAGGGTCCCCGCCCCGGAGCCGCTCCTTCCCGCAATGGGCACGATCCGGTATCCGCTCGGCCCGCTCGATGAGTGGGACGGCCCCCCCCGGACCCCCGTTCACCACGCCGCCGAATGCGAAAGGACCGGGGCGTGCGCTCGCGCCTGTCCCACGGGGGCAATCGCGGTGGACCAAGCCCCCGGAACGATCACGGTCCGGCTCGACTACGGGAAGTGTCTATTCTGCGGGCTCTGCGTGGACGCCTGCCCGTCGGGAGCGATGACGTCGGTCCGGTTCGAGGAGACGGCGGTCCGGCGCCGGTCGGACCTACTCCTCCGGCACGGTCCCGACGCCCCGCCCGCGGCTTCGGCTCGGATGGCCGAGGAGGTGCGGGACCGCATCCAACGGCTCTACGGCACATCGCTCGCGATCCGCGCCGTAGACGCCGGGAGCTGCAACGGATGCGAGGTCGAAGTGGCTGCCCTGGTTTGGCCACGCTACGACATGGAGCGTCTCGGAGTCCACCTCGTCGCATCCCCCCGTCACGCCGATGCGCTGCTGGTAACGGGTCCGGTGACTCGGAACATGCGCCTTGCCCTCGAGAAGACCTATCGGGCTTTGCCCGGCCCGTCCTTCGTGATTGCCGTGGGGGCGTGCGGCATCTCCGGAGGACCGTTCCGGAGTTCCCCGGAGATCGAAGGGGGGGTGGATCGCGTACTCCCCGTGGAGGTGTATGTGCCGGGATGTCCACCATCCCCGGTCTCGCTGCTCTACGGGCTCTGGCTCGCCCTCGGAAAGGTGGATCAGCGGCTCAGTCGCGGGGAGATTCTGGCCCCGACTGTTCGAACCCGATGACCTAGCATGCATTCGACCGGGTCTCCAGACCGGTCCGCCCTGGATAGGAACCTAAGGGTGAATCCTGCGCCGGAGGTGGAACGCGAGCTAAGGCCCACGCCGGGTTGCGAGCCTCGGTCCGCTTTCATTGGAGGTCAGGCGAATCCTCACGAACCACCGCTCGATTCGAATCCACAATGAAGGGAGGGGCCGAGAACTCATTCTTTACGGTCGAAGGCCTGACAATCACCTCCCATCGGGTCCACGCTCACGCATCTCGGGGATTAGCCCTGTGGCAGCTGCTCGCCCCTTCCCCTTTAGGGTCTTGACCCAAGCCGGTGGAGGGCCGAGGAGAAGATCTACGTCGCTTCTGAAATTGAGGAGAGTATCTGCGTGCACTAGGAGCGCGTAGCTCTACCCCGATCGGGGCGGGACGTTCGGCGTTCCTTCGTTCGGTGGAACTCGGGACCCTTGCGATCCGCTCCCTCGGGCCTTCAGCCGAGGCTTGCCACGTGTAGTTTCCGGATATTGTGGGTCAGACACCAGAGCTTCCACTCGGCTCCGACCTTCGCTTTCCCTCGAAGGAGGAACTGCCGCAACCCTCTCCCCTGCTTGATCTGCCCAAACACCGGTTCCACGCTGACCTTCCGCCAGCGGTACTCCTGTCGCCCTCGCCAGCTCCGGACCCTCCGACGGAAGAACTGCTTGAACCCCTCGTCCTTCGGAGGACGCCCCCGGGGGCACGGATTCCCTTTTGTTAGGTGCCAGGAGTCCGGAGGGCAGTACACCGTCACGCCCTTCGCCTCCACGGCGCGGATCTGTGTCTCGCTGAAGTACCCCGCATCGGAGAGGAGCTTCGCGGGGAGCTCTCCGAGTTCCCTCTCCAAGGCCTCGACCATCGGGAGCAAGTGCTGTTGGTCCGGGTTCTCTTGAGTGATCGCCGCCATCACGATCACCTGGCTCTTCGCGTCCACCGCCGCTTGGGCGTTGTATCCTTGGATGAACGCCCGCTTGTTCCCGCTGTCCTGAACGATTCGTGAGTCGGGGTCGGTGAAGTTGCACTGCGCCGTGGTCTCCGGCGCCTCCTTACCCTTCTTCCTCTCCCGCTCCTCGAGCGCTTTGCGCGCCTCACGGGCCTTCTTCAGCCGCTCCTTCCAATCCGGGGGCGCTGGGTGGAGGAGGGGGTTCTGGTCCTTTCCATAGAGCCGGTCCTCCTCCTCGTCGGCCTTCTCGGCCTCTCGGAGAATCTCCTTCGATAGCCGTCGCAGCTCGTCCTCTTCCTCTCGAAGCCGGGCGTAGCTCTTCGAGCGGTGCTTCGAAGCATTGGCCTTGATCTTCGTCCCGTCGAGTGCTACCCGACCGAGCTTCACGAGGCCCGCCTCCCGGCACTGCACCAACACTTGGTGGAAGAGCCCGTCCATGAGCGGAAGGTTCCGATGGCGGAACCGGGCGAGCGTGGTGAAGTGCGGGTGCTGGTCGGTGGCGAGCCACCGGACGGCGAGGTCCTCGAACGTGGCCTTCTCGAGGCGTCGAGAGCTCACCACGCCGACGGAGTAACCATAGAGGAGGACCTTGAGCTGGAGTCGGGGATCGAAGGCCGGGAATCCTCCCTCGGCGTTCCGGTAGGTGGCGAGGAGCGGCTCGAGGTCGGGGTGGTCGACCACCTCGGCCACGATGCGGGCGAGGTGATCCTCGGGGAGCCACTCGTCGAGGTTGGTCGGAAGCAGGACGGTCTGACTCGGATCGTACTTGCGGAATGACGGTCCCTTCGAGGAGGCCATACCTCCTCGATAGACGAGCCCGGCTATAGTACCACCGTTCGAACCGAATCAGTGCGCGAGACGAATAGCGCTACGCGCTCCTAGGGAGGTCTCGGCGGAGACCCCGCCGGTGCCCGGGGCCGGTCGTGGCAGAAAAGGGTCCCGACGGCGCGCATCCCCGCGCGTTCGGCGATCGCCCGCGACGGCGCGTTCCGCTGGGCGATCTCCGAGTAGACGCGGCGCGCTCCCGCGGCGGCCAGGAACATCAGGCGGGCGAGGACGAGGTCCGTGCCGACCCCGAGCCGGCGGAAGCGGGGGTGGACCGCGAGCGAGTGGAGGCGACCGGTCGTGCCGATGAGGGTCGAGCCGCCCGCGCCGGCGAGCTCGCCGTTGAGCTCGACCACGAAGTACTGCTCCGAGGCCGGTCGGGGAACGGCGAACCAGCGCTCGTCCGCCCGTCCGTGCACGACCCGGTTGAGGCCGACGATCGCGGGCCCGTCCCGGGGGCGCGCGCGGCGCACCGGGTGCCGCAGCGTCCCGTCGGGCCGCCGTCGGTCCGGCTCGGCGAGGAAGACCGTATACGGGTCGGCGCCGGGCGCGAGGGCGAACTCGGCGAAGGTCGAGGGGGCCGGCCGGTGGCGAAGGAGCATCTCGGCGACCGCGGGCGAGCGGGAGAAGACGGACGCGATCTCTTCGCCCGGGCTAAAGAGATAGAGGCCCACCGGGTGGTCCGCTTGGACGGCCAGCGCCACCTCGCCGCCGCAGCGCAGCGTTTCGCCGATGAAGTGCGGGAGGAGCTCCCCGAACCACTCGGAGAGCGGGGCGAGGGCGAGCCCGTCCACCTCCGCGACCTCCGTCACCTCGCGGAGCGACGCAGGGACCTCCATCGGGGGAGGGGGCGCGGGGGTCGAGCTCACGGCCGCAGAGGGACGCGGGGCCCATAACCTCTCGACCCGCGCCGCCGGTCCGCGGGGCCGTCGGTCGGCGCGCACGGTAGGGGGTACGGCGGGAGGCGGGGGGCCGGCAGCCCCCGGACGGGCCCGAATCTGGCAAGGGGGACGGCTATACGCTCCGCCGGCTCACCCCGGTCGGCATGACCGGCATCGCCACCCTCCGAGCGAACCAGAGCGCGACGATCGACGCGACCATCACCGCGATCTCCGCAGTGCGGGATGTCACGACAGCGCGGGGCCCCTCCCAGGTGGCCGACGCGACCCTGACCGACGAGACCGGGTCGATCACCCTGACCCTGTGGGGCGAGGACACGCGGCGCTACCAGGTCGGCCAGAAGATCCGGATCACCGACGGCTGGGTGAAGGACTTCCGCGGGAAGCTCCAGGTCTCCGCGGGCCGCTCCGGGAAGATCACGGTCCAAGCGTAGGCCGCGGGATCCGACGTCGTCCCACGACAGCGGTCCGTGAAGATCTACGACCTGGCGGGGCTGCCGACCGGCCTTAGGCCCCAGCTCGCCGCCCTGGGGGTCTGCGACAACGAATCCCCGCAGGACGACCGGTTCCTGGGACGGCTGCGCCGGCTCGGCTACCCGACGACCGACTACTGGGGCGTCTACGCCGTCGAGGGGGACGAGCTTCTCGCCCGGGTCGAGACCCTGCGCCTCCCGTTCACCGGGCGGACCGGGACGCAGCCGGTCGTCGGGGTCGCGGACGTCGTGACCCGGCCGCCGGGGCTCGGACGGGGCTACGCCCGGGCCCTGCTCCAGGAGGTGCACCGACGCTCGAGGGCCGACGGGGCCCGCTGGTCGTTCCTCTGGACCCGGCGGAGCTGGGGCGCGCATCGCCTGTATGAATCGCTCGGATACCAGGACATCTACTCGACGCCCTACGCCCTGGGCCGGGTCCCGTCCTCCGCGGCGCGACGGCCGCCGGGGCGCTACCGGCTGCTCGTCGCCGGTGCCGCGGACGCCGGGCGGATCGAACGGATCCTCCGTTCCGGGACGCACGGCCGACTGGGTTTCCTCCCGCGCCCGCCGGCGCAGGCGACGCTCCGCGCGCGCCTCGGCGGACGGAGCTGGAAGAACTTCCGCATCCTATTTGACGGACGCCGACCCGTGGGATACGCCTACCTCTCGGACGACAAGCCGTGGAGCCTCACCGCGAGCGAGGTCGTGGTCCCTTCGCCGGAGCACCGGCCGGCGATGCTCGCGGCCCTCCGTTCCCTCGCCCGGGGCCGGTGGCTCACGTTCCAATCGACGTCGTTCGTCACGGACGCCGAGGTCGACCTGAGGGAGGGGGGGTTCCTCGTCTCCCCGGTCTCCCACGCGGTCCTCATGGCCAAGCCGCTCGTCCCGGCCCGGTCGCTGGGGGAGGACCTTCGCCCGCTCGGGAGCGACCCGGCCTTCTCCAACCATCGCGGCGACATGTTCTAGGCCCCGAAGCCCGGCGACCCTACCGCAGTGCCCACAGGATCCCGGCGGCGACCAGGCCGATCCCGAGGACCAACAGCGGAAGTCCGAACCACTCGAACCACACCCCCGGGTCGACGGAAGCGCAGCCCGACCCGACGCACCCCGAGGCCCCGGCGGCGAGGGCGCTCGAGATCATTGCCCCGGCGACGAGCAGCAGGATCCCGACGAGGGCGAGCGCGATCCCCAGGACGATCAGGACGTAGCGGATATCCCGCCCCGGCAGCGAGGCGGAAGGGTCGACCGGCCACCACGCCGAAAGTAACCCCGGCCCGGTGGGAGCGCCGGCGTCGGCCGCCAGGGGTCGACCGCAGTGCGAACAGAACCGGCTGCCCGGGGGGTTGCGCGTCCCGCAGCGGCTGCACGGGCCGAGCTCCACGACGAACGGTCGTCGCTTCCCACGTAAGGAGATGCCGCTGCCGGCGCACGCCGGCCCTCGGACCGCGGGCGGAGCGTTCCGGTCCGCGGGAGGACCGCCGCCGTCGGAGAGATCGGGGGCGGTCCGGAGGGCGGGGAGAAGCCGCCCGCCGCACCCCTACGGTCCGTGGAGGCGGAACGAACCCCCACCGCCGTTCGACGAAGGGAGTACCGCCGATGTTAAACAAAAAGTCACAATATCTAAATAGACGTTGAGTTCTGTTTAACGCCGTGCGAGTCCCTCGCTCAAGCGGACCGGCGACGAAGTTCGTCGGTCTCCGGCTGACGTCCGAGGAGCTCGAGCGCCTCGACACCTGGCGAACGGAGCACGGGAGTCCGAGCCGGTCCCACGCGGTGCGCGCCCTCATCGGGGCGACGGGACCGGTGGCCGGACCCCGCGGCCTCGATCTACCGGTGACGTTGCGCTCGAAACTCGAGACGCTGGTCGACGACGGCTATGCCCGCGACGTGGACGGGGCGCTCACCCTCGTCCTGACGATGGGCCTCGACTCGCTCCACCGGCTCCACGTCGAGCAGTGGCGCGAGCTGAGAAAGGCCGCCCGGGAGACCTCCGACCGATCCCGGGACCGAAAGCGAGTGGACCGCGAGGGGCGGGGCCTCCTCGAGCGCTAGGGCCCCGGGGTTTCGAGGGAGCGGTAGCGAATGGAAGCGTTGGGCGTGGTTGCGTGGAGCGAGCGGAGCGGGTTCATCTGCCGATTGTGCCGTCAGGACGCCAAGCATAATGAGGTGCTGCACATCTCGTTCTGTCCCGTCCACGGGCTGAGCTCTCCCCTCGATGCGCTCCCCGGGCGGCCGGAGGCGAGGGTACCACGCGGCTATACACCCGTAGTGGCGACCGGGGCGAGACCGGTCTCCTGGGCGGTCAACGCGTAGCGAAGACCGCACGGCGCATCGCGACCGTCGGGGACCTCGATGAGGTAGGGGCCCACCTGGGGCTCGCCCGGGCCCTCCTCGCCGGCCGCGATGCCGATCTCGCGGGGCTGCTCACGCGGCTTCAGCACGAGCTGTTCGTCGCGCAGGCCGAGCTCGCGAGCTCCGGCGCCGCGGGAGCGCATCGCATCGGGCCCGGGCACGTGACGCGTCTCGAGTCCGAGATCGACCGTTACGCGAAGGAGTTGACCGACCTCGCCTCCTTCGTCCTGCCCGGAGGCGGGAGCGTCGGGGCGGAGCTCCACGTCGCGCGCGCGGTCGCCCGTCGGGCCGAGCGCTCCCTCTGGGGCCTGAACGACTCCGAACCGGTCGCCCCGGAGCTGTTGGCGTGGGCGAACCGGCTGAGCGATCTGTTGTTCGCGCTCGCGCTCTACGCGAACCGATCCTCGGGAGCGGCCGAGATCCGGCCCGACTACTCCGTCTAGCCGAGAGGTGCGAGGTCGGCGATGGAGGTCGGGGTCGTCGGGAAGCCGAACGTCGGGAAGTCGACGCTGTTCAACGCGCTCACCCTCCTCGACGTGCCGATGGCCCCCTACCCGTTCACGACGATCGCCCCGCACCGGGGGGTCGGCGCCGTGCGGGTGCCGTGCCCCCACACCGAGAAGGGGACCGCCTGCACTCCGGGCAACGCGCGCTGCGTCGACGGGACCCGCTGGGTCCCGGTGAGCCTGGTGGACGTCCCGGGGCTGGTCCCCGGGGCGCACGAGGGCAAGGGCCTCGGCCATCAGTTCCTCGACGACCTTCGGGCCGCCGACGGGTTCCTCCAGGTCGTCGACGCCTCCGGCGGGACGACGGCCGAGGGGGTCCTCGCTCCGGCCGGAAGCCAGGACCCGGCCGACGAGGTCCGCTGGCTCGAGGACGAGCTCGTCGCGTGGACCGCCGAGGTCCTCGGACGCGACTTCGATCGAAGCGCCCGTAGCCTGGAGCTGGAGGGGGGCAAGGTCGAGGAGTTCGTGCACGCCCGCTTGACCGGCCTGTCGATCCCGCTCGCCGCGATCCAGCAGGCGCTCCGCGCGCATCCGCTCGACCGCGCCCACCCGTCGGCGTGGACGCGGGAGGAGCGGGTCCGCCTCGCCCGGACCGTCCTTTCGATCGCCAAGCCCCGGCTCGTGGCGGCGAACAAGTGCGACCGGACCACCCCCGCGTCGACGGCCGAGCTCGCTACGCGGATCGACCCCGTGCCGCTCGTGCCGACGTGCGCCGAGGCGGAGCTCACCCTGCGCCGGGCCGCCCGCGCCCAGCTCGTGAGCTACCGCCCCGGCGACCCGGCGTTCGCCGAGCGCGACCCGGCCGCCCTCAGCGCCCCGCAGCGCCGCGCCCTCGAGGAGATCCGCCAGATCCTCGGACGATGGGGCTCGACGGGCGTCCAGGCGGCGCTCGAAGCGATGGTCTTCGAGCGGCTGCGCCAGATCGTGGTCTACCCGGTCGAGGACGAGACGCGCTGGACCGACTCCCGCGGACGGATCCTGCCCGACGCGCTCCTCGTCCCGGCCGATACGCCCGCCCGGGGTCTCGCCTACCGCGTGCACACCGACCTCGGGGAGAACTTCATCCGCGCGATCGACGGCCGCACCCACCGCGCCATGGCCGCCGACCACCCGCTCACCGCGGGCGCCGTCGTCCGCATCGTCGCGCGGCGCTAGTCGGACCCCGCGGGGTCCCCGGTCGCCGAGCCGATGAGGGCGGCTCCCGCGCGGGAGGCGCGGACGACGTAGGCGACCCCGCCGGCGCGCGCCACCCGTCGGGCCGCGTCGATCTCGCGCCCGGGGTGCGGCAGGGCGACGATCGACCCGCCGGCCCCGGCCCCGGTGAGCTTCGCCCCCTGAACGACCGGCGCGACGGCCTCGATCAGCGCCTCGAGGCGCGGGTGGGAGACCCCGACCTCGCGCAGGAGCGCGTGGTTCTCGCCGAGCAGCCGCGCGACCCCGGCCCGGTCCTCGTCGGTGACGGCGGCGATGCCGCGCGTCGCGACGTCGCCGAAGCGGGCGAGGAGCTCCTCCCCGTCGGGCCGGGCCAGACGAGCGCCCACGGCGCGGACCGTCGCCGCGGTGTCGCGGGGGACCTTCGAGTAGGCGAGGAGCCAGACCCAGCCCGGGTCGCGGACGCGACGGACGGCCCAGCGACGGGTGTCGTCCGCGAGCTCCCACAGCGGCGGCCCGTCGCCGCCGTTGACGGCGACGTACCCCCCCGCGACGCTCGCCGTCGTGTCGCCGGGACTTCCCACGCCCTGCGCTCCGCGCTCGATCGCGAACGCCTCGAGCGCGAGCCGCTCGCGGGCGGCCCCGCCGGCGCTGGCGAGGAGTCCGGCCGCGAGGGCCGAGGAGAACGCGGCCGACGAGCCGAGCCCCGCGGCCTTGGGGAGGCGCGAGGTGACGGTGACCTCGAGCGGCGCGGCGGTCGGGGGGCGCAGACGCGCGATCGCCTCGCGCAGGTACGGGTGGGCGGCCGCCTCGTCGACCCGGCCGTTGAGGCGGAGCGCGTCGGACTCGCGCAGGGCGACCTGGGTGAACAGGTCGATCGCGAGCAGCAGCGCCGGGCGACCGTGGACGATCGCGTGCTCGCCGAAGAGGATGCACTTTCCCGGGGCCCGGGCCGCGAGCGGCAGCGCCTGCGCGGGGATCGGCGGCGAGCTCACGGGGCCCCCGCATCGACGACCCGTTTCCCCCGCGCCTGGGGGACGATCACCTGTCGGGCCCCCGGCCACGCCCCCGGACCCGGCACCCCGCTTAGGAGCGCCAGCGCCACCGCGAGCGCCGCCACCTCGCTGTGGGGCTGGTGGCCCACGGCGACGTTGTACGTCGAGCGGGCGTACAGCTCGCTCGGGACCTTCGCGCCCCCGACGACGAAGAGGATCCGGTCCGCGCGCCGGAGGCGGGGAAGGACGCGAGCGAGCGGCTCGCCGTACATGGTGAGGTGGACCACGGCGCCGCCGTGATCGCGGACGACCGCCCGCCAGTCGCGCACTCCTTCGACCGCGAACCCCCCTCCCCACTGCGCGGCGACCTTGACGAGGCGCTCGGCGAGCGCGGGGTCCGGCGGGTGGAGGTAGAGCCGCTCGGCGCCGAAGGCGCGGGCGGTGAGCGCGAGGTGGGTCGTGAGGCGCGGGTCGCGGCCGGCCCGGTGGCCGATGCGCAGGACCTCGACGTGGCCCGGCGCCGACCTACGGGACCGGCGCGGCATGGAACCGCTCGACCCGGTGGCCCCGGTACTCGAGCTTGTCGGAGCGCTTGACCAGCCCCTTGAGACGGGTCGGGGTCATCCCGAGCTCCTCGGCCACGTCGGAGAAGAACCGGCCGCCCTCGCCCACCGCCTCGTAGATCTGGGATTCGAACCGCTCGTAGTCCTTGTTCGCCATCGACGCGATCGCGAGGATCTCCGAGACCTCCTGGAGCGGGGCGGTCGTGTTGATGTTGATCGTGGAGTAGTAGAAGTGGTAGCTCTTGTCGGGTTGGCGCCGACCCTCCCGCGAGACCCAGCGCGTATCGATCAGCTTGAGCTTCTCGAAGAAGGTGAGCGCCTTCGCCCCCTCCTTGCCGAACTCCTGCAGGACGTCGTCGCCGGTGAGCCAGCTGTCGGCGAGGCGCTGGACGAGCTTGAGCTTCACCGGGGTATCGACGGCCCGGAGAACGGGGACGAGTTCGCTGATGTCGTTGACGACCTTGATCCGGTGCATGACGGCCGACATGACGGTTCTACGATCCTCCCGAGGAGGGAGGAGCAGTAAGGGCGCGGCGGTACTTGGCCCAGCGGTCCTGGGGCGAGAACCGCGCCGGATGCGGGTTGCGGACCGGGCCCGCGCACCGGGGGCACCGGTCGGTGAGGGTGTAGCGCCCGCAGGCGCGGCAGAGGTGGAGGAGCGGCTCCGTCATGCGCGGGCGAACGTGCCCTGGCCCCCGGTCTCCTTGATCCGCGCGAGCGCCGCCTCCGTCGCCCGGCGGAGAATCTCCTCGGCGTGCTTGTACTGGGTCCCGCTCACGACGACCCGGTAGCGGGGCGCGCCCACGTACTGGACCGTCACGGACTCCGGGTCGACCTTCTCCGCCTCGAGCAGCGCCGCCCGCACCGCCTCGAGGCCGTTCGGCCCGGCGTCGGTCACCTCGAGCGTACCGGTGATCGCGACGTGCGGGGGAACGATGTTCTCCCGGGCGACCTTGAGGACGGCCGTCGCCCAGGGCGACTTGCCCGCGTCCTTCTGGAACTTCTTCGCGTCGGCGCTCGCCGCTTCGAACGCCTGGAAGAGGCTGCCGTACCGCTCCACCAGCGACTCGGCGAACAACGCGTGGGTCTGGTCCGGCTCGATCTTGAGCTGCTGCGCGACGAGCCCGAGCAGACGCATCGCCCGCTGCTCGTTCTTCCACGACTGGATCCGCTCGCGGCGCTGGTGGTCGTTGATCCGCTTGAGGGAGAGATCGATCTGGCCCTTCCCCGTGTCGACGCGAAGGACCCGCGCGACGATCTTCTGCCCCTCGCGGATGTGGTCACGGATGTACTTGACCCAGCCCGTGGCGACCTCCGAGAGATGGATGAACGCCTCGCGGTTGGCGTACTCGTCGAGGGTGACGAAGGCGCCGAAGTTGCGGATCGAGGTGACCGTCCCGACGACGAGGTCCCCCTCGTCCGGGAACTCGGCCCGGAGCGGCATTCGCGGTTCCCTCCGGCCTACTCCGAGGCCGGGCGCACGAGCTCACCGCGGAGCGCGGCCTTTCCGCCGGTGGGCGTCGCGAGCGTCGCACCGCAGACGGAGCAGTTGACCGTCGTCGACGGGCGGCTGAAGATCGTCTGCTCCCCGGAGCAGTCCGGACACTTGACGACCCAGAACGGTGCCGGCGCCATCGTTTCCACCCCTACCGGTGCTCCACGAGCTCGAGCTGGCTCGCGCGCCAGCTCGCGGGCTGGACCGTGTACTTGCACTTCTTGCACCGGTACTTGAGATAGACCCGGCGGACCGCCTTCGCCCGGCCCTCGGGCTTGGGACGGGGGAACCCGCCGTAGCCGGACGTGGCGCGCCGGAACCGCCGCTGGCCCCACTTGAGCTCCGAGGCCGGCCGCTTCTTGCCCTTCTCGACCTCGTGGGCCGTGTGGCTGCGACACTTCGGGCAATAGGTCGATACGACCTTTGGATAGTGCATCGGCTCCGCCGAGACGTACTCAATATAAAGGGTTGCGGGCACGGCGGGTGCCCGCGCACGGCCGGGAGACGCGGCGGCGGGCCTCGCCGGCCCACGAGCGCGCGCCTCGCCTCAAGCTTTATGTAGAGGTGCCTTCTCGGCGGCCGCGCTCACTCGGTTCACCATGGCGGATCGCAGTTCTCTCGAGGTCATCAATGAGGCGGTCGCCAAGTCCCCGGCCCGCGCGTTCGGCGAGACCGTGGAGCTGGCGATCAACCTCAAGGAGCTCGACCTCACCGTCCCGAAGAACCGGATCGAGGACGAGGTCCCGCTGCCGAACGGGAGGGGGCGTGCGGTCAAGGTCGCCCTGTTCGCCACGCCCGAGATGCTCCAGAAGGCCCGGGGCGCGGCCGACCTCCTGGTCGCCCCGGCCGAGCTCGACGAGCTCGTCAAGGACAAGCGGGCCGCGAAGAAGCTCGTGACCGAGATCGATTTCTTCCTGGCCGAGGCCCCGCTCATGCCCACGATCGGTAAGCGGCTCGGCGTCGTGCTCGGCCCCCGGGGGAAGATGCCCCGGCCGATCCCCCCGGGCAGCGACCCGGGGAACCTCATCGCCGCGCTCAAGCGCTCGATCCGGGTCCGCTCGAAGGGCAACCGCACGTTCCACGCCCCGGTCGGGGTCCGATCGATGCCCCCGGAGCAGCTCGCCCAGAACGTGGACGCCGTCCTTCAGCGCATCGTGGGCAAGCTCGAGCGCGGACGCTCGAACATCGAGAGCGTCTACGTCAAGACGTCGATGGGGCCGTCGGTCCGGCTCTGGTAGGAGGAGGTCGGACGATGCCCGGTCGCGGTTCCGTGCGCCCCGAGAAGACCGAACGGGTCGCTCGCCTGAAGGCCCAGGTCCTCGGGCAGCCGATGATCGCCCTCGTGGGGGTCCGCGGGATCCCGGCGAGCGCGCTCCAGTCGATGCGGCGCGAGCTGCGCGAACGCGGCCACCCGATCCATGTGGCGACCAACAGCGCGATCCGCAACGCCCTGACCCAGGCGGCGAAGGACGCGCCGGCGCTCGCGCCGCTGCTCGAGCACGTGGCCGACCAGACGGCGGTCCTGACCGCCGAAGGCAACCCGTTCAGCCTCTTCCAGGAGCTGCATCGGACCCGCTCGCCGACCCCGGCGCGGGGCGGAGAGATCGCGCCGAACGACATCGTCGTGCCCGCGCAGACCACGAGCTTCAAGCCGGGGCCGATCGTGGGTGAGCTGCAGCAGGCCGGGTTCCCCGCGGCGATCGAGAAGGGGAAAGTCGTCCTCAAGAAGGACATCACGATCGTCAAGGCCGGTGCCCCGATCCCCGCGGCCGTCGCCGCGATGCTCACCCGCCTCGAGATCTTTCCCCTCGAGGTCGGTCTCGAGCTCCGCGCCGTGGTGGAAGGGGGAACGTTCTACCCGCCCGAGGTCCTCGGGGTCGACCTGGACGCGCGCCGCAACGACCTCGTCCAGGCCCACCGCCGGGCCCTCGGCCTCGCCGTCGAGCTCGCCTACCCCACGGCCGAGTCGACGCCGCTTCTCCTCAGCCGGGCGCACCGCCGCGCCCTTCTGGTCGCGGTCGCGGCCGGCTATCCCACTCCCGAGACGATCACCCCGATCCTCGCGCGGGCGCTGCGCGAGGCGCGGGCCGTGAAGGCGCTCGAGAAGAACTGAAGGTCCAGCGAGACACCTAGGAGTGAGCAAGATGGAGTACGTGTATGGAGCCCTGCTGCTCAACGCCGCGGGCAAGCCGATCGACGAGAAGGGGCTGAGCCAGATCCTCACCGCCGCCGGGGTCACGCCGGACCAGGCCCGCGTGAAGGCGTTGCTCGCCTCCCTCGAGGGAGTGAATCTGACCGAGGTCCTGGCGAAGGCCGAGACGTTCGCCGCGCCCGCCGCCGCTCCGGCCGCACCGGCCGAGAAGAAGGAAGGCAAGGGCGAGAAGAAGGAAGAGGAGAAGAAGGAGGAGAAGGGCGTTTCCGAGGAGGAAGCGGCCGAGGGACTCTCCGCCCTCTTCGGCTGAGCCGGCGCCACCCCCCAGCGCTTGCCTTAAAACCCATTCCAAGGTAGCTCGGGGCGGAGGCACAGCCCCCACCCCGAGTCATGCCCAACCGGGAGTTCTGCGGCGTCGTCGGCATATCGCTCCAGGGAAAGGGCGCCGCCCCGTACCTCTACCGCGGACTACGCGCGCTCCAGCACCGGGGCCAGGAGTCCGCCGGCATCGCCACGACCTCCCACGGGGTCCTCCATCACCGCAAGGGGATGGGCCTCGTGCACGAGATCTTCTCGCGCGAGCTGCTCGAGGCGCTCCGCGGTCCCGTCGGGATCGGCCACGTGCGCTACTCCACGACCGGCACGAGCGACCTGGAGAACGCCCAGCCGATCGTCGTGAAGCTCAAGGACGACGAGGCCGCCATCGCCCACAACGGCGACATCGTCAACTTCGAGCGCGTCCGCCGCCGGCTGCAGGCCCAGGGGGTCGAGTTCCTCGGCAGCGCGGACACCGAGACGATGGCGCAGATGATCGCCGTCGAGTACGGCCGGACGCGGGACCTCGACAGCGCGATCCGCCGCGCCTGCGGCGAGCTCATCGGCGGCTACGCGGTCGTGATGGTCATGGGCAACCGGGTCGTCGCGTTCCG
This sequence comes from Thermoplasmata archaeon, assembly GCA_027315455.1. Taxonomy (GTDB): domain Archaea; phylum Thermoplasmatota; class Thermoplasmata; order Lutacidiplasmatales; family UBA184; genus Lutacidiplasma. Next base: position 35,348 of record DAHUXZ010000006.1, on the reverse strand, counting down.
CGACCCGCTCGGCATCCGTCCGCTGGTCCTCGGCACCGTCGACGGGGGCGTCGCCGTCGCGAGCGAGTCCGTCGCCCTCGAGCTGATGGGCGGCCAACTCACGCGCGACGTGCTCCCCGGCGAGGTCGTGGTCCTCGAAAAGGGCCAGGTCGCCCACTCGAGCCGCATGGCGACGAACGGCGAGCGGGCCCACTGCATGTTCGAATGGGTGTACTTCTCCCGCCCCGACAGCGTGGTCGACGAACGGAGCGTCTACGATGTCCGCCACCGCATCGGCCAGCGGCTCGCGCAGGAGTCGCCCGTCGAGGCCGACGTGGTGATGCCGGTGCCGGACTCGTCCCGGCCGCAGGCCCTCGGCTTCTCCGAGGTCGCGGGGATCCCGTACGCCGAGGGGCTGATCAAGAACCGGTTCGTGGAGCGGACGTTCATCCTCCCGGACCAGAAGCGTCGCGAGGAGGAGGTGCGGGTGAAGCTCCACCCGGTCCCCGGTCTCCTCAAGGGACGACGGATCGTCCTCCTGGACGACTCGATCGTCCGCGGGACGACGCTCCGTGAGATCGTGGCGATGGTCCGCAACGCGGGCGCCCTCCGCGTCGACGTGCGGATCGGCTGCCCGCCGATCGTGGCGCCGTGCTACTTCGGCATCGACATGAAGGAGCGCAAGGAGCTCGTCGCGGCGGGACGGTCGGAAGAGGAGGTCGCGAAGCTCATCGGCGCGGACAGCGTCCATTACCTGTCGATGGCCGGCCTGGTCGAGGCGATCGGCCTGCGCGAGGAGAACCTCTGTCTGGGCTGCCTCACCGGTCGGTATCCGGTCGAGGTCCCGCAGGAGCACCGGCGATTCCAGAGGTCGCTGGAGGAGTTCTAGGGGGTGGCGGACGGCGTCCTCCTGCGGGAGGGCCCGCGCGCGTACTGGGTCGAGGCGGGGCGCCCGCCGGTGGGGGCGCCATGGTCGTCCGGGCCCCTTCCCGAGAACCTCCGCGCGCTCCTGCCCCGGCCCGGCCGCGGGGCGGTCGGGTGCGTGGACCCGTCCCTCGTCGCGAGCGCCACGGCGCTCGGCGTGGCCGTGCATCCCGCCGGGGTCGCCGAGCTGCGCCGGGCGAGGGAAGCGCTCCCCCTACCGGTCGCGGCCGAGGAGCGGGCGTGGATCCTCACGCGGGCGCGCGCGGACCTCGAGAAGGCCCTCGCCGCCCCGGTCGAGACGCTGATCGCCCTCGCCCGCGAGGAGGAGCGGGTCGAGCGGACCGTCGGGCGGGAGACCGGCGCGAAGGAGCAGTTCCTTCCCGGGCCGACCGGCGAGCTCGCCGAGTACGCCCGGGACCACGACCGCTTCCTCCTCTCCCAGCGCGAGCACCACGAGCGCTTGGCCGCCCGCCTGGAACGCCTCGCGCGGGCGACCCTCCCCAACCTCTCGGTCCTCGTCGGCCCCCGCATCGCGGCGCGCCTCCTGGCCGCCGCCGGCGGATTCGAGGCGCTGGCGCGCTCGACCGGCGCGCGTCTGCAGATCCTCGGGGCCCGCCGGCGTCCGAGCGGGCACGGCCCCCGGTTCGGTCTCCTCTACCGCGCCGCGCGGATGGCCGACGTCCCCCCGGATCGCCGCGGCCGCTACGCCCGGTCGCTGGCCGCGCTGGCCGTGATCGCCGCGCGGGCCGATGCCTACACCCACGCCGACGTCGCGGCGGCGCTCGTCGCCCGCCGGGACCGGCGCGTCGAGCAGCTGCGGAGGCAGGGATGACCCGGCGCCGGGCGGACCGGCCCGGTCCGGTCGGGGGGCACCTCTACCGTCGTGAGGAGGACCGTCGGGCCGAGTTCTGGACCGAGGCCCTGGGCGATCCCCCGGCGGTCTACGGCGAGCGGATCGCCTACGTCGGCGATCGGCCGCTCCGCCGCTGGGACCCGTACCGCAGCAAGCTCGGCGCCGCGCTCGCCCGCGGCTGGACCGGGCCGCTCCCGTCCCCGGGGGAGCGATGGCTCTACCTCGGCGCGGCGACGGGGACGACGGCCTCCCACGTCGCCGACCTCGTCGGCCGGGAGGGGCGGGTCTACGCGGTCGAGCGCAGCCTGCGCCCGTTCGCGCGCCTCCTCGCGCTCGGGGGCCGGTACCCGAACCTGCTACCGGTCCTCGCCGACGCCCGCCGACCGGAGGCGTATCTCGACCGGGTCCCTCTCGTGGACGGTCTCTACCTCGACGTCGCGCAACCCGACCAGGTCGACCTGGCCCTCGCGAACGCCCGGCTGTTCCTCCGGGGGAGCGGGGCGCTGCTCCTCGCCCTCAAGACCTCGAGCATGGGCCGGGAGAAGGACCCGCGCCGCCACCGGGACGAGGCGGAGGATCGGCTCGAGGGGCCCTTCGAGATCGAGGAGACGATCGCGCTCGAGCCGTTCCACAAGCGCCACTTCCTTCTCGGGGGACGGCCGACGCGCGCCCTCGTCGCAGGGGCGTCCGCGCCGCCCGTCAGTCGCCGGGCCGGACCCCGCGCTGAACGACGACGGTGATGACGTCCTCGTCGGCGAGCAGGTGCTCGCGCCCGACGGTCTGGCCCGGGAACCGCGCGCTCGGGCCCCAGACCTGGGCGGCGCGGAACCCGCGCTCGAGGTCCTCGGGGAGGCGCTTCAACAGATCCCCCACGCGGTCTCCGCGCCGAAGGATGACGGGCTCGTCCCGGTCGGGCGGGCGGCCGGGGGGCTTGACGTAGATGCGGATGAACCGCAGCGCCTCGGCGACGGCCCGGATGAGCTCGGCGCGACCGACCCCGGTCCGCGCCGAGACGAACAGCGGCTCCAAGGGCCGGGCCGAGGCGCGCATGCGCTCCCTCTCGGTGTTGGTCAGGAGGTCCGCCTTGTTGATCGCGAGGATCGCCGGCACGTAGACGCGGTTGCCGGCGAGGGCGTCGATGAGCTGGTCGGCGGTCGCGTCCTCGCGGAAGACGATGAGGCCGTTGTGCAGGCCGAACTCGCGGGCGATCGGGATCGCCAGCCCGCCGGCGAGATGCGTCAGGCGCACGGTGGAGGAGATGGTCAGCCCCCCGCGGTCGGCCCGGGTCACCACGATCTTCGGCGGCCGTCCGTTGACCCGAACGCCGGCGCCCTCGAGCTCGTTGACGAGCGCCTGGAAGTCGGTGTGGTCGGGGTCGATGAGGAACAGGATGAGGTCGACGTTCCGGACGACGGAGAGCACCTCGCGTCCGCGCCCGCGGCCGCGGGAGGCCCCGGGGACGAGCCCGGGCATGTCGAGGATCTGGATCGATGCGCCGCCGTAGCGGAGCATCCCCGGGATGATCGATACCGTCGTGAAGTCGTAGGCCCCCGCCTCGCTCATGGCGCCGGTGAGGGTGGTGAGGAGCGTCGACTTGCCGACCGACGGGTAGCCGACCAGCCCCACCGTCGCGTGGCCGGACTTGCGCACGGCGTAGCCGACCCCCCCGCCCTTTCCCACGGCGCGCTTCTCGCGCTCGAGCCGGAGGAACGCGATCTTCGCGCGCAGCCGTCCGATGTGGTGCTGGGTCGCCTTGTTGTACTGGGTGGTGCGGATCTCCTCCTCGAGGGCGTCGATCTGCTCCTCGATGGATGCCATGCCGTCCGCCAGTCCCTCACGGGGACGGTGGGGCCTACTTGAGACTAGCGAAGGCCGCCGGCCCACCGTTCATCCCTCGCCGGGGGGCATGCGAAGGTGGTTGGGGTCGGTCTCGCCGGCGCTGTGGGCCGCCTAAACCAACGCCCTGGACGCGCGAACCCATCGCCCGCGCCGGTCCGCTGGCGCTTCGAATCGCGCATCGTTCGGCGCACCCCCGAGGAGCTGCGGCGCCGGGAGGTCCGGCTTCGGGAAGCCCTGCGCATCGGCCACGCGCTCGGCTGCCGGTTCGAGCTCCGATGGGTCCCCGGCCCCGCTCCTCGGGTCGAGCTGGCGGCCCCCGACCCGGGCTCCGCCCGCTGGGCCGGGCGGCTCCTTCTGGCGGGCTACGAGGCCGGCCAGTGGGTCCGTGCGGTCGATCCCGGGCGCACGCGGCCCCGGGCGCGCGTTGTGCGTCGGGCGGCGCTGCGCACGGGAGGCGGCCTCCCGTTGCCCGCGACCGACCCCGCGCCCTGGTCCGACGGGCTCGTCGAGGCCCTCCGCATCCTCCCCTTCGGCCCCGAGATCGTCCTCAGCGCCGTCCCCGCCGGCCCCGCGCCGCCCCCCCGGAGGCCAAGACCCCCGGGGGTCGAGGCCGCGGTCGTGCCGGTCGGCGGGCGGCTGGCGCCGCTCACCGATACCGAGCGCGAGCTGCGCGACCGCATCGACGCGCGGGCCCTCGAGCCGGTCTGGCGGGTGACGATCCACGTCGAGGCGGCGCGGGCCATGTCCGATTCGTGCATCGCGGCCGCGGTCCGGGTGGCGGAGGCGGCCGCGCGGCAGCCGGGGACCGACGGATTCGTCTTCCGCCGGCCCTGGCCGATCCTGGGATCAGCGTACGCCGATCTCCCGCTCCGGGAGAGCGAACTGCTGGGCGCCCTTCCCGGTCCCTCCGTGCAGTTCGTGGCCGCACCGGTGCGCCCGACGACCGACGCGATCGCGCTCGCGCTCGGCACCTCGCGCCACGGCGAAGCGTTGACCCTGCCCCTCGAACGGCGCCAGGGCCGGCACCTCGCCATCGTCGGCGAGACCGGAATGGGAAAGAGCTCGCTCCTCATTCGGGTCGCCCTCGCGGCCTCCCAGGTCGGGAACGTGGCCCTCTTCGACCCGGTCGGCGACACGGGGCTTCGCCTCCTCGCCTGCCTGCCCGTGGCCGCCCGGTCCCGGGTCGTCCTCATCGCCCCCCGGGAGTCGCCGGTGGCCGTCAACGCCCTGGCCGCCGTCGGCCCGGACCGCGGGGCGGTCAACGCGGAGCGGGGGCTCGGAGATCTGGTCGATGCCCTGCGCCGGGTACGCGCCGCGCGCTACGCGGACACCCCGTTCTGGGGGCCCCGGATCGAGGAGATGGTACGCCGCGCCCTGGCGGCCGCGGCGGCGACCCCCGGCGGGACGATCGTCGACGCGGAGGCGCTATTGGGAGCGTCGCGGCAGCGACCCGGGGCGGTCTTCCCCTCGGCCCGGCCGGCGGTCGAGGAGCTGCGGCAGCGGGTCCTCGAGCGTCCGGAAGAGGTCGACGGGGCGCGCCGCCTCCTCTTCGAGATCACGGGCCGCACGGTCCTGCGCCAGCTCCTGTGCGCCCGCGAGCCCCGCTGGTCGGTGCGCCAACTGACCGGCGGCCGCCGCATCACCCTCTTCCTCGGGGAAGCGCCGGTCGTCGGCGAGTCGACGGCCCGCTACCTGCTCTCGGTGCATCTGGCCCTCGCCGCCTCCGAGCTCCTGGGCCGGGACGGGTCGGAGAAGACGTTCCTCCTGCTCGACGAGGCGCAGTGGTACGCGCATGACGCGGTCGCGGAGATGCTCCGCCTCGGGCGCCGCGCCAATCTCCATCTCGTCCTCGCCACGCAGGCGCTCGCGGCGCTGCCGGAGGCGGTGCGGGAGGCGACGCTCACGAACGTGGCGGACTTCGTGGTCTTCCGCGGGGCGCCCGAGGAGGCCCGCGAGTTCGCCCGATGGCACCCTTCCCTCTCGCCCGAAATGATGCTCGGGCTGCCGCGCGGCGAGGCCCTCGCCCTCATCGGAAAGGGCGGACGGATCGACTGGCTCCGCACGAGCCCGCCGCCGCCGGCCGCGGCCGAGGGAGACGCGCTTAACGCCGCACGGGAATCCTCGCGGCCGTACGTGGTCGCTCCCGAGGAGGAGGACCCCGCGGCGGCCGGCCCGACGACCACCAACGCCCCGGCGTCGCCGACGCCCGCGCCGATCCTATCCCCGGCCGGCGAGCGGGCCGGACCGGGGACCGCGCGGGGGGTCCTCCTCACCCTTTGGGCGGGGTTCCTCGAAAGCGACCTCCCGACGCTCGAGGTCGCCCTGTCGGACCTGCGGGCCGAGGTCGACCGCGCGGGGGACGCGGTGCGGGAGGCGGGAAGCCGCCTCGGGCGCGCCGGGGCCTTCGACGACGCGGGCCACGGGAACGCCGGCCGATGGGCGATCCGCCGCGAGGCGCTCGCGGGCCTTCTCGGCCCCTCCGTCGACCCGGCGGAGCTCGCCTGGGCTTCGGCCCGCTGGGCCGCCGTGCGAACGCGCGTCGCGCTTGCGCGGCCGGAGAAACCCTCTTAGGGTAGGCGGTCGCCTCTCGCCTCGATGGACGCCCCGGCACCCGAGAGCGTTTCGCCGCCGGGGCGCGAACGGTGCGCGACAGGGATCCAGGGGCTCGACGACATCCTCGGCGGGGGGATCCCGCGCGGGAACATGATCCTCGTCTCCGGGAGCGTGGGCACCGGAAAGACGACCCTCACGCTCGAGTTCCTCGTACGGGGAGCGGAGCGGGGCGAGCGGTCGCTGTTCCTCTCGGTGACCGAGGCCTCGGACAAGCTCATCCAGAACCTCTCGACGTTCGAGTTCTTCCGCGCCGACCTGGTGACCTCCGGCGCCCTCGTCTTCGTCGACGTCCCGGTGATCTACGACCGCCTCGGACTCGACCGCGAGGAGATGACCGCGGAGGACGTCGACCTCCTGGTCCTCACGATCCAGGGCCTGGTGACCGAGCTCGGGGCGAAGCGGGTCGTCCTCGACTCCCTGACCTCCGTCTGCTACCGCATCCGCAAGGAGGAACGGATCCGGGACTTCATGCTCAAGCTGAGCCAGGCGCTCTCGGCGGTCGACTGCACGACCCTCCTCGTCTCGGAGGTCGCCCAGAGCCCGGGCCGCCTGTCCCTCTACGGGGTGGAGGAAGCGATCGTGGACGGGGTCATCCTCCTCGGCAACACCCGGCGCCAGGGCGACATCATCCGGGTCCTGCAGGTGATCAAGATGCGGGGGACGTCCCACTCCCGCGCGCAGTACGTCATCGAGCTCACCCCGATCGGGATGCTGATGGCGCCCCACCTCAAAGGCGGCCACCAGGAAGGAGGCTAGGTGGGGGGGGCCGATCTTGGCGAGCGTCTGCGGACGCTCACGGGGGGCGCCGCCGTCGCCCTGCGGCTCGACCCGCGCCAGTACGCGGACCAGTACTTCAACGTCCTCAGCGCCACCCTGCGGGACGTGGGTATCGAGACCGGGGCGCACACGATCTACGTCTCCGTGACGAACCCCGCGTCGCTCGTCTGGTCGCTCGCGGAGGCGCTCGACGTCCCCCGGGACCGCGTCTCGTTCGTCGACGCGATCAGCCACATCATGATGAACTACCGCAATCCGCTTCCCAACGCCTCGTACGTCGAGAGCCCGCGGATGCTCGAGGACATCATGCTCCGGGTCGAGTACCTCCTTCGGCGCACGGCGGCCCCGCATGCGACGGTCGTGGTCGACTCGGTGAACTCGCTCGCGATCCACAATCCCCCGGACCTCCTGAGCGAGTTCTTCCACATCCTCCTCAACAATCTCAAGAGCCGGCAGGTCCTCGCCGTCGTCCTCGACGTCTCCGACGACGCCGCGTCGCCGCTCGACCAGATGCTGAGCCTCATCGTCGACGAGACGATCGACGTCGGCCGCGGGGCGAGGTCATGACCGGCGCCCTCCCGATCTTCGACCTGCCCGAGGTCGACCCGAAGCTCTCCGACGTCCTGCCGGCCGGCTGGCTCGGACTCCTTCGCGGCACCTCCGGCTCCGGCGTGAGCCTGCTCGCGAAACAGTTCGCGCACGCCGGCCTCGGGCACGACCCGGTCCACTACTACTCCACCTACGAGCGGACCGACGACGTCGAGCGGGCGTTCCGCGACTTCGGGTGGACGCCGAACGGCCTCGAGGTGATCAACCTCTCCGACGAGTACTACGAGCGCATCCTCCGCCGCGACCTCGAGGTGTCGCGCGCGCGCGAGACGGGGCTCACCTACCGGGACCTCTCCGACCACCCGACGGTCCCCCTGCGCCGGCGCACCTACAACCTCGCGAACCGCATCCTCGCCGACCTGGCCGCGATGCGCGGCTCCTTTCGGCTCGTCGTCGACTCGCTCGACTTCTTCCTCGAGGTCCTCGACCCCTCGGACGTGATGATGCTCGCCCGTCAGACGCGCCACCATGCCCAGAACCTGGGGGGCCAGGTCCTCCTCGTCATCCAGCCCGACATCCACGAGCGGCGAACCTCCGGCCTCCTCGAGGACATGGCCGACCTCGTCGTGGACATCCACGGCGCCGAGCCCCCGCGCGACGACCGGCGGACGCTGCACGTGCGCAAGGTCCGCAACCACCCGGAGCGGACGCAGGCCCTCGCCGCCCGCGTCACGGACCACGGCCTCACCCTGGTCTCCCCTTCCGACCGCGACCCCTCCCGGACCGAAGAGTAGGGTCCGGATTCGGCGGCCGGCCGAGCCGGGCGTACGGGACTCGACGCTGAAGGACCCGTGATGAGGGCGCCCCCGGCCGCCGAGCGAGGGCCGCCCGGGGACGGCCGAGGTTGGGCGTCGGGAACGCCCGGTGGCTGCGACGCGGCGCACGAGGTCACCGGCCCGAAAGCGAACCGTTATCTAGCCCGCCCCGGTCCGTCCGCGGGACCGCCGATGGAGGACGTGCTGATCCGGGTCGTCGAGAAGGTGGAGCTCAAGGACCCGATACTGGTCGAGGGACTGCCCGGGGTCGGCAACGTGGGAAAGCTGGCCGCCGACTACCTCAAGGAGAAGCTCGGGGCGAAGCCGCTTGCCACCATCTTCTCGAAGTTCTTCCCGCCGCAGGTCTACGTCAACGAGGAGGGGATCATCCGCCTCGTCTCGAACGACCTATCCTACCGCCCCGCGCAGCGCGCCGGCGAGCGCGATCTGCTGATCCTCGGGGGCGACTACCAGGGCATCACCCCCGAGGGCCAGTACGAGCTCACCCACCGGGTCCTCGAGTTCTGCGCCGGTCTGGGGGTCCGGGAGGTCTTCACTCTCGCCGGCTTCGCCCAGGGCCATGTCGTCGAACATCCCCGCGTCCTCGGGGCCGCGACGTCGCCCGCGCGCGTCGAGGCGATGAAGCGGTTCGGCGTCGTCTTCTCGCGCGACGACCCCGGCGGTGGCCTCATCGGGGCGAGCGGGCTCTTCCTCGGCCTCGGCCGCACGTTCGACATGGAGGGCGTCTGCCTCATGGGCGAGACGAGCGGCTACTTCGTCGACCCGCGGAGCGCCGAAGCCGTGCTCAAGGTCCTCACCCAGGCCCTCGGGGTCCACGTCGACTTCACCGACCTCGAGTCGAAGGCCCGCGAGATCGACCGCATCGCCCAGAAGATCCACGAGGCCGAGCAGAAGCCCTCGGAGATGCCGCGCGAGCAGGCCCGCGAGGACCTCGGCTACATCGGCTGAGCCCGGCGCGATGGCGCCGTCCCCCTCCCCGACCGCGCCGTCCATCCCGTCCGGCCTTCTCGAGCGTCTCCGGGCCGACGCCGGTCCCCGCGGGTTCCTCCCGTTCGACCGCGTCGTCGACCGCGCCCTCTACGATCCCGAGACCGGCTACTACGAGTCCGCCGAACCGCCGCTCGGGCCGCACGGGGACTTCTACACGGCCGCCCACGCGAGTCCGCTGTTCGGGGGGGCGGTCGCCGCCCGCGCGTTCGAGGAGTTCGAGCGGCTCGGACGACCGGCGCGCTTTCGCATCGTCGAGCTCGGTCCGGGGGACGGTACGCTCGCCCGCGACCTGCTGGCGGCCCTCGTCCCGCGGATGCCGCCGACGACGACGGTCGACTACGTCCTCGTCGAGCGCTCCCGGCGGCTCGCGCGCGCGAGCGCCGAGGCGCTCCTCGGCGTCGCCGACCCCGGCCGCGTCGCGATCCGTCGCGCCGACGCCCTCTCCACCGATGGCCCGTTCTCGGGGTTCGTGATCGCGAACGAGCTTCTCGATGCGGTCCCGTTCCGCCGGCTCGTCGCCCGCGACGGCGCCTGGCGCGAGCTCGGATTGCGCGTCGGCCCCGCGGCCGTCGAGTGGGCCGAGGGGCCGCTCGGAGCGCTGCCGCCTCCCGCCCTCCCCGCTCCGCCCCGGGACGGGATCGTCCTCGAGGTCGCGCCCGCCGCCGAGGCGATCCTGCGCGAGGTCGCCGACCATCTGGTCGCGGGGGCGGCCGTCTTCGTCGATTACGGGCTGGAGGAGCCGGAGCTTCTCCTCGGCCATCCCGAGGGGACGTTCGCGGCGGTCCGGGCCCACCGACCGGTCGACGATCCGCTCGCCGAGCTCGGTCGGGCCGACCTGAGCGCGTTCGTCAACTTCACCCGCCTGCGCGATGCGGCCCGCCGCGCCGGCCTCACCGAGCGGGCCTACGTCGGACAGGCCGAGGCGCTCGTCCGCTGGGGCCTGCCGGCCCTTTTGGAGGAGCGAGCCCGCGCCAGCGTCTCGAGCGAGGCCGAGGTACGGGTGCGGCTCGCCGCCAAGAACCTCCTCTTCGGGTTCGGCACGTTCCGGGTCCTGGACCTCGCGCCGCCGGGATCGGCCGTCGCGACGCCCGACGCTACGCCGTCGCCGGCGGCTCCTTAGGCCGCACCGGCTCGGCGAGCTTCGCGTCGATGAGGAGCCGGGCCGTCTCCGCCGGAAGGGTCAAGAGGTCCTCCTTCCGCAGCTCGACGGTGTCGCCGCCCACGACGACGGGTCGTCCGTCCTTGACGATCCGCACGAGGACGGTCGCCGGCGTCGCGGCCGGCGCGCTCGGAAGCGGGGCGGGCTCGGCGGGCGGGGATGCGTCGGCCAAAAGTGCGGGGGTTCCCGCGCCCTCGGCCGACGGCTCGAGGAACGGGGCGACGCCCTGGCGGTGCGCCCGCAGCCGATCGAGGAGGCCGTCGAACAGGCTCCGCTCCTCGGGAAGGGCGTTCGGAAGGTCCTTCGCCCCCCCGACGCTCGCCTGGAACGCCAGCGACAGCACCTTCGTCATCCGCGCCTCGACGACATCGCGCGCGACCTGGCCGGCCCGCTGGTAGGTCTGGCGGGCGAGCTCCCCCTTCTTTCCCGACGGATTCGCCCGCAGCTCGGACTCGAAGAGGCGGCGAGCCTCGGCCAGGTAGGTCCGCGTCGTGGCGTAGAAATCGTGCGGAAGCTTCGCGAGCCCGCGGGAGGAGGCCTCGGCCCGTCGCCACTCGAGAAGGCGCGTGTACTGGTCCGTCACGGGCCCCGGGGGATGGGGTGGCCGGCTCTTAAGCGGTCGCGCGCGGCGCGCCCCGGCTCGTCGCGCGATCGCCCGACGGGCCCGGTCGGGGGGCCCGTCCGCGCGCCGGGAGCGGGATCGCCCGGGAGGGTTAAGGCCGGCCGCGGCTACCGGCCGTCGGCCCCTCCCGGGCCCGCTCCCTCGGACGACGCATGGTCGAATCGGCGCAGCGGATCGCCGTCTGGCCGGAGTTCCTCGAGCTGTGGGAGCGGCTCCTCCGCGCGAGCGCGGAGCCGGGCACCGTCATCCTGGTGGAGGGGGACCGGGACCGGCGCTCGTTGCGTCGGCTGAGGGTCCCCGGACCGATCCGGCTCATCCACCGCGGCCAGAGCCTGGCCGCCGTGGCCGAGGGACTGACCCAGGGGGTGCAGCGGGTGATCGTCCTCACCGACTGGGACACCGAGGGCGGGCACTTCGCCCGCCGCCTCCGGGACTTCCTCGGGCCGTCCTCGATCGACCTCGACCTCGACTTCCGTCGGGAGCTGGCCCGGGTCCTGCGCGGCGAGGTCTCCCATGTCGAGGGCCTCGCCGGCTGGGCGCGGCGGACCGCCGACCGGGCCGGGGCCCCGCTCGAGCACTTCCTCGGCGAGATCGAGCGCGGCTAGCCCGACGCCTACGGGATGACCTTCGTCTGGGTCCGGCGGTACGGCCGGCGGTTCCGCGCCCGCGACGGACGCATCCGCTCGGCGCCCTTTCCCTTCCAGCGCAGCCCGCGGCTGTCGCGACCGGCACGGGTGAGGCCGCGGAAGACCCGCCCCTTCTGGGACGGTGCGGCGATCCAGCGGATCTTCGGGTCCGCGAGGATCTCCGGGTGCGACGGGTCCACGAGGACGATCTCGAAGAACTTCTGCTTGCCGTCCTCCCCGACCCAGTAGGAGTTGAGGACCTCGAGGTTCGGGTAGTGCTTCTGGGCCCGCTCCTCGGCGATCCGCTGGAGGCTCTTCGCGAGGGTCATCCGAAGGATACCCTTGCGCTTCGGGCGGCGGCCGGCGATGATCGCCCGCTTGCCTTGGCCCCCGCGGCGGACGCGGACCCGGACGAGGACGTAGCCGCCCTTCGCGCGGTAGCCGAGGGCCCGCGCCCGGTCGAGCCGGGTCGGCCGCTCGAGCCGCGTTACCGTCGTTTCCCGTCGCCAGGCGAGGAGGCGCTCGTGGCGGAGCGTGGCGCCCTCCGGGCCCTGGGTCTCGCGGAACGCGGAGCTGATGTGGTGGTAGAGGGACTCGGCCATGGGGAGCGGGCGGGGGGACCCACGGGCCTATTATAAAGCTGCCGATGTGCGGAACGATCCGGCGGCCGGCGGCAACCAAGGGAGCCGGGGGACCGGCGCCGCCGAGACCTTCGCCGTCGCGTGGCTCTCGGTGGAGACCGCGCGGATGAGGTGGGCCAGCAGCTCGCGCTGGAGGCGGTCCATCCGCCCACGTTCGGAGTCGGCGACGGAGGTGGGGTGCTCCCAGACGACGGAGGCCCCGCCGCTCGTCGGGGTCAGGCAAAAGCGGAGCTCGCGCGCCCCCTCGGGGAGGGCCGGGTTCATCCGGGTAAGGCGCGCCGTGAGCCGGGTCTCGGCCGGCTCGGTCGACTCGCTCCGCTCGACGGAATAGCCGAGCGTGGCGAGGTAGTCGACGAAGTATCCCGCGAACCGCTCCCGACCCATGCCGCGCACCCGTACCCAGTCAGCTGCTTCTGCCATGACCCCTCCGACCGAGGCTTCGGTCGATGTTGCGTAGGAACCCGAGCATCATGCGGTACTCCGCCTCCGTCGGCGTCGAGCGGCCGAGTACGCGGCGGAACAGGAGCGTGAGCCCCGGCCGCTTGTGGGCCGGATATCCGGTCCGGGCGGCGAGCTCGGCGATACGGGCGAGGAGGAGCTCCTTCTCGCGGCCGTTCAGGCTGAGGACCTCCGGGGCGGGCGTGCTCTCTTCGCTCGCGTCGAGCGACAGGGCCCGGTGGACGGCGTAGAGGACAATACCGGCGGCGTGGGAGAGGTTGAGGGTCGGGAACTCCCGGCGCGCCGGCACGTGCACGAGCAGGTCGCAGGCGTGCAGCTGGTCGCGGTCGAGGCCGTTGTCCTCGGGACCGAAGACGAGCGCGACGCGCCCCACGATCGGGCGCACCATCTCGCCGAGCCGCTCCGGGCTCACCGAGCGGCGGAGATACGCCGTGGAGCGCCCCGTAGAAAGGTCCGTCGTGCCGACGACGAGGTCCGCTCCCGCGATCGCCTCGGCGAAGGTCGGGACGACGCGGGCGGCCGAGAGCAGGCCGAGACCGCCCATGGCGCGCCGCCGGGCCTCGGGGCCGAGACCGGCGCGCGGCGCGACGAACACGAGGCGGGCGGCCCCGAAGTTCCGGGCGAGCCGGGCGACGGCCCCGACGTTCCCGTCCTCCTTGGGCCGGACAAGGACGACCTCGACCTCGGCCGTCACCCGGCGGTCCCCTCCGCAAAGAGCCGGGCGATCATCCAGTCGACGTCGAACGGGGCGAGGTCGGCGTAGCCCTGGCCCACCCCCACGAACAGGATCGGCTTTCCGGTGACGAACGTCGCCGACAGGGCCGCCCCGCCCTTGACGTCGGCGTCGAGCTTCGTGAGGACGAGACCATCGATCCCGAGGGATTCCTCGAAGAGGCGGGCCTGCTCGACGACGTCGTTGCCCGAGAGCGCATCGCCCACGAACAGCGTCAGGTTGGGCGCGGCGACCCGGCGGATCTTCTTCGCCTCTTGGACGAGGTTCTCGTTGGTGTGCTGACGGCCCGCGGTGTCGACCAGCACGACCTCGACGCCCTTCGCGCGCGCGTGCTCGAGGGCGTCGAAGGCGACGGCCGCCGGGTCGGAGCCTTCCTGCTGGCGGATGACGCGGATGCCGAGGCGCTCGCCGTGGACGAGGAGCTGCTCGATCGCCCCGGCCCGGAAGGTGTCGCCCGCGGCGATGACGACCTTGAGCCCGGCGTCCCGAAGGCGCCCGGCGATCTTCGCGACGGTGGTGGTCTTCCCCGTGCCGTTGACCCCAACGAAGAGGATGACGTACGGTTTCGGCTGATGGGCCCGGATCGTCGCGACGAGGTCGATCCCCGGTTTCGCGAGGACCTGCCGCACCGACGATTCGAGCCCGTGGCGGATCGCCGACTCCGCGTCCACTCCCCAGCGCAGCTTGCGGCCCGAGAGCTCCTTCCGCAGGTCCCGGCGCATCTTCTCGATCACGGGCAGCGCGACGTCGGACTGGAGCAGGACGATCTCGAGGTCGTCGAGGACGTCCACGACGGTCCCCGCCGTGAGCCGGCGGCCGCCAAAGCCTTCGGCGAACGGCGAGGGCCCCTCCGCGGCGGCGGCCGGGGCCGGCGCCGCGGGGGACGACGCCTTCGGCGGCGGGGAGCCCAACCCGAGGCGGGCCTTAATCGCCGCCCACATCGTCCGCGGCCGTCGCTCCCGGCTCGCCGGAGTCCCCGCGCGAAAGTCGGTCGATGCGCTGGGAGATGAGCTGGACCCGCTCCTCGAGGGTGCGGATCTGGCTCTCCAGGTCCTGGGTCGCGCGGTCGATCTTGCCGAGACGGTCGGCGAGGATCTCGATCGCCTTCGGGCGTTCGAGCTCGACCACGAGGCCGGAGCCCATCCCGATCACCACCTTCGTCTTCGGGGTCGCCGCGCCGTGGACATAGGTCTCCCCTCCGATGGGGATGAGGAGCTCGCCGTCGTCCCCGAGGCGGTCGAGCCCTTCCAGCGACTCGCGGGCCCGCAAATGGTCGGCGCGGGACGCCGTCAGGTACTGGTGCTGCTGGAGCATCGCGTTGAGCTGGCCCCGGTAGGTGTCGAGCCGGACGAGGTCCTCCTGGACCTGCTGCTCGGTCATCTCGGGGGCGGCCGCGCTCACTGGGCGACCTCGTGGACCTTCTCGATCCGGATGCGGGCGCGCGGCACGCCGTGGCAGCCGCCGATCTCGCTGAGCGCCCACTCGCGCGCGAGCTCGGCCGAGGGCGCCTCGCAGCTCTTCGTGAAGCGCTGCCAGTCGTCGCGGCGGGCCAGGAAGCTACCGGTCACGGACCAATGCGGCATACGGCCTCCGAGAGGTCGGTCCGACTCACCAAGGCACGGTTCTTAACGCCTTGGGTTCCCCCCGGGCGCGCCGCCCGGAGGGGGCCTATCGGCGAAGCGCGGCGTCGATGTGTCCCGCCGTCCCGAGCGCGACCGCGTAGATCGACAGCATCGGGTTGACCCCGGGTGCGCTCGGGAGAAGGCTGCCGTCCCCGACCCAAAGCCCGTTGACCCCGTGGACCTCACCGGTAGGACGGCAGGCGGACCGCGCCGGGTCCGTGCCGATGCGCGCCGAGCCCGTGGGGTGGGCCGAGAAGAGCGCCACGTCGTTCTCCCGCACGCCGCGGCGCCACACCTCGGACTCGAACGCGTCGAACTCGGAGGCCGTGACCGGACGCCGCCCGTCGCCGGCGGAAAGACCGCCGGCGTGAAGCGTGGCGATCCGCAGCGCGCCGGCCGCCCGGTGGATCCGCGCGGTCTCCACCATCCCCTGAAGGAGGTGATCACGGTCGGCCGTCGTGAGGCGGTACTCGAGGAGGGGACGCCCGGTCGCGTCCGCCCGGACCCGTCCCTCCCCGACGTCCCGGACGAGGACGATCGAGGCCGCGGCCCGCTCGATCCGGAGCATGCGGTCCCGATGGTCGGCGGCCGAGGTCCACGGAAGGGCGGACGCCGCGAGCCCCGGATGGGCCGGAACGCTTTCGATCCAGGGGCCGTGGAGCGCGGGGTCGGTGGCGGTGAACCGCCGGACGAATATCGTCTGCATCGGTCCCTCCCACATCCGCATCGGCTCGGGGTACTCGGCGAAGACGGCCGTCGTCGGATGCAGGCGGAGCCCGTGGCCCACCCCCGACGGGCCGGCCCCCGACGCCTGAAGGAGCGCGGGGGTCTGCACGGCGCCACCGGCGACGACGACCGCGCGCGCCCGCACGCGCACGGGGTGCTCGGTGCGGCCGTCGCGGAAGACCCCCCGAACGCCCGTCGCCCTCCCGCCCGACACTTCGATCGACTGGACGCGGGTCTGGGAGTACAGGCGCGCGCCGGATGAGAGGGCGTCGGCGAGGAACGTCACGAGGGCCGAGCGCTTCGCGTCCCAGGGGCAACCGAAGACGCAGACCCCGCAGCGGCCCTCGCAGCCGTCGGCGTTCCGCCGGATGACGTCGAAGTCCGTGCCGGGAACATAGTTCAGGGCGAGGCAGCCGCGGCGCAGCACGTCGTTCGGAGGGTTGACCGAGCTCTCCGAGTCCGTGACGTGGATACGCGCGGCGGCCTCGGCCAGGAGGGCCGAGAACCCGGCGCCCGTTGCCTGCGTCAGACCGGCCGCGGCCCACTCCGCTCGAACCGGGGCCGGTGGCTCGAGGCAGGTCATCCAGTTGACGGTGGTGCTGCCCCCCGCCGTCGCCCCGGCGAGGATCGTGACGGAGAGGTCGCGCGTCGTGAGAAGGCCGCGGGCGTGGAACAGGCGGGAGTAGGCGTCCACCTCCTCGCGCGGGAACGTCGCCCCTTCGCGCCAGGGTCCGGCCTCGAGCACGACCACGGAGTGACCGGACCGGGCGAGGCGGGCCGCGATCGCGGCGCCGCCGGCCCCGCTCCCGACGACCACGGCATCGCAGGCGATGTCGACCGGTCCCGTCACCGCGACCGGCCGGTGCCGGGAGGGCGGAGCCGGGGCGACCACGACGGTCGGCCGAACGCCGATCGCCGACCGGATGCTGTCGCGATCGGGCCGCTCCCGGCCGTAGTAGAGGAAGAGGGCGAGGCGCTTGATCGCCTGGAACCCTCGGCGCTTGACCCCGAGACGGCTGGCGGCCCATCGGAACAGGTACTCTTCCCGAGCCCGGGCGTCGAGCGCCGAGAAGCGAACCGGTCTCCCGCCGAGGATGAGGTTCAGCAGCGGAGAATCGACGGTGGCGAGGAGACGACGGAACTCGGCCCGCTGGGTCGGGGAGAACTCCTGCGCGACGAGCTCGGAGATCTCGGCATCGACCCCCAGCGCGCGGCCGGACGGCCACGGGCTCCCCGCGCCGGTCGCGGGGACCGGCGGAAGCAGTGTGTCCACGAGGGCCGCGAGCGTGGACCGCTCCCGCGGGAGGAGGGCGCCCTCCGCGCCGGGGGCCCCGCCCGCGCCGACCGACATCTCGGACGGGAACCCGTCCGCCTATTTGGAGGTCGGTCCGGCGGGGTCGGCGGAGTCGGCCGCGGCCTGCCGCTGCTCGTAGCGCTCGCGCTCCTCAAGCCAGCGGCGGACCCGCTCGTCGAGCCGGGCCCGTGGCGACTCGGTGGCGGCAGGGTCGGACACCGGGGACGGCGCGGTCGGCCGCGGTGCCGGTGTCGCGTCGTCGAGCACGAAGGGGCGCACCGCCGGCCCTACGCTACGAGCTCCTCGATTCCGCGCCAGCGGTCCTCCACCTCCTCGTCGCTGAGCCCGACCGTTGGGGAGAAGACGACCCGGTCGCCCCACCGCGCGCGCGCCTCGGGGTAGTCTTCCACCCGGAGCGGGAGCACGATCCCGTCGACATGGCCCATTTCCGCCGCTTCCCGGACGCCGGCCTCGAGGGCCTGCGGGTCCGGCCCGGCGACCCGCCGGGTCCCCTTGGGGTCGAGGCGGGAGAGCACCTCCTCCGCCGCGGGGGCGCCGGCGGGGGAGATCACGCAGGCGCATCGGCACCCGCGCTTCATCATGAGGAACGCTCCGAGGGCGCCGCGCGGGCCGTCCACGAGAGCGACGACTCGCCCCGCGACCCCCAGCGGAAGACCGCCCGGCCCGCGCTCCCGCCCCGTGGAAAGATAGGTGCGCTGGTCGCGGACCTCGACCGTCAGCTCGACCTCGGGGTGCGTGAGGTCGACGCGGAGCCCGCGGTCGGCGTAGCGCTCGAGGAGGTCGCCCCCCAGGTCCCGGGCGAGCTCCTGGCTCGTGAACGGATGCTGACCGGTCCGACGTGCGCGGACGGCGAACCGCGCGCCGGGCACGAGGACCGTATCCGCGATCTCGAAGAGCGCCGCTCGGATCGCCGCGCGCTCCGTCGCCACCTCGCGGACCTCGCTGACCGAGGTGACCCCGAAGACCCGCCGCAGCAGGCGCATCGCCGCGCGGCCGTCCTCCGCTTCGACGTACAGATGGCCCCGATCGGATCGCAACCGGCAGCTCGTCCCCGCCGCAACGAACTGCTCGAGGATGTTGCGGGAGAGGGCGCGCTCGAACTCCCGTCGTACGGGAGGGGACTTGAGCGCGAGCTCGCCGTAGCGAACGAGAATGACCGCCATGCCGGGAGAACCGTTATGAAAGACGGCCCGCTTTAGGATTGCTCCCGAGGAGGATGGCGACGCGCGGCGCGGACGGTTCCGGACAGTCGCCGGCCGACCCGTGGGCCGCCCTCGAGGGCGACCTGGTCCGTGCGCTCGCCGATGCGCTCGCCGCGCGGGGCGTCTCCGCGACTCCCGAACAGGTCGCGCTCCAGCTCGACTGGTCCGGGAGCGAGCACGGCGATCTGGCGTTCCCGCTGCATCGGGCCGCGAAGGCGGTCGGCCGCGATCCGTCCGAGCTGGCCCGCGAGATCGCCGGAGCGATGCCGGCGCTTGCCGGACTCTCCCCCCCGCGGCCGGTCGGGGCGTTCCTCAACGTCGCGGCCGAGCCGCGGGACCTCGCGGCGACCACGCTGCGGTCGATCTTCGAGCGCGGACCGAGGTACGGTCACCTCGACCTCGCGGGGGCGCGGGTCTGCGTGGAGCACACGAGCGCCAACCCCACCGGACCGTTCCACGTCGGGCGGGTCCGCAACGGGATCATCGGCGACACGCTCACGCGGGTCCTCCGGGCGACCGGAGCTCCCGTCACCTCCCAGTACTATGTCGACGACGTCGGACGCCAGGCCGCGATGGTCACGTGGATCTGGTCGAAGCCGGTCGCCGAGTGGCCCGAGGAGATCCGGGCGGTCCTGCCGGCGGTCGACGACCCGGACGAGCGCGCCGACCGCCGCCTCGGCCGGCCGTACCCGGCCGTGAGCCAGTACCTCAAGACCCACCCCGAGGCCGCGGCCGAGGTGCAGGCCCTCTCCCGGGCGCTCGAGTCCGGTCACCCCCCGGCGCGCCACCACGAGCTCGTCACGAAGGTCCTCGAGGGCATGCTCGCGTCGCTCGCCCGGGTCGGCATACGCTTCGACGAGCTCGTCTGGGAGTCCCGGTTCCTTTCCTCCGGCGAGGTCGACCGCGTGGTCGAGCGGCTGGCGGCCGCCCCCCACGCCGTCACGGAGCCGAACGGCGCCGCCGCCATCGACGCGGGCGACTACGGTCTCCCCAAGGAGAGCGCGCGCGTCATCGTCGCGCGGGCCGACGGGACGACCCTCTACGCGACGCGCGACGTCGCCTACCACCTGGAGAAGTTCGGTCGGTTCCCGCGGGTGATCGACGTCCTCGGCCAGGACCACCATCTGCACGCGCGGACCCTCGAGGCGCTCCTCACCGAGATCGGTGAGACGCGGCGCCCGGAGTTCGTGATCTACCAGGACATCACCGTCCCCGACAGCGGGGGAGGCCGGATGAGCACGCGCCACGGGAAGGCCGTCTACCTGGACGACCTCCTCGACGAGGCGGAGATCCGCGCCCGGGCCGAGATCCTCGCGCGGCGGGAGGACATGGCGCCCGACGAGGTCGCGCAGGTCGCCCGGACGATCGCCGCGTCGGCGGTCCGTTACCACATCCTCCGTGTCGCGCCGGACAAGACCGTCGCCTTCCGGTGGGAGGACGCCCTGAGCTTCGAGGGACGCAGCGGCCCCTTCCTCCAGTACTCGTACGCCCGGGCCTCGAGCATCCTGCGCAAGGCCGACGGCGACGCCGGGCCGTGGCCGTTCGATGTGGACCGCCTCGCGACGCCGCCCGAGCGCGCCCTCATCAAGCGGCTCTCGCTCCTGCCGGGGGTCGTCGCGCGCGTGGCACGGACGACGCACGTGCACGCTCTCGCCGGTTTCGCCCATCAGCTCGCCGAGGAGTTCAACCGCTTCTACGAGAGCACGCCCGTGATCAAGGCCGGGGAGGAGCGCGCGAGCCGACTCGCCCTCGTCGCCGCGGCCCGCCAGGGCCTCGGCAACGCCCTCGACCTGCTTGGCCTCTCCCCCCTCGAGCGGATGTAGCCGGGTCTGACCGATAGTTTAAGAGGGGCCGGACCGGTCGCCATTCGCCCCCCGGAGGGGGAGGAACATGGGTATCTGGGAGGACTTCAAGAACTTCACCCTGAAGGGCAACGTGATCGAACTCGCGGTCGCCGTGGTGATCGGCCTCGCGTTCCAGGCGGTCATCACCGCGCTGGTCAACGACGTGATCAACGGCCTGATCGGGATTCCCGGGAAGGCCGACTTCTCGAGCTTCTCGGTCGCCATCAACGGCAGCCCGATCCTCTACGGTGCGTTCATCAACGCGATCATCGGCTTCGTCACGATCGCGCTGGTGATGTTCTTCCTGATCGTCCGGCCGTATCAGAAGTTCAAGAGCCGCAACGCGCCCCCGCCGGCCGCGGCGGCGACGAAGGAGTGCCCGTACTGCATTACGCAGATCTCCCTCAAGGCGACGCGCTGCCCGAACTGCACGTCGCAGCTCACCGCGTAGGGCGCGACGCCGGGCGGCGTCGACCGGCGCCGAGGGTCGGGTCGGCCACCCCGGCCTCGGCGAACCCCTTCGCGCGCAGGCGGCAGCTGTCGCACCGGCCGCAGGGCCGTCGACCACCCACGTAGCAGCTCCAGGTGAGCGCCCATGGGACGCCCAAGCGCTCGCCCCGCCGGACGATCTCGGCCTTGCTCCACCGCAGCAGCGGCGCGACGATCCGCGGCGCGCCCGGCCCCTCGACCCCCGCCCGGGTCGCGAGCCGCGCCAGCCGGGTGAACGCGCGCAGGAACTCCGGTCGACAGTCGGGGTAGCCGGAGTAGTCGACGGCGTTGACCCCGAGGTAGATCGCCCCGGCGCGCCGGCTCTCGGCGAGCCCGAGGGCGATCGCCAGGAGCACGGTGTTCCGCGCCGGGACGTAGGTCGAGGGAATGGCCCCGCGGGGCCGGGATCGGCCGCGCGGGATCGGGCGACGGCGGTCGGTCAGCGACGAGGCAAGGAGGCTGCCGAGCGGCAGCCGAAGCACGGTATGGCTCGCGACACGGTAGCGGGCCGCCAGGGCGCGGGCCGCCGCGACCTCCCGCGCGTGGCGCTGGCCGTAGAGGATCGTGAGGGCGTGCACGGGCGGATCGTCGCGCGCGGCGAGGGCGAGGCAGGTCGCGCTGTCCATCCCCCCCGACAGGAGGACGACGCTCCCCGTCGGCCGCGATGCCGCGCTCACAGCGGGGACCCCGCGACGGCGAGGAACGCGAGGGCGATCAGGATCGCCGAGAGCATCCCGGCGAGGTTCGTCGTTCCCTTCGTCAGGAGGCCCCGGTTCTCGAGCGCTTCGCCGAGGATGCTGTCGACCTGGCAGGCGAGGAACCCCGCGGCCGTCGCACCGAACACGAGGAGGCCGGGGCGCGGCAGCGGGGCGGCGAACGCGAGGGCGAGCGCGGCCGCCGCGACCCCCGTCGCGAGCGCGCCCGCGAGCGCCCAGAGCTGCCCGATCCCGGAGACCCCCCCGTTCGTCCCGGCCGGAACGGGCCGCATCGTGAGGATGCTCCGGGCGCGCCCGGCGAGGACGCCGAACTCGCTCGCGAACGTGTCGGCGGTGCCGAAGGCGAGGGCGGCGGCGAAGAGGACGTAGAGCGACACGTCGGGAAGCGCGTGCGGGCCGACGGTCGCGATGAGGACGAGGGCCGTCGGGAGGAGGACGTGGGCGAGCACGTTCGAGATCCCCCGCTCGCCGTGCACCCCTTCCTGGACGTTGCGTCGCTGCTTCTCCTCAAACGCGTAGCGCGTCGCGAGGACGCTCGCGACCACGAACAGGACGAGCAGGAGCAGGTAGGGAAAGCCGGCGAGGACGACGATCACCGAGCCGAAGACCGCGGCCGCCGTGGCCGCGGCCGGGGTGAGGGCACGCGCCGCGACCGCCGCGATGGCGAGGCCGGCCGTGAGCGCGATGCCCACGGCGGCCTCAAGGAGTGGAAGAACCACGCACAGGCCCCGCGACCGAGGAGGACCTCCGCATAGAAGCTTTGCGAAAGGGTCAGCCGTGGGCGAGGAGGCGGTGCGCCGCGGCCCGGAACGACGGCGCGACCACGTCGGCGGCCAGGTGGCGGTCCTCAAGCTCGCGGGCGATCTCGCGCTCGTGGCCGCGCGACGGGACGAGGGCGGTGAAGAGGCCGAGGCGGCTTCCGGCCTCGATGTCCAGCGACCGGTCGCCCACGATGGCGCTGGCCGGCAGGTAGAGCCCGAGGTCGCGCTGCGCCCGCTCGAACAGCGCGATGCCCGGCTTGCGGCAGTCGCAGCCGGCCTCGGGCGCGTGAGGGCAGAAGTAGAACGCGTCGACCCGCGCCCCGTCGCGTCCGAGGATCTCGTTGAGGCGGGCATGGATCCGCCCGACCTCCTCCTCGGTGTAGAACCCGCGCTCGATCCCGGACTGGTTCGTGACGCAGACGATGAGATAGCCGTGGGCGCGCAGCAGCCGGATCCCCTCGGCTACGCCGGCGTAGACCTCGAGCCGGGCGGCGTCGGCCAGGTAGTGGAGGTCGGGGTTGAGCGTTCCGTCGCGATCGACGAACACGGCACGGCGGCGGGCGGGCCCCGGGCGGGGCCGCGAACGTTCGACCTGCGATGCGTCGACCACGGCGGCCGGGCACCGGCGTCGCAGATAAGTCATTGACCGTGGACCCCCTCGGGCCTCCCGTCATGGAACCCGGGGGGGTGGGCCCCGACGGGGGGAAGAGCGGCCCGCGGCTGGCCGGGGCGCTCCTTCGCGCCGTCCAGGCCGCGGCCGGCGGGGTGGACCGCCTCACCGTACTGTACTCGGGGGGCGTCGACTCCTCGATCATCGCGCACCTCGCCCGCCGCTTCGCCGCGGTGACCCTGCTCGTGGTCGGGACCGAGGGGGCCCGCGATCGTGCGGCCGCGCGCGCCGGGGCGCAAGGGCTCGGCCTGCCCCTGACCGAGGCGCTGGTGACGGAGGAGCAGGTACGGGACGTCGCGGCGATATTCGCGGACGAGCTCGGTGGCCTGCGCGAGCCCTACTACAGCGTCGCCCTCGGCACCGCGGTCCTGGTCGGCCAGGCGCCGGACCGGCGGGTCCTGTGGGGGCAAGGCGCCGACGAGCTGTTCTACGGCTACGCCCGCTACCGCACCATGGTCCCGGGCGTCGTGCGGCAGAGCGCGTCGGCCGATCTCCTGCGCGTCGAACGGGAGGACGGGCCGCGCGCCGATCGCATCGCCGCCCGTCTGGGGCGAGAGCTGCGCGCTCCGTTCCTCGATGCGGCCGTCCTCGCGGCGGTCCGCGACGACCCCCCGCCGCTCCCCACCCCGACGGTGTCGAAACCCGGCCTGCGCCGCCTCGCCCGGGACCTGGGTCTCCCGGGGTCGATCTGCGAGCGCCCCAAGCGCGCCTTCCAGTACGGGAGCGGGGTCCATCGGGCCGTGCACCGGCCGCGCCGCGACCTAGTCGCGTCCGACCCGCGTGCCGGCCTCGCCGCGGAGGGCGCGTCCGAGCGAAGGGACATCGGTGATCACGACCCGCCGTCCCCCGGCGGCCAGGAACCGTAGGCCGGCGCGCACCTTGGGGGCCATGCTCCCCTCGCCGAACTCTCCCCGCGCGAGATGGTCGGCGAGCTCGGCGGCCCGGACCTCACCGAGCCATCGCTCCCACGGCCGGCCGAAGCCCACGGCGACCGACGGGACGTCGGTGACGATCGCGAGGGTCTCCACGGAAAGTTCGCGGGCGAGGAGCGCCGCGGTGAGGTCCTTGTCGATGACGGCCTCGACCCCCTCGTACTGCCCCCGACCGCGCGCGACGACGGGGATGCCGCCCCCGCCCGCGAGGATCGGGATCCACGAGTCCCCGCCGCCGCGATCGAGGAGCTGCCGCACGAGCTCCCCCTCGAGCCAACGGCGGGGCTCCGGCGACGGGACGACGCGTCGCCAGCCCCCCCGGGCGCCGTCGTAGACGAGCTGCCAGCCCTCCCGCTTGCGTTGGATCCGCGCCTCACCCTCGGAGTAGTACCGCCCGACGGGCTTCGTCGGATGCCGGAACGCGGGGTCACGCCGCGAGACCTCGATGCGCGTGATGAGGGTCACGACGGTCCGCGCAACGTGGGCGCGGGCGAGCGCGTTCGCGAGCTCCTGCTGGACGAGATAGCCGATCTGGCCTTCCGTCTCCGCCCCGAGGACATCCATCGGCCGGGGCGGGACCTCCCGCTCGGCGAGCTCGTTCTGGCGGAGGAGGCCCCCGACCTGGGGGCCGTTGCCGTGGGTCAGGACGAGCGCGTGACCCTCCGCGGCAAGCGGCGCGAGGGCGGCCGCCGTAGCGCGCACTTGGCGGACGGTCTCTCCCCAGGTCGCCGGCCGGCCGGCCCGCTGGAGCGCGTTCCCCCCCAGAGCGACGAGCGTGCGCGCCGTAGGCGACCTCCCTACACCGGGCGGACCGGGGACGGGTTAAAACCGCCGTCGGGCCGGAGCCCGGCGCGTCACGCACCGGGCGCGGGTAGCCATATATAGCCACCCCCGGCTCGCGGGACGTGCACGCCGGCACCGCCGACGCGATCTGCCCGCTCGAGTTCCGCTACGGCCGGCCCGAGTTCCGGGCGCTATTTTCCCGCGAGGCCCGGCTGAGACGAGCGCTCAAGGTCGAAGCGGCGCTCGCGGCGACGCAGGCCGAGCTCGGCCTGATCCCCCCGGAAGCCGCCCGGGCGATCGGCGCCGCGGCCGAGGGCCCTTCCGTCACCCTCGCCCGGGTCGATGAGCTCGAGGCCGGACTTCGCCACGACGTGATGGCCATCACCCGCGCTCTCGCCGAGAAGGCCGGCCCGGCCGGCCGGTGGGTCCACTTCGGCGCGACGTCCGCGGACATCAGCGACACCGCGCTCGCCCTCGAGCTCCGCGACGCGATCGAAGGGGTGCGCGAGGGGCTCACGGACCTCGCCGCGGCCCTCATCCTCCAGGCCCGGACCCATCGGGATACGGCCGAGGTGGGGCGGACGCACGGTCAGTACGCGGTGCCGTTGAGCTTCGGCTACAAGATGGCGGTCGGGGCCGCGGAGGTCCTACGGCACCGCCGCCGGCTCGACGAGGCCCGCCCGCGCATCGCCGTCGGGAAGATGGCCGGGGCCGTCGGGACCGGGGCGGGCTTCGGGGAGCGGGCCGCGGAGGTCGAGGCGGGGACGATGCACCGCCTCGGGCTGACCGCCGACGAGGCGCCCACGCAGATCGTCGGCCGTGACCGGATTGCCGAGCTGACCAACCTGCTCGCGCTCATCGCGGGCACGGCCGAGCGCCTCGCGACGGAGGTCCGCAATCTGCAGCGCTCCGAGATCGGCGAGGTGAGCGAGGCGTTCGACGAACGCCAGCAGGTCGGGTCCTCGACGATGGCCCAGAAGCGCAACCCGATGCTCTCGGAGAACGTGACGAGCCTCGCGCGGCTCATCCGGGCGTTCGCGCTCCCTCCCCTGGAGAACATGGTCCTCTGGCACGAGCGCGACCTCGCGAACTCGGCGAACGAGCGGGTGGTCCTCCCCCACGCCCTCGTCTTGACCGACGACATCCTGCGCAAGCTCGCCCAGGTGTTCCGCGGACTCCACGTGGACGTGGAACGGATGCGCGAGAACCTCCGTCAGGCCGGCGGTGCGGTGATGACCGAGAACCTGATGCTCGCCCTGACCGGCCGGGGCCTCGCGCGGGCCGATGCCCACGAGATCCTCCGCGCCCTCTCGCGCGATCTGGGCCCGGGAGCGAGCCTCGCCGCCCGCGCGAAGGCCGACCCCCGGGTTCTCGCCGTGCTCGGTCCGACCGATATTGACGAGCTCCTCGACCCGGCCCGGTACGTGCGGGCCGCGGCGGAGAAGACGGACCGCGTCCTCGCCCACCTCGAATCGGAGCTCGCCCGGTGAGCCCGTCCGTCGCCTGGACGGCGGTCCTCACCGTCCGACGGCCCTCCCGAGCGTCGGCCGACCGGCTCATCGCCGCCCTCGTGCCCGAGGCCGCGCGCGAGGTCCCGCGCGCCCGCTCGGCGATCTCCCGTCCCGCGTCCGGCTCGATCGCCCTCCACATCGAGGCCCGGGACACCGGGGCACTGCGGGCCGCGCTCAACACGTACTTGGGATGGGTCGACCTCGCCGAGTCGACCGAGGCGGCCGTGGCGGCCGCGACCGGCGAACCCGCGTGAGCGCCCCGAAGCGCTTTTGAGGGCCCCACGGTCTCGAGACGACGTGGCGATCCCCGCGAAGCTCCAGAACGATCTCCGCCAGTTCCAGCGGCTCCAGCAGGACCTCACGACCCTCTCCCAGCAGCGCCTGCAGATGGACCTCAAGCTCCGCGAGACCTCCCATACCCTCGAGGAGATCCGCACGGTTCCCGAGGATGCGCCGATCTACCGCCCGATCGGGAGCCTCCTGGTCCGGGCCAAGGGCCGCAAGGAGGTCGAGGACCTCCTGACCGAGGAGAAGGAGACCCTCGAGGTCCGCGTCAAGGCGCTCGAGCGGCAGGAGAACCATCTCAAGGAGCGCTACACCACCATGCAGAAGGAGCTCTCCGACGCGCTCCAGGCCGCCGGCGTCTCGCCCGGGGGCGGGCCCTCCGCGTAGAGGGCTAGACCGACCGGTCGACGAGGCGGTCCCCGATCTCCTCGAGCAGCCCGCGCCCCGCGCGGTCGACTCCGGGGCACGACGCGATCCGCCGCGACGCCCTCTGCCGGAGCCCGGCGATCTTCCGCTCGGAGTAGGCGAGGCTTCCCGACGTGCGCAGAAGCTCGCGCAGGGCGTCCACCTCCGCGCGCGGGGCCCCCGGCTGCCCGAGGACCCGGTCGATGAGCGCCCGTCCTTCGACGTCCGCCTCGGCCCAGGCCCGGACGACGAGCAGGGTGCGCTTTCCCTCCAGCAGGTCGTTCGCGCTCTTCCCCGGGTCGCCGGGACCGAGCCCCGCGCCGAGCACGTCGTCGCGCAGCTGGAAGGCGATGCCGAGGTCGACGCCGATCTCCTCGAGGCGACGCATCAACGATGCGGGAGCCCCGCCCAGGCTCGCGCCGATGCGGAGCGGACAGGCGACGGTGTAGAAGGCGCTCTTGAGCTCGTGGACCAGGAGGACGTCCTGCTCCCGCACCTCGGGGACCGGCCGCGAGCCGTTGCGGATGTCGAGCACCTGGCCGAAGGCGGTCTCGCGGGTCATGCGGACGTACTCGGCGAGAGCGTCCGCGCGCCGTCGCTCCGGAACGATGGGCGCCCGGAGGGCGGCGACGGTGAGCGGCTCTTCGAGGTCGCCGAGGGTGATGCCGAGCCCGACCCCGTACTCCCCGCTCGCGCCCAGCCCCCCCTCCGCGGCGTGCTGGCGAGCGAGCGAGCGGTGGAGCGTCGGGCCGCCCCGGCGCGCCTCGGAGTGGTCGATGAGGTCGTCGTGGATCAGCATCCAGCTCTGGAAATGCTCCAGCGCCGCCGCGGCGGAGAGCACCGGCGCCGGGTCCCGCCGGGTCGCGAGGTGATAGCCGGCGAGCACGAGAAGGGCCCGGAAGCGCTTTCCCCCGCGCAGGGTGTACTCCCGAAGAAGGTCGAGGTACGGGCGGAACACCGGCCGGGCCGAGCGCCGGGCGCTCGCGTACTGCCGGCGAAGCTCGGCCTCGATCTGAGGCTTGTAGGCGACGAGCTGTTGGAAGTTCACGGCGGCCCTTCGCGTCGAGGTCTCTACCTATTTAACGGTGGGGCCTATCCTTCGCCGATGGCGGCACCGGAGTTCGTCGAACTGGTGAGCCGGCTCGTCGAGGCGATGGGCCAGCGGATGGACACCGTTCGCCGGATCCCGGAGGGGCTGCTGCTCAAGACGAGCGACGGGTTCCTCTTCGCCTTCCTCGAGGACCCGAACCGCACGAGCCTCCAGACGATTCAGCAACTGTTCAACGAGGTCCCGACCGCCCCTCCGCGCCTCGTGGTCCTCTCTCCGGGCCGGCTCCCGCTCGCCCTCGGGACCGAGGTCGTCCGACGCCAGGGGACGCTCGTCGAGGACCGGCGGTTCCACGAGCTCGTACGGGGCCTGGGTCTCGGCGAGTACCTGGGCGACGAGCCGCGGCCGGCGCCGACGGGCGCGCGCGCCCGCCTCCTCCCGAGCGCCCTCGAGCTCGACACCATCATGAGCCGGGCCCGCACCTGGCTCGATTGGGGCGTACCGGCGCTCGCGCTGCGCTTCTACCGCCAGGCCCACGAGCTCAAGCCGGAGTTCGTCCCGGCGCGTATCGGCATCGGACGGTCCCTTCTCGCCCTCGGCCTGATCACCGAGGCCGACCGCATCTTCGACGGCGTGCTCGCCCTCGACCCGAAGGACCTCGACGCCCGTCTCGGGAAGGCCGCGGTCCTCGGGGCGGGCGGGCAGGTCGACCGGGAGGTCGCGGCCTACCGCGAGATCCTCACCGAGGTCCCCAGTCGGATCGAGGTCCGGGCGAACCTCATCGCGGCGCTCATCGCCCAGAGCCGCTGGCCGGACGCGCGGACCGAGATCGAGACGGTGCTCGAGGCGACGCCCGAGGACCCCTCGATGCGGTTCCTGCATTCCGTCGCGCTCGAGCGGACTGGTGAGGCCGCGGCGGCGACGAGCGAGCGGGAGCGCGCGCGCACGCTCGGCCTCGATGCCGAGCGGGAGCGGGCGTTCTGCCTCCACCTCGGGCTCCCCCCGCCTCCCCGCATCACGCCCCTGGCGCCAGCGCGCCCTCCGCCGTCCCCACCGCCTCCGCCGGCCGCGGCCGCCCCCCCGGCCGTTCCGTTGGCGGAGGCCGGACCCGCGACGCCGACCCGGCCGGCGCGGCGCAAGGCGACCCCACGCAAACCCCGGCGGCCCCGCAAAGCTAAGTAACGCCGGCTCGGGTGGCCGGCCGTCGCAGGGGCCTAGGGCGATGCGGGTGATCTCGCTCCTTCCGAGCACGACGGAGATGGTCCACGCCCTCGGCCGTGGCGTCGACCTCGTCGGCCGGAGCGAGGAGTGCGACTTTCCCTCCGTGGTCCGGAGCCTTCCCGTCGTCATGCGCGCCCGCGAGCGGGACGCCGGGCGCCCGTCGGCCGAGATCGACGCCCGCGTGCGGGCGTCCCTCCGATCCGGCGAAAGCCTGTACACGCTCGACCTGGAGCGGTTGGCCGAGCTTCGCCCCGACCTCCTCCTGACGCAGGACCTCTGCCGCGTCTGTTCGGTCACCGACGCGGAGGTGATCGATGGCTGCCGGAAGGCGGGCGTGGCGCCCCGCATCGTCTCGTTCGCGCCGACGCGCCTCGAGGAGGTGTGGGCGAGCGTCGAGCGTCTGGGGGCGGCGCTGGGCGTCGCCCCGGCCGGCGGGGCGCTGGCGCGCGAGCTGCGGCGTCGGGCCGGGGAAGCGCGGGCGGCCCCTCCCGCCCATCGCCCCCGTGTCGCGGTCGTCGAGTGGGTCGACCCTCCGATCCTATCGGGCCTGTGGACCCCGGACCTGATCGCGGCGGCCGGGGGTCTTCCCATCGGCCCGGCCGCGGGCGAAGGCGCCCATCGTACGACGTGGGAGGCGCTCCGATCGGCGCGGCCGGATCTCGTCGTCGTGAGCCCCTGCAGCTTCTCCGTCGAGCGGACGCGCAGAGAGATTGCGATCGCTCCCGAGGCGAGGAACGGGCTCCGCCACCTGGCCCGAACGGCCCGGGTCCTCCTCGCCGATGAGGCGTACTTCAGCCGCCCGGGCCCCCGCCTCGCGGATGGCGTGGAGCTCGTGCGGAGCCTGGTCGACGGGCGGCCCGCGCACGCCCCGTATCCCGTCGAGCCCTGGGACGACCGGGAGGAGGTCCGCCGGGCGTGATGCGGTTGCGCCCCAATCCGGACCTACTGTGGGGTCCCCCACCGCGGGAGACGTACCGGGTCACCACGTCCCGGACCGAGATCTTCCATCTCATCGTCGCGTTCCTCGTCCTGACCCTCGACATCGCGATCGTCCGGGCCCGCGTCTCGATCGGCGGGGTACCGGGCTATCTTGACCTCTCCGACTTCGCCGTCGGTCTCGGGATCGCCGCCGTCGCCGCGCTCACCGGGTTCGTCGCCCACGAGATGGCCCACAAGGTCGTCGCGCAGCGACACGGCTTCTGGGCGGAGTTCCGGATGTCGCCCGCCGGACTGCTCCTCTCCATCGCCACGTCCCTCCTCGGCTTCCTGTTCGCCCTTCCCGGCGCGACGGTGATCGGCGGGATGGGGAGCCGCCGGGAGTGGGGCGAGACGAGCCTCGCCGGCCCTCTCGTCAATCTCGGGGAGGGGGGGGTCTTCTTCGGAGCGAGCGTCCTCGCCTGGCCGCTCACCCACTCCGTCAATCTATGGGTCGCCCTCACCTTCCTCGCGCTCGTCAACGGGATCTTCGCCTCGTTCAACCTGTTCCCCGTCGGGCCGCTGGACGGCCGCAAAGTGCTCCGGTGGAGCCGGGGGCTTTGGGCCGTCTCCTTCGGCGCCGCGCTCGTCTTCACTCTCGGCCTGGTCGCCCTCCTCCTGCTCGGCTATCCGGCACTGTGAGGGGGCGATGAGGCTACCGACGGCACGGGACCTCGGCGAGGGGCGGATGCTTCTCGACCTGGGCTTCCGCGATCACGAGGGCCTCGTCGCGAGCTACCTCCTGCCGGGAGAGGAGGGGTTCACCTTGGTGGAGACGGGGCCGACGACCTGCCGCGAGGCGCTGCGCGCGGGGCTGGTCAGCGCCGGGGTCGACCCCGCGGAGGTCCGCCGCGTACTGGTGACCCACATCCATCTCGACCACGCGGGCGGGCTCGGGGCCGCGGCCGCGATGTTCCCGCGGGCCCGCCTGTACGTCCACGCCGCCGGGGCCGCGCACATGATCGACCCGACCCGATTGATCGAGAGCGCCCGGCGCGCCTGGGGGCCGGCGGCGGACCCCCTGTGGGGTCCGATCACGGCGGTGCCCGCCGGACGGCTCGAGGTCCTCCGCGGAGGGGAGCGCCTCCCGCTCAAGGGGGGCGCTCTCGAGGTCGTCGCGACGCCCGGCCACGCGCGCCACCATCTCGCCTTCTTCGACGAGCGGATCGGCGCCCTGCTCACCGGCGACGCTGCGGGAGTCCACCTCGAGGGCAGTTGGCGGGCCCGCCCGGCGGTCCCTCCTCCGGACCTCGACCTCGAGGCACTGTTCGCCAGCCTCGAGACGATGGCCCGCCTCGCGCCCCAGCGCATCCTCTACAGCCACTTCGGTCCGGCGACCGGGGCGGTGGAGGCCCTGCGCGATCACCGCCGGGCCGTGGAGGAGTGGCGGGACGCGGCGCTCGCGGCCGCGCGGGAGGACCCGAGCGTGCCCCACGTCGCGCGGGCGATCCGCGAGCGGGAGGAGGCCGCGGCCGCCTCGGCCGGCGGGCGCCCGGCCGACGAGGACCGGGGGGCGCTCGTCTCGGGATACGATCTGGCCGCCCAAGGACTCCTGCGCTACTTCCGCCGGCGGGGCGAGATCCCCGGATGAGCGGGTCCGTCGCGCTGCCCGAGGGCCGGCGGACCGGCCCGGTGATGGCCCTGTTCCTGGCCCGGGTCGTCTACGCGTTCAACTGGTACAACGTCGGGGCCGTCCTCCCCCTCATCGGACGGTCGCTGGGCGCCGGCACCGCCGAGCTCGGGCTGATCCTCGGCGCGTTCCTGCTCGGGGTCGGGATCTTCCAAGTCCCCGCCGGGTTCGCCTCGGTCCGGTTCGGGGCCCGACGGGTCTCCCTCACCGGGGTGGCGGTGCTCGGGGCGGCCGGGGTCGCCTCGGCCTTCGCCCCGACCTGGCCGGTGCTTGCGGCGATCCGGTTCGTGGGGGGCGTGGGCGCGGCGTTCTTCTTCTCCCCCGCGCTCAGTCTCATCGCCTCGTACTTTCCCGCCGGCCGCCGAGGGCCGGTGATCGGCTTCTATAACGGCGGCTTCAGCGTCGGCGGGGCCGCCGGCCTGTTCGCGGGTGCCTACATCGGGCTCGCGGCCGGCTGGGCGTGGACCCTCGGAGTGGGGGGTCTCGCCCTCCTCGCCGTGACGGCCGTCGCCGCCGTCCTCCTCCCCCGTTTGCCGTCCGAGGGTCAGCACGGTTCGATCCGGGACCTCTGGGCCCGCGGGTCCGACGTGCTCCTGAGCCGGTCGATCTGGGGGCTGTCGCTCGGGCTGACCGGCTTCTGGACCGCGATCTACGCCCTGAACCAGTACCTCGTCCAGTGGGTCGACGCCGTCCACCCCGCCTGGGGGATCGCCTTCGCCGCGGTCCTCTCCGGTGTGGTCGTGCTCGTCTCCTTCCCCGGCGGACCCGTGGGTGGCTGGCTGGGGGAACGGGGAGGCGAGCGGCGGCGGCTCCTCCTCGTCCTCGGTCTCGCCGTGGGCCTGCTCGTCTTCACGGTCCCGTACGCTCCCCTGCTCCTGCTCGTCCCGATCCTCGTGGTCCTCGGCTTCACGGACGGGGTGATCTTCGCGGTCCTCTACCTGATCCCCGCCTACCTACCCGAGACACGGGGCGAGGGCCTCGCCCTTGGCGTGGCGGTGGTAAATTCGATCCAGGTCGTCCTGGGCAGCGGCCTCGCGATCGGTTTCGGGTTCGTCGCGGCCGCCTATGGATATACGACCGCGTGGTGGTACGTGGGGGCCCTCACGCTCGGGCTGCTCCCGCTGCTTGCCCTGGTCCGCCCGAGCCGCGCCGCGCCCCGCGGGGACGTTCTTCTGGGCCCCGCCGGGGGGCCCGCACCCCGTCTACCTCCATCACGGTGACGAGGTTCGTGGGCCGCCCCTCGATGGGGTAGCCCGCGGTCAGGACCAGTCGGTCCCCCCTTCGGGCGCCCACGACCTTCCGTGCGGCCGTCTGGGCGGACCGACGCAGCTCGAGGAGAGATTGGTGGGACGGGCAGTCGAGCGAGGTCACCCCCCAGACCAGCGCGAGCTGCCGGCGCGTCGCCCGCTGCGAGGTGAGGGCCAGGATCGGGGTCGCGGGCCGGCGGCACGCGATGAGCCGGGCCGTGCGACCGGAATGCGTGGGCGTCACGATGGCCGCCGCCCGGGCGTCGGAGGCGAGGCGGACCGCCGACTCGGCGACCGACTCTTCGAGGCGCGACGGCGCGAAGGTGAGGGCCCGTGCGCGGACCTCACCGGACGCCATCGCGACCTCGGTGGCCCGGGCGATCCGGTCGAGCCAGGCCACGGCTTCCACGGGGAAGTGTCCGACGGCGCTCTCCTCGCTGAGCATGAGCGCATCGGCGCCGTCCAGGACCGCGTTCGCGACGTCCGTCGCCTCCGCGCGGGACGGTCGGGGCGAGCTGACCATGCTGAGCAACATCTGGGTCGCGACGATCGCGAACTTGCCGGCCGCGTTCGCCTGGGCGACCAGGCGCTTCTGCTCGGTGGCGAGCCGCTCGAGCGGGACCTCGATCCCGAGGTCCCCCCGCGCCACCATGATCCCGTCGGAGGCGGCGAGGATGCCCTCGATGTTGTGGAGCGCTTCGGCCCGCTCGATCTTCGCGATCAGCCCTACCGCGGAGCTCTCGGGCCGGCCCCTCAGCCTTCGGCGCACCCCGAGCACGTCCTGGGCGTCGCGGACGAACGACAGGGCGAGGAAATCGACGCCTTCCTCGAGCGCGAGGGCGAGGTCCGCGCGGTCCTTCGGCCCCAAGATCTCGGTCCGAAGCCTCGCGCGGGGCAGGAAGAGGCCCGCATGCGGGGAGAGGACCCCCCCATGGACGACGCGGGTCACCAACGCTTCCTTCTCGACCGACTCCACGACGAGCTCGATCGTGCCGTCGCCGACGAGCAGGGGGTCGCCGGGCCGCGCCGCGTGCGGCAGATCGGGGAGGCTGACGGAGGCCCGATGGTCGTCCCCGACCGCCCCGAGAGTGTCGAGAACCCACATGGACCCGTCGGTAAGGCGGTACTGGGGCTCGCGCAGGTCGCCGATCCGGATCTTCGGACCCTGCAGGTCGGCGACGATCGCCGGCTCGCGACCCCCCCGGTGTCCGAGGGCATGGACGCGCCGCAGGAGAGCCCGGTGCTCCTCATCGGTCCCGTGGGAGAAGTTCAGCCGGAAGGCGTCCGCGCCGGCGTCCACGAGCCGGGAGATGCCGGCCGCGTCCCACGACGCGGGACCCAGCGTAGCGAGGATCTTCGTCCGCCGCATGCGCGTGGCAACCGTCGCGGGGCTAAAGCGCGGTGGACCCCCGGACGGGCCGCACGTATTTCTACGGCCACCCGCTCCCGCGAGGTAGCCCCGTGGTGTAGTGGCCAAGCATGCTGGCCTTTGGAGCCGGCGACAGCGGTTCGAATCCGCTCGGGGCTATAGTCCGAAGGGGGAAATCCTCCTTCAACTGAACCGACCCCGCTACTTTTCGGGCGGAGGCGCCGGACGTTCCCCAAGACACTGCGGACCCCGATCAGGCGGCCGTCTTCTTTGCTCTCTGAAACTCCAGGCGGATTGCCGCGGAGTCGTCACGGAACTCGGACTCGAGGAATTCGCGAGCGGCCGCCATGACCTCGGGCTCGGAAAGCGTGGGAGAGGTGAACTCCCCGTAGACGTCGATGCGGGTCTTGGCCCCTTTGGGCGAGTAGAGGTACACCAACTTCGAGCCCGCGAGGACCCCCTCGAGCCACTCGGTCACGACCGAGACCGGCGGGAACATCGAGATCCGCATCCGGTCCGGCGCCCAGTTGCCGCGAAGGAGGCGCTCGGACGCGTACTCGATTGTGATCTCGGAGACCTTCTTGAACTTCGGATTGCGGGTGGTCTTATGGGCAGAGTCGTGTCCCTCGCCTCCAAAGATGTACTTCCAAACGAAGTCGATCGGCGCATCGAACTCGCTTCCCTCGTCCTCCAGGTAGACCATGCGATCTCACTGTCCAGTCGGATTCCCCATTCCCCCGGCGTATATCCTTCCATAGGAGAGTGAAAGTAGACCACCCATGGCATCAGCGTCGCGTCGGGCCGGCCGCGTCCGAGTCCGGTTGAACTTCTCGGCGTACCCAGTTCAGGCGAGCCTCGGAGTGCTCGGTCGGAAGTGGGCGCTGCTGATCTTGATGAACATCGCGCTGCGCCGAGCGGAGCGATTCAACGAGATGATCCGGGCCGCCCCGGGAATGAACCGCCGAGTTCTGGTGATGCGGCTCAGGGAGCTCGAGCG
>DAHUXZ010000069.1 GCA_027315455.1 Thermoplasmata archaeon | reverse complement strand
CCGTCGGGGGAAGGTCCATCGGCAGTACGAGCCAGCGTCGGCTATTAAGCCGTGCCGCCCCGGTGACGCGCTACGGCCCACGGCGTCAATGAGCGGGTGAACGGTTCCCTCGTTTCTCGGCGAGGGCTCGGCCGGTAGCACGCCTACAGCTCGACTTCCGCTGACGAGGCGGCTTTTTCTAGTAGACCGCCTATTACCGGCTTGTGAGCTGGATCCGTTCGAAGACGTACCCGGGGAAGCGGGGGCCTCGGACCTACTATTTCGAGGTCGAGAGCGCCTACGATCCGAAGCTTCACCGGTCCCGCGAACGGGTCCTCCGCTACCTCGGCAAGTCCCCCATCCCTCCGATCGACCCGATCCCGCTCCCGAAGAGCCACCTCGCCCTCCTCGCCACCCACCTCGCCCTCGGCGACCTCACCGCCGCCGACCTCCTCGAGATCGTGAAGGGCATGGGGGTGGAACTCCCTTCCACCGCCCTCGCCGCCCTCGCCATCCGCTACGACCTGGGGGAAAAAACGCTCGAGCTCCACCTGTTCCCGAAGGGTGGCCCCGACCCCCTCCGCCCTGTCCAACGTGCGGCACCGCGCCGGCTCTTGAACGGACCCACACGA
>DAHUXZ010000068.1 GCA_027315455.1 Thermoplasmata archaeon | reverse complement strand
GAGCAAGGGCCCCTGCCAGGAGGAGGAGACCGACCGGCCGAACCTGGAGGAGCTCCCGATCATGACCGGCTGGCCGAAGGACGGCGGGCCCACCATCACCTTCCCGCTCGTGGTGACGAAGAACCCCGAGACCGGGGACCAGGCCGTGGGCATCTACCGGTTGCAGCGCTACTCCTCGACGACCCTGGGGGCGCACTGGCAGACCCACCGCGCGGGGGCGGAGAACTTCCGTCGCTACCAGCGTCGCGGCGAGAGGATGCCCGTCGCAGTGGTGATCGGCGCCGACCCCACCACCGTGTTCGCCGGGCTCGCCCCCGTCCCGGAGGGGATCAGCCGGTTCGCCTTCGCGGGGTTCCTCCGGGGCGAGAGCCTGCCCCTCGTCCCCTGCCGGACGGTGCCCCTGGAGGTCCCGGCCGCGTCGGAGATCGTGCTCGAGGGCTGGGTCGACCCGAAGGAGACCCACCTGGAGGGGCCCTTCGGCGACCACACCGGCTGCTACTCGCTCGCGGAGAACTTCCCGGTCATCCACGTCACCCATCTCACCCGCCGCTCCCGACCGGTCTTCCTCTCGACCGTCACGGGGAAGCCCCCGACGGAGGACGCGGTCTTGGGACAGGCCGTGACC
>DAHUXZ010000067.1 GCA_027315455.1 Thermoplasmata archaeon | reverse complement strand
TCGCCGAAATGACCCAGACGGGAAGATACCGGTCGACCGGGTCGAGCTTCCGGACCGGCGTCGCGTTCGCAGAACCCGCCGCGCCCGCTTCGTCGGCGTTCATGGGACCCGCCGATAGGGGACGGAGCGGGAAGCCGCCGGGCGAGGGCCGGCGGCGGCGCGCAGCTCGAGCCCGAGGAGTCGGACCCGTTCCCGGATCTCGTCGCGGACCCGGCGGAACCCCTCGTCATCGAGCCGGGCCGGGTCCGGCAGGGCCCAATCGACGAGGGGGCGGGTCTTCAGGTGCGCGGGGCAGCTCGCGTCGTCGAGACACCCCATCGTGACCCGCACGTCCGCGCGCTCGTCCATTTCGAGCGTCAAGGGCCGCGGGGGGTGGACGGGCGGCTCCACGCCGACCTCTCGCAGCATCGGCCCCGTACGGGGGTTCGGGGCGGTCGACGGCCGGGTCCCGGCCGAGACCGCCCGATACCCGGGCGGAGGGTCCGCGTTGAAGAACGCCTCGGCCATCAAGGAGCGGCAGGCATTCTCGACGCACAGGAAGAGCACCGTGCGGTCGGCCGGGGTCACACCGACCCCTCCGGCGCTCGCGGGGCCACGAGGCTCCCGGCGATCGGAATCCTGCGGACC
>DAHUXZ010000066.1 GCA_027315455.1 Thermoplasmata archaeon | reverse complement strand
AGGAACGTCGTCTTCCCGGCCCCGTTCCGTCCGAGGAGCGCGATCCGTTCGCGGGCTCGGACCTCGAGAGAGACTCCCGAGAGCGCCTCGACTGGCGGCGAACCGCGGGTCGTGTAGACCTTGCGGAGATCGCGTGCTACGAGCGGTTCGGCGCTCACATCGGCCGCCGGGCCGGGCATCCACCCGGGGTTCGATATCGAGAGGCCCTATCGTTCCCCGCGAGGGGGGCGCGTCGGGCGCGGGTCGGACCGCTTCCGCTCGTCAGGGTTCCGTTCAGCCGCAGCCGCACCCGCCACCGTTGGCAGAATTCGATCCACAGGACCCGCATCCGCCCGCCTCGCCCGCCGCGTCGGCTTCGGGGAGGCTGGGGTTGGTGATCTTGAAACCGGATTCGTTGAGATTCTCGACGTAGTCGATGACCGCTCCGTTGACGTACTTAACGGACGACGGATCGATGATCACGCGAAGATCGCCGAGGGTGATGACCTCGTCATCGGCGCGGGGCTTGGCGAACGCCATCCCGAACTGCACGTGCGATCCGCCCCCGCATCCCCCAGCGCCGGGCTGGGCGTAGACCCGCACGGCAATCTCGGGCTTCTGTCCACGGATGAGTTGCTTGACCTGGTCGGCGGCTTCCGG
>DAHUXZ010000065.1 GCA_027315455.1 Thermoplasmata archaeon | reverse complement strand
ACGCCATCGCGGCGGCGCTCGCCCGTACCGTCGAACGCCCCGTCGCCGGCGAGCGGTTCCCGGCCGGCCCTGCCTAGTTCTACTGTGTCATTAGACTAAGACCCTCTTCCGCACCACCCGCAAGAGTGGCCCTCGAGCCAGGCACGTGCGTACATCAGTCGGAACGTGGTGATGGAACTGCTGACGTGTCGTTCAGGACGAGCGAGGAGACCCCCGGGGATGGAAGCCTCTGGGTAGTCGAGGTGCTCGTAGGAACGAGAGAGGCCGAGGGGGGGAAAGGCGGGCTCTTTCGGCGGCCAAGAAGCCGTACGCGGCGATGCAGAGCGTGGCGTGGTGGTGGAATCCGCGCCACCCTCGACCTTCGAACTGATCGAGTCCGAACTCCTGCTTCAGCTCCTCGTAGTCCCTCTCGATCCGCCACCGGACCTTCGCCCATCGAACGAGGAGCTCCATCGGGGTATCTTCGGGAAGCGTCGAGAGCCAGTACTTTGTGGGTGCTCCCTCGCCCTCCGGCCACTCGATGAGGAGCCACTCCGTCTCGCGGAGCGCTCGCCGATTGTAGTCGCGGTGCGCCACCCGAACCCGGATTCGGGCGAACCGCGAGGAGAGCAGTCCCTTGGTTCCCTCGCGCCACGCAACCTTCCCC
>DAHUXZ010000064.1 GCA_027315455.1 Thermoplasmata archaeon | reverse complement strand
CGCCTCCGCTCCGGTCGGGCAACGATCGGCCGGCACGGGAGCCACTACACAGGACGTGGGCTTAACGGCTCACGCCGGCCGATCCACCGATGGGATAGGACTGGCGAAGCTCCGGCGGGACCACCCGGCCGGAGTGGGCATGGAACGCTTCGGGGTTCTCCGTGTGGATCGGGAAGACGGTCCCGGCTCGCACCTGATCGAGCAGTGACATCAGCTCCGGGCCGCTCGCGTGCCCGCTCGCGTGCGCCTGGAAGAACGTCAGCCCGAAGTGATCGAGCCATCGGTGCAGGACCTCGTCAGAGACGTCGTCCTCGCTGAACGGCTCGCTCATCGAGTGGATGAACGGGCTGCTCGAGGGGGGTCTCAGGTCGATCATCTCCGGGAAGTGATAGAAGTCGAGGGCGAGCAGGTAGCGGCCCCCGGTCCGCCGGACCTCTTCCGCGGGGAGCGCGGCATCGAGGAACGGGCGCTCCCACAGGTACGTCATCCGCTTCTTGCGCGCGTAGACGGATAGGCCCGGGCTCTTTCCGGGGATCGGAACCGCTCCCGCGGGAAAGAGCGGCGCCATCGCGTTCAACAGAAACGCGGTCCGAGAGGAGACGAGGAGCTCGCGGCCGGCGGCCCGGGCGGCGGCATGGAGCGTCAGGAGGCG
>DAHUXZ010000063.1 GCA_027315455.1 Thermoplasmata archaeon | reverse complement strand
CGGGCCCGGACGATCGCCGTCGTGGGCCTCTCGGAGAAGCCCGAGCGGGACTCGAACGAGGTCGCCCGCTACCTGAAATCCCAGGGGTACCGGATCATCCCGGTGAACCCCGCGGTCCCCGAGGTCCTCGGCGAGCGTTCCTACCCGTCGGTCCGCGCGATCCCGCCGGAGGTACGGATCGACGTGCTCGACATCTTCCGGCGCCCCGAGCACGTGCCGCCGATCGTGGACGAGGGGATCGCCCGCGGCGTGGGGGCGATCTGGATGCAGCTCGGGGTCACCAGCCCGCCCGCGGCCGAGAAGGCGCGGGCGGCCGGGATCCCCGTGCTGGAGGACCTCTGCATCATGGTCCAGCACCGCCGGCTCCACATTCCCTCATTAGCTAGCCGTTAAGCCCCCCTTCGTATCGTTCCCGGCGATGAGTTCCGGTTCGGCCGCGCTCCCCGCGGGGGTCCCGGCCCGCCCGCTCGCGGCCGCCGGGGGGCGCTCGCCCCCGGACGCTCCGGCGGCCCCTCCCGCGCCCCCCCCGCTGGAGGGCGAGCTCCATGACGAGGGATCGGCCCGGCACGACCAGGTCCGCGTCCAGGTCTGGAGCGTCGAGGGCGCCTCCAAGGTCCTGGGCGAAGCGGCCGTCGGGCTCGCCCGCACGCACGGCCTCGTCACCGTGGGGGGAAAGCTCTCGGCC
>DAHUXZ010000062.1 GCA_027315455.1 Thermoplasmata archaeon | reverse complement strand
TGCTACTCCAGTTATAGTATGCGCGAACGTCAGAGACGTTGTTCGGTCGCCCGTTGCCATGGGGGAAATGAGTAGTACAACCACCGGGGCTCGACGTGCCACCTTCCTGACCTTGAGTTACGAGAAGATCATGAGCCCAATTCCCCGGGCCAAGTGTAGCCGGTGCGAGACTGGACCATCGTCCCGTGAAGCTGCCTATGCCAGACACCAGCAAGATCACCGAAACGAAGCCGATGCCGATTCGTTGGAAGCTGGTGAAGGCAGTCGGTCCACGACTTAGGATTGGCGGCCCATTGAACCGTTGGGGCCTCGATAGGGTCACGACTTCTACTGCCCGATTATCGCAATGAATCTATAGTATTTATAGTGGGCTTTCGCAACCCTTCACGAATCGGCCTGACGGGGCCTGACTCTCGATCGGTGCTCGCCCGTACATAGTACTAAATCCGGGAACGCCTTCCCCTCTCGGCGTGAGCAAGCGCCGCAACGTTCGGCCCGTCACCTTCACCACCGACGAGTGGCGCGAGCACGAGGCGCAGGATCGCCAGCGCGAGCGCGCGAATCAACTCCTCCGGGATGAACTGATGGATCTCCACGAGAGGATTCGCGCGCTCGAGGGGCGCGCCCCGCCGCCTCCCGATTGGGCCGTGCCCAACGTCCCCGAGCGGCCCGAGGAGGAGCGCAAGAAACGCGGCGCTCGG
>DAHUXZ010000061.1 GCA_027315455.1 Thermoplasmata archaeon | reverse complement strand
CCCAGGAGGAGCCCGATGAGCGTCGACAGCAGCGCGCCCCACAACGGGCACGCGTCAGGCTGGCCGGCCGCGGACCAGTCGGCCGCGGCCGTCGCGGCGCGGCCGGACGACGTGATCACGGTGCGTGGTCTGGTCAAGCGCTATGGCCCTGTGGAGGCGGTGAGGGGCATCGACCTCGACGTCCATCGGGGTGAGATCTTCGGCTTCCTCGGTCCCAACGGGGCTGGCAAGTCGACGACGATCTCGATGCTGTGCACGCTGCTCAACCCGAGTGGGGGCACGGCCACGGTGGCCGGCTACGACGTGGCCGCCGAGCGGGCCAAGGTGCGCAAGCGCATCGGGCTCGTCTTCCAGGACACGACGCTCGACGACTACCTGACGGCCGAGGAGAACCTGCGCTTCCACGCCGAGCTCTACGGGGTCCCCCGTAGCCAGACGGCCGGGCGGCTCAGCGACGTGCTCCAGATGGTGGGCCTGTGGGACCGCCGCGACTCCCTCGTGCGCACCTTCTCCGGCGGCATGAAGCGGCGACTGGAGATCGCCAGGGGTCTGCTCCACTCCCCGCGGGTGCTGTTCCTCGACGAGCCCACCGTCGGCCTCGACCCGCAGACCCGGGCTCACATCTGGGACTACATCAACGACCTGCGCCGGCGTGAGGCGATCACCATGTTCCTCACCACGCACTACATGGACGAGGCCGAGTGGTGTGACCGAATCGCGATCATGGACGGCGGCGAGATCGTCGCGCTCGACGCTCCGGAGA
>DAHUXZ010000060.1 GCA_027315455.1 Thermoplasmata archaeon | reverse complement strand
GAACACGCCGACGCTGACCGCTACGAACGAGTCGCCGAGGTAGCCGTAGGTCGGGGAGTAGAACACTATCGTGTCACCCGCGGCGATGGTCGTGGAGCCGGAGTGCCAGGAGCTCGTCGTGATGCTGAACCACGTGAGGGAGGTCCCCGACAGCCCGACCAGGGTGATGTTGGTGCCAGCCACGAAGCCCGTCGCGGCGCCGGCCGAGGTCCGCAGGGCGAAGTTCAGGTCGCTCGTGGTCAGTCCGGCCGCCGAGGCGATCTCAAGGCTGTAGCACGAGTGCACCAACGCCGTGCATCCGGTCGGGGGCGTGCCGGAGGTCGCGGTGATGTTCGACGGGGAGCCCCAGCCGAAGGCCGTCCCGAGCGGGGTCGTCCCCGGGCCGTGCGTGAGCCCCGAGATCAGGATGTACAGCACCGCCGCGAGGACCACCGTGATCGCGACGAGCAGAATCGTCGCGATGATCGGGGATACCCCGCGCTTGCCGTTCTTTCGCCAGCGCCGCTTCATGTCTGTCCGCATGTTTCGCTTTCCTCTGCGGGTTTCCCCGCGGGGCAGGTGTTTGCCAGCGACCCCTATTTGAAGCTTCGTCGGCGTGAGTCCGGCAATTGACGCTCTCGGCTTCGACACAAGTGCGTATTCTCCGTCTGACGGGGGAGTGTGTATAGGTGTGTCATGGCGCTTTGACCGGAGCAGCCGCAAAGAGTTCGAGGCGAACCAGAGGACGAACTGTAGGGACTGGGAGTCTCCCGAGGCTACCGCTGCCGACGCATCCGGGAGGTCCTCCGCGCATACCTTTAGCCAG
>DAHUXZ010000005.1 GCA_027315455.1 Thermoplasmata archaeon | reverse complement strand
CGGCCCCGGCGACGGCCCCCTCCGCAGCGGCCGGGGCGAAGGTCGCCCCCGCGACGGGGACGGCGATCCGTCCGGCGACCCGGACGCAGACCCCGGCGGCCCGTGGCCCCCCCCGGCCCCCGGCCCGGGGTCCCCCCGCCGCCCGCGGTCCGGCCAAGAAGCGGCGCTGGTCCCGGACGCTCTGGACGTTCCTCCTGGTCGGGATCGTGCTCGTCGCGACCGGCGGAGCCCTCTGGGCGTCGTTCTACCCCGTGGTCGTCAATGCCCAGACCGCGAGCCAGTTCCTGTCGAACTCGCACGCGTCGATCCTCAACGACAAGGCGCTCAACGTCGTCACGATCGGCGGGTCGTACGCCGCCGGCGACACCGTGGTCATCAAGGACACGCTCCGCTCGATCGTCGTCAATTCCTCGACGGGCACCACGACCCTCGTCTTCGCCTCGATCGCGAACCTGCCCACCGCCCAGCGCAACATCCAGACCCCGCTCGCGAACGACCTCTTCGCCACGATCCAGGGCCACCCGTCCTGGCTCACGTCGGGCAGCCAGGTCGTCCTCACCTTCACCGTGGTGAAGGCGCAGCTCCCCAGCGGACCGTACAACTCGCTGAGCTACCTCACCTTGGACGCGGCCGCCGACGCGACGTACGCCGCGATCGACCAGGGGCTCGGCGGACCGGCGGCCGTGGCGATCGGCCAGCAGTTCCTGCAGCCGTACCCGGCCCCGCTCTACGACTACCTGTTCGTCTTCCTGATCGTCGTCGGGATCGCCCTCATCGGCGCGGCGTTCGTCTTCGAGCGTCGGATCGAGCGCTGGTTCATGAAGCAGACGAAGGATCCGAAGAACCTGACCGTGGCGCTCACCACGGCCACCGCGCTCCTCGGGCTGTCGTTCCTGCCGTTCTATCCGTGGCCGTACATCCTCCTCTTCGCCGGCGCCGTCGGATTCGTCTCGTGGAAGTACCCGCAGCTCTCGCTGCTGCTGATGGTCCTCCTCGTGGCGCCCGAGGTCGGATACCAGTCCGGGATCCTGGGGTTCATCTTCCTCTTCGCCGCGATCCCCGTCCTGTTCGCCGCGCTCCTCGACTATCGTTTCGGGGTCGGGGCGTTCATGGTGCTGTTCCTCGCCCCGGTGGGCCTGTCGTTCGCGGTGCCCGTCTTCCTCGCGATGATCTTCTCGCTCTACCTCGGGCTCGCGGTCGCCGTGGCCGGCGGGCTGCTCGTCAGCCTGTTCGTGACGCTCGGCAACCTGCCCGTCCTCGGCTACCTGGTCGGTCCCGGGGCGACCGGTTCACCGAGCCTCATCGCGGGCCACGCCGCCAGCCTGAGCCCGACGCTGCCGCTCAGCTACTTCAGCGTCAACTCGATCGGTGCGGCGTA
This sequence comes from Thermoplasmata archaeon, assembly GCA_027315455.1. GTDB lineage: Archaea > Thermoplasmatota > Thermoplasmata > Lutacidiplasmatales > UBA184 > Lutacidiplasma. The sequence goes on along the minus strand of DAHUXZ010000005.1, from coordinate 81,267 downwards.
CGGCGCGATGCTCAACCCGAACGTGGGGGCGCTCACCCTCGGCGGGGCCGGCATCGGCTCGATCGCGATCCCGCTCGTGGAGATCGGCGCCTGGTGCGCGGCGGCCGCGCTCGTCAGCTGGGCGCTCAAGGAGCGCGAGCACCAGAACTGGGACGTCCTGTGGAAGTACTCCACGACCGCCGGGGCCATCCTGGTCGTCGTCACGGCGAGCGCGCTCTGGTCGTTCAACTACGTGAGCCCCTGGGACATCCTGCTCCTCGGGTTCATCCCGGGGATGATCACCGCCGTCGCGGGGTCGCTCATCATCCGGGACGCGTTCGAGGCGTTCTTCACCTCGCGCCTCGGGGCGACGAGCGTGGGCACGCGCGTCGCCGAGATGCGGGGCCTGACCAAGGTCACCTTCGAGATGGTCGGCGGTCTCCACGATGTCAAGGCCGACATCAAGGAGTCGATGATCATCCCGCTGATGCGCAAGGACGTCACGACGCGTTTCAAGCTCGAGCCGCCGAAGGGGATCCTCCTGTTCGGCCCGCCCGGCTGCGGCAAGACGATGCTGATGAAGGCGCTCGCGAGCGAGCTCGGCGTCGAGATGATCTCGATCAAGTGCTCGGACCTCATGAGCAAGTGGTACGGCGAGTCCGAGGGCCGCGTCGCCGACCTATTGCGGACCGCGCGGGAACGGGCGCCGTGCATCCTGTTCATGGATGAGATCGACGCCATTGCGAAGCGCCGCGACATGTACACGGCGGACGACGTCACCCCCCGTCTTCTGTCCATCCTGCTCAGCGAGATGGACGGGATCGACAAGTCCGCGGGCGTCATCGTCGTCGCGTCGACCAACAAGCCCGACCTCATCGACCCCGCGATGATGCGCCCGGGGCGCCTCGACAAGATCATCTACGTCCCCCCGCCCGACTTCAACGAGCGGATGGAGATCGTCCACGTGCACCTCGTCGGGAGGCCCGTGGCGAACGACATCGACCTCGCGGACATCGCGAAGAAGACCGAGCGGTTCAGCGGCGCCGACCTCGCGAACCTCGTGCGGGAGGCGGCCACGATCGCCGTCCGCCGCGAGATGATGACCGGCGTCCGGGCCCCGATCGCGATGGACGACTTCCGCCAGGTCATGCCGCGGATCAAGCCGTCGATCTCGCTGCGGATGATCTCCGACTACGAGACGATGAAGCTCGACTACGAGCGCAAGATGCACCAGGTCCAGCGCATGGAGCGCAAGATCGTGGTGCGCTGGGACGACGTGGGCGGGCTCACGGACATCAAGCGGGCGATCCGGGAGTACGTGGAGCTGCCGCTGACCCGGCCGGAGCTCATGGAGAGCTACAAGATCAAGACCGGCCGCGGCATCCTCCTGTTCGGCCCGCCGGGCTGCGGGAAGACCCACGTGATGCGGGCGGCCGCGAACGAGCTCAACGTGCCGATGCAGATCGTCAACGGCCCCGAGCTCGTGAGCGCCCTCGCCGGTCAGTCCGAGGCCGCCGTGCGCGACGTCCTCTACCGGGCCCGCGAGAACGCCCCGTCGATCGTGTTCTTCGACGAGATCGACGCGCTCGCGAGCAAGGACTCGATGAAGACGCCCGAGGTCTCGCGCGCGGTGAGCCAGTTCCTGACGGAGATGGACGGGCTGCGGCCGAAGGACAAGGTGATCATCATCGCGACGACCAACCGGCCGCAGACGCTCGACCCGGCGCTGTTGCGGCCGGGGCGGTTCGACAAGATCTTCTACGTGCCGCCCCCCGACGTGGCCGCACGGCAGGACATCTTCCGCATCCACCTCAAGGGGGTCCCGACGGACGGCGCGATCGACTTCGGCGATCTCGCGAACCGTTCGGACGGCTACTCCGGTGCGGACATCGCGAGCGTCGTGGACGAGGCGAAGCTCATCGCCCTGCGCGAGCAGCTCGTGATCGAGACCCGGGCGACGGGTACGGCCGACGCGATGGGGCTGTTCGGCACGGGCAACACCCCGGTGCCGGCCGCGAAGGTCGAGCCCACGGCGAAGGTCGTCGGCGTGCGGATGGCGAACCTGCTCGAGGCCGTGCAGAAGACGAAGTCGTCCATCACCGCGGAGACCCTCAACTGGGCCCAGGAGTTCATCCGCTCCTACGGGACGCGCGCCTGAGAAGGAGCGGGGGTATCGGCGTGAGATGGACGGCGGACGGGGCGCACCGGCACGGGGGACGGGGGACCGGGCGGCCCCGGTGACGCGGCGATGGACACGAGCACGCTCGTCCTGCGCCTGGACGCGAGCGTCTGGCTCGCCGTCGGGGTCGTGGGCGTCCTCGTCTTCCTCCTCGGGATCTACATCCCCGCCTACGCGGGGATCGCGTACGCGGGGGACGTGCAGCTCGCCGTCGCGGCCGCGGGGGGCGCGCTCGCCGTCTTCGGCACGAGCCTCTACTTCGACCGGCGCCGCTACGACCGTGCCCACCCTACGGTCCGGCCCCTGCGCGGGCGGGCGCGGGAGCTCCAGATCGCGCCGAGCTTCGAGGTGTACTCTCCCGTCGCTCCGGAGAAGCGATCCCCGGCCGGACGCGAACGGACCGAGCCGGACGATCCCCGCTGATCGCACCGGACGGAAGGTCCCATGAAACCGTGGCTCGTGTTCGCCAGCCTCGCCGTCGTCGTCCTCGTCCTCCTGGTCGGTCTTCCGGCGCCGGTGCCGAGTGCGTCGGCCGGGCCGCCCGGTGCGCCCCGGGCGGTCGCCCCGCACGCGGTCGCCGCCTTGGGGTCCGCCCCCGCCCATCCTCGGCCGTCCACGGTCTACTGCCCCTCCGGCTATCCCGCCTACGGCGCCGTGGGCGGCGTCGGACCGATCACGCCGAACCAGATCTTCCAGGGCCCCTGCGCCCCCATCAACCAGGACGAGGTCCACCTCACCTTCTCATCGAACGCCCCCGGCTCGGGCGAGTCGATGCGCCTGCCGGTCTACCTGCCCCCGGACGGCTCGGCGCTCCAGTCGAACGCCTACATCCAGATGTACGTGGGGATGGTCGTCCGCGGGGACCGCCATTCGCAGTGGGGCCAGTCCTACGCGGAGGTGGTCTTCACCCCGTTCGCGTCGGGGTCGAGCCTGAACTACACCGCCACCGTCGCGGTCCTCTCCCTCCTCAACAGCTCGAACTACGTCGCGGACACCTGCCCCGCGACCGCGCTCAACTTCACCTTCAACCAGAGCTACTTCTGCGAGATCAGCGACCTCGCGGGCAGCAGCCCGGCCTTCCCGGCGTACCCGGCGGGCTCCTGGATCAACGTGACGTTCGCCGGGACGATCGGCGGGACGACGGGGCTCAACATCTCGATCGGTGACCTCGCCAACTCGTCGCTCAACACCTCCACCACGCTCAACACGACGACGACGGGGACCTACACCTTCGAGCCGTACTTCAACGCCTCGTGCCCCGACGCCTGCCTGCTCAATTGGTCGATGCCGTTCGGCCTCGGCGTGAGCTACCTCACCTGCCCGATCGGCCCCCAGGCGTTCGCGACGTGCGACACCTACAACCAGACGACCTGGGACGGAGTGGGCGCCTGGGCCTTCGGGGTGCCGAAGTACGCGGTCGGGCCCAACTTCACCGCCGATTATCTCTACGTGGCCCCCGAGTCGGCCTCCGGGGTCTGCAACCCGTTCGCGACGGTCGGGACCCTCGCGACCTGCTTCAACCAGGACGCCTACGGCGGGACCGGCTTCTACCCGTGGTTCACCTTCAACGGGACGGTCCTTAACTTCGGCGACTCGCTGCCATCGACGACCAACGACTTCGGCGGCGCCACGACGGAGATGTTCTCGACCGGGGCGCCGCACGACATGAAGATACTGTTCTTCAACTCCCTGACCAACTCGAGCCGGGCCGGGTTCGTCACCACGGGCGGAACGGTGAACGTCACCGCGAACCCCCAGACCTACGGAACGCTCTCGGGGGCGAGCCTCACCTACTCGGTCGCTGGCGGGACGGCCACGACGGTGCCGATGACGCGCTGGGCCGGCGGGGCGACGGACGCGATGTACTCCGCGACGATCCCTTCCGGCGTGAACGGGCTCATCAACTTCACCGTGACCGCGACCAACCGCGCCGGCGCGACGGTGACGAGCCCGACGGCGCACGTCGAGCGCGGGCCGCTTCCCGTCTTCACCGTCTCGTTCCAGACGTGGTACCCGAGCTGCGCGAACATCGTCTTCAACGGCACGGCCGAGGCGAACGGCTCGTCGGCGTCGGTCAATCCCGGCTTCTACCCCGTGGCCGCCCACGGCTGCTACCCGTGGGTCTTTTCCTCCTTCAGCCTCGACCGGGGCCTGAGCGTGAGCCCCGCCGGCGCCCCGGCGGGCACCCTGGCCGTCTCCGCCTCCGGCCTCGTCCTCGCGCACTGGAACTACGTGCGCCCCATCGACCAGATCACGCTGCTCACGACGTGCGGACAGATCTACCTGGACGGCAACTACTCGAACAACGGCACCCAGGTCCTCCTTCCCGACTGGGGCAACTACTCGCTCGGGCAGGTCGGGTGCGCGGGGGAGACGTTCGCCGGCTGGTCGTTCACCGGCAACCTCACGATCCTCGGCGCCCGCATCACGCCGCGCGGCAACGGCACCCTGACCGCGAACTGGGTTCCGACGACGAGCGCGAACACCGTCCAGTTCGCGACGACGCCCGCCACCTGCGGGGGCATCGCGATCCGGGGCGCCGGCTACACGAACGGCCAGTCGATCGGCCTCGCGGCCGGCAGCTACCCGATCGCGCCGGACCCGTGCTACCACTATGGATGGCTACGGTGGAACACGACCGGCGGCGTCTCCATCTCGGGCGGAACCTTGAGCGTCACGGGCGCGGGCGTCATCACCGAGGTGAACTTCGTCCTCACGATCGTGACGATCGTCGTGAGCCCCGCCGGCTGCGGGACCGTGACGTTCGACGGGACCGCCTACCGCAACTCCTCCCAGATCGTGGTCCAGAACAACACGACCCACACCATCTCCGCGTCGTCGTGCACCGGCTACTATCTCTTCGGCCTCAACGGGACGGGCGGCATCCAGGTCGTGGGGAACGTCGCCGTCGTCAACGGCTCGGGCTACCTCATCGCGACGAACATCCCCGGCCAGCCGGACAAGTTCGTGGGATTCCTGACCGACCCGCCGACCTGCGGGATCATCGACCTCGGCGCGGCGTCGTTCGTCAACACGAACTACACCTACGTCGCCCGCTACTCGGTCCTCCCGATCTCGACCGTCGCCTGCGGCGGCTACGGGTTCGTGCGCTGGATCACCTACGGGGGGATCTCCATCGCCGGCGACACCGCCTACATCAACGATAGCGGGGCGATCGAGGCGGTCTTCCGCCCGCTGGTCGCCGTCTACCTCTACACCCAGCCCGCCGGCTGCGGCTCGATCTCGCTCAACGGCGTGACGTACCCGGGCAACTCGACCGTCATCCTCCCCGAAGAGGCGAGCTACCCGCTCTCCGCGACGCCGTGCGCCGGCTACCGCTTCACCGGCTGGTCGAACAGCACCTCGGCGGAGATCGGCGGGGGGTTCGTCTTCCTCACGAACTCGGCGATCCTGACCGCCCAGTTCGCGCAGATCCGCTACCTCCTCACCGTCCTCGTCTACCCGGCGAACTGCGGCTCGGTCCGGCTCGCCGGCGCGAACCTCCCGAACGGCTCGGCCCTCTCGCTCCCCAACGGCATCTACCCGCTCGTCGCGGCGCCGTGCTCGGGCAGCTACCTCGTCGCCTGGGCGCCCCAGGGGAACGTGAGCGTCGTCAACAACACCCTCTACCTCAACGGTTCCGGCTCCGTCGGAGCGATCTACCGGCCCGTCGCCCCCGTCGTGACGCTATCCGTACCCGCTTCCAGCCTGAGCGGGTCGCCGGTCCCGCTGGCCGCGACGGTCGCGGTCCTCGTGCCGCCGTACACCTACAACTACACCTGGAGCTTCGGCGATGGGGCGACGGCGACGACGCCCGTCAACTTCACCTCCCACACCTACGCCGCCCCGGGGACCTACACCGTCGAGGTCACGGTCCTCGACCCCTTCAACCGCACGGCGAACGCCACGACGACCCTCGTCGTCGTCGCCCCGCCGGCGCTGTCGAACCCGCTGTTCACCCCCAGCGCGATCGCCGCCCTGGGGCTCGTGGGCCTCGCCGTCGTCCTCGTCCTTGTCCTCGCCATCTGGCGGAGCCGCCAAGGCGGCGGACCCGGGGAGGCTTCCGAGACGCCCGGGCCCGCGACGGAGCCCGCCCCGCCGGGGCCGGACGAGGCCCTTTTGCCGGAAGAGTCACCGAAACCATGATAAGCGACCGAACCAGAGGAACGGAACCCACCATGCTCGAACTGCCGCGAACGCACGCGACGTCCCGCCCGCTCCGACCGATCCTGGCCCGTGCGGGCCTCTTCCTCCTCGTCGCGGTGCTGGCCGTGTCCGGAACGGCGATGCTGCCGGGGATGCTGGGGAGCGTCGGGACGCCCGCGGCCCCGTCGGCCGCGCACCCGCTGGCGGCGCCCGCGGCGGCTCCGGCGGTCGTCCTGCCCAACGTCCGCATCGCCGGTCTGGTCGCCCAGGGACTCGCCGACCACCCGCTCGCGCCCGCGGGTCCCGCGACGAGCTACCTCGCGCAGATCCGCTCGGCCGCGACCGCGGCGGCCTCGCACCCGCAGCTCAGTTCCACCAACTCGAACTTCCTGGTGACCGGCTCCGACTGCTCGTCGTGGGGGGTGCTGAAGGGCACGACCTTCCCCCAGAGCTTCGGGGGCGCCTCGATCGCGCAGGCCGGCCCGTCCAACCAGACCCTTGTGGTCGGCGGCGGCAGCATCCTGAGCCTCTTCAACAACTCCGGCAGCCCCTGCTCCGCGACCGGCACGAGCTTCCCATGGCTCAGCGCGCGGGGGAGCGCGGCGGCCTGGGAGTCCACGGATGGCGGCCAGACCTGGCAGATGAACTTCCCTAACCTCGCCAGCAACTGGACGACGTCCGGATTCACCAACAACTCGCTCACCTGGGGGTCCTCGAGCGTCGCCTCCGCTTCGGACAACATGACCTACGATGCGTTCATGTTCGTCTCCCAGTGCTTCTGGGTCGGCACCAACTGCCCGTCCTCCTCGACGGCCAACTTCCCGCCCTGGGGCGTCGCCGTCGCGACGTCGTCCAACGGCGGGGCCGTCTGGGGCACGACGACCCAGCTGCGCGCCGTGACCCCGGCGGCCTACCTCACGTTCCCGTCGAACTGCACGACGTTCACGAACGGCCTCTACTACAACGACATCCCCGAGAAGCCCTGGGTGACGACGAACGGCACCTACGCCGTCGTCGGCTGGGACATCCTGCACATCGACATCAACGCGGCCAACTGCCAGTACCTCGGGGCCCAGGCGACGGTCCAGATCTCCTATTCGAGCAACTCGGGCACGACCTGGTCCGCCCCGGTGAACATTACCGGCCCCCTCGGCCAGTTCCCCTCGCTCGCCGAGAGCCCGGCCGCGACCCACACCGTCTACGCCGCGTTCGTCGACTACCAGAACTACTCCTCGACGACCGGCCAGATCTCCCTCGGGTTCACGAAGTCGACCAACGGCGGCGCGACCTGGTCGTCACCCCATGACGCCGTCTCGATCGGCGTCGACCCGATCTACACGACGTCCCCGGACGCCTTCCCGGCGGTCACGAACCCCGCGCTCGCGGCCGACAACTGGTCGGGCTCGCCGTACGCGGGCAACCTCTACCTCGCCTGGTCGGACAACCAGACCGGCACGAGCAAGGGCTACCCGGCGATCGACCTCGTCCGGAGCACCAACGGCGGGTCGACGTGGACCTCGCCGACGATCATTTCGACGCCCGGAACGAACCCGATCTATATCGACCCCTCGGTCGCGGTCGGGCCGGACGGCACGGTCTGGGTGACCTACTACGGCATCGGGACCGCGACCGGCAACTACAACGTCTACGGCGTCTACTCGACGGACGGCGGCGCGACCTGGTCGCGCCAGTTCATCATGACCGATGCGCCGAGCGAGCCCGGCTCGGGGATCACCGACATCGGCCTCACGCTCGGCTCCGTCGCCTCGGCCGGCCGCCTCACCCCCGCGTGGACCGACTGCCGCAGCTCCTCGTGCTACTCGGGCGGCGACACGGCGCTCTACGTGGCGCACGTGATCCCGGTCAACGTGAGCTCGACGAGCCTCAACCCGCCGACGGCCTCGGTCACGACGTTCGGCCAGACGAACTCCTACACGCTCCCGGTCCGCCTCGCCTGGGACACCGGCAGCACCCAGACGGCCCAGGTGCCGCCGTCGATGCCGTACAACTCGACCTACATCGACGAGTTCACGGGCTGGACCGGCGCGACGACGACCTCGAGCTACCGCGCGACGTTCACCTACTCCGGCGGCACGAGCCTGGTCGCGAACTACGCGCCGAGCCCGGCGGCGTTCCTCTCGGGGTACATCACCCCGGACGCGACGGGGCTCCAGCTGACCGTCGATAACACTATCCAGGCGAAGAGCCCGTACAACACGACGAGCGCCTTTTACTACATCCCGGTCGCCTCGGGGGCCTCCTACTACGTCAACGTCTCGGCCCCCGGCTACCAGCCGCAGTGGGTCCTCGAGCCGACGACCGCCCGGCAGACGGCCTGGCACAACTTCACCCTCCTGCGCGTGACGGGGACCATCGCGGGGACGGTCTCGCCGGCGAACGCCACGGTCCACATCAACGGCACCCTCGCCAGCCTCACCACCCTCAACGGCGTGACCAGCTACTCGGTCTCCGTTCCCTGGGGCGACTACTGGGTCAACGCCACGGCCCCCGGCTACACGACGTTCTCGCAGTACGTTTCGCTCCCGGCGGCGGTCGTCACGACGCTCAACATCTACCTGAGCGGCGGATGGATCTACGGCGTCGTGAAGTCGCCGATCCCGGCGACGAACGTCCACGTCCAGCTGGGCGGGGTCACGGTCAACCTGACGAGCGCCGGAACGTTCAACGTGAGCCGACCCGGCGGCACCTACTCCCTGACCGCGACGCAGGCGGGCTACAACCTCGTGGTGCTCTCGAGCATCGTCGTCGCGCCGGGCCGGACGACCCTGGTCAACGTCTCCCTGACGAACAAGGGCTGGATCAACGGCTCCGTCGGACCCACGACGGCGCTCAAGGGGCTCGAGGTGCTGATGACGAACGGCTCGACGGGCGGGGCCCAGTCGTACAACGCGACGTCGGGGGCGTTCAGCGTCCCGCTGCTCGGCGGGAAGGTCTGGACGGTCAAGGTGACCTCCCCCGGCTACAACTCCTCGGTCTCCCAGGTCGCGGTCTCGGCAGGCAACGTCTCCTGGCTCAACGTGACGCTGCTCAAGGCGCCGTGCACGGGCTCGAGTTGCGGGCAGAACACCAACAACACCAGCAAGAACCAGACGCCCGTCCAGGCCACCGGCGGGGGAGGGATCGGCCTCACGACGATCCTCCTCATCGTCGCCGTGGTCGCGCTCGCCGCGGTGCTCGGCCTGGTCCTGCTCACCCGGCGTCGGGGCAGCGCGCCGCCCCCGCCGCCCGCGGAGCCCGACCAGACCTACCAGGGGACCGCGCCGAGCGAGCTCCCCCACCTGCAGTCCGACGGCTCGATGGGAGCACCGCCCGGCCCGGAGTAGGGAATCGGCAACCCCTTCCCGCCCCGCGGGCCGCGGCGCGCCCGCCCTCCACGGCCCGGGGCCGCCGCGCGTAACGGGAGAAAGGAGTTATGGTCCGACCCCCGCTTTTCCGAATCCGATGACCGTCCACCCCCGACCCGCCGCGCCGACCGTGGTCGTCGCATTCGCCCTCGCGTTCTGCGTGCTCGTCGTCTCCGCTCCGACGCGGGGGGGGGACGGTGCGGCGGCCGGTCCCGCCGGCGGGTCGGTACGGGCGACGGCGGGCGCGGCGGCGTTGCCCGGCGCCCCGGCTCCGCCGGCGATCGACTGCTCGAGCCTTGCCGCGGGCGCGGCCGCCCTGAGGGCCGGAGGGAGCACTCCGCCGGCGGTCGCCGGGAACCTCCTCGACCCGTGCGTCCTCGCGCCGGACGAGGCGAGCCTGACGTTCCTGTCGAACGGGAGCGGCTCGGGCTCGCGCGTTTCGGTGCCGATCGACCTCCCGGCGGCGGGAAGCGCCTTCGCGCAGGCGTACGGCTCCTTCTCGGTCCGCGAGTGGGTGACCGGCGTCCCCTGCTCGTTCGAGGGATTGAGCGACCTCGAGGTGACGTTCTTCCCCCCGTGGAGCCCGCTCACGCCCGTTCCCTCGCCCAACTGGACGCTCTGGACCCCGGCCTGGGACCTCGTCCCCGCGGGGTCGTGCGACCCGTCCTGCCAGAACGCGAGCGCGACGGTGAGCGTCCTGATGGAGCGGTTCTGCGAGGACGACGTCGTCGTCGCCGGGGTCGGTGACACCGCCGGCCCCTCCGTCTCCGACCTGCGCCCGGGGGATGCCCTCACCCTCACCCTCGTGGGCAGCCCTCAGGGGCCGGGGGCGATGACCGTCTATCTCAACGACTCGACGACCCCCTCGGCGAGCCTCGCGGTGAGCCTCGGGCCCTCGGCGACGTTCGACGGCCGGTCGCTCCGGCCCGCGTTCAAAGCCTCCACGGCGGCGCAGACGGGCTGGGGGGACCACGGGGCTATCGCCCTTGCGATCGAGCCGTGCCCGTCGACGTACGGACGGGACGGCCCGACGACCTGCAACTCCTACAGCGCCCCGGGCCTCGACGCGGTCGACGGTCCGATCGTCGGGGCGTTCTCCTATTTCGTCCCCGCCTTCCGCTCCTACAGCGGCGCCTACGCCCGAGCCGCGACCGCCTCGAGCTCGGGGGCCTGCCGTACCGGCCCGGCCGCCTGCGCCGACGCGGGCAGCTACGGCGGCGACGGGGCGTATCCTCTCTTCGGCGTGAACGCCGCCGGGGGCGCGGCGGCCTTCGGCTTCGGCGGCACCTTCAGCGCGGGAGCGTTCGGCAGCGCCGCGGTGCAGTACCCGAACGGTTCGGGCCCGCTGCGGCAGTTCGACCCGACGGTCCTCGCCGGGGTCCGCGCCGCGGCCAACGCCTCCGCGATCGTTCTCACGCTCCGGGCGAGCGACCCGATCGGGCTCGCGGGCGTCGAGGCGGCCGGGCTCTACTGTCTGGGGAGCGCGACCCCCACGGTCCAGTACGCCGCGGCGTCCCTCGCCGGGGGGACGGGGAACTCGACCGTGGACGGGACCTGGACCGCGGACCTCCCCCTCCCCGCCTCCCCCGGGACCTACCCGGTCTGGGTCCGTGCGGCGTCGGCGGCCGGAACGACGAGCGCGCCGGCCACCGTGGCGCTCGCCTACTTAGGCGGTGCGGGAAGCTGCCCCCTCGGCGCCCCGGCGGCGCCGACGGTCGGCTCCGGGGCCGTCGTCCCCCTCGCCTTGGGCTACCGCCTCAACGTGAGCGAGCCGAGCCCCGCCATCGTCGGCGTCAACGTGAGCGCCGTGCCCGTCGCGGGGGGAACCGCCGTCGACTTCACCTTCGGCAACGCGACGACCGTCACCCTCTCGGGCCTTTCCCCCGGGGTCGCCTACACGCTCCGCGTCACCGCCCGGAACGCGGCGAACCGGACCTCGAACGCGACCACGGTCACCGGCGCCGCGACCCTCGCGGCCTTCTCGGCGGGCCTCAGCGCCGTTCCCGGGGGACCGCTCTGGCAGGGCGGGGGGGCGGTCGCGTTCTCCGCGTCCGCGGCCGGGGGGTCGGCGCCGTACGCGTTCCGCATCGACTTCGGCGACGGCAACGCCTCCGCCTCCAACGCGAGCGCGCTCAACTTCACGGCGGCGCACGCCTACGGCGATTACTTCGGCGACGCCCGGGTCGCCCTGACGGTGACCGACGCCGCCGGGGAGACCGTCGCGGCGCCCGCGCTCCTCCTTCCCATCTGGGCGACCCCGCTCGGCGTAACGGCGTTCGCCTCGGCCGGGGACGGCGCGGTGAACGTTTCCTGGTCGCCGCCGGCTTCCCCCGCCGGGCCGGTCGTCCGCTACACCGTCTTCTTCACCGAGACGAACGCCTCGCGCGAGATCCTCACCGCCGCCGGCCCCGCGAACGCCTCCGCCCTCGGCCTTTCGTCCTGGAACACCACGGCGCTCTCCCTGTATCTCGCGGTCCCGAACGGGGTCACGCTCTACGCCGACGTCGTCGCCTGGGACGCCCAAGGGGCCGGCCAGTTGCCCTCGGCCTCGGCGCCGCTCTCAGCGACGCCGGCGCCGCTCGTGCTGGGTTCGATCGCCGCCGTCGCGGGGGGCCCCGCGCCCTTCAACGACTCGTTCAGCGCGCAGGCGACCTCGGGAACGAACGACACGGTGGAGAGCGCGCTCTATTCGTTCCCGGGCTTTACGCTCGTCCCGGCGCGCGTGACGCTCCTCAACGGGACGATCTACCTCAACGCGACCTACACCTTCCCCGGCCCGGGGACGTTCGTCGTCGTCCTGCACCTGTTCGATGCGTTCTACACGACGGCGATCCAGACGACGACGGTCTACGTCTCCGCCGGCTCTCCGCCGTCGGTCTCGGTGCTGATCCTCAACGCGCCGACGTACGCCGGCGCCGCCGTCGACTTCGAGGCGAGCGCCTCGGGCGGCTCGGGGTCGTACACGTACGCCTGGGCGTTCGGCGACGGCACGACGGGGACCGGCCCCCTCCCGGCCCACACCTACCCCGGCCCCGGCGCCTACACCGCCGTCCTCACCGTCACCGACAACACGACCGGGGGGGTCAACGTCACCGTCGTCGCCGTCGAGGTCTTCCAGGACCCGACGGTTCTCATCTCGGTCTACCCCGGGGCGAACGGGAGCGGCTCGTTCGTCTTCACGGCCGTGGCGTTCGGCGGGAGCGGCCCGTCGACGTTCCTCTGGTCGTTCGGCGACGGCAGCGTCGCCCGCGGCGCGCGGGTCGACCACGCCTTCGGCGCGGCGGGGCAGTACTCGGTCAACGTGACGGCGACGGACCCCGCGGGCCGGGCGGGGAACGCGACGTACCGGCTCACTGTCGCGCCGGCGCCGTCGGGGGGCGGGGGCGGCGGCGGCTCGTTGAGCCCGGTCGCCCTCGCCCTCGTCGCCGCGCTCGCCGTCGCCGCCGCGCTCCTTCTCATCGCCGTCGTCTACCTGGCCGGGCGGGGCCGGCGGCTCCCGCCGGCCGAGCCGGAGCCCGAGGACGGCGAGGTCTCCCTTACCTAGGACCGTCGGCCCGCTCTCTGGGCAACGCGGCCATCGGCGGGTCCCCGAGCGGTTCGTCCGCCCCCGCCGCGTCCTCCGCCGACCCGTCGCGATACGTGGGCGGCCGGCGGCGGGCCCACAGCGCAAGGGCCGCAACGGCGAGCGCCGCGGCCCCGATCCCGAGGAGGACCCATGGGTCTAGAAGGAGATCCGGCCCGGACGATCCGCGCGCGCCCGGCAGCGGGCCCGTCGTCGAGTTCGACGCCGGCACGAGCGCCACGGTGAGGTTGCGCCAGCTCCCCGGGAGGAGCGTAAGGTTCGCGAAGTAGGGGTCGAACGCGGGCGCCGATACCTCGATCGGGTAGGTGCCCGGGGCGAGGGAGAGGTTGACCCAGCCATCCCGGGCGAACGCCGCGGCACTCCCGTTGACCGAGACCGAGGCGTTCGACGGGGCGACGGCGAGGTCGAGGTGGGCGTCGAGCGGGGTCAAGGTGAGGTTGACCCAGACGGTCGCGTTCGCCGGCACCGTCACGTTCCGGGCGAGGGGGGCGAAGCCCGGGTAGCTCGCCGCGAGCGTGTGCAGCGTGTCGCCCGGGGCGCTCACCGCAAAGTCGCCCCCGATCACGGCGACCACCGCCCCGTCGAAGGTGACGGTGCTCGGGGCAGGGAATACGGTGCCCCGCACCGCTCCGCCGAGGAGGGAGAGGGCCAGGGAGACCATCTCGGTCCCGTTCCAGACGGTCGCGAGGGCCTCCATCTGCGGCGCGTAGTTCCGGGCCGACGCGAGGAGGAGGTGGGCGGCGTAGGTCGTGTTCACATCGAACGTTCCGGCGACGACCGGGACGGGGACGCTGTCGATCGTGACCGTCGCCGAGGCCGGGACGACCGTCCCGACCACGACCTCCCAGGCGGTGAGCGTGACGTTGAGCGGCGCGCTCGGGCTCCCGAGGCCCCCGGCGTCGAACGCGGTCACGGTGAACTCGTAGCGGGCCCCGGCGATGAGGCCCACGATATCGGCGGAGGTGGGGGTCGGCCCCACGTCCTCCTCGGCCGCCGGAAGTCCCTCGATCGACCAGGCGATGCGGTAGCCCGTGGGCGCGGCGGCCCCGGTGGGGGCGATCCAGTCGAGGGTCAGGCGGGCGGGGCCGGGGACCGCACCGAGGCTCGTCGCCACCCCCGGCGGGGCGATACCGAGGACCGCCGCGTAGACCTGGGAGGCGTTCGTCCCGTTGAGGTCGACGCCGTACGACCAGCTCACGGCCGAGGCGTTGCCGCCGAGCCACGAGACGCCCAGGGTGTCGCCGACCCAGTCGCCGGGGATACCGTAGAGGGACGAGACGCGTGAGATCGGTCCGAGGCTCGTCCCGTTCGACGTGACCGTGAGCGGGGCTTCGAACGCCGACCATCCGCGCGAGGAGTTGTTCGCCATCCAGGCGAGGTACGCCGTCCCGGCCGCGCCCCCCGCGACCCCGACGAGCGCGTGGGCGGCGGCGTCGACGTCCGGATTGATCCGGGTCGGCACGGCCCACGTCGTCCCGCCGTCCGCGGAGGTCGTAACGTAGGCCGTGTCCGTCCCGCCCGAGAGGCTGTCGTAGGTCGCGTAGAGCGTACCCCCCGCATCCTCCGCGAGGTCGCCGTCGATCCACCAGACGGTCGCTGGGAACGTGGTGTTGGAGACCGGCACCGGCGGGCTCCAGGTCGAGCCGCCGTCGGTGGACCGCGAGAAGTAGTTGGTGCCGTTCCCGAGGAGGTGGGCCGGTCCGCTCACGTTGTAGTCCTCGTAGAGGACATCGATCGTCCCGTTCGCCGTGACGAGGATCGGCGCCGCCACCGCACCGCCGTTCGGGTACTCGGGATCGATGGGGACCGGGGCGCTCCAGGTCCGTCCCCCATCCGTGGAACGGGTGAAGACGACGTTGTAGTCCCCGGCGAGGAAGAAGCAGCTCCCCCCGCTGGCGCAGCCGATGTAGTCGAGGGAGGCGTTGGGCGAGTAGTCCCAGGTGAGGTCGATGGTGCCGTTCGGGGCGACGGCGATGAAGTCGCGGTCGGAGAACTCGGCGAGCGTGGGGACGGAGGCGTTCGCCCAGCCCGCGAACGAGGCGCCGTGGTCCCAGGACCAGGCGACCACCGGGGTGTCCCCGTCCACCGTCGCGGCCATGAAGGCGACGTAGACGGTTCCGTTCGGGGCGAGGGCGATGGCCGGGTCCCAGCTCGAGCCGTTCACCGGCCGGCTGCCGGGGACGGTGACGGCCGGCTGGAACGAGAAGCCGCCGTCCGTCGACCGCGCGAACCCGATGCCGCCGCAGCCGATCCACGCTTCGTAGAGGTAGTCGAGGGCCCGGTCGTAGGCCTGCTCGACCTCGGCGTTCCCCGAGGTGTTGCACGGCGCGTCGACGAGGACGTTGCGCGGGCCCGCGGCCGCCATCGCCCGGACGGAAACGCGCGCCAGGGCCGCTCCCACGTCGCCCGGAACGGCCACCGGGGGCCCGCCGGCCGGCGCGGCCGCCGCGAAGGGCGAGGGGGTCGACCCGGCGGCAGAGGGGAGCGTCGCCGCCCCCCTCGGCACCCCCGGAAGGCCGGCGAGGCCGACGAGGACGGCGACGGCCACCGCGAGAAGGGAGACCGCGGGAAGGCCCCGAGCGGTCGGTCGCATCGCTCCGAGGACGCCGCGCAGGCGTAAAAAGGGCGCCCGGGCCCGCTTTCGGCGAGGACGGAGCCGCGGAGGGCGTCGTCGGCCGCCGACGCGACGCGACATGCCTTGGCCGTGACAAAAGATAGATATGGGACTCGGCCCTGCGAACCCTGCCCGAGGCCCGGGTAGGTGTCAATCAGTGGAGGAATCTCCCGACGGCACGCCGCCCCCCCTTCCCGCCGGCCTGCCGGATCTAGAGCCCGCGAACGCCGGGCCGGGGGGACGCGACGGGGCTCCTCCGGTTCCGCTGGCCGCGGCGAACCCCCCCTCCCCGGCGGGGACGAGCGGCGGAGGCCCACTGCCCTCCTCGAGCCCGGCCCGGGATGTCTTCGATGCGCTCCTCGAGCGACCGACGGCGCTCTTCAAGGGCCCCCGTGAGGTCCTCCGGGAGTCGTACATCCCCTCCCGCCTGCCGCATCGGGAGCACCAGATCGAGGAGGTCGCCAAGGTCCTCGCGCCCGCCCTGCGCGGCGATGTGCCCTCGAACCTGCTCATCTACGGAAAGATCGGAACGGGGAAGACCGCCGTCGTCGCCCAGGTCCGGCTCGAGATGGCGCGCCGCACGGAGCTGAGCGCGCACATCACGTTCGTCTCGATCAACTGCGCCAACATCGACACCCCCTACAGCCTGCTCCAGACGATCGGCAACACCCTCGCGCGGACCGAGGCGGAACGGATCCCCACCGGTTGGTCGCTCACGGCCGTCCAGACGACGATGCGCCAGCTCATGGACCAGAAGGGCGGCACCCAGATCCTCATCCTGGACGAGATCGACCGCCTGGTCGCGAAGAGCGGCGATGGGGTCCTCTACACGCTCTGCGAGCTCAACCACGAGTTCACCGATGCCCGTCTCGTCATCCTCGGCATCTCGAACGACCTCAAGTTCACCAACAACCTCGATGCCCGCGTCAAGAGCCGGCTCAGCGAGGAGAAGGTCGTCTTCCCCCCGTACGACGCGGTCCAGCTCCAGGACATCCTCCGGGACCGGGCGAAGGAGGTGTTCCACGAGGGCGTCGTCGACGCGGGCGTCATCGAGCGGTGCGCGGCGTACGCCGCCCTCGAGAACGGGGACGCCCGCCGGGCGCTCGCCCTGTTGCGCCTCTCGGCGGAGATGGCCGAGCGCGACCACGCCAAGCGGATCACCGCCGACCACGTCGTCAAGGCGAAGAGCCGCCTGGAGCAGGACATCATCGTCGAGTGCTGTCGCACGCTTCCCCCCCACTGCAAGGTCCTCCTCTACGCGATCCTCCAGCAGTACGAGCGGCGGCGGGGCGGCGTGCTCACCGGAGAGGTCTACGAAGGCTACACCCGCCTTTCCCAGCGCCTCGGCCTTCAGCCGCTGCACACGCGAAGCATCTCGAACTATCTCTCCGAGCTCGAGAACCTCGGTCTCATCCGGGCCACGATCGTCTCGCGCGGTCGCGGCGGGCGCACGCGCGAGATCGTCGTCGACGTTCCGGTCTCGGAGACGATGCCCGCGCTCGAGGACGACCCGCTCCTCGCTCCGCTCGGGCGGCCCCGCCCCCGCAACCAGACGCTGCTCACCAACTTCGACAACCCGAACCGGACCGGGCCGTCGTACTAGGCGGGCGCCTACGCCCGCGCCTCGCTGGGCACCGCCGTCCCCTCGCCGACGGGGTCGTCCGCCCGGGCCCGGCGCCGGGCCCGCTCGCGCTTGAGCTCGCGCAGCTCGCGGTCGAGCTGCCGGAGCTCCCTCGCGACCCGGCGGAGCCGCAGGCGGGCGATCGCCTCGACGGTCGCGATCTCCCGGTCGAGCGTCTCGTCGGAGCCGCGGAACCCGCCCATCGCCTACCGGGGGTCGATCTGGGCCTTCTGGAGGTGGCCGGAGAAGTCCACGAAGACCGTCTTGATCTCGGTGAACTCCTCGATCGCCGCCGAGCCGGCCTCCCGCCCCCCGTTGCCCGTGTTCTTGATGCCGCCGAACGGCAGCTGCACCTCGGCCCCGATCGTGGGGGCGTTGATGTAGGTGATGCCCGCTTCGAGGTCCTGGACGGCACGGAACGCGCGGTTCACGTCCCGGGTGTAGATCGAGCTCGAGAGCCCGTAGCTCACGTCGTTCGCCACCCGGACCGCCTCGTCGTAGCTGCCGACCCGGAGGACCGAGAGGATCGGGCCGAAGATCTCCTCCGTGGAGATCCGGGTCCCGTGGCGGGTCGCGAAGATCGTGGGCTCGATGAAGTAGCCGCGGTCGTACGCCCCGCCCGTCAGCTTCCGCCCCCCCCGAAGGAGGGTCGCCCCCTCGGCCTGGCCGATCGCGACGTAGCCGAGGACCTTCTTCTCCTGGTCCGCCGAGGCGACGGGCCCCATGTCGACGGCCGGGTCGAGCGGGTCGCCGATGGTGAAGCGGTCCAGCCGCTCGTTGAGGCGGCGGAGGAACTCGTCGTAGACCTTCTCGTGGAGGATGAGGCGGCTGGTCGCCGTGCAGCGCTGGCCGGCCGTGCCGAACGCCCCGAAGAGGATCCCCTCGAGGGCGAGGTCGAGGTCCGCGTCGTCCATGACGATCTGCGGGTTCTTCCCCCCCAGCTCGAGATGGACCATCTTGAGCGCCTTGGCCCCGCGGACGTAGACCTCGCGGCCGGTCTCCACCCCGCCGGTGAACGAGATCGCGCGGACGCGGGGGTCCTCGATGAGCGCGTTGCCGACGACCCCCCCGGCGCCCGTCACGAGATTGAGCACGCCGGGCGGGAGCCCGGCCGCCTCGTAGGTGCGGACGACCTCGACGGCGCACCGGGAGGTCGCCGAGGCGGGCTTGAAGACCACGGTGTTGCCCGAGATCAGGGCGGCGGCGATCTTCCAGTTCGGGATCGCCGTCGGGAAGTTCCAGGGGGTGATCGCCGCCACGACCCCCTTGGGCTGGCGGACGGTGAGACAGAACTTCGCGTGCAGCTCCGATGGGATCGTCTCGCCCGCGAGGCGACGGCCCTCCCCGGCCATGTACTCGATGAAGTCGATGGCCTCCTGGACGTCCCCGCGCCCCTCGGAGATCACCTTGCCCATCTCGCGGGTGACGATGCGTCCGACCTCCTCCTTGCGGCGTTTCAGCTCCTGCCCGACGCGAAGGAGGATCTCTCCGCGCTTCGGGGCGGGCGTCTCCTTCCAGCCGGGGAACGCCCGGGCCGCCGCCCCGATCGCCCGGGCCGCGTCCGCGGGCGTCGCGGCAACGAACGAACCCAGCGATTCCCCGTTCGCCGGATTGCGGGTGGAGAAGCGCGCCGCGCCGGACGGCTCCTCCCACTTCCCATCGATGAACAGCCCGAAACGCTCCTCCTGCGCCGACACGAGAACCCCTCGGTCTCCGTGGGACCGGCGGACCTAAAAGGCTACCGTGGACCGACGAGCACCGTGGTCCCCCGCACGCCCCGCGGCCCCTCGGGCCGTTGCGTATAGCATTAAGTGCGCTTCCTGGCTCCGGAGGCCGATGGACCACGCCCTCGAGGCCGAGCTCACGCTGAGCGGCCCGGCGAAGGATCCGCCGGCGCTCACCGCCCGCCTGAACGACCTCGCCGGCGAGGCGCTCCGGCGCACCATCGGGTCCCGCGGGGAAGGCCGGCTCGTGCAGGCCCGCGTCGAGGGCGACCGGGTCGAGCTGACCCTCGAGTCGACCGGGGCGCGGCCGCACCAGGCCCTCCTGGCGCTGGCCCGGCGGCTGGCCGAGGAGCTCGGTCGCAGCGAGAAGATCGGGGTCCGCTCCTTCCGCGCGCCGCGCTACCGGGTCACGTTCGACATCGACTCCGCGCCGAAGCATCCGGTCACCCTGCCGATCCCTCACCAGCTCACCATCGAGGGGACCCGGGCGACCCTCACGCTGACGGACCTCGCCGAGGAGGCGTTGCGGGACAACTGGATGGACCGGGCCGTCCTCCTCGTCCAGGAGAAGGTCCGCAAGCAGGCCTACGAGGGCAAGGAGCAGTACTGGTCCCTCCTCTCCTCGAGCCCCCGCCGCGAGATGCGCTTCGATCGGGACCCGACCGAGGAGATGATCGCCCGCAACTGGGTCCGCAGCGGACCGACGAAGGGCAAGTGGTTCCTGGGCCCGACCGCCGCGCACCTGCTCAAGACGATGGGGCGGATCGCCCGGGCGGAGGTCCTCGACCCCCTCGGCTTCAGCGAGGTCGTCCAGCCGCACCACGACTCCTTCGACATCCTCCTTCGGACCGGCCACCTCGAGGGGCTTCCGATGGAGTTCTACTACGTCACCGAGCCCAAGACGCGCGACCCGGCGGCGTGGGAGACGTTCACGGACCTCGTCAAGATCACGCGCCGGGTGCCGGAGGAGGAGCTCGCCCGCCTGGTCTCTCCCCCGCGCGCCGTCTCCTGCTACGCCCAGTGCCCCACGATCTACTGGTGGCTGAGCGGGCGCACGATCGGCCTCGAGAGCCTTCCGCTAAGGATCTTCGATGGGACGGCGATCTCGAACCGCTACGAGAGCGGGGGCCGTCACGGCCTCGAGCGCGTGGACGAGTTCCATCGCCTCGAGCCGGTCTACCTCGGCACGCCCGAGCAGCTGCTCGAGCTGCGGGAGGCGCTCCTTCAGCGCTACGCGCACGTCTTCGACGACATCCTCGAGCTCGAGTGGCGGACGGCGTGGGTGACGCCGTTCTACCTGCAGCAGAGCGGCGGGGTCGGGGTCGAGGACGCGAAGGAGCGGATCAAGGGAACGATCGATTTCGAGGCGTACCTGCCGTACCGGGGCGACCGGGAGGGCTCCGAGTGGCTCGAGTTCCAGAACCTCTCGATCGTCGGCGAGAAGTACACCCGTGCCTTCACCATTCGGGCGCAGAAGGGCGAGCTGTGGTCCGGCTGCTCCGGCATCGGCCTCGAGCGCTGGCTCACGGCCTTCCTGGCGCAGAAGGGGCTCGACCCCGACGGTTGGCCCGCGGCGTTCCGCACGTACGCCGGGGCGCTCCCGGCGGAGGTCCGATTCCTCTAGCGCGCGGCCCCCGCCCGGTCCTCGGATGAGCCCTCCCGCCCGGCCGCCCCAGCATCGGCTCGAGGAGTTCTACGACGGGAGCGAGCCGGCCACCGCGCCGGCGGCGCCCGTCGGCCGCCCCCGGCCGCCGGCGCTTCCCGGGGTCTGGCAGGTGGTGGACGGCTTTGTCGTCCATCCGCTCCTCAAGCCCCGAACGCTCCGGGCGCTCCCGTTCCAGCTCGACCTCGCCCGCGTCGGCCTCGGGGCGGACCTTCTGGTCGTCCTTCCGACGGGGCTCGGGAAGACCGTCATCGCGGCGCTCCTCGCCGCCGAGATCCTTCGGCGGGGACCGGGGAAAGTGGTGTTCCTCGCGCCGACGCGCCCGCTGGTCCAGCAGCATGCCGAGTCGTTCGCGAGCTGGTTCGTTCGCCTCTCGAGCGTCCGGTTCACCGGCACGGTCCAGCGGCCCGTCCGGGTCGGTCGATGGACGGACGCCGACGTCGTCTTCGCCACTCCGGAGATCGTCATGAACGACCTCGGCGCCGGTCGCTACGACCTCTCCGACGTCACGCTGCTGGTCGTCGACGAGGCCCACCACGCCGTCGGCAAGTACGCCTACGTTCCGATCGCCGCCCGGTTCCGGCTCGAGCGGCCGCGGGACGCCCGGCTGCTCGGGCTCACCGCGTCCCCCGGCGGCCGGGACGAGAGGATCGAGGAGGTCGTCGGCGCCCTCGGGGTGGGCCGGGTGGAGGCCCGGACCCGCGACGACCCCGGGGTCAAGGAGTTCGTCCAGCCCGTCGAGATCCAGCAGGTCTGGGTGCGTCTCCCGCCGGAGCTCGAGAGCGTCCGCGCCCTCCTCGCCGAGGCCCGTCACGCCGAGGCCCGGAGCCTGCAGAAGATGGGCTACCTGAGGAAGAAGCCGATCGCCCGCCTCTCCATCAAGGACCTGATCGCGCTGCGCGCGGAGATCTTCGCCCGGCCGGGACCGATGACCCGGAAGTTCGGGCCGCTGTTCCACCAGCTCATCCTCCTCCACCTACACCACTCCCAGGAGCGCCTCGAGACCCAGGGGATGGAGCCGTTCCGGCAGTACGTCGAGCGGGTGCGGGCGAAGCCGAAGCCGTCCCGGGGCGACCTCGCCTTCCTGCGCCATCCCGAGGTCGTCCAGGCGCTGAACGAGGCCCAGCGCTTCCTTGGGGAGAGGACGGCGTCGTTCCACCCGAAGCTCGACGCGCTCGTCCGGGTCCTCGACGCCGAGTTCGCCCGGTCGCCGGACCGGCCCCCCCGGGTCCTCGTCTTCGCCCAGTACCGCGACACGATCCTCGGGATCCAGGAGCGGCTCGAATCCCAGGGCTGGAGCGTCGGCCGGTTCGTCGGGCAGGCGTCCCGGGACGCGGACGACCGCGGGATGAGCCAGAAGGAGCAGGCGCACGTCCTCGCCGCGTTCCGCAGCGGCCGGTTCCCGATCATGGTCGCGAGCAGCGTCGCCGAGGAGGGGCTGGACGTGCCGGACGTCGACCTCGTCGTCTTCTTCGAGGCCGTGCCGAGCGAGATCCGGGCGATCCAGCGGCGCGGACGGACCGGACGCAGCTCCCTGGGGCGGGTCGTCGTGCTGCTGACGGAAGAGACGCGGGACGTGGCGTACCAGCGGGCGGAGGGGCGCCGGGAGGAGGCGATGGGTCGCATCGTCCGCCGCCTCAGCGCGGCCGCGCGCCGGCAGGCGGCGAAGGAGGGAACCCGCGACCCCCCAGGGGAGTCTTTACCGGCCCCGGGGGACGGGGGTCCGCCCCCCGCGACACCCTAGCATGGACCCCCGGTCCGGGGGACGATTCTAAATAGCCACCGGCGAAGTCGCCGGCGGCCGGATGTCGGTGCTAGCGGTCCTCTGGGCGAACCTCGGCCTCGTGGTCTTCACGGGGATCTCCATCGGGGTCATCGGATACCTCCTCTACGCCATGGCGAACCCCACCCGGTTCTGAGCCGGCACCCCCGGGAGCCCCGTGCCGGTCTTCTCCACCCCCTCCCTCATCGAGGTGGGTCTCCTCATCGCCATCGGCCTCCTCCTCGCGGCCCCGGTGGGCCGGTACATGGCCCGCGTCTACCTCGGGCGGCCGACGGCCTTCGACGGCCTGTTCTCGCCCCTCGAACGCGCCATCTACCGGCTGCTCGGGGTCGACCCGCGCCGGGCGATGGGGTGGAAGGAGTACGCGGCGAACCTTCTGCTGTTCAACGCCGCGGCGATGGCCTTCGTCTTTGTGCTCCTCCTCCTCCAGGGGCCCCTTCCCGGCAACGGGCTGCGCGTGCCCGGGATGAGCTGGGACCTCGCCTTCCACACCAGCGCGTCGTTCGTCACCAACACCGACTTCCAGCACTACGCCCCCGAGAGCCAGGTCTCGCTGCTCTCCAGCCTCCTCGGCCTGCAGATGCTCATGTTCGTCTCGGCCGCGACCGGGCTCTCCGTCGTGGCCGCCTTCATCCGGGGCTTCGTCCGCCGGGACGGACGGATCGGCAACTTCTGGGTCGACGTGACGGCGAGCCTCGTCCGGGTCCTTTTGCCGCTGTCGCTGGTCGCGGGGGGCCTGTTCGTGCTGCTCGGCGTGCCCGACACCCTCTCCCAGACGGTCCTCCTCCACGCCCCGGGGGGCGGGAGCTCGCTCGCGGCGACCGGCCCGGTCGGGTCCTGGAACGCGATCGAGTTCCTCGGGACGAACGGGGGCGGCTACTTCGGCGCGAACGCGGGCCATCCGCTCCAGAACCCGAGCGCGGCGACGAACGACCTCGCGATCCTATTGATGCTGCTCATCCCGTTCGCGACGCCGTTCATGTTCGGGGCGATGGTCCGCCGACCGACGGAGTCCTGGCCGCTCCTCACCACGGTCCTCGTCATCTTCCTGGTCGCCGTCGCGCTGTTCATCTTCTTCGAGTCCGGCAACGGCTTCCTCACCGGCGTTCCCGTGAGCCAAGGCAACGGCTACCTCTACGGCGCCGAGGTCCGGTTCACCCTGCCCGAGAGCGGGCTGTTCCAGGTGGCGAGCGTGTACGCGAACGTGGGGGCCACGTCGATGTCGCTCGGCTCGCTCACGCCCGGGGCCCAGCTCGTCCTCGTCTGGGGGATGCTCCTCCAGGCGACCCCCGGCGGGGACGGGACCGGCTTCGGCATGCTCCTCATGAACGCCCTGCTCGAGATCTTCGTGGGCGGCCTCATGGTCGGGCGGACCCCGGAGTACCTCGGAAAGAAGGTCGGCCGCGGGGAGATCAAGTGGGCGGCGATCACGATCCTCTCCCACCCGTTCGCCATCCTGGTCCCGCTCGCCGTGGCCTACGGCATCGGACTCGGGACCGTGGCCCAGGGAACGACGGCCCACGCCTTCACGACCCTCCTCTACGAGTTCACGAGCGAGTCGGCGAACAACGGGAGCGCCATGGGGCCGATCGCCGACACCTCGCCGTTCTTCAACCTCGCCGGCGCCGGCGTGATGCTCTTCTCCCGCTACCTGCCGATCCTCGCGATGCTCGCGATCGGCGGCTCCCTCGCCCGCCAGACCCCGCTCCCGCCCGGCCCCGGGACGCTCAAGACCGATTCGGGGACGTTCACCGTCTACCTCATCGGGTTCATCCTCGTCCTGAGCGGGCTCATCTTCCTTCCGTTCCTCGTCCTCGGTCCGTTCGGCCAAGGGGGCCTCTGAGGAGGCGATGGCCGGCACGACGGGGGCGGCCCGGGTCAGCGTCCAGCGCCGCCCGCACACGAGCCTCTCCCGGGTGATCGTCCAGTCGATCCGCAAGTTCTCCCCGCGCGAGCAGATCCGC
This sequence comes from Thermoplasmata archaeon, assembly GCA_027315455.1. Classification (GTDB taxonomy): domain Archaea; phylum Thermoplasmatota; class Thermoplasmata; order Lutacidiplasmatales; family UBA184; genus Lutacidiplasma. The sequence goes on along the minus strand of DAHUXZ010000005.1, from coordinate 56,646 downwards.
AACCCGGTGATGTTCGTCGTCTACGTCTACTTCTTCCTCGTGCTGGCGGTCACCCTCGTCCCCGGGGCGTTCCCGGACGTCTCGGGCCCGGGGTTCGACCGCGTCTACTACCTCCTCGTCACGCTCGTCCTGTTCGCCACGGTCTGGTTCTCCAACGTCGCCGAGGCGATCGCCGAGGCGCAGGCGAAGGTCCAGGCCGACAGCCTGCGCGAGACGCGCAGCGGTCTCAAGGCCCGCCAGGTCCTGCCCGATGGACAGCGGATCTGGGTGCCGAGCGGCCGCCTCCACGTCGGGGACCGGATGGAGGCCGGCCCGGGGGACGTCATCGCGGTGGACGGCGACGTGATCGCCGGGGCCGCCCTCATCGACGAGTCGATGATGACCGGCGAGTCGGCCGCGGTCCTGCGCGAGAGCGGTGGCGACCACACGAGCGTCCTCGGCGGGAGCCGGGTCCTCCAGGGGACGGTCACCGTCCGGGTCACGAGCGAGCCGGGGACGAGCTTCCTCGACCGGATGATCCAGCTGGTGGAGGGGACCCGCCGCGAGAAGAGCCCGAACGAGGTCGCCCTCACGATCATCCTTTCGGCGCTGTCCACGGCCCTCCTGCTGGTCGTCCTCTCCTTCGCCTACCTCCTGCGGGGGACCGCGCTCGGCGAGGTCAACCTCGCCACCCTGATCGCCCTCATCGTCTGCCTGATCCCGACGACCATCGGCGGGCTCCTCTCGGCGGTGGGGATCTCCGGAGTGAACCGGGTCGCCCGGGCGAACGTCGTCGCGAAGTCCGGTCGGGCCGTCGAGGCCGCGGGCGACCTGGACGTGCTGATCCTGGACAAGACCGGGACGATCACCGTCGGCAATCGGCTCGCGGTCCAGTTCATCCCCTCGCCGGGGGAGGACCTCGCCTCCGTGATGCGCGCCGCCCTCCTCGTCTCGGCGTTCGACGAGACGCCCGAGGGCCGATCCATCGTCCGCCTCGCGGGGCTGCGCGGCGCCCAGGCCGAGAAGGTCTCCATGGACCAGGTCCAGGTCATCCCCTTCACCGCCGAGCGGCGCATGTCCGGCATCCGGCTGAGCGACGGGACCGAGGCGATGAAGGGGTCCGTCTCGGCGATCGAGCAGTACGCCGGCGCCCTCCCGCCCGAGACGCGCAAGGCCGCGCAGACCGCGGCCCGCGAAGGGATGACCCCGCTCGTGATCACCGTGTCGCGGCGGATCGTCGGGCTCGTCATCCTGAAGGACGTCGTCAAGCCCGGCATCCGCGACCGCCTGCAGGACCTCAAGGTGATGGGGATCCGCACGGTGATGTGCACCGGCGACAACCGGCTGACCGCGGAGGCGATCGCGAAGGAGAGCGGCGTCGACGAGTACATCGCCGAGGCGAAGCCGGAGACGAAGCTCTCGCTGATCAACCGGGAGAAGCAGTACGGTCACCTGGTCGCCATGAGCGGCGACGGGACGAACGACGCCCCCGCCCTCGCACGCGCCGACGTCGGCCTCGCGATGAACAGCGGGACCTCGGCGGCGAAGGAGGCCGGGAACATGGTCGACCTCGACTCCGACCCCACGAAGCTCATCGAGGTCATCTCGATCGGAAAGCAGCTGCTCATCACGCGCGGAGCCCTCACCACCTTCTCGATCACGAACGACGTCGCGAAGTACTTCGCCATCGTCCCCGGGCTCCTCGCCGGCCTCGGGGGGGTCGCGGCGCTCAACCTCCTGCAGCTTTCCAACCCCGCCCTCGCCGTGCTCGCGACCCTTCTGTTCAACGCGCTCATGATCCCGATGCTCATCCCGCTCGCCCTGCGGGGGGTGTCGTTCCGCCCGCAGTCGGCCGTTGACCTTTTGCGCCGCAACCTCCTCATCTATGGCGGGGGGGGCCTCGTGAGCGCGTTCGTCGGGATCAAGCTCCTCTACCTGCTCCTCGGCTACCTCGAGGGCCTCCCGTTCTTCGTCGCGACCGGCGCCGGCCTCGCCCACCTTCTGGGGGCGCTGTGAGCGCGGCCCCCACGTCGCTCGCGCCCGCGGGCGGCGAGGGCCCGACCGGCCTCGTCCCCGAGCCGCCGTTCCGCCCCCCGTCCGCCCGGGCGGTGCTGGGGCTCCTCCTTACCGTCCTCCTCCTCGCCAGCCTCGGCTACACCGGCGCGATCGGAGGGTTCGCCCACCTCCTCGGGCCCCTCGCCCCGGCCGGCACGCCCGTCGCGCCCGGGAGCGCCTCGGAGATCGCCTCCGAGCTCCTCGGGCAGAACATCTCGAACGCCTCCCTCTTCTGGCTCCGGCCCTCGCTGACCGACTGGTCCGCCCTCTCGACGAGCGGCAGCTCGGCCTACGGTCCCACGGACCCGGCGCTGCTCAACGCCACCCGGGAAGCGATCGCGCACTACGGGCTCGGCAACGCGACGGTCCCCATCGACCTCGTGAGCCCGTCCGAGAGCGGGCTCGACCCGGACCTCACCCCGGGCGCGGTGCTCGTGCAGATCCCGCGGGTCGCCGCGGCGACGCACCTGAGCGACGGCGTCCTCGTCGGGCTCGTCGACGCCCACACGCAGGCGCCGGCCCTCGGCCTCTTCGGCCCGACGTACGTCAACGTCATCGTGCTCGACCTGGCCCTCCTCACGGTCCTCGGGAGCTGACGTGTACCGACGCATCCTGATCCCCGTGAGCGAGCCCTCCGTCGTCGAGCCGATGATCCGCTTCGCCTCCGGCCTCCTGGAGCCCGACGGCGAGATCCGGCTCCTCCACGTGATCCCCACGACGACGCTGCCGGCGGTGACGCGCCAGTGGCGGGACTCGGTCAACATCGTGGTCCCCGCCCACGAGGCATCGGCGGCGCTCGACGTCCGGGTCGACCCGGAGGTCCGCGCGTCGACGGATGTCGTCGGCGAGATCCTCGAGAGCGCCGAGACCCACGGGGTCGAGGCGATCCTGATGACCCTGCGCGGCGACCGTCGCAGCCGCAACCCGTTCGTGGGCCACACCGCCTCGAGCATCCTCCACCACAGCCGGGCCGACGTCATCGTCGTGAACCGCCTCGCGCTCGCCGAGGAGAAGGTCCAGCGGATCCTCGTGCCCTGGCTCGGGGCCCACCCCGACCCGCGCGCCCTTCGGCTCGCCGAGGAGATCTCGGTCCGCCGCCACGGGGTGCCGATCATCTCCCTGCATCTCGCGGGCGAGGCCGCCGCGCTCGCCGCCCAGGGGCCGAAGCGGTCGCCGCGGGGCGTCCCGATCCAGCACCGGCCCGTCTTTTTGCGCGGCCTGCGCCTGAGCGCCGGCAACCGCCTCGCCGAGCTGGTCCTGACCGCGGCCGCGCGGGAGCGCTACGGCCTTCTCCTCGTCGCCGAGGAGAGCGAGGGCGGGGGGATCCAGATCACCCGACGCTTCCTCGAGGAGCTGTTCCGCGGCGCGCCGTGCCCCGTGATGGCCGTCCGCGGGTAGTCCCGATGGGGGAGATCGTCTTCGTCGGGGCCGGCCTGGGGGACGAGCGCGACCTTTCGCGCCGGGCGCTCGCGGTCCTGAGGGACTGCGACGCGCTCTTCTGCGAGGAGTACACCGCGCGGCTCGACCCGGGAGCCGTCGACCGCCTTTCCCGGGACGTCGGCCGACCGATCCGGTGCCTCGACCGGGCCGCCGTCGAGGAGCCGCGGGAGATCCTGGCCGCCCTCGACCGGGTCGCCCGGGTCGGGTTCCTCGTCCCGGGCGACCCGTTCGCCGCCACGACCCACGTCGCGCTGCGCCTCGCCGCCGAGCGCGCCGGCCACACCTGGCGCTACCTTCCGAACGCGAGCATCCTCACCGCGGCCGCGAGCTACCTCGGCCTCCAGCACTACCGCTTCGGGCGCATCGTCTCGCTCCCGTTCCCCGAGGCGCATTTCACCCCGACCTCCCCCCTCGAGATGATCGACGCGAACCGACGCGCCGGCCTGCACACCCTCGTCCTCCTCGACCTGCGCCCCGCCGAGGGCCGCTACCTCGGGGCCGCCGAGGCGATCCGCATCCTCGCCGAGCGCGACGGCGGCCTCGGCCGCTTCCCCCCCGGGCTCGAGGTCGCCGTCGCGGCCCGCGTCGGCACCGACGGGGCCCGGGGATGGTACGGACCGCGCGAACGCCTCGCCGAGGAGGAGTTCGGTCCCCCCCTCCACGCGCTCGTCATCCCGGCCCCCGAGCTCCATTTCGAGGAGGCGGCCGCGCTCGAGCGGTTCCGATCGGCCGGCCCCATTCCGGGCGGAGCGTCCGGGGCGACGTCCGGCGCGCCGCCGCCCGGGTAGGACCGACGGCGGGGCCCGGTCTCAGGCGTCGGCCGCCCGGTCGGGCGGGAGGCCGGCGGGGTCGATCGCCCGGGCGAAATCCCGGAGCCGGAACGGCCGGGGCAGGTTCGCGTCGGCCCCGTCCGTCATGGGGCCCACCCGCGCCGCTGCGGTGATGACGACCAGCCGCACCCGCGGCCACCGGCCGCGCTCGGCCGCGACCTGGGCGAGCAGGGCGCCTGCGTCGCGCGGTTCGTCCACGAGCAGAAGGCCCGGCCGCTCCGCGGCAAGGAGCCGCCGAGCCTCCTCCCAGGTGGCCGCTTCGCCGACGACCCGAAACCGGCTCAGGCGAAGGAGCCCGCGGAGGAGCACCCGCATCTCGCCCTCTCCGACCAGGAGGACCGCGGAACGGTCCGGGGACGCGGTCTCCGGAGCGTTCGGCAGGGCCATCGCAAGGTTCCCCATGGGCTTTTCCCCAGCTACGGGGTAGGAACCATCCGATATTTCGCAGTTCGTGCGCGTCTCTAGCTCTCGGATTCTCGGGTTCCCCAGGCCGTGACCCCCGCCGCGGCCAGGAACCGCCCGAGCGCCGCGTCGTAGCCTTCCGCGGGGGCCGACAGCAGCGTGCGCCCGGCTCCCTCGAGCGCCGAGCCGAACTGCTGCTCGGTGTCGCTGAACTGCCAGCGGTGGGGGGTCGCCTGGTCGAGGGCGAGGAGCAGCGCGAACCCGATCCCCCGCTCCTTCCCCTCCCGGGGAAGGCCCTGGAGGAGGACCTTGGCGGCGGCCGCGGCGCCGCCGGTGCGGTGGGCCCGGGCGACGCGGTCGGCGTACGCCGCCTCCGGGACGAGGGAGCGGTAGCGGGGGAGCGCCGCGAGGGCGGAGCGTTCGCGGGTCTCCTGCGCGGCCCGGCGAAGTAGGTCCGAGACGCGGCCCGGCGCCGCGCGGGCATCCCGCACGAGGCGGTCGGCCCGCTCGGGGTCGGGGACGATCGCCCGCACGATGCGGTCGGCGTGGCGGGGCCAGAGGCGCTCGAGCGCCTGGCTCGCGCTCGCCTCCTCGACCTCGAACCGCCCCTCGACCTCGGGCAGCGCCTCCTCGAGCGCCGTCCGCTCCTCGTCCGTCGGGGAGAGGGCAGCGAGGAACGCGGCGCGGTCCGACCCGTAGCATCGCCCGGCGGCGACGTAGGTCGGTGTGCGGACCCCGTCCAGGATGGGACGCACCTCCTTCACGTACTGATCGAGGAACTCGGCATCGGAGAGGCGGCCGTAGAGGTAGCCGCGCCGGAGGCCCCGGGACGGCTCCGGCAGCCGCTGGTGGACGCACCCGGCCCCGCCGTGGCAGTCCACGTTCAGGACGGCCTCGAACGGCAGCGCCCGCTCCGGGTGCGGGACCGCGAGACCCGCCGACAGGCTCGCGAGGAGCTGGCGGTCGCCCTTGGCACAGGCGCGGCAGACGCGAAAGGCCGTCTTGGCGCCGGGCCAGTCGACGCGCACGAACGGCCGGGGCTCCCCGGCCGCGAGGTGGGGGCAGTCGTGGCCGCGGCCGTCGTCGACGCTCTGGAGGCGGTAGGGAAGGGCGTCGAGCTGGGCGCGAAGGAACTCCCGGGGCGGCTCGGCCGAGCGCCCCGTGCAGTACAGCGCGTCCTTCGTCGCGAAGAAATGGAACCCCTTGCGGGCCCAGTCGAGGTAGCCGATCAGCAGCCGGCGCGGGTCGTCGAACTGCTGGACGGCGATATGCGCCTCCTTCGGCGCCGTCCCGAGGGGGGCGAAGGAGATCGCCCCGGCCGGGAACTGGGCGACCAGGACCCCGGGCAATTCGGGCTCCAGGTAGAACCGGAGGAGCCCGGCGTAGGCGCGCACGAGGGGGTCCTCCCATCGGCTCACCCGCGCGAGTCCCCGCTCGTCGTCCTTGAGCTCGCGCACCCGCTCGAGGCCGGCCCGGAGACGGTCGAACCGCTCCGGGGGGCAGTCGTCGGTGAGCCGGGGAAGGAGCGGGTCGACGCCCTTCCTCAGCTTCGCGGCACGCTGGGTGAGGTCCCCCTCGCGTCCGCCCGATGCCTTGCGCGCCCGCATCGCTGCCCCGCCGCCGAGCCGGCCGGGCTACTTAGGGGTTGGGTGGGGCGCGGTCCGGCACAGCCCGACGAACCGCTCCATGAGCTCCCGGCCGTGCTCGGTGTGCTCGACCTCGGGATGGAACTGGACGCCGAAGATCGGCCGCTCCGGGTGCGCCATCACCTGCACCGGACAGGAGGCGGAATGGGCGAGCGACCGCCAGCCGGCGGGAAGCCGGGTCACGTGGTCGTTGTGGCTCTCCCACACGGTCATCGTCGGTCCGAAGCCGCGCAGGAGGGGGTGATCGGGCGCGTCGATCGTCACCTCGACGCGCCCGAACTCCGGCGCGGGAGCCCGACCGACCGTCCCCCCGAAGTGTCGCGCGAGAAAGTGGTGCCCCACGCAGATGCCGAGGATGGGGACGCCCACCGTTTCGACCCACTCGCCGATGCGGCCCAAGGGGGATTCGGAATCCTCGAGGCTGAGCGCCCCACCGGAGAGGAGGACACCGTCCGCGTCCCCCGGCCGCAGCCGCTCGGTGTTCGGGAGGATCCGCGTCTCGACCCCGAGGTCCCGCAGGACGCGCCACTCCCGGTGCGTCCACTGGCCGCCGTTGTCGATGACCGGGATCCTCATCGCGGCGCCTCCGGCGACGCCGGGTCCGATGCCGGCAGGGTCGGGGGGTTCCGGGCCGCCTTGAGCTCCGTGACGTCGGCGCGCAGCCGGCTCACGTCCGCCCGCATCTGGAGCATCTCCTCCTCGAAGGGGGTGAAGCCCGCCGGGGACTGCAGCCGGTGGGAGATGTAGATGCCGATGAAGATCGCCCCCACGAGCGCGAGGATCGTCGTGAAGACGAGGGCGAAGATGAACGACAGTAGATTGCCCACGGCCGACTGGACCGGGAGGGTGAACAGGCGCGTGAGCTCGGCGACCTCGACGAAGAGGAGGACCGCGATGACGCTGGCCCAGAACAGGATCAGCCGCGCGGGTCTCATCCGGCCCCCGGTGGTGCGGTTCCGAGCACGAGCGCGATCGGCAGGGCCGAGAGGGACGTCGGTGGCACCCCGGCGACCCCCCCGAGGAGCGGGAGGGTATTGAGCATGCCGCCCGCGACGAGGAACGCGAACGCCCCCACGTACGTCACCGTCGCCCCGGCGGCGTCGACGTAGACCATCGAGACGTTGACGGCGACCGGGTCCGCCGTCGAGGCGAAGACCGCAACGAGGCGGTTCGAGACGTTGCCGCTCGAGTTCCACGTCAGGTTCGCCAGGGAGCCCGCGACGGGCCAGACCGTCGGGGCGGCGACCGCCCAGCGGATCTCGCTGTAGCGGACGTTCCCGAGCCCCTCGAGATAGAAGTACGTCGTGTTGCCGCTCGCCGTCCGGTCCACGAGAAGCTCCGCCTGCGTGATGAGGCTCCCCGCGGCCGGCTCGGAGGTCGACAGGAGGTTCGGCGTGAGGAAGATGAGGGCGACGAGCAGCGCGACGACCCCGACGAACGGCCAGGGGAGCAGTTGCGACCAGGTCGAGCGGGCCACCGTCAGCTCCCGCGAGCCCGCCAGCCCTGGTAGAGCCGATGGGCGACCCCGAGGTGGTCGAGGACCTTGCCCGCCATGTAGTCCGTCAGGTCCTCGATGCTCCGGGGATGGAGGTAGTACGGCGGCGCGACGGGCAGGACGACGACCCCGTCCTGGCTCAGGCCCGCCAGGTGGCGGAGGGCCGTCGTCGACACCGGGGTCTCGCGCGGCACGACCACGAGCGGCCGCCGCTCCTTGAGGTGGACCTGGGCGCACCGGGTGAGGAGGGTGTCGCCGAGGCCGAGGGCGACCTTCGCGACGGTGTTGCCCGAGCAGGGGACGATGGCCATCGCCCGCGTTCGGTTCGACCCGCTCGCGATCGGCGCGGCGAGGTCGTGGTCGGAGTAGGTGACCGAGGCGAGCGGGGCGAGATCCGCGGGGCGCATCCCGCACTCCTCGAAAAGGACCGGGACCGCCCCATCGGAGACGATCAGCGCGACCGGCTCGCGGGCGTCCTTCAGGGCACGGAGCAGGCGTACGGCGATCGGGGCGCCGCTGGCGCCGGTGATCCCTACCACGATGGGCGCTATCTCGGACAGGTTCGCTCCCTCTCCCTTTATGGGTTCCAACGGCTCGCGTGATAAGAGCGTTCGGGGGGCACGGTGGCCGGTCGGAGAGCGGCGATGGTCGGGGCAGGCCATACCCGTTTCGGGGTACTCCCCGAGGGCCCGCGCGAGCTGTTGCGATCGGCGTGCGACGCGGCGTTCGCCAGCGTGGACCGCGGACTCGAGCGGTCCCGCGTCGACGAGGCCTACCTGGGCAGCCTCGGCTTTTCCGGCTGGCAGCTCGGCAACGCGTCGGCGATCCTCGCCGAGGAGGCGCGGGTCGTCGGGACGCCCGTGACCCGCGTCGAGAACGCCTGCGCGTCGGCCGGCTTCGCCCTGCGTTCCGGCGTCCACGCCATCGAGAGCGGGGCGGCGGACATCGTCCTCGTCGCGGGCCTCGAGAAGATGACGGACGTCGCCTCCGCCCGGCGGCGCTACTGGCTCGGGGTCTCGGGCGACACCGAGTGGGAGCGTCTCGCCGGACTGACCTTCGCGGGGGTCTACGCCCTCATCGCGGCCCGGCACATGGCCGAGCACGGCACGCCGCCGGAGGCCCTCGCCGAGGTCGCCGTCAAGAACCACGAGCACGCGCGGCTCAACCCGAACGCCCAGTTCCACAAGGCGATCACCCGCGCCGACGTCCTCGCGGCCCCCCGCGTCGCGGCGCCGCTCGGCCTCCTCGACTGCTGTCCCGTGAGCGACGGCGCCGCCGCCGTCCTGCTCGCGGGCGAGGAGATCGCCCGAACGCTCACGGACACCCCGGTCCGCATCGCGGGCACCGGGGCCGGCTCGGATTTCCTCGCCCTCCAGGAGCGGCCGAGCCTGACCAGCCTCGCGGCCACCCGGCGCGCGGCGGCGCAGGCGTATCGCCGGGCGGGCTGGGGGCCGGAGCGGGTGTCGTTCGCCGAGGTCCACGACTGCTTCACGATCGCCGAGCTCGTCGCCCTCGAGGACCTGGGGTTCGCGGCCCCGGGCGGTGCGGCCGAGCTGACCACCTCGGGGGCGACCCGCCTCGGCGGCCGCCTGCCCGTCAACCCGGACGGCGGCCTCAAGGCGAAGGGCCACCCGATCGGAGCGACGGGTGCGAGCCAGGCGTACGAGGCGTTCCAGCAGCTGCGCGGCGCCGCGGGACGTCGGCAGGTCCGCGGGGCCGAGCGCGCCCTCGCGCACAACGTGGGCGGCTCCGGGGCGAGCGCGACCGTGACCCTGTTCGAGGTGAGCGGACCGTGACGCGGGCGATCGCGGCCGCGGCCCTGTACCGGCCGGCGTGGGAGCGCGATGGACGGACGGTCGAGGGGCCCGACGAGGATGCCCTGACGCTCGCCGTCGCGGCCGCCGAGCTCCTCCCTCCCCGGCCCCAGCCCGTGGACGAGCTCCATTGGGTCGGGCCGGCGCCCGCCGGCGCCGATTGGGCCCTACCCGAGGCGCTCGATCTCGGCCATCTGACCCTGCGTCGTCATGTCGGCGAGCCGGGCTCGCTCTACCGCGCCCTCGCCGCGGCCGCCGCGGCGAGCGGCCCCGGCGTGTCGCTCGTCATCGCGCCGGAGATGAGCGGGGTCCCGCCCGCGTCGGGACCCCACGGCGCGGCGGCGGCAGCGCTCCTCCTCGCCGACGGGCCGGGGCTGAGGCCGCGCGCCCACGGCGGTCGGCGCCACCCTCGGGGGAGCCTGCCCGACGCCCTAACGTGGGTCCGCGCCCTGTCGGCCGGGACCGGGCTCGCGGTGGACCGTCCGGGACGGCTTCTCGTCCGCGCGGTCCGTCCCCCTCCGGTCCTGCTCGCCGCGGTCGCCCGCGACCTTCCGGGGGTGGTGATCGACACGGGGCCGGACGCCGCTGGGCCGCCCGCGGCCGGGCCGATGATCGCGGAGGCGCTCGGATTATGGGACCTGCTGGCTTTGGCGGAGGCTCCCGCGTGCGTGGCGCTCGCGCGCATCGAGCCGGAATCGAGCGTCTTCGCGGGCTTCGAGGCGACCGGCCCCGTGGCGTGGACCGGGGCGTGGAACGAGGCGGCCCCGCCCCCGCGACGGAAGTGGTCCCCGCCCGCCGCGGAACCGGACCTTCGCACGGCGATCTCGGAAGGCGCCTACGTGCCGCGCCCCCGGTACCTGGAGAACCTTCCGGCGCGCTGGCGGCTCGCCGCGGCGCGGTGCGGCGCGTGCGGGGCCCTCAGCTTTCCGCCGCGGTCCACCTGCCGCGCGTGCGGCTCCTCCGCGGCGCTCACCGCGGAGCGGCTCCCGGACGTGGGCCACGTCGAGTCCGTCACGACCGTCGCCCCGGGAGCGCAGCCGACGGAGTTCGACGCCCAGGTCGCGGCGGCCGGGGCGTACGACGTCGCCATGGTCGCCTTCGCCCCCGGTGCGCGCCTGACCCTCCAGGTCGCCGACCTTCCCCCCGGCACACTGCGGATCGGCGATTCCGTGCGGACCTCGCTTCGCCGCCTCTATCCGATGGACGGCGAGTGGCGCTACGGACGCAAGGCGGTCCCCGTTCCGGGCGCTCCGGCACCCTAGTCCGGCGGGGCCGCCGTGGCGCGGTCTACCCACTTCGCCTCGAGCCACGAGGCGTAGATCGACCGCTCAAGGTCGGTGGGCGCCGCGACCGGGGTGAAGGCGAACTTCTCCGCGAGGGCCGGGCCGGTCTCGACCTCGACCTCGGTGAGGTAACCGCGCCGGAAGAGGGTGAGGGTGAGGCGGGTCCCGGCCGGCGCCCGGGCGAGGGCCTTGGGGAACTCGGCATGGCTGACGCGCACGCGGTCGATCGCGACGATATCGTCCCCCGGCACTAGGCCGGCCCGACGCCCGGGCCCGCCGTCCAGCACCCGGGAGATGCCGACCAGACCGTGGCGCTCGACGTACTCGATCCCGAGATCCCCTGGCTCGGGATCGTCCCCGGCCTCGGGCGGCCGCCGCTTCGGGGCGAGCTCGAGGCCCGCGTAGCGTGCGTACGTCGCGAGGTCGAGCTCATCGACCCCGGCCACGTAGCGGGCGAAGAAGCCGGTCAGGTCGATCCCCGTCGCTCTCCGGGCGACCGCCGGAAGGTCGCCCTCGCCGACGCCGCGGCGGGGGCGGCCGAACTCGTTCCAGAGGGCGCGGATCACGTCGTCCAGGGAGGCGCGGTTCGCGCTCGACTGGCGGATCTCGAGGTCGAGGGCCCAGGAGACGAGATGGCCTTTGAGGTAGTAGGAAACGGTGCGGTTGGCGAGGTCCTCGTGCGGCTGGTAGAAGTCGATCCACGCGAGATACGAGGCGTCCTCGAGCGAGCGCGCGCGTCGGCCGGGGGTGTGGAGGTAGGTCCGGGCCAGCTTCGCGAGCTCCTCGAGGTACCGCGACGGCGGGAGGAGGCCCGACCGCCGCAGGAGAAGGAGGCCGTAGTAGTCGGTCGTCCCCTCCATCGCCCAGAGCAGGCGGGTGTAGACCTCGCGCGTGTAGTCGAAGGGGACCAGGCGGGCGGGGAGGATGCGCTTGACGTTGAACAGGTGGAAGTACTCGTGGCTGGAGAGGTCGAGGAACCGCTGGTAGGCGCTCTCGGGCCGGAACGTCGTCCGGAGGATGACGGCCGAGTTGGAGCGGGCGTGCTCGAGCCCCCCGTCCGGCTCGTCGGTCAGGTGGTAGAAGAAGGTGTAGTGGTCGACGGGCAGCTCCCCGAAGAGGCGCGCCGTCGCCTCGACCAGCCGGGCGAGGTCGGTCTCGAGCCGGTGGGCCTCGTAGTTGCCTCCGGCGCCGCAGAGCAGGATGCGGTGGGGGACCCCGGCGGCGTGGAATCCGAGCTCGACCGGGGTGCCGCAGTCGATCGGGGAGTCGACGAGCTCGTCGTAATCCTTCGCGCGGAACCGGGGCGGTGCGTGCTGGACCTCGGGCAGCTCCGCGAACGCCCTCCAGCCCGGGGGCAGGTGGAACTCCACCTCGCAGGGTTCGGCTGCGCGGCCGTCCACGTACGGCAGGGCGAGCGCCGGATTGAGGAAGAGGTGCTCGGCGGTCAGGTCGACCCCCTCGGTGATCAACCCGTGGGCGTAGACGGAGTAGCGCACGGAGACCGAGGCCGCCCCTAGGGTGGAGATGCGCCACCGGTCCTTCGCTACGCGCTCGATCGGAAGGGGCGCGCCGCCGGGGCCGTCCGTCGCGCGCAGGGAGAGGAGGTTCTTCGCGTAGTCGATGATGTGGTAGGAGCCGGGGACCCAGGACGGCAGGACGAGGTCGAGGTGGTCGGCCGACGCCGGACCGACCTCGGCCGTGACCTCGATCCGCGGGTCGGTCGTGCGGTCGAAGCCCACCCGGTAGAGGATCGTCACGCCCCGTGGCCCCCGGGGGCCCGAACGGCGCTGGGCGTTAACGTTTCGCGGCGGTCAGGCGAATCCGGGCGCGTCCCGGCCGGGATCTCCCGAGCGGCGGTACGGCTCTGCGGCGATGCCGAGATGGGCCGCGAGGGCCCGGAAGGTCCGGGTGAGCTCCTCGATCGAGCGGGCCAGCTCACGCTGTTCCGCCCGCAGCTCCGCGACCTCGCGCCGAAGCGTACGCACCTCGACCTCGAGGGCCGCATGTCCCGAGTCCTCCGACATCGCTCGACCGGCCGACGAAGGGCCCCGCCCTACATAGCCCGAGCGCCGGCCGATGGCTACGCGCGGCGGTCGCCGGGACCGAACGGGCTGTCGCTGCGCCCCTTCTCCTCGAACGGTACCCATACGGCCCGAGCCGCGGAGTAGTCGACCCGTTCGAGGGTCACCACGAACCGGCGCAGGCGCTCCTCGGGCGCCGGTTCGACGCGGAACGCGTAGACGTAGATGCCGAAGCCCATGAAGTCGGTGACCCGGTGGAGCACCTCCGCCAGGTTCTCCCGCGGGACCGTCACCCGCAATGCCGGCTCCCCGAGCAGCTGCGAAAAGCCGTCGAGGTCGAACGGGGCGTCGAGGGAGAGGAGCCCCGCTCCCGCGGGAGCGGGGGCCGGGGCGGCCACGGCGGTAGACGGCACGGGACGGGGAGCGGCCGAGGGGGTAGGCAACGGCGGCGCGGAAGGGGTCGGCGACGCGCGGGCGACCGGCGGGATCGCGGCAGGAACGGCCGGGGGGGCGCCGCCGGCGGGAGCGCGGGGCGGGTAGCGGTCGAGCACCGGAGAACCGTCCCGGCCGACGAACCCCTTGCGGGCGCGAGGGCGGGCGGGAGGGCGCTCGGGCGCCCGACGACCCCGGCGCGCTGGACGCTTCGTTCGGGCGGGGGTCGCGGCTTGCCGTCGGATTCGCTTCGGCATGGATCGGCTCTGCTCGGTAAACCTCCCAAGGGAATTAATCTGTGAGGGGGCTGGGAAGGGGCGGTCCTCGGCCGTCTGTCGCTCGAGAAGGCGTGCGAACCCCCGTCATGGGCGGCTCGATCTGTCGTCCCTTCGACTACAGATTGTATATGTAAGGGGGAGGGGGTGAGTCGGCTCAAGGCCCAGCGGTGGACGCGGGCCGTGGAACGAGGTACACGAGATGCCGGCAAGGGTGATGAAGGAGTTCCAGGCCCCGAGGGGCCTGCCGCGCAAGACCGCCTCCGTGTGTCCCGAATGCATCAAGGTGATCCCCGCTGTCGTCCGGGAGAAGGACGGCCGCGTGATCATGGAGAAGACGTGCCGGGTGCACGGCTACTTCTGGGACATCATCTCGAACGACGTCGACCTCTACCTCCGGATGGAGGTGTACGCCCATGACGGGGTCGGCTACGAGAACCCCTACTACGACAAGTTCAAGGGCTGCCCGACGACGTGCGGGATGTGCAGCCACCACAAGTCCCACACGGGCCTTGCCCTGATGGACCTCACCAACCGCTGCAATCTGAAGTGCCCGGTCTGCTTCGCGAACGCCAACGCCGCCGGCTACGTCTACGAGCCGACCCGCGAGCAGATCCACTTCATGCTGAAGACGCTCCGGGAGCAGAAGCCGGTCGGCGCCGTCGCCGTCCAGTTCTCGGGCGGCGAGCCGACGCTCTCGCCGCTGTTCCTGGACGCCTGCTCGATGGCCCGCGACCTCGGGTTCAAGCAGGTCCAGGTCGCCACGAACGGCATCCGGGTCGCCAACGAGCCCGGGTTCGCCCAGGCGTGCCGCGACAACGGCCTCCACACGCTCTACCTCCAGTTCGACGGCCTCGATGACGAGATCTACCGCAAGGTCCGCGGGGTGCCGCTGCTCAAGGTGAAGCAGAAGGCGATCCAGGCGGCGCGGGAGACCCACTCCTCCCAGGCGGAGCTCGCGGCGGGCAAGCCGGACAAGCCGCTCAGCGTCGTCCTCGTCCCCACGCTCGTCGGGGGCTTCAACGAGAAGGAGATCTGGCCGACGGTCAAGTTCGCGATCGACAACATCGACGTCGTCCGCGGGGTCAACTTCCAGCCCGTCGCCCTGACGGCCCGCATTCCCGACCGGGACCGCTTCCAGATGCGGTTCACGCAGAGCGATCTCGTCCGGATCCTCTGCACCGATGGACCGTTCGAGAAGTCGGACTTCTTCCCCGTCCCGTCGGTCGCCCCGATCTCCGAGCTCGTCTCGATCATCCACGGCGAGGAGAAGATGACCCTGACGACGCACCCCGGTTGCGGCTGCGCGACCTTCGCCTTCGTCTCCCAGGACGGGCAGAAGATCACCCCGCTCCCGCGGTTCATGGACGTCGACGGCTTCTTCGAGAACGTCGAGAGCATGATCGAGCGCTACCGCGACGCGCGGTTCGCGAAGATCCGCTCGAAGGTCGCCGGCGCGCGGCTCCTCCTGGACGTCGCGAAGTACTTCGACTTCTCGAAGGCCCCGGAGGGGCTCAACGAGCGCAACGTCGTGAAGGTCATCGCCGCGATCTTCACCGAGGGCAACAAGGAGGCGCTCGCGAAGTTCACCTGGCGGACGCTCTACATCGGCAACATGCACTTCCAGGACGCCTACGACTACGATATCCAGCGCCTGATGCGCTGCGACATCCACTACTCGGTGCCCGACGGGCGGATCATCCCCTTCTGCTCGTACAACTCCGGACCGATCTACCGGACGGAGGTCGAGAAGAAGTTCTCGATCCCGATCCCCGACTGGCAGCGCGCGAAGGGCCAGGTCGGCCCCCAGCTCAAGACCATCGAGACGATGGGGGTCAACGGAGAGGTCATCGTCGACCCCGAGTACTACAAGGTCCGGGCGCTGAAGAGCGCGCCGGGGATGTCGAGCTAGGCGCTCCGCGTCCGCCGTCGGCCCGAGAAACCCCTTCCGCTCCCTGCCGGGGGCGGCCTCCGCGGCACGGGGACCCGCCCGGGGCCCGTTCCGCTAGGGGGTGTCCGGCGCTTCGACGAGCGCCGCCCCGGCCCAGCGCAGGCGACGCGTAGCTTCGGGGGGACCGCCCTCGGCCCCCCGTCGATCGATCTCCTCCCAGAGGCCGGTCGGCCGCGGAGGCGCCGCGCGCTGCGCGGCGGCCTCGGGGCGCTCGTCGAAGTAGAGCGTCGCGGACTCCACGTGCTTGCAGGTCCCGATCCCGCGCCGCGCGAAGTCCTCGCAGGAGCAGAAGGCCCCTTCGCGCGAGGGGTAGGCCGGCAGCAGGACCTCGTAGCGGGTGCCGTGGGCGGGATTGCGCACCTCGGCCCGGAGGAAGTGGGACTCGCGTCGGGGGCGCACGTCGAGCCGCTCCTCGAGCGCCCGGGTCCGCCGCTCCCCGGCAAGCTCTCCGGCCGGACGGGCGGGGTCGCTCGCGCGGGGGGGACGCGATGGCACGGATGTCGGGACGCAGCGGGAGGTCATAGCCGCCGCGGGGGCCAGTCGAAGCAAACCTTGTTATGGGCCGCCGCGCAGGGATTTCGGTCGACCGTGGGCCCGGCTTCCGGTCGGCCGCCGTTATGGATCTCACGGGGTTTATCGTCGACCTGTTCATCCTCCTCGCGGCGGCCGTGCTGGTCGGGGAGCTCACGAGCCGGCTCGGCCAGACGGCGCTCGTCGGCCAGCTCCTGGTCGGGGTCGTCCTCGGCCCGACCCTGCTCGGTCCGTACCTCGGCCTCTCGACGGCGACGCCCGGCTTCAGCGGGATCCAGTTCCTGGCGACGTTCTTCATCCTCGTCATGGCGGGGCTCGAGGTCTCGATCGAGGAGATCTACGCGACGGGCCTCGCCTCGGGCCTGCTCGGGATCGCGGTGTTCGTCGGCCCGTTCCTCGTGGCGGCCCTCCTCGTCCCCGTGCTGTTCCCGGGTCTCCCCTCCCTCACCTCCCTGTTCGTGGCCCTGACGCTGTCGATCACCGCCCTACCCGTGATGGGGGTCATGCTCCGGGAGTTCGGGATCGTCCGCTCCCGCCTCGGCCGGTGGCTGATGAACGCCGCGGTCATCAACGAGCTCGCCGCCGTGACGGTCTTCGCCGTCCTCCTCCGGCTCGGGACGGGGAGCAGCCTCCTCTCGGCCATCGCGGCCGTCGTTTCGGTCGCCCTGTTCTTGACGACGGTGCTGACCGCGCACATGGCGCTGAGGGCCCTCCGCTCAAGCCCGTCGTGGGAGCGGCTCCGCCGCCACTTCCACCGCACCTGGAGGTCCCGGGAGGCCGGGTTCGCGGTCCTGATGGTGATGGCGCTCGGCTCGGCGCTGTATTCGCAGTTCCTCGGTCTCACGTTCCTCGTCGGGGCGTTCTACGCGGGCCTGCTCATCACCCCGCAGAGCGCCGGGCCGATGTCCCACCGGTCGATCAGCCAGGTGTTCGACGCGATGACCTGGGGGTTCTTCATCCCCCTGTTCTTCGCCTTCGTCGGCCTGGGGATGAACCTGAGGCTCCTCGCCGGTTCCCCGTCCGACCTGGCCGTGTTCGCCGGCCTGGTCGCGCTCGCGATCGCGGGCAAGGTCGTGTTCGGCGCGGGGGTCGCGCGGCTCATGCGGTGGGCCCCGCCGCAGGCGATGGCGATCGGGTTCTTCGTCAGCAGTCGCGGGGCGGTCGAGCTCGCCATGGCCGTGATCCTCCTGCAGAGCGGCGTCTTCTCGACGCGGCTCTACACGATCGTCGCCGCCGTGGGGCTCGTCACGACCGTCGTCGCCCCGATCGGGGCCGCGTACTACGGGGGGCTCCGCCTCGAGCGCCGACCCACCGACATGGTCCATTGGCGTGCGCCCGAAACGGATGCCCCCCTCGCCTCGGCCGATACGGCGGCCGAGCCGTAGTGCGCCCGGCGCGGGAGGTTATCTCCCTGCGCGGCTCGGCCCCGCCGTGGGCGCGGCCTCTCCTTCCCCCCCGGCCCGCGCGGACCCGGAGACCGCGCGGCGCCGTCGCCAGGGAAGGGTCCTTTTCGGCCTCGCGCTGACGTTCCTCGGGCTCTTTCTCGCCGCGGCCGAGCTTCCCACCTCCGGGGCGGCGCTCTCCCGGGGCATCGCGATCCTCGGCGCGGCCCTCCTGGCCGTCTGGGTCGGCGGGCTCCTCATGGGGGCGTCGGCGGGACGGCGGCGGAGCTAGCGGTGGCCCGGTTCCCCTTCCGTCTCGTCACCTTCGACCTGGACGGGACCCTCACCACGGAGCACGG
Source organism: Thermoplasmata archaeon (assembly GCA_027315455.1). Taxonomy (GTDB): domain Archaea; phylum Thermoplasmatota; class Thermoplasmata; order Lutacidiplasmatales; family UBA184; genus Lutacidiplasma. The sequence continues at coordinate 38,751 of DAHUXZ010000005.1, read as the reverse complement.
CTGGCTCGCCATCGCGCGGGCGACCGGGCAGCTCGCCGCCTACGAGCGGACCCAGCGGGCCTTCCGGGCCCGCGCGATCGACGAGGACACCCACCTCAACGACCTGCTGGCCCTCGCGGTGGGCCTTCCCGTCGCCGAGGTCGAAGGGATCCTCGCCGCCACCCCCAAGGTGTCGGGGATCGGCGCGACGATGGCGGCCCTGCGTGAGGACGGGGTCCGGCTCGCCCTCCTCACCCACAATCCGGACTACGTCTGCGCGTGGTACGTCCGAGCGTTCGGCCTCGACGACTACGAGGGGACGAACGGCCGGAGGGTGAGAGCGGGGCGCGTCGTGGCGGCCGAGTCGGCCCACGCCGGCAAGCGGCAGGGGCTGGCCCGCCTGCTCGCGCGGGCGGGGGTCCGCGCGGGGGAGACGGCCCACGTGGGCGACGGCTGGGCGGACGCCGCCGTCTTCCCGTTCGTCGGCTTCGGCGTCGCCTTCCACTCGCCGCTCGCCGAGGTGCGGGCCGCCGCCGACGTCGCCCTCGATGGGACGGACCTCACCGCCCTCCTCCCGGTGCTCGCGTCGGCGCGTGCGCGTCAGCCGGTGAACGATGCCCCCTCCCCCCGATGAGCCTTCTTATACCGGGCGCACGCTCGTACTCCGGGGCCGATGGAGTACGTGGTCCTCCGTGCGGTCCATCCGACGTGGCTCGCCGCCCAGCTGCCGACGGAGGTCGCGGCGCTCCTGGAGTACCGCCCGAACGAGGTGCGGGACCTGCGCTCCCCCGGGCGCGGGATCGCCTTCCTCGCCCGCGGCCCCGGCATCGCCCGGGTCGTCGCCTCCTACGCCGCCCGCGAGATCCTCGCCGTGGAGACCGTCCGCAACCGCTACATCGCCCCGGCCCGGCTGAGCGACAAGCTCCTGTTCAACATCCCGGGGGCCGTCGTCCGCCATCTCGGCCTCCAGGTCGCCCCTCGGGGCCCGAACGGGACCAAGGCGACCGACGATACCCTCCTGTGGTTCCTCCCGGCCCCCGAGTACTACGAGTACCGGGCGCAGGAGCGGACGGCCCGGGGCTGGACCGGGCCCGCGCCGGGCGGCTTCGCCCACGTCTACCTCGCGAAGTCGCTCCTGCCCCTCGATCGCGACCTCGCCGAGCTCACCGAGCTCGAGTCCCGCATCGAGTCGGAGGAGTGGCGCCCCCGGGTCGAAGCGCTCCAGCGGATCGGGCGTCCCCGCCGAGGAGGCTGACGACGCTGGCCCCGCGGCGGCGCCCGGAGGGGGTCCGGACCCCCGTCCCGAATCGGTCGGATAACTCAGACGGCGAGGGAAGCTTCTTATAGTGTCGGTCAGAAATCTAGAGTGCATGGAACCTTCCGGGTCACCGGGTCTCCCGTCGGGGCGGGGCCACTACACGCTGCGCAACCCCGTGCCGCTGCGTTCGGCCGAGGACGTCCGAATGACGCGCGCCGGGCTGCCCCAGGATGCGGCGCTGGCGATGGCGGGACCCGTCGACCACGACTCGCTCGCGAAGGCGATCCGGCGGTCCGTCGGCCACGACGGGATGCGGCCGGAGGACGCCCGGTCGATCGCCGCCCACGTGCTCAACTTCTTCGGGTTCAACGAGCGGATCATCGACAACGTCCTCGAGCCGGACGACCGGGACACGTTCTACATGCTCGAGGACACCGGTATCCTCGAGACGGAGCGGGACGAGACGACGCTCTACGACGGCCGGGAGTGGCGGATCCACTACTGGATGTTCCGCAAGGACCGCATCTTCGACCTCGCCCGGGAGGAGACCCAGGCGATGGCGGACGCCGGGGAGACCGACGTGGTCTACTCCTCGAACGCCGCCCGGTCGGGAGCGTTCCTCCTGCCCCACGGGGAGCATGGCACGGGGCTGCCCGCCCACGCCGTCTACCACGAGCTGGGGGACGAGGTGTGGCTGGAGCGCAAGACGTCGACCCCGCCCACCGCCGGGCCGACCCCCCCCGCCCGCCCCGCGCGCCGCCGGGCGAACGAATAGGCCCTCCGGCAGCGCCCGGCCCCTCGGGACGGGGTAGGTTCAAGGCCCCCCGCCCGTTCGGGCGGCGATGCGACAGTTCCTGCTGATCGCCCACCGGGTCCCGGTCTCCGGAGCGTTCACCCTCAACGACCTCGCCGGGGGCGCCGGACGGATGGACGAGGTCGCCCGGGTCGTCTCGACGGCCTTCACGCTGTCGAACGACCTGCGCCGCGACACCGAGGTGGAGATCCTGTTCGTCGCCGAGCCGCCCCCGGCGGCCCGGCGCATCCGCCTGAGCGGCAGCCGCCTTCGCCACCTCAACCCGGACGAGCGGAGCACCGCCGCCCTCCTCAAGAACGCCCTCGTCCGGGCGATCCCCCTCGTGAGGGACCATGAGGCCTCCCCGGGGATCGTGGTCGGGCCCGTCGAGCCGCTGGTCGCGCTCGGCGAGTTCTGCCGTCGGCCGGGGGCGATCTGGCTGAGGGAGACCGGCCGTCCCGTGGGCGACTGGGTCGACCCGACCGAGGGGTTCGCGGCCGTCCTGAGCGACCCCACCGACGTCACCGACGCCGAGGCGGCGGTCCTCACCGCGGCCAACGTCCCGGCGATCTCCCTCGGGCCCCGCTCGATGCGCTCCTCGCAGTGCGTCGACGTCCTCCACAACGAGTTCGACCGCCGCGAGGCCGCGCGGCGGGCCTAGGCCGGTTCGGCGAGCGTCGGCGCCCGGTCGAGCGCGTCCCGCATCGTCCGGGGCTTGAGCCCGCCGACGACGGCGGTCAGGCGGACGACCTCCCGGCGCTCGGGGTGGACGCGGGTCCCGAAGAGGAGGCGGCGGGGCTCCCCGAGCCGTCGCCGGAGCGAGGAGAGGACCCGCTCGAGGGTGCGCAGCGTCATGTTCGACCCGCCGTCCAGGTGGACGAGGGCGCTCGCCCGTTCCGGGAGGGAGAAGTCGAGAAGGGTCTCGGAGAACGCCTGGTGGACGAGGCGGTCCGGCTCGGTGACGTGGTACTCCCCGTGGAGGAGCGTGGAGAGGCCCGCCTCTCTCAGATGGCCCTTGAGCCCGGCCAGGTCGACGTTGAGCTGGGAGGGGTTCTCGACCATGTCGACGAGGCTCGTGACGAGGTTGTGGAGGTAGGTGTTCCGCACCTGGAAGACCCGGGGAAGGGGAAGCGCCTCGAAGCGGCGCAGCTTCTCGTTCGAGAGGGCGAGGACGAGCCCCCCCATCTCCTCGAGCTCCTCGAGGGTGGCGAAGACGTTCTCGCGCCGGTCCGCGTTCGTCTCGAGCTCGATCTGGAACGGGAGGAAGGCGATCGGGACCGGGAGCGTGTGCTCGGTCTTGCGGAGCATCCGCGCGAGGAACGGAAGGAGCGCGCTACCGGTCCCGCCGCCGAGGCCGGCGAGCAGGAAGACGATCTCGTAGCGGCCGAGACGGCGAAGGAGCTCCTCCTCGCTCTCCTGGGCGGCCTCGAGGACGAGGGACCGGTCTCCCCCGCTGCCGCCCCCGCGCAGCCGACGGTGACCGAGGAGGATCCGCTCGTCGATCGGCTTGTCCCGAAGGTGCCGGGCGTCGGTGTTGACCGCCACCGCGCGCACCCCGGGGATCCCGAGCGTGAGCATGTCGTGGACGGCATCGCCTCCCGCGCCGCCGAGCCCGACGACGGCGAAGGCGTTGCGGTGGGCGTAGCTGGCCCAGGCCTCGATCGAATCGTCCATTCCCGCCTCCCGTGACTTACGGGGGCGGAGGGCCCTCGGCCGCCGCGAGGCTCTCGGAGTCCCGGCGGGGGCGCGCCGAGGCGGCGGCCAGGTGCTCGACGCGGGCCCGGATGTATTCGCGCACGGCCGAGCGCACCGCATCGTCCACGGAGACCGAGTTGCCTTCGCGGACGAACTCCTCGAGCTGACGGTTGTCCTGCCGCGAGAGGTCGACGACCACCTTGCGGATGTTCGGCGGCGGGAGATTCATCTCGATGTAGCGCTCGAGGCCCTCGCGGATCGTGTCGGAGATCGTCGCGGTCCCCTTCGCCAGCTGGATCTGTCGCAGTTTCTCGAGAAGGTCCTGCGGGATCCGTACGGTGACGCGCTCGGAGGTTTCGGCCATTCTGTGTCAGACGTTGATTGCTCCTTTGTCTGACAATTGGCATATGGCTGACGGGAATATAAACATGATGCTGGGCCGACACCGCCGACGGCCGCTCGGTCGTCGAAGCGCCCCCGCGGGGCCGGGCTCCGCCGGTTCAGGGAAGGGCGGGAGGGGGAGGGATGTGGAGCGCCTTGAGCCGCCGGAGGATCTCCTCGTCGGTGTACTCGCGGTACTCCTTCGTCGAGATCGCGTGGACGATGTAGCCGTCCCCGCTCGCGCTGTCGCGCTTCATGGCGGCCGTAAGGCCCCGGAGCACGAGGTCGACGCCGTCCGCCATGCCGAGGTCGCGCGAGTAGCCTTCCTCGAGGATCCCGTAGGCGAACGTCGAGCCGCTCCCCACGGAGACGAACCGGTCCTCCATCGAACCGCCGGCCGGGTCGACGGAGTACACGTGGCCGCCCTTCGAGTCGACGCCCCCGACGATCAGCCAGGCATAGTAGGGGAAGTAGCGGTTGCCGTTGAGGATGTTCGCGAGGAGCGTCGCCGCCCCTTCGACGGGGATCGCGCCGCCGCGGCGAAGCCGGTAGAGGGCGATCTCCGCTCGCAGGTAGCGGATGAGCGCCTGCGCGTCGCCGACCCCGCCCGCGACCGTCGCCGCGAGGTGGCGATCGAGGGAGAAGACCTTGAGCGTGTTCTTGTTGGCGATGAAGCTGCCGTCGGTCGCTCGGCGTTCCGAGGCCATCACGACCCCGTCCTTGAGGACGAGACCGATCGTCGTCGTGCCGGTTCGGAGCCGGGACGCGACCTCCTGCACGGGAAGGGGGGAGCTCATGGGTCCACCGCGGCGAAGGGGCCGAGACGCGCCCCCGTATTAACCTCGAGCCCCGGCCGGTAGCCGAACGCCACCGGGTGGTGGTCGGGTAGGCACCCTAGACGTCGTGGGCATCGCGCCCGGAGAGGGTGCAGCGGACCTCGAGGCTCGGGGCGTAGAGGCCGGTCCCGGGGACCTTCATCAGACCGAGGAACTCCTCCTGGTCGCGGATCGCCTGCTCGAGCTCCCCCTCGCTGGGGGCCAAGTAGGCGAGGAGCAGCAGCGGCGTCGTCGTGTGGTAGAACTCGTCGAGCCCCCCCTTCGTCGTCGTGTGCGGGTCGTCGTCGAAGCGGCCGAAGAGCGCGATGCCGAACGCCGATCGCTCGGCGGTGAGCGGGGCGCAGGCAAGGTACGCGACGAGGCCGTGCTCGGTCAGGACCTTCTCGAGGAACCCCGAGATGCGGTCGGCCAGCGGCTGGGCGACCGGTCGCCGCTCCATCGTGCAGTGGCAGAGCTCGTGGACGTGGTGGAGGCGCAGGAAGTTGCGCACCGGCTCCGGCGCGTCGGTGAACCGGTCGTAGGCCATCCGGGCGAGCCGGGCGCCGATGACGCAGTCGAAGTAGCTCGTGTTGTGCGGCCGGGACCTCCAGTCCTCGTGCTTGGTGACCCCGAGCATCGCCCGCATCCCGTTCTCGTGGATGCGCAGGAGGAGCTCGAAGCGCCGATCGTCCCGATCGCGCACCTCGACCACCTCCCGGGGCATGGTCCCCGGCGATGCCACGCCTCCGACTTCCCCCATTCCCGGCGATGGTTCGAGCCCCTCGGCCCCCTTAAGCAGTTTTCGTGCCGTCTCACTCGACCCGTACGCGTGAACGGTTCTTCGCCCAAACGGCTCCGGATCGGCGGTTCGCGGGCCGCTACCCGAGGTCCAGGGCCACGGGAGGCGTTGGAATGCGGTCGGAGTAGTGGACCCGACGGTGCCGGCGACGGTCTTCCTCCGTGATCCCGTATCGTACGCGGGGGAACGGAGCACTCGCGCACGGTCGACGCGCGGGAGGAGTGCTGTGCGGCTCCGCGACCTGACCTGGGGAGCCCGAAGCGCGCGAAGGCGGGCTATCGCGAGGCGAGATGGGGACCGGGGTCGAACACGCGGCCCGTTCCACGGACGCGGAACCCCCGGCGGGCGAACAGGCCAACGACGTCCATCGCGTACGCCGCGGGTCCCCGCAGGGCCTCCTCGGTCCCCGGCGAGGCGGGGTCGGCAACGACGCGGGGATCGCAGTCCCGGGCCGCCAGGGTCCCCTTCGGGAGTGTCTCGGGGAACAATCGGCGGCACCGTCGCGACGTAGCCGGGGCGCTTCCGGGCGATCCTATGTCGCTTCACCTCGGTGAGGGTGCTCCGCGGGAAGGCCCCGGGCCGGAGGCTTCACGGCGAAGGTTCGGTCGCGGCCGACGGCGATTCGGGCTCGCCCGCCGCCGCGGCCGAGGGTTCCTCCACGGTGGGAGCGAAACCGAGGCGGCGCAGGTGCGGGAGCGCCGCCATGAGGCCCCCGATCGCGACGGTCCCCGCGCCGGCGGCAAGGTAGGTCACGTCGACCGAGGTCGCCGCGGTGAGGATCCCTCCCGCGTACTGGCCGATCGGGACGAGCCCGTAGCTGCCCACCTCGTCCGCCGCGAGGACGCGGCCGAGGCGGTCGTCGGGCACCGTCGCCTGGATCGTCGCAAGGAAGACCGTGGTGAACATCCCGGGGAAGACCCCGAAGAGGAACATGATCGGAAGGGCCAGCCAGGGCGTGTGGACGAGCCCGAGCCCGAGGACGCTCGCTCCCTGGAGGACCGTGAACACTGCCAGGAAGCGGCCCGCGCGGGCCTCGAACCTCCAGCGGTTGATCACGAGGGTCCCGACGGCCGACCCCAGGCTGCCGGCCGAGAGCATCGCCCCGACGAACACCGCGTCCGTCAGGGCGAGGCCGACCTGGACGTAGAGGGCGAGTTCGACGAACGCCACGGCCGAGAAGAAGTTCACGACGAGCGCGCTCAACGTGATCTCGAGCAGTTCGCGGCGTTGGAGCAGGTAGCGGTAGCCGTCGGCGGCCTCCGAGAGGAACCGACGCGACGGCCGGTCCCGACGGGGCGCGAGGTCGGCCCGGAGCCCGCCCAGCGCGACGGCCGTCACGGCGAAGAGGGCGATGGGAAGGAGGAGCGCGGGGCCGGGGCCGACCCAGCCCAGGGCGGCGCTGGTCGCGAGACTGCCGGCGATCAGCAATCCGACCGCGCTCGCGTAGACCAGGCCGTTCGCGGTGCCCAGCTCGGCCCGCCCGACCAGCCGCGGGAGGGAGGCGTTGAACGTCGGCCGAAAGATCGTCACGGCCGTCGTCTCGATCGCCCAGAGCGGGTAGGTCACGATCACCCAGACCGGGGCGTAGAACCCGAATCCCCCCGTGGCGGCGCCGGCCGGACGGAACGCGAGGACGACCGCGATCGCCGCCGTCGCGGCGAGCGCGAGGAGGTTCACGGCCTGCATGAGGTGGCGCCGATCGGACCGGTCGGCGAGCGTTCCGGAGAAGACGGCGGCCGCCAGCGTCGGGATTGTCGACGCGAGCCCCAGGAAGGCGAGCGCGTACGCCGCGGCGGTGTGCCCCGCGGCGGTGTCGGGGTACGCCGTGGCGATCGTCCAGAGGAGCACGACGAGCGAGGCGGTCGGAGCCGCGAAGGAGGCGGCCCCCGCGATGAGGAACGTCCGGAACTGCCCCCGGGACAGGAGTTCTCGGAACAAGCTCAGGCGCTCATCCCCCCGGCTCGACGGGAGGGAGCTACCTAATACCTTCCGACGGCGGCCGCGGCCCCCGAACGGTGCCCGGGCGCGGCCGGCCGGCGGCCAAGCGCCTATGTACCGGGGGGCGGATGGCGCTCGGCCGGAGCGACCTCGTGCGGCTCATCCACCAGGATCCGGCGGTCGGCCTCCTCAAGCTCCGTCTCGAGACCCCGAGCGACCTCTGGAGGATCGCGCGCCTCATCGTCCCCGGGGAGCGGGTCGGCGCCTCGACGACCCGTCGGGACCCGGAGGCCCCCGCGGAGACCGCCGCCGCGCACAAGGAGCGCCGGCGCATCTGGCTCGTCGTCCGGGCCGAACGCGTCGAGTTCCACGGCTTCTCCCACCATGTCCGCGTCGCGGGCCCCATCGTCGAGGGGCCGTTCGACCTCGGCCGCCACCACACCCTCGACATCGGGCCCGAGGACGAGCTCACCCTCCTCAAGGAACGCCTCACCCCGGCGGACCGCGCGCTCCTCGAGGAGGGGCTCGCGGCGAAAGGGGAGCCGCGCGTGGTCATCGCGTGCGTCGACTGGGGGGAATCGTCGATCGTGCGGCTGCGCGGCCGCGCCGTGGATCCCGTCGCGGACATCAACCGGACGTTGCCGGGGAAGCGCTACGCGCTCGCCGGCGCCCACCGGGACCGACGCGCCTACGTCGAGGAGGTGCTCGAGCTGCTGGACGGTGAGGTCGAGGGCGCCTCGACGCTCGTCCTCGCCGGCCCCGGCTTCCTCAAGGAGGAGCTCGCCCACGACCTTCTCGAGCGGCACCCGGGGGCGCGCAAGAAGCTCCGGGTCCTGGCGACGGCGGAGTCGGGCCGGGTCGGCGTCGACGAGCTGCTCCGCAGCGGCCGCGCGAGCGAGGTCCTCGCGGGGACGGCCGCCGCCGAGGAGGCCGACCTGGTCGAGCGCCTCATCGCCTCGCTCGCCGGCGGGAAGCGCGCCGCCGTCGGCCCGCGCGAGTGCCGCGAGGCGATCGAGGCGGGCGCCGCCGAGACCCTCCTCGTGAGCGAGGAGCTCCTGCGCGACCCCGAGGTCGCCCCCCTTCTCGAGAAGGCCCGGGAGGCCCGCGCCCGGCTCTTCGTCGTCCGCGAGGACGGAGCGGCGGGCCGGCGCCTCGCGGGACTGGGCCGGATCGGAGCGATCCTGCGGTTCGACTGGACGAGCCCGACCCCGCGCGCGCGGTAGTCGGCCGCTACGGGATCGCCTGGACCGCCTCGCGCAGCTCCTCGAAGCGGCGCTTGAGGTCCTTGAGCGCAAAGCGGAACGCCTCGCGGCCGGTGAGCGAGCCGTCGGTCTCGTAGCGCAGGAAGAAGTCCGTCGCGTCCTCCTCGACCTTCACCGAGCCGTGCTCGCAGGCCTTCTCGCAGGCCCCGCAGAGGATGCACGCCGTCTCGTCGGTGACCGAGAGCTTGCCGCTGCCGAACTCGAGGATGTTGACCGGGCAGGTCCCCGCGACGCGCTTGAGGCAGGCGTCGGAGCAGCCGGAGGTCTTGTGGATCTTGATGTGCGGGCGGGGCGAGGCGCCGACGGCGAGCGCGACCTGGTACTTGGCGTGCTCACGGGCGGTGCCGACGATCGCCGTCGCGTAGGCGAGGAGGGCCTGGCGGGCCCCGAGCCGGACGATGGGGATCTCCGGCTCGACGATCGCGAGCGACGGGTCCCCGAGGGGGACGAGGTCGCGCGAGTAGACCGTGCAGGGTCCCTTCTTGTCGACGGAGTACATCACCTGGCAGTTCGGGCATCCCGCCCCGTTGCAGGTGCACTCCGCCTTGCGGCGGAACTGGCCGAGGTCCGTCGGGATGGGGAGGAGGCCCATCCGCAGCGCGACGGCCTCGTCGAACATGCTCGTCGAGGAGTCGTAGTCCTTCCCCGTCGCCTCGTCGCGGATCGGTCCCAGGTGGAACTCGACCTCGTCGATCGCGAGGCGCGGGATGTCGGAGAGCAGGGTCCGCCGGATCGCGTTGACCTGCGTCGCCGAGGTGCCCGCGAGCTCCAGGCGTACGGCGCGGGGCTTGAGGTCGAGGACGGAGACCTGCACGCTACACCCGCCGGCCGCGCCGGCCTCCCTTCGCCTTCGTGCCGTCGTGGGGGATCGGGGTCACGTCCTCGATCCGGCTGATCTTGATCCCGGCCCGGGAGAGGGCGCGGATCGCGGCCTGGGCGCCGGGACCGGGGGAGCGGGCCCGGTTGCCGCCGGGCGCGCGGACGCGGACGTGGAGGGTGTCGTAGCCCTTCTCCTTGATCACGGCGGCGACCTGGTCGGCCGCCTTCATGGCCGCGTACGGGCTCGACTCGTCACGGGCGGCCTTGACGACCATGCCACCGGTCGCCTTCGTCAGGGTCTCCGCCCCGGTCAGGTCGGTCACGGTGATGTGAATGTTGTTGTAGCTCGCGAAGATGTGCGCGATGCCGATCTTCGCCATGGCTACCGGCCTCCCTCGGCGGGCGCCACGGGCGGCGCCTCGACCGGCCGCGCCTCGAGGCGCGCGCGCAGCGCGGCCCGGATGGGGTGATCGTCGGAGAGGAGCGGGCTCGTCGGGGAGTAGGCGATCTGCATCTCTTCGGCCGACGGGATGAGGTAGCCGGGGCGCGTCACGCGGTGGTCCCCGATCGCGAAGTGGCCGTGCACGATGAGCTGGCGCGCGCCGTTCGCCGTCGGGGCCAGGCCCTTCGTGAACGCGACCCACTCGAACCGGCGCTCGAGGACCTGCTCCACGCGCAGGGCCAGCACGTCGTCCAGGGTCGGGTTCCCGATCGGGAGGAGCCCGAGACGGGTCAGGCGCCCGAGCAGGCCGTCGGTCTCCCGGCGGGCCTGGGGGACACCGGCGCGCAAATCGGCCTGGAGGTCGCGGGCCTGGCGGCGGAAGCCGCGGAGCGTCGACTGGGCCTTCCACAGCTCGCGCTTGTTCTTGAGGCCGTAGTGCTGGAGGAGCTTGCGCTCCTCGTCCATCCGCGCGGCCTCCCACGGGTGTTTCGGCGTGTCGTACATGCGGCGCAGGAACTTCGGGTCGCCCATGGAGCACCTACTTCTTCGGAGCCGGCGCAGCCGGTGTGGCCGGCGTGGCCGGCGCCGCGGCGGCCGGAGCGGAGGCGGCTCCGCCTTCCTTGCCCTTCGCGGCCGCCGCTTCCTTGGCGGCTTTCTTGAGGACGCCGGCGGCCATGCCCGTGCGCCCGTTCGACCGGGTCCGCTGACCGCGCACTTTCTGCCCGCGCTCGTGGCGGACGCCGCGGTAGGACCGGATCATCTTCATCTGGTTGACATCGTCGCGCCGACCGGTCTCGAGGTCCGCGCCGACCATGTGCCGGATCTCTCCCGTGATCACGTCGAGCGGATGGTTGAGCATCCAGGGCGGGAGCTTCTGCGGCAGTGTCGTGATGACGGTCTCCAGCCCGTCGACGGCCGGCTCGGGAAGATTGCCGATCATCTCCCGGGGGTCGACGGCGGCGATCCGGCACGCGACCTCGGCGACCCGCAGCCCGACCCCGCGGACGCCGGTGAGGGCCAGCGCCGAGGGCCGACGGCCGTCCAGGTCGCTTCCCGCGAGCCGGACGATGTAGCGGAAATTGGGGTTGTCGGGGATCGGCTTGCCGCCCTTCGTGGGGGCGCCGGGCGCGGCGGCCTTCCCGCCCTTCCCCTTGCCCTCCTTCGGCTTGCCGGACTTCTCCTTCTTGGAGGGCTTGTCGGACGCCGCCGGAGCCTCCGCCGCTGGCGCGGCCGGGGCGGCTTCGGGCTCCTTCGGGTTCTTGGGCGCGGTCCCACTCTCCTTCGATGGTGCGGCGGACGGCCCGCGACCGGAGGTCCGGTCGAGGCCCGCGACGCCGCGGGTAGCGCCGCCGAACTGGCCTCTCCTTTTAAGCGCTTCGGTGCGCCGGGCCGCGAGCCCGCCGGCCGGCGGTCCGGGGAGGCAGGGCCTTTAGCCCACGCGGCGTCGGTCGAGCGTGCCCGGGGAGCCGGAGGTCTCTGTCGTCCTCCCGACCTACAACGAGCGCGGGGCGCTCGAGCTCCTTCATCCGAGGATCATCGCGGCCCTCGCCCGGTTCTCGAGCGAGGTCGTGGTCGTCGACGACAGCTCGCCCGACGGCACCGGTCCGTTCATCACGTCGCGGGGCGGGCCGACCTTCCGCCTCATCGAGCGTCCGGGCCGGCTCGGTCTCGCGTCGGCGGTGCTCGAGGGTTTCGGCGAGTCGCGCGGGCGGGTGATCGTGGTCCTCGACGCGGATGGGAGCCATCCGCCGGAGGTGATCCCGAACCTGGTCGCCCCGATCCTGGAAGGGCGGGCCGAGTTCGTCCTCGCGAGCCGCAGGGTCGCCGGGGGCCGGGCTCCCGGGCTCGTCGGGTGGCGACGCGCGGTCTCCTCCGGGGGCGGCCTCCTCGCGCGTCCTCTCGTGTCGGTCCGGGACCCGATGAGCGGCTTCTTCGCGCTCGACCGGCGCATCCTCTCCCGGGGGGAGCTCGCGCCGATCGGCTACAAGATCGCCCTCGAGGTGCTCGTGCGGTGCCGCCCGCGGCCGTTCCTCGAGGTGCCGTACACCTTCGCCCCGCGGCTCGCGGGGGAGAGCAAGCTCGGCTCCGGGCAGATCCTCGACTACGTGCGCCATCTGGGCCGGCTCTACGCCTTCCGGCTTTTCGGGGCGCGGCGGGCCTCGAGGACCCGGTAGCCGCTGCGCCTCCCCACGACCTCGACCGGCCCGTCCCAGTGCTCCTCGAGCCAGGCCTGGTAGAACCGGATCCCCTGGCTGCCCTTCCCGACGAGAAGGAGCCGGCCGTCCTCGGCTAGGTGCGCCGGTGCCCCCGTGAGCAGCTCGAGGACGAGCGGGCGGCCCGCGTGGTACGGCGGGTTGGTCGCGATGAGGTCGAACGTCTCCTGGGCGACCGGCGCGTAGAGCGAACCGACGCGCACCTCGGCGTTGGCGACCCCGTTCCGGCGAAGGTTCCCCCGCGCCAGCTGCGCCGCACGGCGATTCACGTCCGTCAGGACCACCGAGCCGTTCGGCGCCGCCTTCGCCGCCGCGACCCCGACCGCTCCCCACCCGCAGCCGAGGTCGAGGACCCGGTCGCGCTCGCCGACGACCATCGATTCGATGAGGAGGGCGGTGCCGGGGTCCAGGCCCTCGGACCCGAAGACCCCGCGGTCCGACTCGAAGACCAGGATCTCCCCTCGGAAGAGGAAGCGCAGGCTGCGCCGCCGCGAAACCGAGCGCGGCCGCGACGTGAAGTAGTGCTCCGGGGTCGGCGCCTCCGCCCCCATCGCTCAGCCCCGACGTCCGAACAGCCCCGAGCGCCGAGTCCCCGCCCGGGCGCTCCCGCTGCTGCCGAGCGCCTCCCGGAGGAGCTCTTTCTGGTGGGCGCCGAGCGACTGCGGGAGCTCGATGTGAACGGTCAGGATGAGGTCCCCGCGCTCGCGGCCCCGGAAACGGGGGAACCCCTCGCCGCGCAGACGGAACTGCGCCTCCGGCTGGGTGCCGGCGGGGACGGTAAGGAGCGCCTCGCCGGTGAGCGTCGGGACGCGCACCTCCGCGCCGAACAGCGCGTCGGCGAGCGGGATCGTCGCCTCGCTATAGGCGTCCATCCCCTGGCGCGCGAAGCGCTCGGACGTCTCGAAGAGAACCTGGACGAACAGGTCGCCGGGGGGGCCGCCCGGCCCGCCGGGCACGCCCTGGCGCGGAAGGCGGAGGACCGTCCCGTCCTCGACGCCGGCGGGGATCGTCACCTCCAGCTTCTTCACGCGGCGCAGTGTGCCGGTCCCATCGCACGTCGGGCACGGCGCCTTGATGCGCCGGCCGGACCCGTGGCACATCGGGCAGTCGGTGATCGTGATGAGCTGGCTGTAGCCGCGGCTCTGCGCGCGGCGGATCTGGCCGCGTCCCTCGCATTCGGGACACATCTCGAGCGCGGTCCCGTCCCGCGCCCCGGTGCCGCGGCAGTCGTCGCACCGCGTCGCGTGGGGCACCTCGATCGTCCGTTCCGCGCCCGTGACGGCCGCCGAGAGCGGGAGCCGGACCGAGACCTCGAGGTCGTTCCCGCGGGAGGACGAGCGGCGACGGCCCACGTCGAACAGCCCGCCGCCGAACCCTTGCTCGAACAGCTGCTGGAAGAAGCTCGAGCCCCCGAGAAGGTCCTCGAGGTCGCCGGCGTGAGTGAAGTTCTGCCAGGTGAACCCCTGGGGTCCGAAGTCGGTCGCGACGCCGGAGAAGCCCATCGCATCGTAGCGCCGCCGCTTCTCGGGGTCCGCGAGGATCTCGTACGCCTCGGAGAGCTCCTTGAACCGTTCCTCGGCGGCCTTCGGGTTGTCCTTGTTCACATCGGGGTGGTGCTGACGGGCCAACCGGCGGTAGGCCGACTTGATCTCGTCGGCGCTGGCCCCCCGGCCGAGGCCGAGGACCTCGTAGTAATCCCGCTTGCTGGGCATTCCGTCAGGCCCGGCCGCACCGGCGGCGGACCGACCCGACCTAGGGGCGCTTCTATTTACCGTCTTTTCGGGGCGGGGCATTGCCCAAGAACTAGTTCGAGCGTGGGGTTTCTGTGCGCCGCCGAGAGTTCCTGTGCAGCCGAGGCCCAGAGCTGGCACAGGGGGTCGTCTCGCTGGCGGAACCCTCGCTTGGAGGACCCTTCTCATGATGAACGACGGAGTATCGCGTCGCGCTACAACAGCCTACTCGAAGAGGCTCCGGGAGTCCTCGCCATCCGAGCGCTTTCCACGCCGGCGGGAGCGTCTTCCAATGGGTCCCGCCTTGACCGCCACCCTCATCGCCACCGTTCTACCCCGGATTATGATTCGGGTCATCCCAGATGCCAAGATCCCGGCCGCAACGGCAGGAACGGAGATGAGACCCGCCACGCCTGCGACGGAGGGGACGGGAATCGGCTGGTTCACCGGCAGCGGCGATGGGATTGGCGCGGGAATGGGGGGTGACTGGCCACCGGGGGGTTGGGGTGGGGGCTGCGTCGACGGAGGCGATGAGGGTGCGGGAGTATTCTCCACGATGAGTTGGGCCAGGGGGAACGAAGCGATGACCGACGAACCGTTCGTCGCCAACGTGTAGTCGGCCCAACTGTAGACCCCGAGGACGGGCTGGCTCCCAGCCGCCGAGCAGCCGGGCGCGATGCACGCGTCGGCCGGAACCGGTACACCGTACGGCGGTCCCACGCCCATCACATTGAAGGACGCCTCCCACACGTCCCCCGCCTGCATCACATTGAGGTTCGGATCGCTGCTCCAGTTGAACGCGAGGGCGGTCGTCGCCCCGAGGGAGAGTAGCCGGACAGAGGCATCGCAGCCGCCGGGAAGGGGGAGCGCCGACTGGCAGGTCACGGTAGCACCGAGGTACGGATCGAGCTGGACGTTCCCGAACGGTACGAAAGTGAACATCGGGCGCTGCGCCGCTCCGCGAGCTGCCAACGAGTAGGGCGGCGCGCCGAAACTTACCCGGAAGAGGGCAGATATCAGGGCAGGGTTGCTCTCGTTGAAGTACTCGGTCCCCCGATCGCAGACTGGCGAGCCCGAGTACACGCAGGGTCCAGACCATAAGTCCGGGCCCGCCGTAGGTGGCGGCTGGAGGTCTCCGACGGTCCCCGAACAGACTTCCGGGGCGGTCCAGAAGTTCGGTTTGGGACTTCCGGGGAGTGAAGCGGGCCAAAATCCCGATGTCCGAGGGCCGTCCCAACTGCCCCCCGTGGCCATGGCCAAATCGCAGGAGGCGTCCCGCGTTCGGTTGACGTTCTGCCAGATCTGCTGCGTGGCAATGATCCCGTCCTTGCTGCAAGTCCCAGATCCCCAATTGAGGCATCCCCAGATTCCATCCGAAGTGCTCCCCGGCATCGTCCCATTCGGTAGCCAGAAGTAGGGACCATTATTCGGGTCATATCCCCCCGCCCAGTCCGCCCCTCCAGGGACTTCGATCATATCGATCGTGCAGCTTCCACCGAGTGACTCCCTGCAATCGGGCGAACTCCTCGCAAGCGCTGCTATGGAATCGTTCGGGTTCCCGTCTTGGGGAAGGACCCAGCCCTCGCATGCCGGGCTTCTCAGAGTCGGGGTGAAGTTGTAGGAGGGCTCGCACCCCGAACTGTAACACCCCGGCTTCGTCACATTGGTGGCATAGTGGTTCGCGTTGGCGGACTGGCTCACGCAATAGTTTACGACGTAATTGGGGTCCCTCGGGACCGTGCTGCCGATCCAGACGATCACGTGATGAGTGTCATTGGACCAGGCGAGCCCGGCCCCGGAAAGCGCTCCGTAGAGGGCCGTGATTGATGAGGAGTGCAGGAAGTTCTCACCGAGACCGGAGTCCTTCATCACAGGGACCCCGTTCAGGACCTGGGTCAGGAAGGTCCGATCCACCGCCGATTCGAACTGACCCGCCGGAACGAAGTTCCCCAAGTCAACATGGTACTCACTTCCATTCGGATTCCCCCACTGGTCATGGGTCGCGAAGTAATCGACCAAGCCGAAGGTGACCGCAGTCGCTGGATGCGCGGCTTGGATCGAGTCGGCAATCCCGCTGGCATTTGACACAAATGCGCCGACGGCGTTCGCCTCGTCGCACAACTGGTACGGATACGCTGGGGAGCACACCGCCAAGTAGATGGACGGATTCTGCTGTGTCTCCCCCGTGGAGGCGTAATCGAAGGTTCCGTCGTATGCCGTCGTCTCCAGTACGAACAGAACTTGCACCGCTGGCCAGTCGGCGGGACCATGCGGCGACGCGGTCGCGGAAACCGTCACCCTGGCCGTATCGGTTTCCGCGCTGCAGGAGGTCGTAGGGCTTACGCAGACGGCCCCCGGCGTCGTGTCGACTCCAAGGTCAAGACCTGAAGGCACTCCGCCTACTATTGGGGCATGTGGAACCGAGAACAGTTCATTGGCTGGCAGCGCAACCCGCCCGATGCCACCAATCCCGCCGGGCATGCTCGGGACAACGAACTGCCCAGCAGCCGAGGCCACTGCGAACGAGGCGACTAGCACTACACCCCAGATGCGCAAGTCACGGACCCTCATGCGACGGTCACCATTGGTTAGGTTGCGACGCACTGAACCTCCCGCCTAGGGTATTGGGTCCACCACCGTTACGACGGGGCCTTTCTCCTTGAGATAGTCCGTGAGTTAGGTCCTCGTTGAGAGCTCCCACCATCAAGGGCAGGATCCGCATGCCACGCTGCTGAGTGTCACTTGGAAAGAGCTCTCGCCGGAGGTTCCCCCCGCCCCAGCCGCATGGGTAATGTAGACCCCGGCGTAGAAGCTGTAGTTCACGCCTTTCGTGACCGCGAAGGGTCCGACGCTCAACGCAAAGGTCCCGATGGGCATCGGGTTGTAGCTTGTCGGGCCACCGGTGCAGCCGATGGCTTGGTTTACGACGTAGCTACTCGGCGGCGTCGTGAACAGGGCCCCAGTAGACTGGGAGTAGACGTTCGCGTAAAGAATCATGACGAGATTTGCTGCTCCCGGACAGGTAACGGACTCGCTCATCGTGCCCGTCAAGCCAAAGGAGAAGACTGTGGTTACGGACGACGCAGAAACCGAAGGGCTGTAGCAACCCGTCGGCGCAGGGCCTACTGTCAAGAACTCCAGGCTCGTAGCATTTCCGATCGTCGGACCCGCGGATTGGGTTCTGTAGCCGAAAGTGCCTCCTGAGGGTGACACGGCTAGCCCGGAGAAAGAGTAGGCCCCAGCGTGACTCTCTGAAACCCCTGACCCCGGACCCGAACGTCCTGCGACATAGGTCGGAGTTAGGGTGAGAGTCGCGCTCGCGAGCGGGGTCGCCGTCAAGATTGCGACTATCCGAGCCAACACTGCCACGAGCGTCGCCCCTCAGGTCGCAGTTCCGATCCGCCCTTCTCGTGAAACCATGTTCCCCCACTTTGATGGCGTGCTAGACCTCAGCACGCCATGGCAAATAAGCATGGCGGGCCGCGTTCGTCCGCATTCGCGTCTGAAGTCGTACGCAATCGCGCAGCAACACGTACATTAGACTATGAGTCCTTAGAGTGGCTCCGTTAGTCTCTGAGGTCACGTGATGACCTTCGGAAGCCATCCTGGAACGCGCTGCACGGGCCAGATTGATCGGCAGCGGTTCCGGTCGGGCGGTTTGACCCGCTGTTAAGAGTCGCGAGTTTCTGTGCGGCAGTGCCAACTTCTTGTGCGGCTCAAGTGCTTCTGGGCAAAGCCTGAGGGAGGTGACGCAGACCGCCCTCTCCGGCCCGACCGGACCAGGCACCTCGCGGACGTCGGTCACGGGCCCCCGGAGGGTGAGCGCCATCCCCGGCCGTGCCCCGAGACGGCGCGAGGCCGAGTCTTCGCGCGCGCTGACCTCGGCCGTGCCGAAGCTCGAGACGAGGATCCCGAGCCGCCGCGGAGCGAGGTCCGCATAGGTCCGGGCCCGCGGGAGCGAGCGCGGGGCGCCCCGGCCAAGGCGCACCGCCATCCGACGGCCCTCCGGCGGGAGCCACTCCCCCGGCACGTTCGTGATCAGGTTCCCGAAGTGGTCGATGTGCAGGACCACCCCCTGGATCGTCGCTCCGCGCCGGCGGGGGGCCGGGAGGGAGTAGGGCCGCGGCGAGAAGCGACGGCCGAGCCGCCGGGCGGGCGTCCCCGTGGCGAGACGGGCCGCGGCGGGAGCGAAGAGGTCCCGTCCCTCGAAGGTCGGGCTCGGTCGCCGCCCGGGGGTGACGCGCGCCGGGTCGAGGCGGTAGGCGATCCCCCCGCCGAGTCGGTCCGAGAGGGGTTGAAGGACTCCGTTGTCCGGTCCGACGAGGAGACTCCCGTCCGCGCATTCCACGACGACCGGGGCGCGGGCGGAGCCCACGCCGGGGTCCACGACCGCGATGTGCACGGTCCCCGGGGGTAACATGGCCCCCATCTGACGCAATAGGAACGCGGCCTCCTCGATGCGGTGCGGGGTCACGTCATGGACGAGGTCGATGACGTGCCCTGGCGGTAGCCGCTGGTAGAGGACCGCCTTCATCTGGGCGGCGTAGACGGCGCCGATATCCGTCGTCAGGGTGACGAGCCGGCGTCGCGGCACGGGCCGCCCGCCCCCTGCGCGCGGACCGCCCTACGACTTCATGATCGCCACCAGGAAGATGGCAACCGCGACGAGGGCGCCGACGACCGCGGCGAGCAGGACGAGGAACGCCTGCCAGACGAGCGTCGAGAGCGACGCGTGGAGCGTGTGGTACCAGTAGCCGGCCAGGATGCCCACGACAAGCCCGACCACGAGCAGGACGACCCCGATCGTGCGGCTCTTGCCGCTGCCGAAGTAGGCCGTGAAGACCCCCGCGAGGATCAAAAAGAGGCCGAAGACCAGAAGCAGGATCGTGACGAACTCCTGCCAACCGCCGATCAGATTCGCGCTGTTGGCCGCCCACATCTCCAGCATGACCGTGTGTCTCCCTCAGAATTTGATGCCCGTCAGGGTCTTCGTGTCGATGACGCCGGGAACCGATCGGATCTTGTCGACGACCAGCTGGCCCAGGGCGTTGAAGTCCTCCGCCTCGACCTTCGCGATCAGGTCGTACTCCCCGAAGAGCGGATGCAGCTCCACGATCCCCTTCACCCGGAGGAGCTCCGTGTAGACCTCGTGCTCCTTCGCGGGGGCGGTGCTGATCAGAACGAAACCGATGGCCACGGGACGTTTCCCTCTCGGACGACCCGGCGACACATGCCCCGCTTAATAAGGGTTGTCAGGCCGAGGTGGGCGATTCCTCTCGGGGCGAACTCCCTTAAGGGGCGGACCCAGAACGGAACGTCCGTACCCGATGGAGACCCACCTCAGGACGTTCCCGAGCCGGCTCGTCGCCCGCCCCTGGCTCCTCGCCTTCGTCCCCATCAACGCGGCGACCTCCGGCTTCGGCGTCGCGCTGCCGCTGCTCATCCTGATCACCCTCCACGGCGCCTGGGTCGACGTCGCCCTCGCCGCCTCGCTGTTCAACGGGGCGGTGATCCTCGCCTCGATGCTGTGGGGCTACCTCTCCGACCGCTACCCGACGCGCCGTCGCTTCCTCCTCATCAACTACGTCGGCTTCGCGGTGATCTACCTGCTCCTCGCCCAGGCTCCGACGCTCCCCGTGCTCTACGTCCTCTACGTCGTGGTGGGCCTCATCGCCCCGGCGGGCGCGAGCGCCTCCAACCTGCTGATCCTGGAGAAGTTCCGGGAGGACGAGCGCGCGAACGCCTTCGCCTCCTTCCAGGAGATGAGCATGATCGGCGCGATCGCGGGACTGCTCATCGGCTACTTCTGGCTCCTGGGGGGCCGGCCGCTCGAGCCGCTTCTCTACGTCCTCGCCGCCCTCGCCGCCGCCTCCGTCGTGGCGGTCTGGGTCGGCATCCGTGACGTCCCGCCGGACCGGCAGCGGACGACGGCGAGCGTGGCCCGCCACGCCGAAAGCCTCGCCTCGCGGATCTACCACTCCGCGGCCCTCCGGATCGCGATCCCGTTCTTCCCGAAGCGCCCGGGGCTGTCGCGCCCCTCGCGCGCCCGCTTCCGCCGCTGGCTGCGCGAGGAGTTCCGCCACGAGCTTCCCCTCATCTTCGCGGCGTCGTTCCTCTTCAACATCTCCTCGAACCTGTTCAACATCACCTATGTGCCCTACCTCTACGCCGCCGGCCTCACGGCCTCGTCGATCTTCCTCGTCAACTTCTCGAACAACCTTGCCCAAGGTATCGCCTTCCCGGCGAGCGGCAACCTCACCTCCCGCGTAGGCTCCGACCGGCTGGTCCAGCGCTCGACCTACGTCCGCAGCCTCGGCTACCTCGCCGTCGCCGGCTTCACGTTCATCCCCCTCGCGGTCGGCGGGGTCTACGGCGCGAACCTGATCGCCTTCGCGGTCCTCGGAGCGGCGATCGCCTTCTACTCGACCTCGTCGTCGCTCATCCTGTTCCGGACGCTCCGGGGACGGGACGCGGGCAGCCTGCTCGGGGTCAGCAGCGCGCTCGGCGGCGTCGCCGCGGTCCTCGGCGCCGTCCTCTCCGGGGTGCTCTCGTTCCTCGGCTACCGCTACACCTTCCTCATCGCCGCGGGCGCGCTCCTGGCCTCGCTCCCGCTCTGGTCGGCGGCCCAGGTCGCCTACCTGAGGCGGAAGGACGCCCCCCGGTCCGTGGCTCCCCCCGCTTCCCCCGCTCCCCCCGCTCCCCTCGCGCCCCCGGGCGCGTCGGCCGCCCGCATCGAAACCGATTAACCTTCCCACGCCTCGACGGCGCGGCGAGACGATGGCCGGGGAAGTTCAACGCGGGCTCGAGGACGTGGTCGCCCTCGAGTCGCAGATCTGTTTCATCGACGGTCGCGGCGGGCGGCTCATCTACCGTGGCTACGACATCCGGGAGCTGGCCGCCCAGTCGACGTTCGAGGAGGTCGCCTATCTCCTCTGGTACGGCCGGCTGCCGACCCGTCCCCAGCTCGATGAGCTCCGAGCGCGGCTCGGGCAGCTGCGGGAGATCCCCTCCGGTCTCACCGACATCCTCGACCGCATCCCGAAGGAGTGCGCCCCGATGGACGTCCTCCGCACGGCGGTGAGCGCGCTCGCGCATCTCGAACCGGCGGAGACCCGCCCCGGCGCGAGCTCGATCGGCGGGGCGCAGCGGCTCACCGCGGTCCTCCCGTCGATCCTGGGCTACCTCCACCGTCGCCGCAAGGGCCTCCCCCCGCTCGTCCCCCGGCCCGAGCTCGGGCACGCGCAGTACCTCATCTACGCCCTGCGCGACCGCGTGGGCAGCGACCTGGAGGGCCGCGCCCTCGACATCGCGCTCATCCTCCACGCCGACCACGAGCTCAACGCCTCGACCTTCGCCGCCCGGGTCACCGCGTCGACCCTGAGCGACCTCTACTCCGCCGTCACGAGCGCCGTCGGGACCCTCAAGGGCCCCCTGCACGGGGGGGCGAACGAGCGGGTGATGGAGCTCCTCAACGAGTGCGGCACCGTCGATCGGGTCGACGCGGTCGTGCGCGACAAGCTCGCCCGCCACGAACGGATCATGGGCTTCGGCCACCGGGTCTACAAGGTCGAGGACCCGCGCGCGACGATCCTCCGCGACTGGTCGCATCGCGTCGGCGAGGCCCACCACGACCTGCACTACTTCGAGCTGCTGCGCGAGGTCGAGCGCGTGGTCCACCGGGAAAAGGGCCTCTACCCCAACGTCGACCTCTACTCCGGGAGCGTCTACACCCTTCTCGGGATCCCGAGCGACCTGTTCACCCCGGTGTTCGCGGCGAGCCGCGTCGTCGGCTGGACGGCGCACGTCCTCGAGGAGTACCAGGACCTCCGCCTGATCCGCCCCACGGCCCAGTACATCGGGCCCGTCGATCTCCACTACGCGCCGATCGACCAGCGCGCCTAGCGGCGACGGGGCCGCGAGGCCGGCCCGCGGGCCGTCGTGACCGAGGTGACGGACATGAGCGGGTAGCGCCGGCGCCGGTCGCGGGCGAGGCCCGCCTCGATGCGGACCGGACCGTCCACGAGGGTGACCTTGGCCGACAGCATCTCGGCGGTCAGGTAGCGGTAGGCGAACCGGCCGCGCCCCGTGGGCCCTCCCGTGCGGGGGTCGATCCGCACGCGCACCCGCTCGACGAACGGCTGGAGGCCCACGGCGTGCTCGATGGCCCGCGCGAGCCCTTCGGCCGTCCGAGGCGCCACCGGTGTCCCGAGGTACTGGTGGAAGATCCCGCCGAGCTTGATGCCCGCCTCGAAGAGCAGCGCCTCGCGGGCGGTCAAGCGGACGGGATGGAGGCCCGGGGCCGCCCCCCGCCCGCTCATTCGGTCCCCTCCGAGGTCCCCCCGGGGACGAGGAACGGCCCCGCGAGGTAATAGAAGGCGATGCCGGCCGCGGCCACGCCCGCCGCCGCCTCCGCGAGGAGGAAACCCCAGGACCCGGGCGGGGGCCGGAACTGGAGCGGCAGCAGCGCCGCGACGAGGGCGATCGAGGTGATCGTCGCCGGCAGCCGGACGCGGCTTCCGCGGCGAACCTTGGGGAACGGCACCGGGACGACCATCGTCAGCGCGACGAGGCCGGTGCCGAGCAGGAACGCGACCGGGTGGGTCCCGAAGAACCCCGGGACGTCGAGGAAGAGGACCAGCGCGACGACGGCGAGGGCGTTCTGCGGGGTCGGCGCCCCGAGGAAGTGGGGCACCCGGTAGGCGCGCAGGGTGAAGTAGGCGAGCCGGGCGAACGCGAGCGCCACGATGATCACGCCGACGAGGTCGGCGTCCGCCTGCCACGGGCTCCAGAGGGCGGCGCGCTCGGTGTGGACGATGACCAGGGTCGCCGGGGCGAGGCCGAACGTCACGGCATCGGCGACGGAGTCCGCGACGCGGCCGAAGGCGGAGGCCGCGAGCCCCGCGCGCCGCGACAGCCAGCCGTCGAGCCCATCGAACCCGAGGCCGCAGACGATGAGGAGCATTCCCCAGAGGGGGTTGCCGGCCAGCGTGTAGAGGATCGCGCCGACGCCCGCGGCGCCGTTCGCGAGCGTCGCGAGGTTCGCCGGCCCGCGGCCCGTCACCGGCGCTCCTCGGCGATCGTCGTCACCCCGGCGAGGACCCGCCGGCCGACCGCGACCGTCGGGGTGAGGCGCGATTCGGGAACGAGCACGTCCACGCGGGACCCGAGGACGATCATCCCGAGCCGGTCGCCCTTGGCCCGGGTGTCGCCGGGGCCCACAAAGCTGACGAGGCGGCGGGCGACGACGCCGGTCATCTGGACGACCTCGACCGGCCCGTAGGCGCTCTCGAGGCGATAGTGGCGCTGGACGTTCCCCTCGGCGTCGGGGCGGTAGGCGGGCCGGAACCCGTGTCCCCCCTCGGAGACCGCCGCGACGCGGGCGGTCAGGGGGAAGCGGTTGACATGGACGTCCGTCACGTTCATGAACACCGAGATCCGCCACATGTCGCCCTCCGCCCGGACGTCACGGACCCGGCCATCGGCCGCGGAGACGACCCCCGGGCCCGGGGCGCGAGCCGGGTCGCGGAAGAACACGGCGAGGAACGCGACGAGCGCGCTCGTAAGTCCGAGCAACAGGGCGAGGGGGATCGTGCGGGGGAGGATGGCGAGGGCGAAGAGCCCCCAGAGCACGGCGAGGAGGACGAGGGCGGGTGCGAGAAATCGGCCCGCGCCGGGCGCGAACACGGCGCCCTAGCTCTTGAGGACGATCTCGATGTTGACGCCGTCCGGGACCTGGATGCGCATCACCTGACGCAGCGCGCGCTCGTCGGCGTCGATGTCGATGAGCCGCTTGTGGATGCGCATCTCCCAGTGGTCGATCGTGCTCGAGCCGCCGCCGTCGGGGCCCTTGCGGACCGGCACCTTGAGGCGCTTCGTCGGGAGGGGGATCGGGCCGGCGATCGCCACGCCCGTCTTCTGCGAGATGTCCCGGATCTGGCGACAGACGGTGTCGACCTTCTTCGGGTCGGTCCCGCTGAGCGAGATCCGGGCCTTCTGCACCATCGTTCTCCCCTACCGAAGCAATCCGCGAGCGTGCGTCAGCGCGTCACTCGCGCTTCTTGACCTCGTCCACGATCCCGGCCGCGACGGTCTGACCCATGTCGCGCACCGCGAACCGGCCGAGGGGCGGGAAGTCCTTGAACCGCTCGATGACCAGGGGCCGCCGGGGCGTGATGCGGACGATCGCCGCGTCCCCGGTCTTGAGGGTCTGGGGGTTCTCCTCGGCGACCTGGCCCGTCTTCGGGTCAAGGCGCTTGAGAAGCTCGGTGAACTCGCACGCGACCTGCGCCGTGTGGCAGTGGAAGACCGGCGTGTAGCCCGCGGTGATGACCGAGGGGTGGTTGAGCACCTGGATGCGGGCGGTGAAGCTCTCGACCACCGTCGGGGGGTTCGACACCGGGCCCGCGACCTCGCCGCGGTGGATGTCGTTCTTGTCGATGCCCCGGACGTTGAACCCGACGTTGTCACCGGGGATCGCCTCGGCGACCGACTCGTGGTGCATCTCGACGGACTTGACCTCGCCGCTCTTGCCGCCGGGCATGAAGATGATCTTGTCGCCGACCTTGAGACGGCCCGTCTCGACCCGTCCGACGGGGACGGTGCCGATACCGGTGATCGTGTAGACATCCTGGACGGGCAGCCGAAGCGGCTTGTCGGTCGGCTTCTCGGGGACCTTGAGGCTGTCCAGCGCCTGGAGGAGGGTCGGGCCCTTGAACCAGGCCATGTTCGGCGACGCCTTGTTGATGTTGTCGTCCTTGAACGCCGAGATCGGGACGAAGACCACCTGGGTGTCGACCTTGAACCCCACGCTCTTGAGCAGCTTCGTGAGCTCGTCCTTGACCTCGTTGTACTTGGACTCCTTGTAGCCCACTTCCTGCCGGTCCATCTTGTTGATGGCGCAGATGAGCTGGGTGACGCCGAGGGTCTTCGACAGGTAGACGTGCTCGCGCGTCTGCTCCTGGACCCCCTCGGCCGCCGAGCAGACGAGGACGGCCCCGTCGGCCTGGCTCGTCCCGGTGATCATGTTCTTGACGAAGTCGCGGTGGCCGGGCGCGTCGATGATGGTGAAGTAGTACTTCTGGGTGTCAAAGCGGCGGTGCGCGATGTCGATGGTCACGCCGCGCTCCCGCTCCTCCTTGAGCTCGTCCATCACCCAGGCGAACTCGAACGACGCCTTGCCCTTCGACTCGGCCTCCGCCCGGAACTTGTCGATCTCCTCCTGGCGGATGTAGCCGGTGTCCAACAGAAGGCGACCGACGGTGGTCGACTTCCCGTGATCGACGTGGCCGATGAACACGATGTTGAGGTGGGGCTTCTGTGCCATGCGTTGCGCTCCGGGCGCGCCGAAAAGGTGCCCATATATAGGCGTTGTCCCGGGAAAACCTCGGCGGTGCCACGGGGGCGTCCCGCGCCGCGTGTCCCCGGCCGAACCCGCGGTACGCCGGCGGGGTGGCCGCCCGACCCCGCGGGTAACCGAACCCACAATCGCCTTTAGGGGGACGGCTGTCGGGGGGCCGCGCGGGGCGCCGTCGCCCCTCGCGAGCAGGGTGCAAGTGGCGAGATCGACCGGGCGGACCGTGGCCGAGAGCCAGGCGACCGTCGTCCACCTCGCGGTGCCGACGGACGCGAACTTCATGGGCAACGTCTTCGGCGGCGTGATCCTCGCCGATGTCGACCGCGTCGCCTACATCACGGCGACCCGGCATTCGGGGCTCAACTGCGTCACCGCCTCCTTCGACCGGGTCGATTTCATCCTCCCGGTCAAGGTCGGCCAGGTACTGACCTTCGACAGCCGGCTGACCTTCGTCGGGCACTCCTCGATGGAGGTGTGGGTCCAGATCCTCGCCGAACCGCTCCGCGGGGGCCCGAAGGCGCTCGTCGGCAACGCCTACGTCACCATGGTCGCCGTCGGCGAGGACGGTCGCCCGGTCCCCGTCCGCCCCCTCGAGGTCACCGACCCGGAGGAGCGTCGCCGGTTCGCCGAGGGCCGGACCCGGATGGAGGACCGGCGCCGCACACGACGCGCGGCGCCCCCACCGGGCGGGGCCTAGGGGAGGGTTCCGATGCTGTGCGAGATGTGCGGAAAGGACGTCGCGGACCTCGCCCAAGTGCGCGTCGAGGGCTCGGTGCTCCGCCTGTGCCCCGACTGCAGTCGTTTCGGGAAGGTGCTCACGCCCCCGCCGGCGCCGGCCCGCCCGAACCCGGCGGGGCCGGTCGCTCCGGGCCGCACGACGGGCGGTCCCGTCCCGCGGGCGCGGCCGCTCGAGGAACGCGACCTCTATCGGGAGCTGCCCGAGCTCGAGCTCGCCGCCGACTGGGGCAAGCGGATCCGGGTCGCCCGCGAGAAGCTCGGGTGGACTCCCGAGGACTTCGGAAAGCGCCTCAACGAGAAGAAGTCGGTCGTCCTCAAGATGGAGGGCGGTTCGTTCCACCCGCCGGACCCCATGGTCGGGAAGATCGAGCGGATGCTCAAGATCCGCCTGCGCGCCGAACCCGAGACGAAGGGGTAGGACCGCGTCCCCTACGGGCCGGGGCGGCGTCCGTCCTGGCGCCGGGGAAGGTCGAGGGGACCCTCGGGCGCGCGACCGCGGTGGTGCGGGGAGGGATGCCCGCGGTCGTAGCGCTCCCGGTCGAACCCGATGTCGCTGCCGACCTCGGCGCGAAGGCGGGACGGCGCGTCGGCGCCCTCCCGAACCCGCGCGAGGTCCCCGGCGTAGGTGTCGGTCAGCCGGTCGGCCCACCCGAGGAAGATGGCCCCGGCGCCCGCGAGCGCTCCCAGGACCACGAGCGGGGCGGCCCCGCTCGGGAACGCAAGGGCGAGCGCGATCAGCACCAGGGTGACGGTGAGGAACGCCCCCGCCCCGGTCCAGAGCTCCCGCAACGCCCGGTGATCGCGGTGCGAGTAGCTCATGGGACGCTCCCGCGCTCGTCGCCGCCGCGCGGTCGCACTTCAGCGGCGGCGGAGCAGCCGCTCCAAGAGGGCCTTCTGCGCGTGCAGCCGGTTCTCGGCCTGGTCCCAGATCGCCGCGCGCGGGCCGTCCATCACCTCGTCGGTGATCTCCTGGCCCCGGTGGGCCGGCAGGTCGTGGAGGACGAACGCGTCGGGTCGGGCGCGCGCGAGCAGCTCGGCGTTGATCTGGTAGCCCGAGAACGCCTTCTCGCGGTCCTCCTTCTCGGCCTCATCGCCCATCGAGACCCAGACGTCGGTGTAGAGCGCGTCCGCGTCCCGGGCGGCCGCGCGGGGGTCGTCGGTGAAGGTGAGGTGGGCCCCGGTCCCCCGCGCGAGCCGCTCGGCGGTCTCGACGAGGTCCCTCGGTGGGCGGTAGGCGGTCGGCGTCGCGCTGATCAGGTCGAGGCCCACGAGGGCCGAACCGAGCAGGAGCGAGTTGAGCACATTGTTGCCGTCGCCGATGTAGGCGAGCCGCCGCCCACGGAACCCCTCCGGCCAGCGCTCGCGCAGGGTGAGCAGGTCGGCGACGATCTGGCAGGGATGCTCCCGGTCGTCGAGGGCGTTGATCACCGGGACCGTCGCCCACCGCGCGAGCTCGGCCATGTCGGTCCGCCGGTACGCTCGGTAGACGATCGCGTCGACGTAGCGCGAGAGGACCCGGGCGGTGTCGGCGATCGTCTCCCCGCGCCCGAGCTGCATCTCCTTCGGTGACAGGTAGACCGCGTGCCCGCCGAGGTCGTTCATCGCGATCTCGAAGGAGGTGCGGGTGCGCGTCGACGCCTTCTCGAAGATCATGGCGATGTTCGTCCCGGGCCGGGTCGGGGAGAGGTCGCCGGCAGAGCGGGCCCGCTTCATCGCGGCGGCGCGCTCGAGGATCGAGGGGAGATCGCCCTGAAGGTCGGCGACCGACAGGAGGTCGCGCTTGGGGGGGCTGCCCGTCATCGGCGCGACACCGGGCCGGGCCTAGAAAAGCGTTCGGTCGCCGGGGCGACGGGTTCGGGGGGCGCAGGATTATGAACGCTCCGGGGTTCGGCGCGCGCGAGGGATTCAGGTGGCACCGCGATCGAACGCACGCAGCGCGCCCGCGCCGACCCCAGCAACCTCCCCGTCGAGGGGACGGAGGGTCTACATGGTTACCGGCGGCCTCACCAAGTTCGCGAAGGCCCATCCCGAGGCCGACTTCCGCCTGATGGTCAAGCAGGCGTTCGACTACGCACGGAAGGACGCCCCCAACCTCACCAAGGACCGCATCGACGGCACGCGCATCTCCTACTTCTCCGACCACTTCTCCCGGCAACTCAAGGCGGCGAGCATGGTCCAGGACTACCTCGGGATGAACCCGAAGGGGTCCGTCCGCATCGAGTGGGGCGGCGCGACGGGCGGCGAATGCTTCCAGGCCGCGTACGAGGCCGTCGCGAGCGGCCGGATGGACGTCTGCCTCGCGGCCGGCTTCGAGACGATGAGCCGCGTGCAGACGTGGAAGGGCAACGAGTTCATCGCGCTCGCCTCGGACACGAACTTCGACTTCCCGCTCGGCGGGTTCTACACGGGCTACTACGCGCTCATGGTCGTGCGCCACATCTACGAGTACCTGCGGCGGACGAAGTTCGCCCACGTCAAGGACGAGCGCGAGGCGCAGCGGCTCGCGATCGCCGAGGGAAGCCGCATCATGAGCAAGGTCTCCGTCAAGAACCACCTCAACGCGCTCCACAACCCCTATGCCCAGTACCCGAAGCGGCTGACCGTCGAGGACGTGCTGCGCTCCGAGATGATCTCCTACCCGATCACGCGCGAGCAGATCTGCACGATGAGCGACGGCGCGGCCGTCGCGGTCCTCTGCAGCGAGGAGCGGGCGAAGGAGTTCACCGACCGGCCGGTCCGGGTCACCGGCGTCGGCTGCGGGACCGACACGATGCGGCTCGCCGATCGACCGTTCGGCAAGGTCCCGCTCGCCCCGCACGAGACGGCGAAGGACTACGAGCATCTCGACTACCCCGGCGTCCACTCCTTCCGGGCCGGCCGGACCGCGGGGCTCGAGGCCTACCGGATGGCCGGCATCACCGACCCGAAGCACGAGCTCGATTTCATCGAGCTCCACGACGCCTATGCCTCGAGCGAGATCCAGACCTACGAGGACCTCGGACTGTGCAAGTACGGCGAGGGCTACGACTTTGTCGAGTCCGGCGACCCGTTCCTGCGGGGGATCGACTACGGGTTCCCGACCCCGAACGCGGGGGCGATCCCGGTCAACCCCTCGGGCGGGCTCATCGCCTGCGGACACCCCGTCGGCGCGACGGGGCTGATGCAGGCCGTCTTCGCCTTCTGGCAGCTCCAGGGCACGATCGGCAAGCACTACCGCGACCCGGCCCTGCAGGTCGCCAACGCCCGGCGGGGCGCCATCCACAGCCACGCGGGCACGGGCTCGTCGGTGACCGTCTCGATCCTCGAGCGGGGGTTCTGACGATGGCGCGGCCGAAGACCCTCACCAAGTTCCGGCAGGTCCAGGCGGAGATCGAGCGGAGCGGCTCCGCGATCTTCCGGGACGCCGAAGGACGGGAGAGCCTGGTCATACTGAGCCCCTACGCGATCAACTACATCCACAGCTACGCGGAGGACTCCCCGTTCTTCCTCGGCCTCGCCGAGGGCCGGCTGCGCGGCTCCCGGTGCACGAGCGCCGCCTGCCGGTTCGTCTACGCGACCCCCCGCAGCCACTGCATGGTCTGCGGCGAGCCGACGGAGTGGCTCGACCTCCCCCGCACGGGGCGGATCCACTCCTGGACGACCTGCCACTTCGGCAGCGAGGCGTTCCTCAAGGAGACGCCGTACAACCTCGCCATGATCGAGTTCGACGGGGCGGGGAGCCTGCTGCTGGCCCGGCTCAAGGACGCCAAGGAGTCGGACCTCTACGTGGGGATGCCCGTCGAGGCGCGCTTCGACCCGAAGCCGAAGTACTCGATCACCGACGTCTGGTTCGTCCCGGCGGCCGCGTCCGCTCCGTCGAAGAGGGCGCGGTAGGGGACCCCGGGGGAGGGGGCGTGGCGCCGACCTCCGAGCCCCCCGAAGGCGCCCCGGGGGCGCTACCCATCGGCGAGCGGGTCTGGCCGATCGAGCGCTACCGCGCGCTTCACCGTCGCTCGATCGAGGACCCGCTCCGCTTCTGGGAGGAGGTGGCGCGGGACGTCGTGCGGTGGCGACGCCCGTTCACGCGGGTCCTCGACTGGGACCCGCCGTTCGCCCGGTGGTTCCCGGACGGCGAGCTCAACGTCGCCGAGAACTGTCTCGACCGGCACGCCACCGGCGGCGCGCGCAACCGGGTCGCCTACTACTGGGAGGGCGAGCCCGGCGACCGGCGGACCATCTCCTACGCCGACCTCCTCAGTGAGGTCAACCGGCTCGCGGGCGCGCTTAAGGCCCGGGGGTTCGGGCCGAAGGACTACGCGGCGGTCTACCTTCCCATGATCCCGGAGCTGCCCGTGGTCCTCCTCGCCCTCGCGCGGCTCGGGATCCCCTTCACCACCGTCTTCAGCGGCTTCAGCGCCCCGGCCCTCGCCGAGCGCGTCGCGGACCTCGGGGCCCGCCTCCTCTTCACGGCGGACGGCGGCTACCGGCGCGGGCACATCGTCCCGCTCAAGGCGATCGCCGACGAGGCGCTGCGCTCGGCCCCCGGGGTCGAGACGGTGGTCGTGGTACGGCGAACGGGTGCCGACGTCCCCTGGCAGGAGGGACGGGACGTTCCCTACGACGGGCTCCTGGCCGAAGGCCCCGGCCGTGCCGAACCGGTGGCGGTCGCCTCGGACCACCTCCTCTTCCTGCTCTACTCGTCCGGGACCACGGGGACCCCGAAGGCGATCGCGCACGGGTCGGGCGGCTACCTCGTCCACGTCGCCGCGACGATGCGCTGGGTCTTCGACCCCCTCCCGGCCGACGTCTACTGGTGCGCGGCCGATGTGGGGTGGGTCACGGGGCACAGCTACATCATCTTCGGACCGCTCGTCAACGGGCTGACCAGCGTCCTCTATGAGGGCGCCTTCGACCACCCCTCGCCCGACCGGCTCTTCTCCCTGATCGAGCGCTACGGGGTGAGCATCCTGTACACGTCCCCGACGGCCCTGCGCGCCCTGCGCCGCCACGGCGACGCGCCGGCGGCCCGTCACGATTTGAGCTCGCTGCGCCTCCTCGGGTCCGTCGGCGAGGCGATCAACCCGTCGGTCTGGCGGTGGTACTTCGATATCGTCGGCGGTGGCCGTTGCCCGATCGTGGACACGTGGTGGCAGACCGAGACCGGGGGGATCCTCATCTCCCCCGCCGCCGGCCTCGGCCTCGTGCCCTTAAAGCCCGGCTCCGCGACGCTCCCCCTCCCGGGCATCGACGCCGACGTCGTCGAGGAGGACGGGCGGCCGGCCGCCGTCGGGCAGAAGGGCTACGTCGTGATCCGCCGGCCCTGGCCCGGGATGCTCCTCGGCATCCATGGGAACCCGGGCCGCTACGCGGCCGCCTACTGGAGCCGATTCCCGGGGCTGTACTACGCCGGCGACTTCGGGATGCGGGACGCCGACGGCTACTTCTGGTTCCTCGGACGCGCCGACGAGGTCCTCAAGGTCGCGGGCCACCGTCTCGGGACCATCGAGATCGAGGACGCCCTCCTCGGCCACCCCGCCGTCGCCGAGGCGGCCGTCTGCGGCCAGAGCGATCCCGTGAAGGGCGAGGTCCCGGTCGCGTTCGTCGTGCTGCGGACGGGACAGGTCCCGACCGCACCCCTCGCGCAGGAGCTCGCCGAGCACGTCGCGGGGCGCATCGGGAAGATCGCGCGCCCCGCGGCGGTCCACTTCGTCCGCCTCCTGCCGAAGACCCGGTCCGGGAAGATCATGCGCCGCGTGGTGCGCGCCGTCGCCGAGGGCCGCGCCGAGGTGGGGGACGTCTCGACCCTCGAGGACGGGGCGTCCGTCGAGGAGGTGCGCCGCGCCACGGCGGAGCTCGCCGGCGAGCTACGGCGCAATCCGGGCTAGCGCCGTCGCGAAGGCGGAACGGGGAGTGCCGCGGGCCGGGCTTGAACCGGCGGCTTCAAGATCTTCAGTCTTGCACTCTCCCAAACTGAGTTACCGCGGCACCGCGCGGGCCGACTCAGTCCGTCTATAAAGGGGCTCGGTACACGGGCCCCGGCCGACCGCCGCCGGGCCGCTCACGGCCCGCTCCTCGCGCGCGGGCACGCGCGCGGCCTCTTCGCGCGCGCGCCGGCGTTCGGAGCGCTCCGCTCGGCGCCGCGCGCCTTCTAGTTTATCTAGTCCCGCCGGCGTTGTTCGGGGACGGTGACCCGCACCCTCGTCGTCGCGGAGAAGTTCAACACGGCGCTCCGCATCGCGGTCGTCCTCTCCGACAGCCGCATGAAGCGCGCGCGCATCGGCGGGACGACCGTCTTCCGCTTCGACCGGCCCGACGGGGAGTACGCCGTCGTCGGGCTGCGCGGCCACATCGTCGAGCTCGACTACCCGAAGGAGCTCGCCGAGTGGACCCTCGAGGGGCTGCCGCTGCTCCTCTCGACGCCACCGCTCAAGCGCGTCACGGAGACCGGGATCGTCGCGACGCTCCAGGACATCGTCCGGCAGTTCGACCGGGTCATCCTGGCGACGGACTTCGACCGGGAGGGGGAGCTCATCGGCCTCGAGTGCCTCGAGCTGCTGCAGAAGGTCCACCCGACGATCGAGGTGCGGCGCGCGCGCTACAGCGCCCTCACCCGCGAGGAGATCGAGCGCAGCTTCGCGCAGCTGGCCGACCTCGACCACGCCCTCGCCGAAGCGGCCGAGGCCCGCCAGGAGATCGACCTCGTCTGGGGGGCGCTGCTCACGCGCTACCTGTCGCTGACCGCGAACCAGCGGGGACGGGGCTTCCTCTCCGTCGGGCGCGTGCAGACCCCCACCCTCGCCCTCCTCGTCGAGCGCGACCAGGCGATCAAGGAGTTCCAGCCGAGCCCGTACTGGAAGATCGCCGCCACCGGCCGCGAGGGCGAAGAGACGTTCCGCCTCGAGCACGCGCACGGCATCTTCCCGGACCGGGCCGAGGCCGACCGGGTCTTCGCCCGCGTGAAGGGCGCGACGGACGGCCGCGTCGTCGACTACCATGAGGAAGCGACGTCGCGCCGGCCCCCGATCCCCTTCAGCACGACCCTGTTCGTGGCCGAGGCGACCCGCCTCGGGGTCGGCGCGGCCCAGGCGATGCGCGTCGCCGAGGACCTCTACACGCAGGGGCTGATCAGCTACCCGCGGACGGACAACACCGTCTACCCCCGGGGGCTCGGGCTCAAGACCCTGGCCGAGAAGTTCCGGGAGAGCGTCTTCTCCGAGGCGGCCGACTACGTCCTCTCCCAGCCCACGTTCCGGGCGACCCGCGGGCGCGTCGAGACGACGGACCACCCACCGATCTATCCGACCGGGGTCGTCGACCCGAAGAAGCTCAAGCCGGACCACGCGCGGCTCTACGAGCTCGTCGTGCGACGCTTCCTCGCGACCCTGGCCCCCGACTCGACGGGGCTCGCCCGGAGCGCGACGGTCGACGTGCGCGGGGAGACGTTCACGGGGAAGGGCCAGCTCCTGAAGGAGCCGGGGTGGTACCGGGTCTACCCCTACAGCCACCCGGAGGAGGTGCCGTTCCCGGTCCTCCGCCCCGGGTCGACCGTCCGCATCGAGACCGTCGAGCTCCTCGAGGAGACCACGAAGCCGCCGCGGCGGTTCACGCAGGGGTCGATCATCCAGGAGATGGAGCGCCTCGGGCTCGGGACGAAGAGCACCCGGCACGACGTCCTCCAGAAGCTGTTCGACCGCCACTACGTCACCCAGCGCCTCCTCGAGCCGACCTCGACGGGGATCGCCGTCACCGAGGCGCTGCGCGCCCACGCGCCCGTGATCACGCGTCCGGAGATGACCCACCGCCTCGAAGAGGACATGGGGCTCGTCGCCGAATCGAAGAAGCCGAAGCAGGAGGTCCTCGACGAGTCGCGCGAGATGCTGCGCGAGGCCTACGAGCTCCTGGCCCGGAACGCCGAGGGGGTCCGCAAGACCCTGCGCGGCGCCCTCGACCAGCAGCACTTCGTCGGGCCGTGCGCCCGGTGCGGCGGGGCGCTGTCGATGCAGCGGTCGCCCAAGGGCAGCCGCTGGGTCCAGTGCGTCAACAACCCCGCGACCTGCACCGCGAGCTACGCGCTCCCCCTCGCGGGGTTCATCGAGCCCGCGCCGGAGTTCCTCTGCGGCACCTGCAAGGTCCCCCGGGTCAAGATCATCTTCCGGGGCCAGCGACCGGACCTCTACTGCATCAACCCCGAGTGCCCCGAGCACCATCGGGCGTTCCGGTTCGGGACCTGCCCTGCCTGCGGCTCCCCGCTCAATCTCCGCTACTCCTTCCGGGGCAACCGGTTCGTCGGCTGTTCCGGATACCCCAACTGTCGGGTCACCTACCCGCTCCCGCAGCGGGGCAAGCTCGAGAAGGACCAGCCGCCGTGCCCCGTGTGCCGGGCCCCGGTCGTGACCGCGATCGAGGCCGGTCGCCCTCCCTGGACCCTCTGCATCAACCCCGAGTGCCCGACGCGCACCAAGCCGGCCGCGCCGAAGAAGGCGGCCGCGGCGGGGAAGAGCGCGGCCGGACGGACCCGGAAGACCCCGGCCCGGGGCGGTGCCCGCGCCGCCGCTCCGCCGGCGCCGACGCCGACGGCGACGCCGCGCCGGACCCCCGCCCGCCGTCGACGCACCCCGCCGGCCGAGCCCGCGCCGGCGGTCGCCGCGAGCGCCGCGTCACTCCCCCCGGGCGCCTCGTAGCCGGCCCCGGCGTTTCCCGACCTCCCGCCCCGCGTTAAATACGCTCACCGGCTCCTTCCCGCGTGGGCCGCTCCCGCCATCTCCTCGACCTCGATTCCCGGTCGTTCGAGCGCGAGCTCGCCCGGTCGCCGCTCGTCATCCTCCCGGTCGGTGCCCTCGAGGCGCACGGCCCCCACCTCCCGCTCGGCGCCGACCAGATCCAGGCCGAGGCGACGGCCGCCGCCCTCGCCGAGCGTCTCGACGCCCTCGTCGCCCCGACGCTCCCGTACGGCGCCTGCCCCGGCGCGCGGCGCTTTCCCGGAACCGTCTCCCTCCGGCTCACGACGCTGACCGACGGGGCGCGGGCGGTCCTCGAGGAGCTCGCCCGCATGGGGGTCCGCCGGCTCCTCGTCCTTTCCGGCCACGCCGAGCGCGGGCACATGGCCGCCCTCCGCGAGGCGGCCGACGCGACGATGCAGGCGGTGCCGGCGTGCCGCGTCGTGGTCCTCTCCGACTACGACTTCGTCTACGAGCTGCGCGGGCGCGAGTCCCCCGAGACGGACGGCCACGCGGGCCTCCTCGAGACGAGCCGCCTCCTCGCGCTCGCCCCCGAGCGGGTCGGCCCGGAGCGGCCGGTCGTCGAGCACCGGGGCTCCCCGTTCGTCCCGGGCTCCCCCACGCCCGCCGAGTGGCCGGAGAGCGTCGTCGGCGACACGCGGACCGCCGACGCCCGCCTCGGTGCGCGGGTCCAGGCGCATGTCCTTTACCGGCTCGAGTCGACGGTGCGGAGCCTGCTCCCGCCGTGAGCCCAAGGTGAACCGACGGTGAACGGTCCGAGCGATGCCATCCGCATCCGCGGCGCGCGCCAGCACAACCTCAAGAACGTCTCCCTCGACCTCCCGCGCAACCGCCTCGCCGTGATCACGGGCGTGAGCGGCTCGGGGAAGTCGTCGCTCGCCTTCGACACCCTCTACGCCGAGGGCCAGCGCCGCTACATCGAGAGCCTCTCGTCCTACGCGCGCCAGTTCCTCGGCCAGATGGACAAGCCCGACGTCGACTCGATCGAGGGGCTGTCGCCGGCGATCGCGATCGAGCAGCGGGCGGGGAGCCGCAACCCCCGCTCGACGGTCGGGACGGTGACGGAGATCTTCGACTACCTGCGGCTGCTCTTCGCCCGCATCGGCGTCCCGCACTGCCCCCAGGACGGAGAGGCGATCGCCCCGCAGTCCGTCGACCGCATCGTCGAGGCGGTCGAGCAGCGGGGGCGGGGGGAGAAGGTCGACATCCTCGCGCCGGCGGTCCGGGCGAAGAAGGGAGAGCACCGGGACGTTCTCGAGCGCCTGCGCCGGCAGGGCTTCCGCCGGTTCGTCATCGACGGCGTCGAGGTCCGCCTCCCGGGGGCCGAGGTGCGCCTCGCGAAGAACCAGCAGCACACGATCGAGGTGGTCGTCGACAGCCTCGAGGTCGGCGCCGAGGAGCCGGCCCGTCTCGCCGAGGCCGTCGAGCTCGCGCGCACGCTCGGCGAGGGGCTCGTCGTGCTCCGGAGGCCCGGCGGCGCGCGCGAGGTGTTCTCGAGCGCCCGGGCGTGCCCGAAGTGCGGCTTCTCGATCGAGGAGCTCGAGCCGCGGATGTTCTCGTTCAACAGCCCGTTCGGGGCGTGCCCGGAGTGCCTCGGGATCGGGGCGACGCTCCACGCCGACCCGAACCTCATCGCGCCGGACCGGTCGAAGCCGCTGACGAAGGCGATCGCGGTCTTCGGGCTCACGCCCGAGGCCCACGCGCTCGAGGAGTTCGGCCGGCGCTTCGACTACGACCCGGCGACCCCGCTCTCGCGCCTGGGGGAGAAGGGCTGGAAGGCGCTCTTCTACGGCTCCGACCGTCCGATCCCGCGCCGGGGCCCCGGGGTCCAGTGGTGGAGCGGCGGCTGGCTCAAGGAGGGGCTCGCGACCGCCGTCGAGCGCCGCTGGAAGCAGGCGAAGTCCGAGGGGCTCAAGGAGTACTACCTCGGATTCATGACGTTCACGCCGTGCCGCAGCTGCAAGGGCCAGCGGCTCAAGCCGGCGAGCCTGGCGGTCACGGTCCTCGACCGCTCGATCGCGGAGGTCGCGGCGATGACCGTCGAGCGGTCCACGCGGCTCTTCGCCGGGCTGAGCCTCGCGGCCCACGACGAACGGATCGTCGGCCAGGTGGTGCGGGAGATCCGCGCCCGCCTCGGCTTCCTCGAGAGCGTCGGCCTCACCTACCTCACCCTCGACCGGGCGTCGGCGACGTTGAGCGGCGGCGAGGCCGAGCGGATCGCCCTCGCCACGCAGATCGGGTCCGGTCTCGTGGGCGTCCTCTACATCCTCGACGAGCCGTCGATCGGCCTCCACCCGCGCGACCACGAGCGGCTCCTCGCGACGCTCAAGACGCTCCGGGACCTCGGCAACACCCTGCTGGTCGTCGAGCACGACGAGATGACGATGCGGGCCGCCGACTGGCTGGTCGACCTCGGCCCCGGCGCCGGGACGAACGGCGGCGAGCTCCTCTACAGCGGGCCGCCCGATCGGATCGGGACGGCGGCGCGTTCGCTCACGGGAGAGTTCCTGAGCGGGCGGAGGTCGATCGCGCTCCCGGTCCGCCGCCGCGAGCCCGGGGAGCGGTGGCTCACCATCCACGGCCCCCGCGAGAACAATCTCAAGGGCGACGACGTGCGCATCCCGCTCGGCACCCTGGTCGCCCTCTCGGGGGTGTCGGGGAGCGGGAAGTCGACGATACTCCAGGAGATCCTGTACAAGGCGGTCCGCCGCCACCTGGGCGTCGGACGCGACAAGCCCGGCCGCCACGACTACATCGAGGGGATCGACCTCATCGACCGGGTCCTCCTCATCGACCAGGCCCCGATCGGCCGCACCCCGCGGAGCAACCCCGCGACGTACACGGGGCTGATGACGCCGATCCGCGAGCTGTTCGCCGCGCTCCCGGAGGCGAAGGCGCGCGGGTTCGGCCCGGGCCGGTTCAGCTTCAACGTCCGCGGGGGCCGGTGCGAAGCGTGCGAGGGCGACGGCGTCCTGCGCTACGAGATGCACTTTTTGCCCGACGTCTACGTCGTCTGCGAGGAGTGCCGCGGCCGCCGCTTCAACTCCGAGACCCTCCAGGTCACCTTCAAGGGGCGCACGATCGCCGACGTCCTCGGGATGACCGTCGACGAGGCGCTCGCGTTCTTCGCCAACCATTCGCGCATCGCCCAGCGCCTGCGGCTGCTCTCCGACGTCGGCCTCGGCTACATCCACCTCGGCCAGAGCGCGACGACGCTGAGCGGCGGCGAGGCCCAGCGGATCAAGATCGCCTTCGAGCTGTCGAAGGTCCCGACGGGCCGCACCCTCTACCTCCTGGACGAGCCCACGACGGGGCTCCACTTCGCCGACGTCGACCGCCTCCTGTCGGTGCTCTACCGCCTGCGCGAGGGCGGCAACACCGTCGTCGTCATCGAGCACAACCTGGACGTCCTCAAGTGCGCCGACTGGCTGATCGACCTCGGCCCCGAGGGCGGGGACGCGGGCGGCCAGGTCCTCGTCGCGGGGACCCCCGAGGAGATCGCCGCCGCGCCCCGTTCGTACACCGGCCGCTTCCTCTCCCCGCTCCTGGCCCCGCCCCGCGCCCTCCGTGCGGCGCGGCCCGCCGCCCGATGAGCGAGGCGCCCGCTCCCCTCCCCGGGTTCGTCCCGGCGAGCGAGCTCGCGGCCCGGACCGGCGCCGGCTTCGCGCGGGGCCCGGACGTCCCCGGCGTCTACCTCTTCCGCTCGCCGCGCGGCGAGGTCGTCTACGTCGGGAAGTCGCGGAGCCTTAGGCGCCGCGTCCTCGACCACCTCCACGCCCGGGTCGAGAAGGACGGGACGATCCTCGCGCAGAGCGCGAG
>DAHUXZ010000059.1 GCA_027315455.1 Thermoplasmata archaeon | reverse complement strand
ACTCCTTGCTCCAGTACGTCCCCGAACCCCCCAAGCACCAGCGCGTCGCCGTCATCGGGGCGGGACCGGCCGGCCTCATGGCCGCCTGGGAGCTCGGCCTCCGCGGCTACACGGTCACGGTCTTCGAGAAGGAGCCGATCGCGGGCGGCCAGGCCGTCGCGATCCCCCGCTACCGCATGCCGGGGGACGAGATCGAAGAGGACATCCGCCGGTTCAGCAAGCTCGACATCACCTGGGAGATGACCCGACGCGCGGGCGTCGACTTCACCCCGGAAAGCCTGCTCACGGAGGGCTACGACGCGGTCTATCTCGCGCTCGGGGCCTCGAAGGCGGGTACGCCCGGGATCCCGGGCGAGGATCTCCCCGGCGTCATCAAGGCGCTCAACTTCCTCCTCGACGCGCACGTCGAGAAGTACGCGCCCCTCGGGCGACGGATCGTCGTCATCGGCGGCGGGGACGTCGCGATCGACTCGGTACGCTCTGCGGTCCGCATCGCCCAGGGCGGCAAGGTCATCATGGCCTACCGCCGGACCCGCGAGGAGGCGCCCGCCGGCGAGGAGGAGCTCCGCGAGGCCGACCCGGAGGGCATCGAGTTCCGATGGCTCCTCTCTCCGGTGCGGATCCTCGGGAGCGAGCACGTCGAGGGCGTCGAGTTCCAGCGGATGGAGCTCCGGCCGCCGGACGCCTCGGGCCGCCGGGCCGTCGAGCCGATCCCCGGCGCCTTCGAGACGATCGACTGCGACACGGTGATCCTCGCGATCGGCCAGAAGGCCGACCTCACCGGGATCTCCAAGGAGCTCGGCCTCAAGATCGCCACCAAGGGCTGGCCCGAGGGTACCGGCCCCGATGGCATGACCAACCTTCCCGGCGTCTTCGCG
>DAHUXZ010000058.1 GCA_027315455.1 Thermoplasmata archaeon | reverse complement strand
AGGCGGGGGGGCCGACGGGGCAAGTAGGAGGGCTCGGGGGATGCGCCATCGGGAGCGGCGCCGGCGCGCGTCCGCGATCTCGGAGTTGAGCGTCACTCGTTCCACCTCGGATGAAGGCGGTTCCACGGGCCTTCCGGCCCGCTTCCCGACGTGCCCCGTGGCTCCTTCGCAGGCTCGCCGGACCACACCACCCCGAACCAGTCTTGCTCTGGCACGGATTCATGGCAGACGGGGCACACGCGGGCCCCCGTGCGCGTCGGAACGGTCGCCGGGAGCCTGCCGAGCCACGTCACCGCCTCGGTCGCGTAGGCTGAGTTGGCCTTAGGGCAGGATAGAGGGTCCATGACCCCGGGGCTCTCGTAGAGGTCGCCGTCGGTCCGGCGGAGCCACCGACCGGCGTGATGCAGCTCGTAGAGGACCAGGCGGAGGGTCCGTCGAGTACCGAGGACCTTTACGACCCACCCGGTCCGTTCATGCTGCCGGGCGACGGCGCGCCCGTCGAACCGGCCGGGGTGCCTGAGGGCGACGTGGAAATGGAGCCCTTCGTGCCCGCCCTCCCGGTCCGACTCGACGCATCGCTCGGGGTGGGGCACGACCGCGCCGGCGAGCGCGGCGCCGGGGTAGGCGGCACGGAGGGCGGAGTAGGCGTCCGCTCGGAGCCGGCGGAGTTCGTCGGGTGTCGAGGGCGCCGGGCACGCACGTCCTCCCCGTTTCACCGACGGCCAGTCCGGCCCGGGGGGAGAGACGACAACGTGTACACCCGAGGCGCCGAGACGATCCCGGACGGTGACGGCCTGACGCTTCGCCCACTTGTTGTACCACCGCGAACGATTGCGAGACACGTTCACCGGGCAATCGTACGACCGGCATCCCTGATGCGGAGATCGCACCCAATGGAGCCCGCCGGCCGCATGGTGCGCGGAGACGAACGGGAGGGCACACCCGCCATGCTTGGATTCGTCACCCTTGCCGGGCAGGCGGTACGGGGATGGCCCGGAGGTCGCATCGGGATTCTCACCCTCCCGAGCGACCTCCGGGGCCGAGCCGGCTATCGCGGCCGGCGGAATAGAGGCTTCGGTGACGGCTCCGCGAGGTGAGTTCGCGTGTGAGTGGAAAAGTTCCCGGCGTCGGGGAGGTCCGACGCCGGGGAAGGGGTTAGCTCACGTTCGGTGGAGGACCGAGCGGAGCGGCGAAGTGCGGCGAAGTTCTCACGCAGGCGGGCGAGGTCGCGGGGGCTCGGCGCCGCGAAAGGCTGATAATCACAGCTTCGTCCCCTCGGCTTGGGTGCTGAGGTAGCCTAGCTCGGCCAAGGCGCCAGATTCGAGATCTGGTGGTGCGTATGCATCGCGGGAGTTCAAA
>DAHUXZ010000057.1 GCA_027315455.1 Thermoplasmata archaeon | reverse complement strand
CCCGGTGATCGCCCCGGAGACGCCGGGGACGTTCGCCGAGTTCGCCGAGGTGAACGCCGACGAGACCGTGATGAGGACGAGGCCGAAGTAGTTGTCGTGGACGGCCCCCTTCACCACGGCGGTGACGCTGGCGATGTAGGTCCCGGGGAAGGCGTAGCTGTGGGTGACCGAGGAGCTCGACACCGCGCCAGAGGACGACCCGTCACCAAAGGTGAAGTTGTACGTGGTCGCCGCCTGACCGGAGGGGAGGGAGGCGGTGAACGGGATGGGGTTGCCCTGCTGGACGTTCCGCAGCGGCACGGAGAGCGTCACGTCGTGGGCCGCGGAGAACTGGGCGCAGACGGAACTGCTCGCCGGCGCGCAGGAGCTGACGACGGTCGGCGCGGACGCTACGCCCTTCAGCCCGATGTAACCGAGGCCGCCGATCAGGAGGATGACCACGACCATGATGACCGCGGCCGTGGGGGTCGACAAGGCGCGCTCGCCGGAGTCTCGTCGGAAGCTCGTGGGTGGGAGATCTCCCATGGTATACTTTCCTGCCCTCGGTTGCCGTTGTGCGGCGAGGGCCCGAGTTGCGCAAATCCCGAGAGGTCGTACATATAGAATCGAGGAAAATCGGCCCACCGTCACCTAAGGTGACGCGCCCTCGACCGGGATCCGTGCCGCGTCGCCGGCGGCGCCCGAGCCGGCGGGGCGGGCACCGCCCACTCGGGCGCCCCTTGGGTCGATCGCACCGAGCCCCGGGCTCGAGGAGAACCACCCGCTTCCGACGCGGTGCGTTCGCAGGGAACCGACCTTGTGTCGTCCCGAGGTCGCGATATCGGCCCGGACGGGATCGCGCCGCGCGCCGTCCGAGGTCGACCGCTGGCCGGAACTACCGGGAGACCTCGTCGCCCGGCCGTGCCGGCTTCGGGCTGCTCATGGCCGACCGGAGGTGCGAGAGAGAAGCCCGTCCCGCCGGCGTGCGCCGAACGGGCCGAGGCATCGGATCCCCGATCGGCCCGAGTTCACTTTTGTGAACGCTTCTCGCGGAGGGACTCGGCGCGATCGACGACCCCGAGGGAGTAGACGAGGTGCTCCGGGACGTCCAGCACGACAGGCTGGGATCTGCGGTCGGCCCCTCCCCGAAGCAGGAGCCATGCGATCAGGAAGACGAGAAGCGCCCCGACCACCGAGGTGACGATGCCGATCCCCA
This sequence comes from Thermoplasmata archaeon, assembly GCA_027315455.1. GTDB lineage: Archaea > Thermoplasmatota > Thermoplasmata > Lutacidiplasmatales > UBA184 > Lutacidiplasma. The sequence goes on along the minus strand of DAHUXZ010000057.1, from coordinate 568 downwards.
GCATCGCGTAGTCGCTGAGCCACCCGAAGCCGTTCGCGAGCCGTGCGGATTGCCCGACCAGGTGGTCCGTCGCCAACCCGACGAGCAGGCTGATGAACAGGACCTTGCGCTCCCGGAGGAAGACGAGGTAGGCGAGGCTGTCCTCGAGCTTGCGGCTCCACCAGACCCGGAAGAGGACCGCGAGGAGCGCGAGCAGCAGCGCGATGGGGACGAGGTAGAACAGAGCGACGTACTGCGCCGTGTCCATCGGCGCACTCTTGCTGGGAGGGGGGATTTAGAGTTTCGGCCGGAGCCGACCTTGGGACAGGTTTCACAGAGGGGGCCTCCGGAGTTCCCGAAGGTCCTCGGCAAGAGGCGTGACCTCCCGGACCTCCACCTCGGCCCCAACCTGTCCCAGCAGCGCCAGCACCGCTCCCACATCCCGCCTCCACAATACCAGCGCCCCTCGCCCCACCCGACGATGAGGGATCTGCGTCAGTAGCCCAGGTCGGGGGTAGTGGTACTTGCCCGACCACGTGCTGACGGTCCTTCCATACAGACGCTGGCTCAGCTTGGTCGCCTCTCTCGC
>DAHUXZ010000056.1 GCA_027315455.1 Thermoplasmata archaeon | reverse complement strand
GGGCCCGTTCTCGGAGGTAGCGGAGGATCCGTCGGCGCGCGATCGCGTCGAGGCCGACGGTGGGCTCGTCGAGAAAGAGGATCTCCATGTCGTGCATGAGCTCCCGGGCCACCTGGAAGCGGCGCCGTTCCCCGCCCGACAGGGCCCAGGGCTTGCGGCGCCGGGCCTGCTCCAGCTCGAAGAGCTCGATCATCTCCTCGGCGCGGGTCTTGGCGGTCTCCCGTGCGACGCCCCAGAGGAACGCGTACAGCGTGAGATTCTTCTCGACCGTGACGAAATCGAGCGACTCGGACTGCAGCACCACCCCGAGACGCGCTCGGAGGCTCCGCCCGCCCGTGCGAAGGTCCTGACCCAGTACGGTCGCCGTTCCCTCCGTGGGCGGTAAGAGCGTCGTGAGCAGCCGGACGGTGGTCGTCTTGCCCGCCCCGTTGCGGCCGAGAAGGCCCAGGACTTCTCCTCGACGCAGGTTCAGCGAGAGGTGCCGGACGGCGAACCTTCCGGGGGCGTAGGAGTACCCGAGATCGTGGGCTTCCAGGGCCATCGCGTCGGACGGCATGGTGGGTCGAGGTCCCGACCGAAGAGGAGGGCTTGGCTTGGCCCTTTCGCGTCCGACGACGCCGGACCGTCCACGGACCCGCCGCCTCGACCCCCTCCTCGGCCGCACTGTCGGAGGTTGCACGAACCGCCGCCTCAGGGCTCGCCGAAGGACCTTTCGGTGCGACGGGGGACGGTCGGCCCGGTGCTACGCGCGGTGGGAGACGACCGAGGCGCCATTCCGAGAGGGAGTCCCGGACACCACGGTGGGGATCGAAGAAGATCCCGTTGACAGCTTCGTCGTGTCGTACGACGGTTGCGGGGACGTCGAGGCACGCGGGGCGGCGACTTTCCCGAAGGCGCACCCCGGCGCTGAAATGGCCTCTGTGGCGAGTCCACGAGCCGGCCGCACGCGCATCGTTCCGCCTCTCTCAGCAAGGCGGAACGATGTTCGACAACGAAGCGAGAGCCCGACCCGGTTAGGGATTGGCGGATGCATCGTCCCCCGGGTGGGCCCTATCTGGGTCGCACTGGGCGCGGGGGCGTTCACGACCTTCAACTCGGGCACTGCCGACCGGCGTACGGCCCGACGCGCCCGCGCTCGGCCCGGGCGCGTTCTTCGCGTACCGGGCGGTCGGACCCGAGCGGGCGGTGGCGGGGGCGTGGACGGGGGGGGCTTCACCCCCGGATGGGTGGATGGAGCCGAAACGTGAGCCGAACGAGGAACGCAGAAAGCACGTAGATGCCCGAGGCAACTATCAGCAAGAGCCCGGGAGGGACCAGAGGGACCGCCCGCGACGCGCACGTTGGACAGACCGTCCCGTTGGGTCCGGTGAAGCACGTGCATGGCGGGTAGCCTCCGAACGGAATCGCGACCAGGGCGATCAGCCCCACCACGAACAAGACGAGTCCCGGTGCGTAGATGGCTGCGGTGCGAGCTCGTGGACCCATCGTGGTACCGCGTACCTCTCGCGGAAATCGCGATGGAGGTAAAGGCCCGCTCCGAATATCTACCCCGCCTCTCGTGTCGTGGGTCCTCCCCTCGCGCCGCTCGGGGTCTCCCCGCGCCGTTCGCGGGCCGTGGTGCGACCTTGGGACGGGCGTGGCTTCCTACGGTCGGGTCGCGCCCTCGCCCTACGCGAACTCCACGATCCGACCGCGCTAGCGGCGCCGGGCCGGAAACCGCGGGCGTTTCGTGGAGGCGCCCGCCGCGGCCGAACCGAGCTCGACCAACAGGTCCGACGCCCGCGAGTCGCCCCATCCCGGTCCCGAGGGTCGGGTGGACCCGGGACGCCAACCGATGGTCGCGGCGAACCTGCGGATACGCCTCTTACCGACGACGTGACCC
>DAHUXZ010000055.1 GCA_027315455.1 Thermoplasmata archaeon | reverse complement strand
TGGAACGTTCCGCATCAAGGGGAACCTCGCGAAGGCGATGCGGTTCACGCGGGCCGCGAAGGAGCTCGTCGAGACCGCGGCCCGGGTCCCCTCCGACCCGTAGGCTCGCGAGCGGGAGTCCGCCCGAACGCCGCACGAGCCTGTCGGGATGGGACCGTGCGAGCGGTCGACGAGCGTGCGTCGCATCCGTCGCGGGCCAGGCCCGAACGGTGCGACGGTGGGGAACCTCTTTCGTCCGAACCTCGAGATCGTCCCGGACCCGATCGCCTCCGCGCGGAGGTTTGCGACCGGGCCGGCCTCGACGATCCCCCACCGACCCGTCCCCTCGCCTCGAGCACGGCGTGCAGTGCGGACCCGGGCGCGCGTTCCCAACCTCGAACCGGATCGACCAAGAAGCAGGAGATCCTCCCGAGCGGCCCGTGGGTCGGCGGAAGCCCGAGCGGTCGATACCTCGAGCCGGCGTCGACGCGGGGAAGTTCGGGGCCGATCCCGAACCGGCACCAGCCGAACCGCCGGCCGGCCGAGCCGCCTCGTGGACGAGCGCCCCAGGGGTCGCTCCCCGCCGCACGAGCGCTTCTTGGTCCCGCCGGTTGGAGTCTGGAGGCGCCTCCTTGGTCGAAGCGGCGAACGGGCGGGCCGGCGACGCTCTCGACAATGCCGGCGAGCGCCGCCCCCCCAACTTGTCGGGGGGTTGGCGAGCCCCTGACATGGTCCCCCTCCGTTCCGGAATCGCTACACTCCCACCGAGGAAGCCACCGATCGCGTTCGGTGGAGGGTGTTCCGACGGCGACCTCGCGAGCAAGACTTCCGGCCGGACCACCACCCGGACGAAGAGAGTCATCTTCCGTCTCGGAGGCACTTCACGGCCGTGCGCGCGCCAGTTGCAAGGCGGCAGATCTGCCCATAAGTCCGAGGAGATTACCCTGTCCAACCTTCCTCATGAGTAACCCTGATATCCGTTGATCCACCTACGGTGGGCCACCATGGCCGTCGCGACGTTGCCCGAGCTACACTGCTATCGGTGCGTGTATACGTGGACGCCACGGCGTGTCCCCGTTCGTATGTGCCCACGATGCAAGTCCAGACTGTGGGACCGACCCACGATTCGAGAGGTTCGGTCCGGAGGTGGGCTCGGACCGGACGAAATCCTGGGGCCCCATCGAGGGGCAGTGCTCGCCTTGGCTCGGAAGTACGGGGCGAAACGTGTCCGAATATTCGGCTCGGTGCGACGGCGGACGGCCAGCCGGCGGAGTGATATCGACCTCCTCGTAGATGACCTTCCGGGGGCATCGGTACTCGACGTTGCCCGACTCGAAGTCGAATTGAGCCGGCTCCTCGGACGTTCGGTCGACGTGGTGGAGGAGGCCTCCCTTCCGTGGTCGATCCGGCCCCAGGTCCTGACCGAGGCCGTCCCGCTATGAAGGAGGCCGAGGCACGGGCCAGGGCCCTGGTCGATCGAATGCTCCGGGAGGCGACGGCGGCCGCGCGGTACGCCAGCCGGGGAAAAGCGGTCTTCTTCGACATTCGGACGCCCGAGATCCGGGATGCGGTGGAGCTTCGGATTCTGCACTTTACGGAGACTGCCACCAAGTTGGGGCGACCGTTCCGAACCGCGAACCCGCTGCTACCCTGGGATGAACTGGAGCGCCTTCGGAACGACTTGGTCCATGAGTACCCCGAGGTCAAGGCTGAAAGAATCTGGCGGTTCTTGAGCGGTGATCTCCCCGCCTTAGTGGCGAAGCTCCGACGCGCGCGGTTTCCCGGTGACTCTGAGTGACGCGGCAATCTTCCCCGGCGGCCCGACCCCCGCGATCAGGTAGGGACCCCCGCACGTCAGGGCGACGCATCCTCGAACCCGATCCTTTCTTCGGCTCCCGGCGGGCCCGGTGGTAGCCCATGCGTCCGCACCACGCCCGAACGCCTTCTTAGGGACGGAAAGGGGACTCGAAGTCCCGCCCCATTTCGGCCGAGAGTTCCCGGGTCGGGAGCGCCCGCATCCCGCGACGCCCGGGCCGAGGGGCGCGACGTAGGGGGAGCGTGCTAACCGCGCGTCGAGGGCGGCGACGCGGCCGGACCGAGGGAGGCCGAAGGTACGGGGACCGACGGGATGCG
>DAHUXZ010000054.1 GCA_027315455.1 Thermoplasmata archaeon | reverse complement strand
GTTCGTCCGCTCGAAAGGGCTCCGGCTGCACTGGGAGGTCGGCCGGAAGAGCGTCCACCATCAGCTGAGCCTCGAGGAGACGATCGTGCGGGCCCAGCGCGCGCTCGAGTTCCGGCCCGAGACGGTGATCATCGAGGGCCGAGAGAGCGGGAAGGGGGTGGAGATCTACGACGACGCCGGGGCGATCAAGTGGGACTGGGTCGACCGGTTGCGCGCGGCGGTGCCGCCCGACCCCCTCATGTTCGAGACGCCGCTCGAGATCCAGCAGACCGAGATGGTCCTGCGCCTCGGGCCCGACGTCAACCTCGGGAACATCGCGTTCTCGAGCGTGGCGGCGCTCGAGACCCAGCGCGAAGGGTTGCGGGGCGACACGTTCGGGGTCGTCGCCCCGTTGCCCCAGACGGTCGTGAGCCCGGCGGGGAAGTTCGTCTACCACATCCTGAGAACCCAGGGGGTCCTCGACCAGGGACGCATCATGGAACTCACCGGCCTCAACCGCCGGACGGTCCAGTACGCGCTCGATGCGCTCGTCTCCGCCCGCGCGGTGAGGGTCGGGAAGGACTCCCGCGACCTGAGGCGTCGGCTGTACGAATGCGTCCCGAACGTGCCCGCCACGTGACCGGCCTCCGCGGGAACCCCCGCGAACGATGAGACGCCGCACCGACGGGACCCTCGGTGGCGCAGGAACGGTCGCCTACGGCGACGGGAGGCGACCGAGGCACTCGAGGCAGAGGGTCGGCTGTCCGTTGCTGCGTAGGGCCTTGAGACAATCCTCGCAGAGGAGCCGAGCGCAGCCCGTGCATCGTTCGTTCGGTCGGTCGGCGGGAAGCGGACGCTCGCAGTCCGCGCACCTCGGAGCCCTTGGCGACCGGTTCATGGTCGGGGATCGGGGCCACGACGAGGCCGTCGGATGCGCGATCGTAGCCCATTCCTCGAGCGCGTCGGCCACGTCTTGGGGCAGGCGCGGGCTCGGGCGACCCACCGCCGAGGCGACCGGCCTCGCGGGCGGAGGCGTCAGCGAAGTGAGCTGCTCGAGCCCGGTAGCCGCTCGGGCCCGAGGATACGGGGCGGAGACGGCTCGGGGAGGAGCGCGGCCCATCTGCCCGGGCGGTCCCTCCCACCACGGCGGCATGTGGGTGGCCGGGCGGGGAGGGCGAGCGGGAGGAGGGGGTGCCACGACCGGGACCCGAGCGGAGCTTGCCCCCACGAGCCGCTCCGGCTCTGCCGGTCGCGTCGGGTTCTCGGTCTCCTCCGCGAAGAACAAGGAAAAGATCCCCGCCACGAGGATCGTGACGCCCACCCCTACGATCAGCTCCCAGAGCTCGAGGCGGTGGCCCGGAACTGACGCTTCTTGGATCGCGGTGAAGACACCGTAGGCCAACAGGAACCCGCCGAGGCCGAGGAGCGGCAATGCTCCCCTCGCGTTGATCTTCTCGTCCTCGCCGTCGTTCCCGGACGCGTCGCTCGACCGGGTCGCGCTTCCTACGGTTCGTCTCGACTCGACGGAGAAGGTCGACGCGCGCGGAGCCTCCCGGAGCGCGGACGCCGCCGGCCTTGGCTCGGCCCATTGGCGGCGGGCCACGTTCGCCTCCGACACCGAAACCACCGACTACCCCGTCCCTCTCCGCCCGTCCGGCGGGTCGTGACGGACGGTCGCCTGGGGGGATCGGCTCGGGGATAGGCTCTCGAGTGAGGGCCGTCGTAGGGAAGGCGTCGCTTGCCCCTCCGGTGTCTGCCGGAACGCGGACTCGCCTTCGGCCCGCGTCGGCCCGCGCCGCGGCCGAGACACGGAACCGGGGGGAGCCTCGCCGAAGTCCCCCGGCACACGGGACGGGGGCACTCCGGCGCCGGGCGGCTGGAGCCCGCGCTCGGCTACCCACGACGGTCGGCTCAGGGGCATACGGGGCTCCCTCCCGCGACGGAACATGCTTCCATAGGTTATTATACGCATCTATACGTATTTCATTCGCCTCGGGAGTGAGGTCGTATGGGAAAACGCATCCGGCAGAGAACGGTCTACGCGGCGACGATCGTGGCGGTACTGTCCCTGGTCGCGGGGTTCGCGATCGCGAGTATCACCTCGTTCAACTTGAGCCCGACGAGCCAGGGATCCGGCTCGGCC
>DAHUXZ010000053.1 GCA_027315455.1 Thermoplasmata archaeon | reverse complement strand
ACGACCCACGACTCGGTGGTCATCGACCACCAGATGTAGATCGAGCCCACGGTCGAGTTGGCGGCGAACCAACCGTCCTGGATCGCGTTCCGCTCGGAGACGCCGTTGCCACCGCTTCCGAGCGATATCTGGACGGTGAGCCGGTCGATCGGAACCGACGCCGCCGCGAACTGCGCGGTGAGCTTCGAGATCGCGACGGGCCACTTCGCGGGGCTCGCGTCCGACTGCGCCTCGATGTCGACGAAGTCGACGACCTTCGCGATGGCGCCGTAGCTCCAGTGGTCCTTCTGGAGGTCCCCCTCGAGCAGGGCCCGTCCGGACGGGTACGCGTAGGCGAGCCGATGGTACTGGTGGCAGATCGCCGTAGCCGAGGTGTAGTAGGCGAGCGCCGCCGTGAAGTTCCAGGTCCACGAGGGGAAGAACGTCAGGCTCGGTTCGTAGTCGATCATGATCCCACCGAACAGCGGGGAGAGCGAGCTCGCCGCGATCCTCACGTTCGGGAGGCTCTCGACCCGAGCGGTCAAGGTGACCCCGGCCGGGAGGTGGGGGCCGAGCTGCTGCGCCCAGGCATTGAGCGTCGCGATGTCGGGGGTGTTGTTCGAGAGGCTCCGGCCGAGGTCGACGGTGTCGCCGGCCCTCAGGAGGTGGGCGATCCCGGCGATGTAGGAGACTTGGCCGGAGTTGTAGGCCTCGAGAGTGACCCGAGCTCCGGTGGGAGCAGAACCCGTCGAGGAGAGGTCAGCTATCGACGGTGTGGCATGAGAGAGGGGGGGCAGGGACGAGAGCAAAAGAGCAGCGCAGAGGACGGTCAGGAGGAGCGCGATCCCTCCGAACCGCGTCGGCGGTCCGTCCCGGGGTGCCCGTGGCCCACCGATGCGGTTGAGGGGTCGGCCCTGAAAAGGCGTGGTCGCTCCCGGCGACCCGTGCGACCCTTGCGACTCCCGGACGGGAAAAGAGGCGGTCCCCAAAGCGACGGGCGCCGTCGAACCGGACCCGGCGGGCGGCCTCTGCCTTGCTCGCGCTCCCCCACGCATTGGGCAACTTGGTGTGCCCATCCTACTCCTCGCTTTTGGTGCGTACCCCGAACTCCTTGGCGCAAACCCCGAAGCGCCGGGCCGCCGGCGGGCCAGGGCCTACGGCCGGCCGACACGATCGGGCCTCCGTCACTGGTCCGCGTGGGGGCGGATCCTGTCGAGGGGTTCGAGGGGCGTCCGAACGAACGACTGTCGCGCGTTAAGACCGGCCGCGTCCCCGAGACGCTTTCGAGGGAAAAGCGGACCCGGGCCTGGAGTTCGAGTCGACCGATCCCCCTGCCGGTCCGGGTCGAAGTCGCCGTCGTCGGTCTCGGCGGCAGGCCGTCCCCGCCGGCGGCGCGGCCCCAAAGTTGATGTATAACACCCCCGGTCCCCCACCGCCGTCACCGGAGAGGCAGCGGACCACACCGTGCGGAACCTTGTCGTCCTATTGATCTGCCTCACCGTGCTCCTCGACGGCGGGTTCCTTTTGGCCGCCGCCGCGCCCCCCGTACCCCCGCCAGCGTCGCCCCCGGGCTTGAGCGCCATCGGGCCGTCGGGCTCGGGTTCCGTCCCCCCGGGTCCCGGCGACTGGCCCACGTATCTGGAGAACACGGCGCACACTTCGGCGAACCCGTATGAGACGACGTTGTCCGTCTCCAACGCGAAGAGTCTCTCGCTGGACTGGTCGTTCGCGAACCCGGGTCCGATCAGCGACTCCACGACGGTGGTCGGCACCACCGCCTACTTCGGCACGTGGGCCGGTTACGAGTACGCTCTCGACACGTCGAGCGGCGCCCTTCGCTGGAAGACCTACCTCGGGACCACCGTCTCGAGCACCTGCGGTACGTTCGGTGTCGCGTCTTCGGCGACGATCGCCAACGGCGACCTCTACGTCGGTGGCGGGGACGGCAACTTCTACGTCCTCGATGCGTCAACCGGCGCGATCGAGTGGAAGGTGCTCGTCGGCGATCCCAGCCTGGGCTACGCCCTCTGGGCGAGCCCGCTCCTCTACGATGGGTTCGCGTACGTCGGCGTGGCGAGCTTCTGCGACCATCCCCTCGTTCCCGGGGGTCTCCTCCAGGTGAACCTCACGACGCACAGCATCCAAGCGGAGTTCCACACGACCTCGAACGGCGAGCTCGGCAGTAGTGTCTGGGGAACGCCGACGGTCGACCCGACGAGCAACACGATCTACCTCACCACGGGAAACGCGAATGTCGGCGTCACGCAGGCGATGGCGGACTCGATCGTCGCGATCAACGCCACCACGCTCGCGCTCGAGTCGATGTGGCAGATACCTCCGGCCCAACAGATAGTCGACGGGGACTTCGGGAGCACCCCGACCTTCTTTGTACCGTCGTCCGGCACGCCGATGGTCGCCGCGCTCGACAAGAACGGGTACTTCTACGCCTTCGAGGCGAGCGACCTCGCCGCGGGGCCCGTCTGGGAGGAGCACCTCACGACCGGCCAATCGGTCGGCTCCGCCTCGTTCGCGAACGGACTCCTCTTCGTAGGGACGGGAACCGCGACGTGGGACGGGACCAAGTCCTCCGGGGCGGCCTGGGCGCTGAACGCCGAGACCGGAGCGGTGGTCTGG
>DAHUXZ010000052.1 GCA_027315455.1 Thermoplasmata archaeon | reverse complement strand
ACTGAGCAGTGAAAGAGTCGCGGGTTCTCTCCACGCCTCACGATTCGAAATTCTCTCAAAAACCAGCGGATTCGTCGAGTTGTGCCCAAACTCGCTCATGAACCACTTGATCAAGCGCGGCGGCACGCGCTTTCCGACGGGCGAGTTGACGAGGCGCACGCCGACGAGCGAGACGAACATGACCGGGATCGCGCGCCCGATCGGCATCCGCGTCGCCGGGTCGTGGGTCCACGCGACCGGTACTTCCCGGATCCCGTTGCCGCGCTTCCGCACGTGGTAGAGGAGATCGACGTCGAACGCCCGGTTCGTGAGCGTCACGCTCTCGAGGAGCGGCCGTAGGACCGACGCCCGGAAGAACTTCGCCCCCGCCTGGGTGTCGCGGAGCGGGAGGAAGAGGAGCGACCGGGTGAGGAAGTTCCACGCCCGACCCGCGAGGCGGTTGAAGAGCGGCTCCGAGCCGACCCCGCTCGAGCCTCGGACCCACCGCGACGCGACGACGCAGTCGACGTCCTCGAGGCCGCCGACGAGGCCGTACATCTCCTTGGGGGAGATCGGGCCGTCCGCGTCGAGGTAGCCGACGTACGAGAACCGGGAGGCGCGCAGGCCTTCGAGGATCGCGCCGCCCTTGCCGAGCTTCGTGGGGAATTCAAGGAGCCGGACCCCGCGCGTCGCGTAGCGGCGCGCGACCTCGGCCGTGCGGTCGCGCACCCCGTCGACCACGACGATCACCTCGAACGGCTCGCCGCGGCGCTCGAGCGCGGGAAGGTACCGTTCCAGGGTTCGCGCGAGGCGGTCCTCTTCGTTCCACGCGGGGATGACGATGCTTACGCCCGGTCCGTCCTCCCCGAGAACCATGCCGTGAAAAACATATCGGGGGGTGATATATTGTCCTTCCGCTCGCACAGCACGTCGGGTTATCCGTCGGGGTCGGCGCGAGCCCGGTTTACGGTCTTTGCCTTCGCGGCCGACCGTTCCGGCCCGGTAACGCCGGGCCCCCGCGCTCTTCCCCGAGCGTTCACGTTCCACGGACGGCGTCAGCTCCACCCCCGACCCCGCCTCCGGTCCGCGCATGGACGACGAGGACGCCGCGTGGATCGCTCCGTGGCTCGAGGCGAGGCGGAAGGCGGGCTGCCACCTCGAAACACTGGCCACCTACCGATGGGCCGCTCGCCGCACGGACGCATCGCTCCGGGATGCGGGTCGGTGCCGGGACCCCGCCGGGTGGACCGAATCGGACGCCCGATGGCTTCGGAACCGCTTTCGGGACGTCTTCGGGCAGATGCGGTTCATCGCCCGAGTGGCCCGGTCCCACGGGAACGGCGTCTTCCGGACGGTCGGGCTGCCTCGACCGGGTCCCCCGTCTCGTGTGCGTTGGCTTCGACCGGCGGAGATCACGGAGCTCCTCGAGGCGGTCCGGGACGACCGTCACCTTCGGCTGGTCGCGCTCCTTGGCCTCGCCCAGGGCATGCGGCGCGGTGAGTGGGTCCGGCTCACGCTCTCCGACCTCGACCTCGAGGGCCAGCGGATCCGGCTCCCGCGTCGCGCCTCGCCGCCCGGGCCCGCGGTCTGGGTCCCGATCCACCCGTCGCTGCCGGACGCCGTGCGGGGCTACCTGATCGTCCGACGCCGTCGGGTCCGCAGGTTCCTCCGTCAGCACCCGGGGGCGGTCGTCCCCGACCACCTCTTCCTCCACCGGAGAGGCGCGAGGCTCGAGCCGTATCGACCCCACGGCACGGAGAAGTGGGCGAAGCAGATCGAACGGCGCCTTCGGGCTCGAGGCGTGCGGGTGGACCTCGCGACCGAGATGCTGCGCCGTGGCGGAGCGACCGCCCTCGCGAGCGCCCTTCGAGTGAATGAGGAGCTCGGTCCCGACGAGGTCGAACGGTCGCTCCAACGGTTCCTGCGCACGGGGAGAGATCGGACCTCCCGTCGGGCCGTGCGGCGGGTGCTCGCGCTTCGGCTCGACCTCCCTTCCGCGCACCGGAGCACGCGGGAGCGGACCCGAGGCCTTCCTCGGCCGCGCCCTCACCCCCGTTCGAGGGCGTCGACCCGAGCCCGCGTCGGCTCCGCGGGCCCGAGCCCGTCGCCGACGTCTACCGTCCGAGTTCGGAGGTTCGCGGCTTGGGGGTTCGACCGATACCGGCGAACCCGATCCCCCCAACGGAGCGGACCGACCTCCGCGTCCCTCGCGGCCTTCGCAGCCCCGGGGGCCGGCGCCGCAAGAGGCCATTCGATGAGCAATGCTTGTAATACGTATAAATTACCAATACAGTAACTTTATCGTATCAGTGACACATGACGTTTCGTGAAGATCCGGTCGCTCTCCCCCACCGAGTCCCGCATCGTCCTCTCCCTCGAAGCGGACGGGAGGGACGAGCTCACGCTCGACGAGCTCGGGCGCCGAGCCGGAGTGCGCCGGGGATTCGCCCGGAAGCTGGCCCACGGCCTGGTCGCCAAGGAATGGCTTGAGCGCGTCGCGCCGGGGCGCTATCTCCTGAACCCGAGCCGACACGGGCCCGACGCGATACCGGACGCTGACCCTCTGAGGCTCGGAGCTCGACTCGTTCGTCCGTACTACCTCGGGTACGGGACGGCGGCGGAGCTATGGGGGCTCCTGCTCCAGCCGGGGCAGGTCTACTACGTCGTCACGACCCGGCGGATCGCGACCCACCCCGAGCACGTCGCCCAGTTCCGGTTCGTGCGGACACCCCCCGCGCGGTTCTTCGGGAGGGCGACCCTCGAGCGTCGAGGCGAGCGGATCTCGGTGAGCGACCTCGAGCGAACGCTCCTCGACTGCCTGAAACGCCCCGACCTTGCGGGAGGCATGGGCGGGGTGGCCCAGATCGCCGCTCGTGCCGCTCCCCGACTCGACTGGGCCCGGCTCTCCGGCCATCTCGAGCGACTGGGGGAGCGGAGCCTCTCCCTGCGCCTCGGGTACCTCCTCGA
>DAHUXZ010000051.1 GCA_027315455.1 Thermoplasmata archaeon | reverse complement strand
GACGTGTCGTTCGAGAGGACGGTCTTCTGGTCGAAGACCCCGCGGAGGTCGACCGAACCGCTCCCGATCTTCGAGTCGAACTCGAAGTCGTGGTCGATGTCGACGTGGGAGCAGATCGACGAGATGTACTTCCGGGCGGCTTCGATCGCGGTGTCCTGGATCGGGAGCTTCTCGCCGTTGACCTCGGTCGTCGCCCGACCGACCAGGAGGACGTAGATCGGCCGCGTGACCTTCCCGCCGCCGAACTTCGGCTCGGAGGCGCCCCCGACGACCTGCGTCTCGTCCGTGTTGTGGTGGAGGATCCGGCCGTACTCGTCGAGGTAGAGGCGGCAGAGCGCCCGGCTCACCGACTCCGAGACCCCGTCGGCGATCGAGTCCGGGTGCCCGAGACCCTTCCGCTCGACGAGTTCGACCGCCTGGTCCTCGATGTGCACGGTGCGCAGGGGCTCCACCTGGACGTTTCGGGGCATGGTACTCGGGGTCGGCCGAGACGGGGGGGGGTTTAACCCTTGCGAAGCGGAGGGGGACGCAACGAGCGTTCGTCCGGCGAAACCTCCGCGCGGCCCCCCCCGGGTTCCTATAGGCGGGAGCGACGTCTCCCCCCGGGATGGAGATCGACGGCTGCCTCCTGCCCGAGGACCGGCGCTACGACCTCGAGCACGACGTCTGGTGGCACGAGGAGGAGGGCGGGACCGCACGGCTCGGCATCCTCTCGACCCTCGGCGCGTTCGCCGGCCCGTTCGTCTCGTTCGCGTTCCGCCCGGTCGACGGCCGGGTCGAGGCCGGCCGCAGCGTGGCGACGATGGAGAGCGTCCGGTACACGGGCGCGGTGCGGTTGCCGGTCACCGCCGAGATCGTGGAGCGGAACCCGGCGCTTCCCGGTCGGCCGCGACTCCTGAACGACGCGCCCTACTCCGAGGGCTGGATTGTCCGGGTCCGCCCTGTCGACCCCCTCCCGGAAGGCTCCCCGCTCGAGACGGCGGAGGCGATCGCGGCCCGGCTCCGGGAGCGGATCCGGAGCCGGCACATCCGCTGCTGGCCCGCCACGCCGGACGCCGTCCTGTACGAGATCGGCTCCGAGTGCTCCGCCGTCCTCGCCCGCCTCAACGAGGAACTCGGACGGCGGGACGCCGGAACGCACCTCCTGCTGGTCACGGACGACCCGACCAGCCCGATCGAACTCGTACGCTGGTCGGACCAGACCGGCTACCCGGTCCTTGCGCACCGTCGGGAGGAGGGACGGCACGAGTTCCTGGTACGCAAGGAGGCCCACCCCCGGCCCCGACGGCGCCCGGAGGCCCCGGCGCCGTAGGAACAGAGGCCGGAGCGGCGCTGCGGCGCCCCTACGGACGCTCGATGGGGGTCCGGATGAGGTTCCCCCACTCGGTCCACGACCCGTCGTAGTTGCGGACGTCGTCGATCCCGAGGAGGTACTTGAGAACGAACCAGGTGTGGCTCGACCGCTCCCCGATCCGGCAGTAGGTGATCACGGGCTTGCCGCGGGTGACCCCCTGGGCGGAGTAGAGCGCTTCGAGCTCCTCGCGGGAGCGGAACGTCCCGTCGTCCCGGACCGCCTGGGCCCACGGGACGTTCTTCGCCCCCGGGATGTGGCCGCCGCGCTGGGCGTGCTCGTTCGGGTATTCGACGGGGGCGGTAATCTCTCCCGAGAACTCCTTGGGCCCCCGGACGTCGATCAGGGCGACCTCGCCCGCCCGCACCTTCGGGAGCAGGCCGCGGACGTCGTCGAGGTAGGCGCGGAAGCCGGGCGCAGCGGCGGGGACGACGTACCGGCTCGGCGTCGGCGTGGGGATCTCCTTCGTGAGGGGGCGGTCCTCGGCGATCCACTTTTTCCGGCCCCCGTTGAGGAGCCGAAGGTGCTGGACGCCGTATCCGGCGAAAACCCAGTAGGCGAAGGCGGCGAACCAGTTGTTGAAATCACCGTAGAGGACCAGCGTGGTGTCGGGACCGACCCCCGCGCGGCGGAGGAGCGCCTCGAGCGCCTCCCGGGAGAGGAGGTCCCGGGTCACCGGGTCGTTGATGTCGCGGCGCCAGTCGAACAGGACCGCGTCCGGAATGTGGCCGAGGTCGTAGTTCGCCTGCGCGTCATAGTCGATCTCGGCAACGCGGACCGTCGGGTCGTGGAGATGGGCGGCGAGCCATTCGTTCTCGACCAGGACCTCCGGGTGGGCGTATGCCGACATCGCGACCTCGCCGTCCGTGGGCCGAGCGGGCATATACCGTGAGCGCCGACCGCCATCGTCGCACCGCGCCGGGGTTCCGGCGCCGGTCGGCTCGACGGCGGCCCCGGGCAGGGCCGGCTACCCGCGGCGGCCCCGCTTCGGGAGGGCCGTGTCGGAAACCTCGATCGTCCCCGGGTCGAACCCGAGCTTCGCGAGTTCGTCCCGGATCCGCGACCGGTGGTCCCCCTGGAGGTAGACCTCGCCGTCCACGACCGACCCGCCGGTCGCGAGGCGGTTCTTGAGCGTCCGGGTCGTCTCCTCCAGGTCGACTCCCGGCGGGAAGCCGGAGATCACGGTCGCGGGCTTGTTGTAGCGGCGGGGCTCCGCGCGCACCCGGATCCGGGCGGTCTCGCGGTCGAGCGCGGAGAGGATCTCATCGAACTCGTCGTTTGCCATCGTGCGTTCTCAGTGTCCCGTCCCCCGTCGAGCGGAGGAAGGAGAGGCACGAACGTCCGGACGCGGCCCCGGACGGAACGGAACCGATGGGAGGGCCGCGCTGCGCAAGAGCACTGTCCCGACCATGGCGGCACCCCGTATGAACGTTCCGGGACGGTCGGAAGGTGGCCCCCTCACGCTTCGCCCCACCGGTACAGACGGAGGCAGATCGCGAGGCCGATGAGGGCGGAGAGCAGCAGGAGGCCCCCGTAGAGCGCCAGTTGGGCGGGGGAGGCGGGGGTGATCCCGAGCGCCCCCTGGGCGAAAAGGGCGGCGTACGTGGTCGGGAGGAACCGCGCCGCGTCCTGCCAGAGCGGCGGGAGGGCCGAGAGGGGATAGTAGAGCGGGGAGAGCATGCCGAGGATGGTGAAGGTGAGGTTGCCCACCGGCCAGATCTCCCGCTGGGTCTTGACGCGGCTCGAGATCGCGATCCCGACCGCCGAGAAGAGGACCCACAGGGTGACGAGGCTGCCCAGCAGCGCGGCCGCGCCGAAGAGGGTCACCGGGTACCCTTCCGCCCCGCCCTTCCACACGAGGAGGGCGGTGAGGACGGCGAGCGCCGGCACCATGGCGATGAGGTTCGAGACGGCGATCCCGAACAGGTAGCGGATCCGCCCGAGGGGGCTCGCGACGAACATGTCCTGGAGGGAGCACTCGATCCGCCACGTCGCGCTGTCGCCGAGGACCCAGCTGCCGATGTTCTGCATCGTGAACAGCATCGCCCCGACGATCTCGAGGGGGAGGAGCCGGGGGGGCGAGATCAGCGAGAGGAAGTAGAGGAAGATGAACGGCAGCAGTACCGGGGTGATCGTCACCGCCGGGTTGCGGCTGATCCACCGCCACCCGACGAGCGCGAAGGCGGGGAGGGCCCGGCCCCGGGTCGGCACGTTCGGGAACTCCGCGGCGACCCCCCCCGCCATGCTACGGCCCCCGCACGGTCCGGCGCGCCCAGTAGGTGGCGAAGACGAAGAGCGCGGTCGTCTCGACGGCGAGCCCACCGACCGCGAGCCACGTCTGGCCCGCGGAGAGGGCGGTGGCCCCGAGCCGGGCCTGGACGAGCGCCGCGGCGGCGCTCGGCGGCATCAGGAGGGCGAGCGGTCGGAGGTAGGCCGGGAAGAACCCGAACGGGTAGAAGACCGGCGGAAGGACCCCGAAGACGTTGAAGAAGAGGCTCGCGTAGGCCCATATCGCCCGGTTGTCCCGGAAGAATGTCGAGAAGGTGTATCCGATCGACGCGCTCGAGATCCACACGCACAAGCACAGCGCGAGGAGCAGGGCGACCTCGGGCAACGTGAAGCGTACGACGATCTCCGCGAGGATCCCCATCACGATGACCGGCGTGATGTAGACGAAGAGGATCCCGCCGGCCATCCCGAGG
>DAHUXZ010000050.1 GCA_027315455.1 Thermoplasmata archaeon | reverse complement strand
GAGGCGGATCCCGTAGCCCTCCAGCTGGATCGGACCGCGCACCATCTCGACGCGGCGGCCGGTCAGGTGGATCTCGTAGCGGCGGATCCGCTCTCCGAAGACCTCCCACGGCGCCTCGGTGCGCGGCCGGAGCCGGTCCCCGACCCGGTAGGCGGTGTAGGCGGAGCCGGCGGATTCCGTCATGCCGGCCCCACCACCGCTTCCGAGAGGAGGTACGGTCCCCCGGAGCCGTTGACGATGAGGTCGGTGTGGCCCTTGCCGCAGAACCCGGGGAAGACGGAGAAGTCCTTCGCCCCCGAGATGCCGCGGATCGCCGGGAGGAAGTCGAGGACCTTGCCCGAGAGCGCCATCGGCGGGAGGATCTCCCCGAGCTCGCCGTGGACGATGCGCCGTGCCTTCGCCACCTTGAGCTGCATGTTGCCTCCGAGGGGATCCTCGATGCCGCTCGTGAAGTTCTCGAGGAGCACCCCGTCCCCCGCCTCCCGCACGAGCTCGTTAAGGCCCCAATCCCCCGGCTCGACGTAGGTGTTCGTCATCCGCACGAAGGTCCGGCTGAGGAAGTCGGCGCGACGGGCGTTGCCGGTGGGGCGGCGCCCGAGGGCCGCGGCCGACTCCCGGTCGTGGAGGACCTCCACGAACCGGCCGTGATCGACAAGGACCGTCCGCTGGGCCGGCACCCCCTCGTCGTCGAAGTAGATCTGACCCCAGCCGCCCTCGTAGTCGCCGTGGTCGACGATCGTGAGCTGCTCGGGCCCGACCACGGTGCCGAGGAGGGGCTTGAGGTAGGAGCGGTCACGAAGGATCTGGTCGGCCTCCGTCCCGTGGCCGAACGACTCGTGGGCGAACGTCCCCGTGGTGCTCGGGTCGAGGATGACCCGCATCCGGCCGGCGGGCGCCGCGCCCGCCGACAGCAGCGCCACCGCGTCGCGGCCGGCCTTCTCGACCCGGGGGCGGTCGATCTGGTCGAGGACCTCGACCCCACCGGTCATGCCCGCCGCGGCCCGATCGGTCGTGACCTTCCCGTTCTCCATCGCGAGACAGAGGACCTGTCCCAGCATCCGACGCAGGCGTTGGTGGCAGCGGGCGCCGGCCGTCGAGCGGAAGAGGCGGTCGTCCCGGATCGAAAGGACCGCCACGAACGCGTTCTTGACCCCGGGGACCGCCGTCGCCCAGTCGAACCGCTCCTGGGCCCACGCGATGCGGTCGTCGAGGGAGAAGTCCGCGGCCGGCCGCTGCTCGACGGTGCTCCGCTCACCGCCGCCCCGAGGGGCCTCTCCCGGAGGTCGACCCCCCGAGGGAGCGCTCTGGAGCCGGGCCGCGAGCGCGTCGGCGGCGGCGGCGAGGGTTCGGGCGGAAAGACCGCTCGCGGCGGTCTCGAGCCAGCGGTCGTGCGCCCAGGCACGGAACGCGGCGCCCTCGAGCGCCGGCGACGGGGAGGCGGCCCGGGACTCCCGGTCGAGGCGCAGCCGCTCGCCCCCGGTCGTCTGGGCCATCACCTCGGCGTACGGAGTGAGCGGCTCGAGCCGACGCAGCGCGCGCTCGATCTCGGGCTCGATGTCGGTCAGGACCGCCATGGGTGACGGTCAAGGCGCGAACGCTAAGAGGAGTTCGGTCCGGGGAACCGGCCCTCGATGGTCCTCGCGGCTTCGGCGGCCGGTGTCCATCGTGCGATCGCGGCGACGGGCAGCGGCTCGGGCAGCGGCGCGCCGTCGCGGTTGAACCACACCGCCGGCATCCCGGCGTCGATCGCACCGCGGATGTCCGCGGCCCAGGAGTCCCCGACCATCACTGCGCCGCGCGCCTCGACCCCGGCGGCCCGGAGGGCGTAGGTGAAGATGCGGCGGTCCGGCTTTGCCCAGCCCGTCATCTCGCTCGTCACGAGCAGGTCGATCAGCGGGGCCAGCCCGATGCGGGCCAGCTTGCCCCGTTGCTCGCGCGTCCGGTTGTTGCTGAGGATCCCCACGCGGTGCCTTCTCCGCAGCGACCGAAGGAGCGCGGCCGACCCCGGGATGGACCGCTCGTGGGCCTGGTAGACCGTTCGGTAGAGCTCCATGCGGTGGGTCGCCTCTCGGGCCGAAAGCTCCTCCCCGGCCCCGCGGAAGAGGAAGCGCATCCGAAGGACCCGGGCGTTCGCCGGGGTCAGGCGGCCGGCCATCAGCCGACGATGTCCCGTCTCGAGGGCTTGAGCGTACCGGGAGAACAGCCACTCGACGGGCCGGCGCCGCAGCGACGGATAGTCGTCGCGGAGCGCCCGGAGCGCCGCCCGGCTGGCGGTGCGGTGATCGTAGAGCGTGTCGTCCAGGTCGAAGAAGACCACGCGCCGGCCGTTCGCGGTCCGGCTCGACGCGTTCGGGGACATCGTGGGGAGCCTCGCGGCGAAGAGGACGGCACCCGGGCAGAAAGCACTTCGGAGCCGCCCGTCCCCGCGGCTTTCGGGGCGCACCGCTCCGGGCCACAGTTTTTAGACGGGGAGCGCCCCCTTTCTCCCGGGAGGACGAACCCTGAGCGGGCCTGGGGCGGCGGGCCGCCTCCGGCCCCCTCGGTCTCGGGTCCGTCCCAGGGCACGGTGAGGAGAGCTTCGGCCGCCGCGGGCACCGTCGCGCTCGTGGCCGGCATCGCCGGTTTCCCGATCCCGCTCGGTGCCGTCGGAGCCCTCGCCCTCGCGCTGGGGGTCGCCTACCTCGCCCTGCGGGCGCTCCGACGCGGGTCGTCCCGGGCGCCGGGCGACCGGCCGATCGAAGGCGAGCCGACGCTGCCGTCCTCCCCTCCCATGCGGCCGAGGCGCGGCTTCGCCGTCGTCCTCTTCGCGGCGTTCATCGCGGCCGTCGCGCCGCTGCTCTGGTTCCACGTGGAGGTCCTCCGCGCCTGGGGTCACCTGGTCTACCTGGTCGGCCACCTCCTCTTCTGGCCGCGGCCGTGGCCGGGGTTCACACCGAAGGCGACGGCCGACGGGTTCCTCACGGACCTGATCTTCCTCATGTACCTCGCCTTCCTCCTCGCCTACGTCGTCGCGAGCGGGCTGCTCACCGACCCGAAATACACCGCCGCCGCGCGGGGTCGGGCCGGCCTCCTCATCCTCGCCTACGTCGCGGTCGAGCTCCTGCTCGACGCCGTCTTCTTCACCGTACCCGGTCGCTTCGTCGCCTCGTCCTTCCTCCTGGTGCGCGCGGTCACCGGCGGGGCGTTCTTCGCCCTCCTCGTCCTGAGCACCGCGTTCGCGCCCCCCCCGGTGCGGATCGATCCGGTCCGGCCTCCCGATCGCCGGGCCCTTCCGGCCCTTCTCCTCACGGGGCTAATCTCCCTGGGCCTGTCGACCGTGCTCCTCTACCTCCTCTTCCGGTACGTCGGGCTGGGGCGGGAGGGGCTTCCCCTCGCCGTCCTTCTCCTGCTTCCGCTCTCGGCCCTCACGATCTGGGGGGCCCTGGGCCGCATCGTCTACGACCTCAATCTCATCACCCGTCCGCGCCCGGCCGTCTCCGAGTTCCACCCGCCGGTCTCCGTCCTCGTTCCCGCGTTCAACGAGGAGCGCGACCTCGCCGAATGCGTCGCGAGCGTCGACGCGGCGGCCGCCCGCTACCCGGGTACGACGGAGGTCGTCGTCGCGAACGACGGCTCCTCCGACGCGACGTCCGCCGTCGCCCGCACGGCGATCGCCGGCCTCGCCCATGCCCGCGGCCGGTGCCTCGAGCTAGCCCACGGGGGAAAGGCGCACGCCCTCAACGCGGCGCTCGCCGTGGCCACGGGGGAGGTCATCGTCCGCCTCGATGCGGACGCCCGCATCGCGCCGGGGAGCGGCTTTGGCGAGATGGTCCCGCACTTCGCCGACCCGGACGTGGGGGGGGTCCAGGGCGAGATCCTCCCGAGGGAGGACCACGGGTGGACGCGGTCGCTCCGCCTCCTCGAGGTGAGCTGGAGCCACCTCTACCTGCGTCGGGCGATGATGGCGGTGCGGTCGGCCGAGGTCGTCGACGGGGTCTTCTCCGCCTTCCGCCGCGCGGACCTCGTCCGCGGCGGCGGCTGGGTCGCCTGGAACGGCGAGGACACCGAGGTGACCCTGCGCCTCCAGCGGCAAGGCTACCGCATGCGCCTCGAGACCGGCGCCGTCGCCCTCGAGGACGTCCCGACGGACCTCGCGTCCCTGCGCCGGCAGCGCCTGCGCTGGAACCGTGGAAGCCTGTTCGCCCACCGACGGCATGCCGGCGCGGTCACCGGCCCGGCGCTCGCGTACGGGGGGCTCGCGATCCTTTTCTGGTTCCTTCTGTTCGCGCGCGGGGGTCTGCGCACCTTCGTCTGGGCCTACGCCGTCGCCTCGACCGTCCTCCTCGGCTTGCCCACCCTCCTCCATGTCGGGGCGATCGCCGTGCTCCTCCTGGTGCCCCGGGGAATCGCCGTCGGCTACTACCTCGGACGCGTCGGCCGCACCCGTGCCCTCCCCTGGCTGCTCGCGTGGCCGGTC
>DAHUXZ010000004.1 GCA_027315455.1 Thermoplasmata archaeon | reverse complement strand
GGCGAGGGAGCCGTTCGAGAAGTCGATGTCCCCGCCGGAATAGAGGAGGACCGCGGGGATCTTCGGGTCAAAGGTGGCCGGCGAGAAGCCCCGGGGCGAGGGGCTGGCCGTCGGGGAGAGCCGGGACCAGCCCGTCGTGCTGTTGAACGTCCAGGTGTCGTTGACGAAGCCCGGGACGTTGTTGGGGGGAGCCTTGTCGGCCCGGCCGCCGAAGAGGAGCATGTAGTGGTCCAGCGGGTCCCATACCATGGTCGCCGCCCACCGGGCCCCGGGAGCGCCGGGGTAGCGGGAGGTGAGGTTGGTCCAGGTCCCGTTCGCGAACAGCCAGGTGTCGTTGTAGGTCGCGTTCGCGCCGGTCGAGGTGTGGTAGGTCAACCCTCCGAAGAGGAGGACCCCGCCAAGCTGGGGGTCGAAGGCCATCGAAGGGTACATCCGGGCGGCGGGCGCCGGCCCCGATATGGCGGTCAGGTTGACCCACCCCGCGGAGGGGGTGCCCGCGGGAAGGTAGCTGGCCGCCGCCCCCGGGTGAGGGGACGCCGGGAGCGCCGAAGCGGCGAAGCCCCCCGTCACCCCCGGGGCGGAGGCGAGGAGCGATATCCCGACAACGACCAGCGCGACGACCCCAACGAACCCCGGCTGCATGACCCGTATCCGCGGGCGGGCCGGCCCCGGAGGCCGCCCGCTTCCGGGGCGGCGACAGGGCACCCCCTTATCAACCCAACGGGAAGCGCACCCGTGGATGCGCATTGAGACGGACCGGGTGGATATACGTCAGGGCCCGCGACCTCCACGGCCGCCGGCGCACGGCGGGGCGCAGGGTCCCGGTCCGGGGTCAATCCGGCGCGACCCGCCGCTTTTCTATCCCGGCACCGTGGAACCGGCAGGGGGTGCTCCGGTCCATGCCCGATGCCCACGTCCTCCTGGTGTATGATTCGCGGCACGGCCACACGTTCCACGTCGCCGAAGCCCTCGAGCGGGGCCTGGGCAAGGTGCCGCACGTTCTCGCGGCGCGCCGCTCCTACGCCGAGGTGACCCCCGACGATCTCGACCGGGCGCACCTGATCGTCGTCGGCGGGCCGACCGAAGGGTTCTCCGCATCCTCCCACATCCGGAAGATGTTCCGTCGCATCGGGGCCTACGCCCTCGAGGGCAAGTACGGGTTCGCCTTCGACACCCATGCCTCGGGGCCGCTGCGCGGGAGCGCCGCTCGCTTCATCGAAAAGCAGCTCTCGGCGATGGGCGTCCGTTTCCTCGAGGCGCGACGGTCCGCCATCGTGGTCGACCGCCCCGGGGACGAGCCCGGCAGCGATCGGCTGACGCTCGAGGCCGGCGCCGAGGCGCGGTTCGAGGCCCTCGGCGAAGAGCTCGGACGGCTCCTCGTCCAGGCGCTCGCCGAGCACCCCCCGATCCGCTCCGGGGGCCCACCGATCGCGCCGACGTAGCCGCGCCGCCGACGGCCGCACGGGCCTTAAGGGACGCCACCTACCCCAAGGAGCGAGGAACGATGTTCGAGAAGATCGCCGTCGCGATCGATGGCTCGGCCGTGGCGGACCGGGCGCTGGACACCGCGATCGAGGTCGCGCGACGCTTCGGTTCCGGGCTCACGCTGCTGACGGTCCAGGCGCTGCGTTCCGATTACGAGTCGTCGATCCCCTGGAAGGCCGAGGAGGACGCCCTTCGCGTGATGCTCGAGCAATCGCGGGAGCGGGCCCGGGGACGGGGGGTCGACCGCGTGGAGGTCGTCTACCGGACCGGCCACGCCCTCGAGGAGATCCTCGACTTCGCGCACCGGTCGTCCCCGGACCTTCTCGTGGTCGGCTCGCGGGGGCTGTCCCGGGGGAGTCGGCTCCTTCTCGGGAGCGTGTCGAGCGGCCTCGTCCAGAGCGCCCACTGCCCGGTGCTGGTCGTTCGACCCGCCCCCGGCTGACCTCCGAGGGCGTGGGGGCTTTCTATTCGGAGCCCTTCGGGGCGTCCATGGCGCCCGCGCCAGCGGGGGACTACCGCATCGCGTGGATCACCCTCGCCGCCCCCCAGTCCTGCAGCGGCTGCGGGGTCGGGCTCATCCCCACCGGCCGGCGCGCGCTGCGCTTCGAGAAGGGCCCGGGGGTCCAGCGGCTCTACGGTCGCTGGTTCCACGGCCTCTCGTGCCTCGCGCGATGTGCCGAGCTGAGCGCCGAGGAGGAGGACGACCGCTCCCCCGGTCGCGGGGAGCCGTACCGGACGCTGGCGTGGTGGGCGCAGAGCGAGGAGCGCGCCCACCGGGCCGCGGGCCAGCTCTGACGCCGCCCTCGCCCCTTCCACTGGGCCCGCGGTAGGGACGCGGAGGCCCGCCCCGGCCTCGACCGGGGAACGACCCCAAGGTCTAATTCGGCTCGGCGCCCTACCGCGCCCGCCCATGAGGGGTACCGGCGATGAGACTGCTCCTGGTGGACGACGACCCGGTATTCCTCGATGAGCTTTCGGAGCTCCTCACCGGAGAGGGCCACGGGGTGTCCATCGCACCGTCGGCGGTCGCGGCGCTCGACCGGCTCGGCCACGAGCGCTTCGACGTGCTGCTCACGGACCTCAAGATGCCCCGCCACTCCGGCACCCAGCTCCTCCGCGCCGTCCACCGCCACTGGCCCGCCACCCTCACGGTGATCCTCACCGGCCAGCCCGAGGACCAAAGCGCGGCGGATGCCCTCGAGCTCGAGGCGTTCAACTACATCCCCAAGCCGTTCCGCTTCGACGTGGTGCGGGCGACGCTCGACCTCGCCCAGAGCGAGATCGCATTCCGGGACCGGCTCTGCCGGCCGAGGGCCGGCGCCGAGGTACGGTCGGAGCTCGAGAGCGCCCCGCCGGAGGGGCGGGTGGTGCTCGCGCCGCACGGCCTCTTTTCGACCCCCGCGGCGCTCACCCGCGAGCTCGACCTCGGAGCGCCGGAATCCCTCGGTGAGATGGTCCGGTCGAGCCTCAACGCCTACCCATCGCCCCGGGTCCTCCTCGCCGCCCCGGGCGAACTCCTGCGCCGCACGGACATCGCCGTGCTCAGCGACGCCGTGCAGAACGTCCGTGCCGCGATCGCACCGTCGGGTCGCCTGCTCGTCGGGATCCAACGGGACGCGGTGAGCGACGGGGCACTCGTCTCGCTCCGCTGGTCGCTCACCGGCGATCGGCCGCGGCGGTTCCAGGGCGGGCTCGCCGGGCCGCGCCGGCGGGCGATGCTGCGCGAGCTCGCGAACGGACCCCTGGACGGCTCGCGGCTCGCGGAGCGGGTGGGGATCCACGGGGCGGAGCGGATCCGATTCTACCTGCGCTACCTGGCCCGGGCGGGTCTCGTAAAGGGCGACGAGCCCTCCGTCGCCCTGACCGACCTCGGCCGAGCGGCCCTCGAGTTCCTGGACGAGGTGGAGCGTCTCGGCCCCCGGACCGCGAGGGGAGACCTCCTCTTCGATCTCCCGACGGACGCCCCCCTCCTCGGGACGGCCGCCGTCTGACGCCGGCCGTCGGGGTCGGCCCGTACCCGTGCGGAGCGGCGAGAGAGGCATTCCCCGCACGAAGGTGAGACGGCACGCGGCGAGGTTTTACATAAACGCACTTCCGTGACAGCGCAACACATCCGCCCCACCGGGTGGGAGGACGCCAACGGCGCCGGTGCGACCCGTGCACCGACCGCGGTCCCCCAGCCAAGGGAAGGAAGGGAGGACCGCATGGCGTCCGGGGGAATAGGCGTCGCGGAGGCCGGGCCCGCGCCTCCGGCGCCCGCCGCCCCGCCCCCGACGGCGCGGCGAACCCTCCCGGTCTCGCTGCGGCTGTCGAGCGTGCGCGACATCCGGCCGCTGGTCGAGATGTACATGGAGCTCTCCCCCGAGGCCCGACGGTTCTACCATCCGTTCCCGTTCGACAGAAGCCAGCTCTGGATCATCTACGGCTACATGGTGCTCGCGAGCCGCCTCGCCCGCGCCACGGTCCGCATGTTCCCCCACTGGTCGGTGATCCTCATCGTCGTGGTCACGCCCGGCCAACGGCGGCCGGTCGGGTACGGAACCGTCCGGTTCGTCGGCGACCGGGGCTCGAACCTCCGGGCGAAGATGGGGTTCACGGTCGCGGAGGGGTTCCGAGGGATGGGGGTCGGCACCGCGCTCCTCAAGCGCATGATCGCGGCCTCGCTCTCCGTCGGCGTGACGCGCGCCGTCGGGACCATCCTCCGCGCCAACGCCGCGTCGCTCTCCGTGGCGAAGAAGTTCGGCGGGACCTACCAGGAGCGACCGGACACGCCGGACCGCTTCGCGCCGGGCGAGGCGAACGTCGTCGCCGAGGGGGACCTGACGCGGTACATGCACCTCCTGGACGAGCGGGACCAGGAGGCCGCCGCCCGGCGCGCCGCCCGCCGCAACCGCCCCTCGACGCACTGACCCGTACGGATCCCCGGACCGCGCCGGGACCTCGGGGGACGCTAGGCTCCGGACCCGAGACGGCGCACCGCGCGCTCGGCGGAGTCGATCGGCCGGAGGAGGTCGTCGGGCGGGGGCGCCACGGCCCGACGACGACCGAGCGCGCCGAGGATCTCCGAGGTCTGCTCGAGGTAGCTGGCCCGCTTGACGTCCGACCAGGGGGCGTTCCCGAGGTCCCGCAGGTTGTCCCAGCGGTCGCACAGCTTGATCAGGACCGCCGGCCAGCTGATGCGGCCCACGGCCTCCACGAGGGCCTGGGTCTTGACGGCGTCCGGGACCATCGGGCCGTGCCGCTCGGGCGGGAGGGTGAGCTCCTCGACCAGCGCGGCGACCGGTTCCCCGAAGCGCTGGGCGAGCGCGGCCCGCACCGTCGGCGTGTCCTCGAGGACGTCGTGGAGGACCGCGGCCTCGAGGAGGCTCGGCGCGGTCACCCCGAGGTCTCCGGCGAGGTGGCGAAGGACCGCGACCGGATGGACGATGTAGGGCGTCCGCCGGTCCTTCCTCAACTGTCGGCCGTGGGCCCGCACGGCGAAGGCGATCGCGTCCACGACGTCCGGGTCCGCGACGGCTACGGACGGATCGGGCACGGCCATCGGACGGCCCCGCGGCCAAATCACTTTCGCCCGGGCGGCGCGTCGCGGCCGACCCCCGGTCGGCGTTAAAAGGCCGTGGACGAGTGGCCCCGGGATGCCTTCACGTTCGCCCCGTCCGCGGCGTACCCGTCCGACAGCGCCCCCGCCGACCCCCCGCAAGGTCGCCCTCACGGAGGCCGCCGAGTCGATCGCCGCGACGTTCGACGAGGCGTGCGCCCACGCGCTGTCGCTCCCGGAGTCTCGGGGACTGAGCGCGGGCCCGCTCGTGCCGGTCCCGCTCTCCGACCTCACGCCCGGGGCGATGGGCTGGTCCCGCCGCATCCGCTTCCCCTCCCAGCCCACCCCGGCCGAGGCCGACCTCACCCTCGTCCTCGTGCCGGCGCCGCCTCCCGGCGCCCGGACCGGGGTCCCGCTGCGGGGGGTCGACCCCCGTTCCCTCGCCTTCTTCGAGGAGCTCACCGGCTCGCCGCGCGCCGTCCTCCTCGCGCGCGCCGTCGGCGGGGTCGCGCCCTCCGCGCGCCTCGCGGCCGTGGCCCATGCCGTGCGGGACGAGATCGTCAGCGGCTGACCTCCGGGACCTCGAGATCCCCCGCCGTCGGCGGGATCGCAGGGGGGCGGCTGCCGTCCCCGAGTCAAGGGGCGTTGACCTGCCGAGTAAATCCGCCCCGTCCGTCGTCCTTTCGGGAACGGGGGACGCATGGCCGCAGAAGCGAGCCGCCACCCGGCGCGGCGCACGGGCGAGGACGGCGACGAGCTGATCCGGGAGTTCGAGGCGACGCTCCGCGACGCGCTCGACGAGTTCGAGGCGTTCCGCCGGCGGTTCTTCGGGCACCTTGGCGCGGGCACCCCTCGCGCCCGCGCCGTCGCGCTGCCCGCGCGCCCCCCCGTCGACGTCGAGGACCGGGGGAGCGACTACGAGGTGCGGGTGGACCTCCCCGGTGTGCCGAAGGAGCACATCGACGTCAAGATCGTGGGCCAGTCCCTCCTCGTCACCGGGGAAGCCCGCGGTCCGGCCCCGGCCCCGGCGCGACCCTACGTCCTCAAGGAACGGGCCGCCGGCCGCTTCCGCCGGGAGATCGTCTTCCCGGACCCCGTCGTGGGCAGCCAGGTCCAGGCCTCGTTCGACAACGGCGTCCTGACCGTACGGGTTCCCAAGGTGCGGCCGCCGGTGGAGCACCGGGTGCCGATCCCATAGCGGGGTCAGCGCCCGGTCGCGACCCGGGACCCGGCCCGCCGCTCGCGGAAGAGGCCCGGTAGAGCGGGCGCGGGGGCCGGCACCGCGTCGCCCCAGGGCAGCGCCCGTTAAGGTGCCGTGCGCCTCCCCCGACCGATGCCCGACCTGAGCCCGTTCACGGACGTCGACGTCGCCGCTCTCCGATGGATTCGGACGTCGGTCGAGCCGCCGGCCTACTCCCTCCTCTCCGGCGACCGTCCCCTCGTGGACCTCCGCTGGGAGCGCCCCACGGGATCCCTCGCCACGGCCCGGTCGAGCGGCGGCACCTGGTCGCTCAAACGCGGCGGGTTCCTCGGCCCCCACGTGACGATCCGCACCTCGCCGGACGGCACCGACCTCGCTCGCCTCGAGGTCCATCTGCGCCAGGGGGTGCTGGACGTCCTCGGCGGCCGGTCGTACCGGCTGCGCCGGGCCGGATTGCTCGTTCCCGCCTGGCAGGTGACCGACGCCACGGGCCGGCGGCTCGCCCACATCGAGCCCGTCCGCGTCGACTCCCGTCTCGAAGGCGGCTCCGTCGAGGTCGCGCCGGAGGCCCGGGGGCTCGCCGACCTTCCGCTCCTCCTCGTGGTCGGGTGGTACTTCATCGTCCTCGCCTGGTTCGAGGACGAGGCGCTCGCCGCCTCCTCCCGGTTCCTCGACGTCGTCTCGGGGCCGTAGGCCGCGGCCCCGACCCCGGCGGACGCAAACGGCCAAATACGGCGCTCGGGGTCACGGGCGCGATCCCATGTCTTCCCCGACCGATCGGCCGATGCCGGACCGGTTCCTCGACGCGCTCAACGGCTTCCAGCGGACGGAGGCGGTCGTCACGGCCCTCGACCTCGGGCTGTTCGGAGCGATCGCCCGAGGCGCCGCGGACACCCGGGCCCTTGCGGCGGCGTGCCAGGCGGACCCCCGCGGCGTGCGGATCCTCGCGGACTATCTCGTGACGATCGGCCTCCTTGACAAGGCGGGTTTGCGCTACGCCCTGACCGGCGAGAGCGCGCTGTACCTCGACCCGGCGTCGAAGGCGTATCTCGGGGAGGCGCGGCGGTTCCTCACCGCATCCGCGGTGCGCGAAGGCTTCTCCCGTCTCACCGAGGCGGTCCGCGGAGGGGGCACCTTCCTCCCGGCCGAGGGTTCGATGGCCCCCGAGCACCCGCTGTGGGTCGACTATGCCCGGGGGATGGCCCCGATGGTCGCCCGGACGGCCGAGCGCGTCGTCGACCGCCTCGCCGCCACGGGCGCCGCGCCCCGGAACGTCATCGACCTCGCGGCCGGCCACGGCCTCTTCGGGATCGCCGTCGGTCGCCGGTTCCCCGGCGCCACCGTCACCGGCGTCGACTGGCCCGGCGTCCTTGCCGTCGCCCGGGAGAACGCCGACCGGGCCGGTCTCGGGGCGCGCTACCGCCTGCTCCCCGGCGACGCCTTCTCGCTCTCCCTCGAATCCCGCTACGACCTGGTGATCGCCGCGAACTTCCTCCACCACTTCGACCCGCCGACGATCGTCGAGCTTCTGCGTCGGAGCGCGTCGGCGCTCGAGCCCGACGGGCGGCTCGCGATCGTGGAGTTCGTCCCGAACGAGGACCGGGTCACCCCGCCCGCCGCCGCGCAGTTCGCGATCACGCTCCTCGCCACGACCCGCCGGGGAGACCTCTACACCGAGCGCGAGTACGCCTCGTTCCTCGCCGCCGCCGAGCTCACCGTCACGGACGCCGCCCCGATCGAGCGGTCGCCGCTCAGCCTCCTGTTGGCCGCGCGCTGACCGGGGACCGACGGGACGGGGCGTTCGCCGCCTTATAATGGTATAAAAACCCTTAAGTTTAGGAATCCGTGCGAGGGTGATGCCCAAGATTCGGATCGAGAATGTGGTGGCGTCGCTCTCCCTCGCGGACAAGCTCGATCTGCAGTCGATCGCGCTGCACCTGGAGGGCGCCGAGTACGAGCCGGACCAGTTCCCCGGTGTGATCTACCGGCTCAAGGAGCCGAAGACCGCGATCCTGCTCTTCGGATCGGGCAAGGTCGTCTGCACCGGCGGAAAAAGCATGAAGGAGGTCGAGGACTCGATCGCCATCGTCTCGCAGCAGATCCGCAAGAGCGGGCAGAAGATCAAGTCCGACCCGAAGATCCAGGTGCAGAACATCGTCGCGAGCTCGGACCTCGAGAGCGAGATCAACCTCAACGCGATCGCCGTGACGCTGGGGCTCGACCGGGTGGAGTACGAGCCCGAGCAGTTCCCCGGACTGGTCTGCCGCATGGAGGAGCCCCGGGTCGTCATCCTCCTCTTCGGCAGCGGCAAGCTCGTCTGCACCGGAGCCCGGAAGCCGTCGGACATCGACCTCGCGGTCAAGAAGATCACCGCCGAGCTCCGCGGCGCCGGCCTGATGCGCTAGCGCCGCCGCGACCGGTCGCGGCCCCGCGGGGCCGGAAGGACCAGGGTCCCTTCCTGCGGATCGCCCAGGGCCTCCGCGTCGCCGAGCAGGTACATCCGGCCGACGACCGCCGCCGTCGCGGCGTCGAGCTCGTCGTGGGTGAGGTCTACGCGCTCGACGTCCCCGGTGAGGCCGTGGCGGAGGAGGGCCCGGCGGAGGTCCTCGACCCCCGCCTGCTTCCGGGGCCAGCCGAGGACGTCCTGCGCGCCGCCGGGGTAGCTCTCGATCACCCGTCGCCCCTCGCTCTCGAGCCGGCGCTTCAGGCGCATCCCCCGGGCCGTCAGCATCCGCATCGGTCCGAGGGTCAACGGGAAGAACGGGATGCCGCGCGCCCGCAGGGCGAAATCGCACGCGCGGAAGTGCGGCCCCGTGCGGTCCCCGAGCCGGCGCCGCCCCCGCGGGAGGGAGAGCGGGGCGTCGATGCTGACGACATCCGGCGCGGCCGCCCGCACCGCGGCGAGGATCTCCGCGTCCGTGCCGAGCGGCCGCAGCATCGTCCGGTGCGGACCGGCCAACCGGCAAAAGCCCGTCGTGCGTCGGGGACTCCCCGCGAGGTCGAGCCCCACCGCCGTGAGCGCCATTCCGGCGGGCGAGCGCCGGTCCCCCCTTAAGCCGCCCCTCGGCGGCCGCGGCGGTCGCCGGCCGCCTACATCGCGCGGGAGCTCGCGTCGGCGCGGACGCCGCGCGTGAAGCGCCGGGCCACCGGCGCGCCGCGCCCGGTCGTCCGGCTGAGGGCCTCGACGACGTCCTGCCGCGTGAGGATTCCGACGAGCCCGTCGTCCCGGACCACCGGGACCCGGTTGACGGAGAAGCGGCGCATCAGCCGGGCGGCCTCCGCGAGCGAGTCGTCCGTCGAGACGGTCACCGGCCGCCGGGCCATCGCGTCGGAGACCTTGCGGCGCGTAAGGTGATGGAGGCAGTTCTCGATCATGTCCTTGCGGCGCAGGCCGGCGGCCGCGAGGAACAGGTCGAGGACCCCGCGGGCGTTCCCGACGCCCGTCGCCTCGTGCAGCTCCTGGACGATGTCCGACTCGGAGAGGACCCCGACGACCCGGTCGTCCTCGTCGACGACGGGCATGCCGCTCACGTGGTGGGCGCGCATCGCGCGCGCCGCGTCGAGGAGCGTCCAGTTCGCGGTCACGGTGTAGACGGACTTCGTCATGACGTCGCCCACGGTCAGTGCCCGGAACGCGTCCGGGACGGCGGGGGTCGATCGGTTCGGGGCTCTCAGACTCTCGAGCATGTGCTACCGCCTCCTCGGCCGGTCCGTCCGGGCCGGCCCGCGTCCCGCGAGCGCCGGTCCGGTCCGCCGGGCGTGGGGGGGACGCCGCGGGCGAACCGGTCGCCCGTCGGTGTCGCGCGACTCCCGGCGCCGGAGGGACGAGGACCTTACGAAGAAGGGGAGAACGCAACGTCGGGCCCGGTGGCGCGGCGCGGGAGTGCGGCCGCTTCTAGTCCACGATCCCGCCCGGTTCATGCCGGCCCCACCCTCCCGAGCCAGGGGGCGGTATTTGGCCCGACGGTCAAGGGAGATTCACGCCGTCGCGGAGGACCCGGAACGCCGGAGAACGGCGGGGCGTCGCCGGGACCGGCCACGGTTCGTCCCAGCGGCGCTCAGGCGACGACGACGCGGACCGGGACGACCTGGTGCGTCCCGGGGGGGGCCGCGAACTGGTCGATCGCCCTCAGCCCGTCCCCCTCGCCCGCGCGTGCCTTGGCGTACGCCAAGTGCTCCACACAGGCGTAGATGCGATGGCCCACCGGGTCGCGGAAGACCGCTTTCGCCGGACGGTCGCAGGCGAGGACCTCTTCTCCGTCCTCGGAGACGCCGGTCCACGAGCAGACGGGCCAACTTTTCCGAGCCATCGTTCCCCTCCACGGATTGAACCCGGGCCAAGCAGTGTACGAGGTAGGCCGCTGCTTCGCCCGGGTCCGCGGCTTCCATGGGAGAGGGGATGGATATTCCGTAGGTGAAGCGCCGTTCACCCGCCGGTCATCCCGGGAGGGACGACGCATGGCCGAGTCGGCGATCGACCTCGGCCGGGGCGAGGCCCCGGACCCTCAGCCGCTTGCGGCGCGAGCTCGTCCCCCCGACCCACTCGAGGTCGGAGGCGGGCAGATCGAGCCGCTTGGCGATAAGCTCAACGATCGCGCGGTTCGCCTCGCCGCCGCGCGCCGGGGCGGTCACCGCGATCACCCACGCCCGGGCCCACGGGTCGTAGCGGATCCCCTCGCGGCGCGCCCCGGGCACCGCACGGACCGACACGACGGTCTCCTCGATCATGATCCCCCCGTGCCCCCCGTCGCGGAGGACCGCCCGCCGCGGGCGCCGCCCGTGCGGCCCGCTCCGAGGTCAGGTCCATATACCGAACCGTGCATCGAGGCTCTGTCCAGGTGCCGCAAGTGTCGGGTTCGCGTAGCGGGTCTGCACGGTCCGGTGGCGCAATACCCCCTACAGCGCGGCCAACCCTGGGCGAAATCGCGTCCGTGCGATCGGCCCATGCCGAGCTGAGCGAGGTCCTGCCGCTCGCACGGTCGCTCGCGAACGAGCTCGTCCGCCTCGCGGAGGTGCCGGCCCCGCAGATCCTCGCGGCCGCCGACCGGATCCAACGGGTCCTGGCCCAGCATGCGGAGCGGACCGACCCGTTCCTCCGCGCGATCGAGGGCCACCGGCTCGCCGGCCGGGTCCCTCCCGAGCTCCTCCTGCGCGAGCATAGGATATTTCCGGCGAGCGTTCAGCAGCTGCGCGGGTTCCTGAACGTGGTCCTCCGTGACGACCACCCCGGCGGGACCCGCCCGGCGCTCGGCCAGTTCTGGACGCTCCTGTGCGAGTCGCTGCACCTCCACCTGGAGGACGAGGCGGCGTATCTGGTCGCTGCCGGAGCGGCGCCCCCGCCCCGGGCCGCCGACCGGGTCGCGGACGCCCCCGGCCTTCGCCCAGCCCCACGCCCGAGTCGGCGGGCTTCGGCCCTCGCGACCGACAGGTAGTAATCGGCGGAACCGCTCGCCCCGCGCATGGCGATCCCGGTCGATATCCCGTCCGTCGGCGGCCCCACGCGCGGCTACCTCGCGAAGCCCGACATCGGGGAGGGCACGCCCGTTCTCATCCTGCACGGGGGTCGGGGGCTCACCCCGTTCTTCCCGAAGTTCGCCGACCGCCTCGCCGGTGACGGGCATCTCGCCCTCGCCCTCGACCTCTACGAGGGCCAGGTCGCCGCGACCGAGGAGGCGTCCGACCGGCTGTTCCGCGAGTTCGACCGGCGCTCGCGCGCGACCCACGATCGTCTCTACGGCGCCGTGGACTACCTGGTCGCCCACCCCGGGGCGACCCAGGACGGGATCGGCGTGGTCGGCTTCTCGCTCGGCGGTCGCCTCGCCCTCGCGCTGAGCGATCCGTCGGCCCGGAGCGACCGGGTGCGTGCCGCGGTCACCTTCTACGGCCTCAATCCGGGAGTGGACTACACGCGGACGCAGACCGCCTACCTCGGGCATTTCGCCGAGAACGACCCGTTCCACCCGGGAGCCGAGGTCCGCGCGCAGGAGGCCTCGATCCGCGAGGCCCGGCGCGACGTCGAGTTCTTCCTCTACCCCGCGACGCGCCACGGCTTCTTTGAGAACGACCGGCCCGAGTACGACGCGGACGCGGCCGGGGTCGCCTGGGACCGGACCCTCAGCTTCCTCGACCACCGTCTCCGCTAGGCGGACCACCCCGCCGGCGCGGGGGCCGCGGCGCCGGCCGGGCGTACCGGCGCCGGGTAGGACCGGAACAGGTGGACGAAGAACAGGACCGCGAGAACGTCCGCGACCCCGACAAGCGGGACGGGCAGGCCCTCCGCGACGCCGAAGACGGCGACGTCCGCGATCGCCCCCGCCGCGAAGGCGAGCAACGCGCGCTCGTTGCCCTGCCGACCCAAGAGCTCCCGCAGGAGGAGCCCGACGACCGCGAGCAGCCCGACGAGCTCGGCGACCCCCAGGACGGCCGGGGTGCCCAGGCTGTCGTTCAGCGACTGCCCAAGGACGACAGCGAAGAACGTGCCGGCCCCCAGCGCGCCGAAGACCAGGGGAGGCGCCGAAGGGACCGGATGCCGGGGGACCCCGGCGCCGGCCGGCAGGCGCCACGCCAGAAGGACCAGGCCTCCGATCGCCGCCAGGCTCGCCGCGAGCAGCGGGAGACCCATCCAGAACCCGAGGGACCGGTTCACGAGCTCCGCGAGGAGGATCACGTCGAGCGCGAGAACGCCGAGCGCGACCCCGATCCCGCCCCGGCCGAGGAGCGAGCGGCCCTTCGTCGCGGGGATCGCCAGCTCGAGGAGCAGGATCGGCAGCGAGATGCTGTAGACAACGTGGAACATGAGGACGCCGACCAGCCAGACCCAGCTGACGCCGGCGAAGTGGCCGTAGAACCCGAGGGCACCCACGACCCCCGCCCTCGGGTTGAACAGCGTGCTGAGGGCGACCCCTTCCTCGAGAATGCCGTAGGCGGCGCCCAGGACCAGCACGCTGGCCCAGCCCTTGCGCCAACGCACCATCGCCTCCCGGACGAGGAGGACA
Organism: Thermoplasmata archaeon; assembly: GCA_027315455.1. Taxonomy (GTDB): domain Archaea; phylum Thermoplasmatota; class Thermoplasmata; order Lutacidiplasmatales; family UBA184; genus Lutacidiplasma. Next base: position 85,601 of record DAHUXZ010000004.1, on the reverse strand, counting down.
CCGGGGCCGTAGAGCGCCAGGTTCGCCCCCAGGAAGAGGGCGAAGACCACGGGCGACTCGACCAGGAAGTTGAGCCGGGTCGAGCCGGAAAGGTACTCCGGGATCCCCGGGGAAAAAAGGAGCAGGAGGAGGACCGGATGGCGTCCGAAGAACGCCCGGAACCGTCGGAGAGCCCCCCCGGGCCGGACCGGCCCCGACGCGGTGGGAGCGACGGCGCTGGCTTCCGGCGTAACGGCCTTGACCGTCATCGCGCGCGCCGCGTCCATGGTCCTCCCGTGAAGAACGGGAGGCCTCCCTACTTCAAGCCGTAGGGAAGATTCCGTCCTCTTGGCCGACCGCCGGCGGGGCTCCTCCCCGTCGGCCCCGGCTCAGGGGCACGGACCGGGGGTCTGGCCCATGGTGGCGCAGTACAGCCCGACGCCGACCTTCCCGGTCCAGAACCGGAAGAGGTCGCGCGGGTTGAGGTCGTTGTAGCTGTGGAGACCTCCGGGCTCGTAGACGAACCGCCAGGGGTACTGCCCCGGGTTCGCCGCGGAGAAGTTCGTGAACGGGACCTGGCAGCCGACCGGCTGGCCCCAGGCCGTGACGACGAGGCACGTCGCGTTGAGGAACGTGTTGTTCGACTGCTGGTAGCCGAAGTAGCCGAGGTTGTTCGGGCAGCGGTTGTCCGCGCTCCCCTGGACGGCGTACAGGCGAAGGCCGGAGTAGTTCGAGGGGTAGTAGCGGGCGCTGTCCAGGTAGTAGGTCTGGGCGCGGTAGTAGGCGCTCTTCGGCCCCTGGCCACCCGTGGTGGTGAGGTACTGGCGGAAGCCGGGCTTGTCGTGGAGGAAGTGCCAGTAGTTCGCCATGTAGACCTCCGGGCACTCGGCGATCGCCCCGATCCCGCGGAAGAGGGTGGGGTGGTGGCCGGCGATCGACCACGCCCCGATCGACCCCATGCTCGTCCCGAAGAGGAAGACGGCGTCGGAGCGGATCGACCGCAACGCCGCCTCGTGGGAGATGGCGTCCAGGACGTCCTGCTCCTGGGGTCCCGTGTACGGGGAGTTCACATAGAATCCCGCCGAGGTGCGCGTGTTGAGGCTGATGAGGATGAACCCGAAGGCGGAGGCGTTCGCGATCGTCGGCGGACCTTCGGTCTCGGTCAGGAGCTCGCTCCCGGACTGGGCGAGGCCGTGGAGGAAGACGGCGAGGGGGTAGGCTCGCTCGGCGGAGTAGCCGGCGGGCAGCCACTCCAGGTACGACAGGGCGGCGCCGTCGACGGAGCTCGTGTAGTTGATGACCGAATAGTTCCCCGCGGCGGCCGTCCGCTCCCCCAGGACGTCGATCCCCGGAGGCCCGCGCAGGGCGCCGCCGCCGGCGCCGGGGAGCGCCATCAGGACGCCGAGCAGGATCGCAAGCGGCGCCGACCACAGGAGCGGATGGGTCCGTCGCACCGCCGTCTCCCCCCGCCCGGCGGTCCCGCGGTCCGCGGCCGCACGGCTACACCCAGACGGGAGCGCCCCTAAAGGTACACGGCGGTCGGTTTCCATTCGTGGGAAACAGGGGGCAGCCGGGGCGTTTCGCCATCCCACCAACGGTCGGTAGTGACTGCGGACCGTGGGTCCGGTCGGAGTCTACGGACATGCCCGCACGAAGAAGGTCCCAGCGCACGACGAAACCGAACCGCCCCCGCCCGTGGGTCGCCAGCGTCGCCGTCGTCGTCTCCGACATCGCGCGCTCCCGCCGGTGGTACACCGAGTCCCTCGGCCTCGACCTCCTCAGCGATGGGGAGCACTGGATCACGGTCGGGCAGAAGCGACGCGGGGGCCAGATCCACCTCTGTCGGTCCGAGGGGCAGGCGCTCGAGCCGGGCAACTCGGGGATCCTCCTCCTCGTCGAAGGAGACCTCACGGCCCGGGTCGATGAGCTCCGGTCCCGGGGGGTGGAGATCGTGCACCCGCCCACCGAGCGGCCGTGGGGCTGGGACGCGACGATACGGGACCCCGACGGCAACGAGCACCTCCTGATGAACCGTTGAGCTCGCGCGAACCCTTTCCCCCGGTCGGCGCCCGCGCGCCGCCCGGGGGCGGCCCCGCAACGGTATCTACCGAGGCGGGCTCGCGGCGACGGTGCGTACGATGACCGAACGGCTCGACTACCTCACGGTCGCCCCCGACTCGACGAAAGGCCTGGCCGAGCTCATCCGGTACGTCCGCCGCGGCACCCTACCGCCCCTGATCGTCGAGCTCGTGAAAGTGCGCATCTCGCAGATCAACGGGTGCGCCTACTGCCTCGGCATCCACGTTCCGCGGGCGCGCCGCTTCGGGGCCACGCGGGACCAGCTCGACACGCTCGCCGCCTGGCAGGACTCGACGGTCTTCTCCCCGCAGGAGCGCGCTGCCCTCGCCTGGGCCGAGAGCGTCACGCTCGTCGCCCCGAACTTCGTCCCCGACCGCGACTGGGAGGCGCTCTCGGCCCAGTTCACCGAGCGGGAGCGCATCGAGCTCACGATCGCCATCGTGGAGATCAACGCCTGGAACCGGCTGAACGTCGCCTTCCGAAAGCCCCCCGAGTTCGAGCCGGAGGCCGCGCCCGCGCCCGCACCTCCCACCGCCGGCACCTAGGCACGGCGCGCGCCGTCGGCGCCGGGCTCAGCCCGGAGGTATCCGGCGCTCGAGGAGGAACCCCGCGAGGAGCCCGACCAGGAGCCCCGGGTGGGTCAGATGCGGGACATGTCCCGCGCCCGGGAGCACGACCTTGCGGGCGTTGGGGAGGGCCGAGCGAAGGCGCTCGAGGATGAGGTCGAAGAACAGCGGGCTCGTCTCGCCCGTGGTGAGCAGCACCGGCGGGTCGAACTCCCGCAGGCGGTCGAGGTCCACCCCGAGGTCGCGGGAGGCCTCGTACTCGGCCAACCATCCCGGGGCGTTGGCCACGTACATCTCCTGGAGCGCCGGCGGTAGGCGCGTCCAGGCGTTCGGGCCGCGGCCGACGAGGTCGACGAACCGCTCGGCCGCCCCGCGGAAGTCCCCCTCCGCCGCGACCGTCGCGATCTCGTCCATCCGTTCGGTCACCCCGGCGAGGTCCGCGGTGGGGCCGCCCGCGAGGAGGCCCAGGAGGGGCGGGTCGTGGACGACGAGGCTACGGAAGAGGTCCGCGCGCTCCGCCGCAAGGCGGAGGGCGATCGACGAGCCGAGCTAGCTCCCCACGACATGCGCCGGATAGTGGTCCGTCGCGACCAGGAGCTCCTCGAGGTCCCGCACGTGGTCCTCGACCGGATCGCCGCCGAAGTCCCGCCGGCTCTGCCCATGGCCGCGCAGGTCGTAGGTGAGGAGCCGGAACGACGGGGCGAGGAGCGGCACGACGGCGCCCCAGGTCGCGTGGTCGACCCACGTGCCGTGGACGAGGACGAGCGGGTCGCCCACGGAGCCGGCGAGCTCGTAGTGGATCGGTCCGCCCCGGATCGTCGCGGTGGGCATCGGCGTTCACTTCCCTTCCGCGCGCTGGCGCGTCGACGGGGGACCGGCCGGTACGCCGCCCCTTCCCGAGGGGCTCGGGGCGGGCGCCGGGCCGGACCGGACCCAGACCCGGCCGCGCGTCGCCTCGACCGGGGAGAACCCGAGGGCGAGGTAGAGCCGCCGCGCCGGCAGGTTCTCCCAGGAGACGACGAGCCGAGGGGGTATCGGCGGCCGGCGCCGGCGGACGGCGGCGAGGGAGGTCGCGATGAGCGCCGAGGCGTAGCCACGGCCGCGCGCCGCGGGGTCCGTCATCACCTCGGTCAGGAGCGGACCATGAAGGTCGTTCACGAGCGTCGCGGCGGCAAGGCCACCGGGGCCGTCGATCCCGAACGACGCGTCCGCCCACCAGTCGCCGTAGGTCCCGTCGATCAGCTTGCGGGCCGCGACCCGGGCGTCCTCGGCGGGGTCGCGTCGGACGGCGAAGAGCGCCCGCTCCTCGGGCAGGTCGGCGTACGCCCGCTCGAGGAGCCGCGCGATCGCTTTCTCGTCCGCCACCGCGAGCGACCGGATCCCGTTGACCTCGCGCACCGACGGGAGCGCGGCGCTCTCGGGATAGACGAGGTCGACGCGCTCGCGCGGGGAGAACCCCTGGGCGGCGAGCGCCTCGGCGAGGCCCCCCGGCTCGGACGGGATGCCGGGGAGGCGGAACCGCGCGATCGGGGGCCCGCCGTCCCCGTCGAGGCGTCGGACCAGGCGGGCGATCGCGGCCGCTCCGCGGAATCCCCGGGCGAACACGATGCGGACGTCGCGCCCGATCTCGCCCGGCGGCTCCCACAGCCCCACGGCCACGGCCTCGTCCTTCGGCCCGACCCACAGGCGGCCCTCGCTGGTCCCCGCGCGCAGCGCGGAGGCCGCCCCCCCGAGGCTCTCGGCTTCGAGCGGGTCGCCGCGCTCGGTGAGCTCCCGGGCGACCTCGGCCAGGACCCGCAGCGCCTCGGCGAGGTGCGGCGCCGCCGGCAACAGCTCGTCCGACGGCGCCACGGCGGCTCACCCGGTGCTCGGCAGCGGACGGACCCGGGACCAGCCGGACCGGACCGTCGCCGTCCCGTCCGGCGCGAAGAGGACGCGCGCCCCCGCCGCCCGGCCGAACGCCGTGAACTCGAGCGAGTACCACTCGGCGGTCCACCCGCCCTCCGCGCGGGGCTCGGCGGAGCCGAAGTGGTAGGTCTGGTCGAGGACCGAGGTCGCCTTGCGGGCGAGCGGATAGCTGCGCTCGAGCGCCTCGCGCGCCGAGCCAACGGGCCCGACGGCGGCCGGGTCGGTCTCGAGGGGGACGTCGAGCGCGAACGGCCCGACGGTGATCCCCCGGCCGAGCTCGTAGCGCGCGTAGCGGGTCGTGAGGCGCCCGTTCCGCCGTTCCTCGGAGAGGACGAGCCAGGTGAAGGGGTTCGACGTGGGGACCGGCACGCTGAACGGCCCGAGCGAGCGCAGGCGACGGCCGATGGAGAAGCGGCCCGCGAGGCGGATCGCGAAGTACGCCACGAAGAACGCCATCAGCCCGTAGACGGTATCGAGATAGACCGGGAACGGCACCCGGTTGCGCTCGACGCCGAGGAGGAGGTAGAACGCGGCGACGGAGACGATGAGGGTGAAGAAGTTCACGGCCCGGTCGGCGTCGACCTCGAGCTTGCGCTCGGAGAAGGGGAGGAACGGCGGGACCGAGAAGTGGGTGAAGCCGTCCATCAGCATGTGGCCGAGCCCGGCCGCCTCCATGACGACGAAGTAGATCCAGGGATTCCCCGGGTCGAGATGCGGAGCGATGACGGCGCCGACGACCGCGACGATCGTGACCCCGAGGATCGAGTGGGTGATCCCGTGGTGGCGGAGGATGGGAAACCGCTTCGCGAGGGGCCAGAAGATGACGTCCCCGTCGGGGAGGCCGCCCGCGAGGGCGCCGGCGGCCAGGTACTGCGGCTGGAAGCCGACGATCCCGAAGGTGAGAAGGTAGGCGACGAGGACGTGGGTGAAGAGGTCCACGGGCGGGCGGGGGACGGCCTAGAGCAGGCCCTCCTCCATCACCTCGACCGACTCGACGTGGGGGACCTTCGCGAGCGCCTGCTCGACCCGCTCGAGGATCCCGCCCTCGTCCGGCATGACGACGCTCACGAGGAGCGCGCGCAATCCGAACGCGATGTCCTTGACCTGGGTGCCCCGGACGACCACTCCCGAGGGGAGGGCGGCGCGGGCGGCCGTCGCCATCGCCGGGACGTCGACCTCGACCCCCGTCGGCATCAGGCGGAAGAGGACCGCGACCTGGCCCATGGCGCCCCCTACGGCCCCTCGAACCCGCACTTCGGACAGCGGTAGAGGACGCTCTGGTCCCGGCAGCGCGGGCAGCGCCCGAGGCTCGCGTCCCCGCAGTCCGGGCAGGGGAAGCTCGTCGCCCCGCGGCTCGTGAGCGCGAGCCCGCAACTGCTGCACCGGCGGTTGGTTGCCATGGAGTTCGGCACCTACTTCTTGGGGCGGCGCCGGCGCGCGCCCACCCGCATGCTCCATATAAAGACGACCCCGACGAACGCCACCGCGCCGAGGAGATAGTAGAACGAGTAGTCCGGCGTCGGGCCCGGCACGTAGAACGACTGGCTCACCTGCTCGGCCCCACCATAGAAGGTGACGAGGCCGTGCTCCTGCGCGAGCGAGATCGCGAAGGTGTGCCAACCCGGGGCGAGACTGGGATTGACGTAGCTGAAGGTGACCGGGTAGCTGGCCGCCGCGCTGAGCGTCGGGACGCTGACCGTGCCGACGGGGCTGCCGTCGAGCGTGACCGTCAGCGCGAACGCCGAAACGCCCGCCGCGGGGCCGACCACGATCTGGGCGTTCAGACGGTACGGCTCGACGATCGACACGGTGAACGAGAAGTTCTGCGACGTGTTCTTCGTCTGGTAGGACGACGTCACCAGGACGAAGATCGTGAGCGATTCGGAGACGTTCGGCGCGATGAGCTGGAGCGAGATCGACCCGTTCACCAGGACGCCCGTCGAGGGCGTGACCGCTGCCCCCGAGGTGTTCGTCGCGGTCAGCGTCGCCTTGTACGAGTAGGTCCCGACCTGGGTGCCGTTCGCGGCCTCGGCGGGACCGCCCGAGGCGCTCACGACGTAGCTCGCCTTGAGCCCGAGGCCCACATCGCTCGGCCCGGTGATCCCTCCCGAGAGGGCCGCCGCGTCGGCGCGGGCCGGGCCGATCGTGCCCGGGAGCAAGAGCGCCATCGCGGCGAAGAGCCCGATGAGGGCGAGGGCGGCCGCCGTGCGGAACGTGCGCGCCATCGACCCGATCACCTCCGGTTCCAGCGGCGGGTGCGGTACCAGCGGTAGCCGACGAGGCCCGCGGTGAGCGCGATCGCCGGGACGAACGATAGGAGCGGGACGAACCAGTCCGGGTACGCCGGCGGGCTGCCGACCGACGGGCCGGTCACGACGACGCCGCTCGCGTTGACGGTGACGGTGACGCTCGGGATCGGCACGGTCAGGCTCGTCGTGACGGCGCCGGAGCCGTTGAGGACGGTCGCGAGGAGCGTCGCCGACCCCGGGGCGAGGGCGTGGCCGCTCGGGGCGGTGAGCCTAACGAGGTAGGTGACGTTCGCGTTGACGGCGAGCGACACCGGCGCCGTGATCGTCGAGCGGCCCTGGACGACGGAGGCCGACCAGCCGAGGCCGGCGAGGCGCGCGGCATCGGTGATGGCGAGTCGGACCGACTCCGCGGCGGTCCCCGTGTTGGAGAGGTAGACGCTCTGGGTCACCGTGTACGGCGCGACGCTCGCCCCGACGCTCGCCGAGAGTCCCGAGGCGAGACCGTAGACGGGGGTGAGGGTCACCTCGGGCAGCGGCTGGGCGAACCCAACGGGGGTCCCGTCCGCGAGCGCGGCCTCGAGCTGGATCGACGGGTGGGCGACGGGGGTCCCGACCGGCACCCGGACCGCGACCTCCACGCTCGCCGAGATGTTCCCGGCGCCGAGGCCGAGGGTCAGGTTCTCCGGGGAGAAGGTGAACGCCCAGGTCGAGGGGCTGCCCACGAAGTGGAGCGCTTCGGGGGCGTTGCCCGAGTTGCGGACGGTGAACGTGAACGTGGCGAGACCCCCATTGCCGAGGGCGACGGACGTCGGCGCGACGGTCGTGAGGACCGCCGTCCGGATGAGGCGGTTCGCGAGCGTGAGCGCGAGCGCGGTGTTGCCCGAGAGGAGGCTGACCGTGGCGCTCGCCGTCGCGTTCGTCGCGACCCCGTAGGGCGAGGTCGGCGCAATCGCGCTCACCGCATAGACTCCCTCGGGGAGGATGAAGCTGAGCGGCGTCCCGAACGGCTCGCCGGGGAAGGTGAGGTTCGTCCCGTCGGCCGCCCGGAACTCGATCGTAGCGGGCCCGAGCGTCCCGCCGGGCGGTTGGCTCAGGGTCAGCGAGGCGACCCACGTGGGTCGGAGGGTGAGGGTGAGCGGGAGGGTGGGCGTCGCACCCACCGTGAGGCGGGTGACGTTGGCGACGGGCGCCGTCGGTCCTCCGGCCGTCGCGTAGAGGAGGTACGTCCCGGGAAGGAGCGCGACCGAGAACGTCCCGTTGGTCACCGGGACGACCGTGGCCGGGCCGCCCGCACCGGGCCCGGTGATCGTGAGCGAGCCGGCGAGCGCCCCGGGGAACCCGGGCACGGTCAGCTGTCCGGTGACGGTCGTGGGGACGGTCTTCGCCAGGAGCGGGAGCGGGCAGAACTGGGTCGTCGGGGTGACGGCGCAGCTCGCGCCGGCCGCGCTCGCGTACGTCACGTAGGCCACCTCTCCGCCCGCGGCCGCCCCGAGGACCGTCACGGAGGCGGACAGGGCGTACGAGGCGTTCGTCGGCAGCGCGACGATCGCCTGGCCGCCGACGGCGTCGGCGGTGAAGGAAAGGCCCCCCGGGCCGGTGAGCGCGATGGGCACCGTCACGTTCGTGAGCAGGCTCCCGTCCGGACGGGTCAGGTTGATCGTCACGCGCGCGGCCCGCGCGGTCAGGTCGATGGCGCTCGACAGCGTCCCCGTCGTCCCGACGGTGACCGAGGTGAGGGAGGCGAACGATTCGTTCGCCCCGGGGGCCGAGGCGTAGACCGTGTAGGTGCCGGGCGCGATCAGGAACCGGCTCTCGAAGGCGGACCCCGAGAGGGTGACGTTGAGGGACGGCGAGAGGAACCGCACGGTCACCGCCGTCGAGGGGAGCCCGCTCGGGAGGAGGAGGGAGCCGTTCGTTCCCACCTCACGCAGGACCGACAGCGTGAGGTTCGACGTCGACGCACCGACCGGCAGCGTGAGATTGAGCGCCCCCGGCGGGAGGTAGAGGGTGCCCCCGGAGGTGACCGCCCATCCGCTCACGGAGTAGGCGCCGGGCGGCAGGGTGAGCGCGAACGTCGGGCCACCGGTGACGTTCGTCGTGCGCGCCGTCGGGCTCTGGGCGGTGAGGTTGAGGGTGATCGGGGTGCCGGCCGGCAGCCCCGTGACGGAGAGCGAGAGCGCCACGGGGTTGGGCACGAGCGGGATGGTGCCGAGCCCGCTGACCGACGTGGGCGAGAGGCCGCATCGGCTGTACGGAGCGTAGCCAAAGTCGCGGGCCGACAGGCAGAGCGACTCGCCCGGGGCCACCGCCGACGGCGCGACGAACCGGACGAACCCGGTCGCGTTCGCGACGACGCTCAGGCTCGCCCCCGACGGCACGAACGTCAGCTTAACCGTTGCCCCGACGGCCGGAGCGATCCCGATCGAGCCCCGGAAGGACGGAACGCCGACCTGCGCCGTCACGGCGGACCCGCTCTGGAGGCTCAGGTCGCGCACGACCGGCCCGCTGAGCGTCACGTTGGCGACGGCGATGGCCACGGGCGCGGACGCCGCGGTGAGCCCCTCGACGGCGAACACCGAGTAGGTCGCCGCGGGCAGCTCGAGGAGGTAGCCCCCCGAGGTGTTGGTGAACGCGGTCACGACATCGCCCGCCGCGTCGTAGGCGAGGATCTCGGTGGGCGACGGGATGCCGCCGGTCGACGCGACGCCCTGCACCCGGCCCGAGAGGGCGTTCGCCGGCGCGAGGATAAGGGGCGGCAGCTGGACCCCCGAGGAGGACGAGGCCGAGTAGGCGGTCTCGAACCCGGCGTAGAGCCTCCCCCCGACGAGCCCGAGGCCGTAGATGGAGTAGTTGCCCGCGGGGACGACCGCGTGGACGAAACCGTTCGCATCGGTGAAGAAGACCGAGGAGTTCGTCTGGGCCGCCCCGACGGGCGTCGGGTTCGGCGAGGGCGCTCCATGGCTCCCGTTCGGCGAGGGCGTGGCCACCGTGGGCTGGGCCAGGACGGGGACCGGCGACAGCCGTACGGGGAACCCCGATACGGGCGCGCCGTTCGCGACGACGGCGAGGTCGATGTGGACGACGGGCGCGAGGGTGAAGTTCGCCCGCACGTGGCCTCCCGGCTGCGCGAACTCCACCGCCGCGGGCGGCGAGCCGAGCGACTCGGCCGAGAGGCTCGCGCTGGCCGAGTAGTTCCCCGGCCCCAGGTTCGGGATCGCGAAGGCTCCGGTCGCGTTCGTCGTGACCGTCGCGACGGTACCCCGGGCGGACTGGATCGCGACGAGGGCCCCCACCGCCGGCACCCCGCTGCCGAGGCGGACGGTCCCCTCGAAGGTCCCGGGTATGAGCCCCTGGGAGGCGTTGACCGTCTGGCCGTTTCGGACGTAGACCTGGGGCTGGCTGAAGTTGGCCCCGTGGTAGACGATCGAGAGGTTGTAGACGCCCGGGGCGACGTTGCCGAGGACGAACGAGCCGCTCGCGTCGGTCACGATGGAGCGCGAGGGGTGTCCGTTGCCCCAGAGGACGGCCGAGGCGCCCGAGACCAAGAGGTCGGCGTTCGGGATGTAGGAGGAGTTGTTCGCCGTGTTCCAGTAGACGAATCCCTCGACGGTCCCCGGCCGCAGGACGATGGGGCGCACGAGGGTCGGGGCCGTCGAGCTGAGCCCGTAGACGGGCGAGACGTAGAGGTGGATCGTCGCGAGGTTGGTCTGCCCCTGCTGGAGCAGGCCGTAGAGCGGGCCGACGGTGACGTTCACCGTGTCGTTGCCCGGGGGAAGGATGAGCGAGTAGGCGCCGTCGGCGCTCGTCACGACCGACTGGTGGGGGATGCCCCACTCGTCAAAGACCGTCACGCGCGCGGACGGGACCGGCGTCCCGTCCGGGAGGCTGACGACCCCGGTCATCGGCTGGCCGGGGTAGTACTCGAGGATCGACTCGCCGCCCTGGAAGTAGGCGGACGCGGAGGCGTCCAGCGTCCCGTTCTGCTGCTTCTGGAGGGCCTGGGCCTGGACCAGGTTCATCGGCTGGAAGCAGCCGGTGTGGCCCGTCGGGCTCGAGTACGGGCAGTAGTAGGCCGTCCGGTAGACGACCTGGAAGTGCTCCATCATCCAGCCGGGCATCGGGTTGAGGTTCGACAGCCCCGAGCTGAGCCCCGGGATCCCGGGCGACTGGCCCGCCTGGGAGCCGGTGTAGCCGATGAAGGTGCGGTAGATGGTGGTGTTGTAGAACGCGGGCAGGTAGTTGATGTTGTACTGGACCGCCTGGACCCCCGCGGGCACCCCGCCGACCGGGTAGGTGTTGCCGTCCGAGCCGAGGACGCTGAGGGTGTAGTACGCCGTCGGCGCCCCGCCGGGCCCGATCACGCGGTCGGTGAGGTCGGCGGGGGCGTAGAAGATACCGGTGTTGCTGCCGCTGAAGGGGAACAGGCGGCTATCGACCATCGCGTAGCGGATCGACCAGTGCGTGAACGTCTGGATGTCGCCGTAGGCCTGGACGAGCGCGCTCTCGGACAGGGTCGTCGCGAGGAACCAGGAGACCGTGTCGAACATCGCGTTCGTCGGGTCGAGGTTCGAGGGGTTGACGGCCAGGTACCGCTCCGGATGCGACAGGACCAGCGGAACGTCCTGGCTCGTGTTGACCATCAGGTTGTGCAGCGTCGTGACGTTGACCCCGTCGCTCGCGAGGATCCGGTTGAGCGCCGGAGGGAGGTACGGGTCGTGCGAGGAGCTCTGCTCCGCCTGGAGCAGGGTCGTCGCGAGGATCCCGATCGAAAGGGTCTCGTTCTGGGCGAGCAGGAAGTTTCCGGCCGGGTCGATCCCGTTCTGGAAGTTGTCGGCGACGGTGGGATGGAGCCCCTGCGCGAGCGCCTGGAACCCGTAGTCCCACCAGCTGATGAACGCCGGTCGATCTTGGAGCGGGACGCCTTGGTCCTGGCCGGCCAACCAGAGGTAGCCGTTCTCGTCGTACTGCGACGGGGTGTCGAGCTGGGTGCCGGCCGCCCCGAGGTAGAAGCTCGACGCGTTCTGGGGCGCGACCCGGAGCGGGGCGGGCAGGGAGTTGTAGATCTGCTGGCTGAACTGGCTCTTCGAGTTGTACGGGATCCCCGCGTCGATCGAGTACCAGACGTTGGGGACGATCAGGAGGACGAGGAGGAGCACGACGAGGACGTAGCGGACCTTGAACCCCCGCCGCAGCGCCGAGAACTGGCTGCGCCGGTCGGAGAGCGAGGCCACCGTCCGGCGGTAGGCGCCGAAGTTGGCGATGTCGAGCAGGCGAACGATCACCTCCGCCGGGAGGAGCGCGAACGCCGCCGACCCGAGGAAGAAGAACTTCGCCGCCGAGACCGGCAGGTAGATCGACAGGACGCCGAAGACGAGGAAGAACAGGTGCTGGCGCTTGAACCGCTCGCGGGCGATCCGCCAGACGACGAGGGCGAGCCCGACGAACGCGAGGAAGAACGTGATGACGCCGAAGCCCAGGATGAGCGCGTCGATGCTCGGCGCCTGCGCCTCGGCGACGGTCGAGTAGACGAGCGTCTTGACGAAGTAGCCCTGCCCCGTCACGATGTTGACGAAGAAGGCGTGGTTGAGCACGTCGAGGGCCCCGATGGCGGCCGCCGAGATCGCGATGAGGATCGGGACCGAGACGACCCATGGCGTGTCGCGGAGGGCCACGAACGGAAGCAGGATGAGCAGCGCGCCGAAGTAGATCAGCAGCGGAAGGTCGAACCATCCCGCGAAGAGGCCCTGCGGGAGGTAGTACGGCATCGCCATCGGGAAGCCGACGAGCCCGACGATCCACGTGTTGACGTAGAGGCCGAAGGAGTCGACGCGCCGGATGCGCTCGACGATGAGCGTCACGACGAGGAAGACCACGATCGCGGCCACCGCGTACGTGTACCCCTGCCAGGCGAGCGCGAGCGCGCCGAAGGAAACCCCGGTGAAGACCGCCCACTTGACCGATTGCCGCTCGGTCCGCGCGAAGGCCCGGAGCGCGCCGGGGATCTGCCGCGGGTGCCGGTAGCTATCGACCCAGCGCCGGTTCCCCGTCGCCTTGATCGTGCGCAGGTAGCCGTAGAGCGTGAGGAGGATGAAGAAGGTGTAGAACGACAGGTAGTTCGCGTAGCCGAACGTCGAGGAGTCGATGTTCGCGACGAGGAAGGGGTAGAGGAGCGCCGCGACGAGGGCCATCCGCCGCGAGCTGACCTCGCGGCCGATCAGGTAGACGGGGAAGACGCCGAGCGCGGCCCAGAGCGGGCCCTGGAAGTCGAGCCACCACGCGCCGGCCACGACCGCGTTGCCGCCGAAGAGCGGCGCGAAGAGGATCCCGAGGATCGCGTTCATCCAGTCGAACAGCGGCTCGCGCGGGTTGACGGCCCCGAACGGGTAGTGGAGGCCGGGGTCCCGGACGAGGTTCGTGTGGGTCTGGATGATGTAGGTCATCACCCGGCTGTGGTAGAACGAGTCCGAGCCGCCGCCGTAGACGTTGAGCGGCCCGAACAGCTCGATCACCGGGGCCATGAAGACCGTGCGAATGAGCAGGGCGATGCCGAAGGCCGACAGCAGCAGGACGACCGTCCAGCCGTGGCGGCGCCACCAATCCGAACTGGCGGAGACCATCGATGAGAGACCTTCCCCTGACGGCGGCGCGCGAGACCAAGGGGGTCTATAAATAGACTTCACTCGGACGGCCCGCGACGGCGCCCGGGCTCAGCGGCCGTCCATCCGGAAGCGGTAGAAGACGCGGCCGTCCGGGATCGTGTAGGCCTCGACCCGCACCGCCTGGCCGATCCGCACCCCGGTCCACGGCGTGCCCTCGATCCGGCCGAAGAGGCGCAACGGCGCTCCGTCGAGGTCGACCAGGCCCACGACGAACGGGACCTCGCCCTCCATGCCGAGGGGGGCACCGGCGAGGACCGCGCTGAACGCGTAGATCTGCCCGCGCATCGGCAGGTCGACCCAGTCGAGGGCGTCGTCGTGGCACCGGGGGCAGACGGTCCTCGGGGGCCAGAGGAGGCCGCCATCGCGGCGGCAGCGGGTGGTCGTGAGTCGGCCGTCCCGGAGCGCCGCGTAGAACCGGGCGAGGCGGGTCTGATCGTCGCGCTCGAGGGGATAGAAGTCGAGCAGGAACGGGACGGACGCCGCCCCGGTCGCCGACGGCGCCGCCTCGACCGGTCGCTTCTTCTTCGCCAGCTCGACGGCCGCCTCGGTCATGCTAGCCTCCCCGCTCGTAGACCATCAACGAATGGACGTTGGCGCTCCCGCTCAGGTTGTGGACGAGCGCCCAGTGGGGGTCGGGCACCTGGCGCCGCGGGTCGACCTTCTGCGCGAACTGCTCGAAGACCTCGACGGCCTGCGCGACCCCCGTTGCCCCGAGCGGGTGCCCGCAGCCGAGGAGACCCCCGCGCGGGTTCACCACGAGGTCGCCGCCGAGGTCCGACCGCCCGTCGGCCACGAAGCGCCCCCCCTCGCCCTTCGGGCAGAGGCCGAGCGCCTCGTACTCCACGATCTCCGAGATCGTGAAGCAGTCGTGGAGCTCGGCCATGTCGAGGTCGCCCGGGGTGATCCCGGCCGACCGGAACGCCTCGGCGCCCGCCCGGCGGAGGCCGACCCAGTCGGTCAGGGAGCCGGCGTTCGCCAGATTGTGGAAGTCGGAGTACTGGCCGGAGCCGCGGATCCACGCCGGCGAGTCGGTGTAGCGCCGGGCGAGCTCGCCGGACGTGAGGACGACGGCGGCCGCCCCGTCGGTCATCGACGAGCAGTCGCCGAGGCGCAGCGGCGGGGCGACGAGCGGAAGGCTAAGGAGCTTCTCCCGCGCGAACGTCTTCTCGTGAAACTGGGCCGTCGGGTTCGCGTTCGCGAACCGATGGTTCTTCTCCGACACCGCCGCGAGCTGGTCCTCGGTCGTCCCGTACTCGAGCATGTGGCGCTGCGCGACCATCGCGAAGAACGGGGGCGCCGTCGCCCCGTGGACGCCGTCCCACGGGCGGTCCATCACGCAGGCCATCGCGGTGTTCGCCTCGGCCATCGAGGGGAGGTTCATCTTCTCGACCCCGACGGCGACGGCCACGTCGCTGAGCCCGGAGGCGATCGCCGCGTAGGCGCTGCGGATCGCCGACTGGCCCGACGCGCACGCGAGCTCGGTCCGCTGCAGGATGCGGTGAGGGGTGAGCCCCATCTGCTCGGCGGCGAGCGGGGCGACATGCGACTGGAACGCGAAGCGCTCGGGCTCGGCCGCGCCGACGAACAACGAGTCGACGTCGGCCGACGCGAGCGCGGGGACCGCGCGGAAGAGCGCGAGCCCGGCCTCCTGGGCGAGCTCGGGCCACGTCGCCGGCCGGATCCCGAACTTCACCGTGGCGCCGCCGACGACCGCGACGTCCCGGCGGGCGCTCATCGGGGGATCCCCCGGATCGCCTCAGCGAGCCGGTCCCCCGCCCCGGTCGTCGTGACCGCGCCGCCCTGGTCGTAGGTCCGGGCGTCGCCCCGGGCCAGGGTCGAGGCGATCGCGGCCTCGAGACGGTCGGCCTGGCGGACGAGGCGGCCGTCCGCGCGCCGCTCCCCGAGCCACCGGAGGAGCATCTCAACGGCGAAGAACGTCGCGAACGGGTTGACACGGTGCTGGCCCGCGTACTTCGGCGCGCTCCCGTGCACCGGTTCGAACATGGCGTGGTCGGTGCCGATGTTCCCGCCGGCCGCGAACCCCATGCCGCCCTGCAGAACGCTGGCGAGGTCGGTGATGATGTCCCCCATCATGTTCGTCGAGACGACGACGTCGTAGCGCTCGGGATTGCGGACGATCCACTGGGTGAACGCGTCCACGTAGGCATAGTCGAGTTCGATCTCGGGATACTCCTTCGCGATCCGGTCGAACGTCGAGCGGAAGAAGCGGCAGCCCTCGAGGACGTTCGACTTGTCGACGCACGTCACCCGCCGCGTGCCGTCCTCGGGGGCGCCCCGGGGCCGGGCGCGCGCGAGGTCGAAGGCGTAGCGGATCACCCGCTCGGCGCCCTTCTTCGTGATGATCCGGGTGTCGACGGCGACCTCGGTCTCGTCGGCCCTCCGGAGCACCCCCCGGGCGGGGGTGTAGAGCCCTTCGGTGTTCTCCCGCACGATGACCATGTCCACGTGCTTCGGGTCCCACACCTGGCGGTACTCCCCGCTGATGCGGTGGAGGACGCCCGGGTAGAGACGACAGGGGCGAACGTTCGCGAAGAGGTCGAGGCGCGAGCGCAGACCGAGCACGAGCGCCCCGCCCGCCATGTCCCCGTTGGGGAGCCGCGCGCCGGGCCACCCGACAGCCCCGAGGAGGATCGCGTCGGCCGCCCGCGTCGCGGCCTCCGCCTCAGGTTCCCACTCCCGCCCGTGGGCAAGGTAGTACTGCCCCCCGCCCGCGTGCTCCTCGAGCCGCCAGGGCGCGGCGTCCCCCTCGGCGAGGGTGTCCAGGATCTTTCGCCCTTCGGCGATGACCTCGGGCCCGGTGCCGTCGCCGGGAAGGAGCACGATGCGGTAGCCGGCGGAGCTCATGCGTCGGCCTTCGCCCGGAGCTCGGCGCGGACCTTCTCGACGAGCCCGCCCGCCTCGAGGAGCCCGAGGAGATGCTCGGGCAGGGGGGAGAACGCCAGGGTAGCGCCCGTCCGCGGGTTCGTGATGCGGCCCGCCTTCAGCTCGATGCGGGCCGAGTCCCCGGCCTCGAACATCGCGCGCACGCCCCGCGCCTCGATCGCCGGGACCCCGAGGTTGATGGTATTGCGGAAGAAGATCCGCGCGAAGGAGTCCGCGACGATCGCCCCGATCCCGAGGGCCTTGAAGCCCGCGGGGGCGTGCTCGCGGCTCGAGCCGCACCCGAAGTTCTCGTCCGCAATGACGATGTCCCCGGGCTTCGCCTCCTTGGCAAACTCGGGCATGACGAGTTCGAGCACGTGTTGGGCGAGCTCGTTCGGGTCGATGATCGTGAGATACTTCCCCTGGATGATCTGGTCCGTGTCGACGTCCTTGCCGAGGACCCACACGCGTCCGGTGATGACATCCTGCATGGCCTGACCTCGCCTAGAGCAGCTCCCTCGGGTCGGCGATCTCGCCGCGGATCGCCGCCGCCGCCGTCGCGGCCGGCGACATCAGGTAGATCCGTCCGTTCTTCGCGCCCATGCGGCCGGGGAAGTTGCGGTTGGAGGAGGAGGCGCACACCTCGTCCGGCGCGATGATGCCCATGTTCCCCCCGAAGCAGGCCGAGCAGCTCGAGTTCGTGAAGACCGCCCCCGCCTCGGTGAAGATGTCGATGATCCCTTCCCGCAGGCACTGCTGATAGATCGCGGTCGACGCCGGCGAGACGATGTAACGGACCGAGGGATGGACCTTGGCCCCCTTCATGAGGGCGGCGGCCTCGCGCAGGTCCTCGATGCGGGCGTTCGTGCAGGAACCAAGGAAGACCTGGTCGACCCGCACGTGCTCGCGCGCCACGTCCGGGAGGGGCCGGACGTTGTCCGGGGAGTACGGGCAGGCCACCATCGGTGGCATCCCCTCGACGTCGATCTCGACCGTGCGCTCGTAGCGGGCATCGGCATCGGGCGTGAGCGGGTGCATCGGATGCTTCGCCGTCGACGCGAGGTACTCGAACGTCCGCGGATCGGGCGCGACCATGCCGCACTTCGCCCCCATCTCCGTCGTCATGTTGCAGAGCGTGAACCGCTCGGGCATCGAGAGCCCTTCGATCGTCGGCCCGCTGAACTCGACCGCCTTGTACGTCGCCCCGGTCGTCTTGACCTCACCGAGGATGCGGAGGATGACGTCCTTCGCCGTGACGCCCTTTCCGAGCCGGCCCCGGACGCGGATGCGGAGCGTCGGCGGGACCTTGAGCCAGAGGCGGCCCAGGGCGAGGACCGCGGCCATCTCCGTGGGACCGATCCCCGCGGCGACCGCCCCGACCGCCCCGAGCATGTTCGTGTGGGAGTCCGTCCCGACGGCCAGGTCGCCCGGCACGACCCATCCGTTCTCGGCCAGGATCTGATGGCAGATGCCGTGCTGGCCGACATCGTAGAAGTGCGGGAGGTGCTGTTCCGCCGCGAACCGCCGCAGGATGCGGTGGAGGACCGCAGCGCTCTCCGTCGAGGCCGGAACCCAGTGGTCGATGGCGATGACCACCCGGTCCGGATCCCAGACCCGCGGCGCGCCCATCTCGTGGAACGGCCCCACGGTCTGCGCGCCGGCCTCGTGCATCATGGCCAGGTCGACCCGGCCCTCGACGATCTCGCCGGGCGCCAGCGTTTCGCGGCCCGCGGCGCGGGCCAGTATCTTCTCGGCCAAGGTCTGGCCGTTCCCGTTGTTTCGGTTCATGATCGCTCCGTCCGGATCCCGAGGTCGTCCACCAAGCGCCAGAACTCCTCGTCGGAGATCCCCGGCCGGGCGTAGATCCGCCGGTACTGCTCGAGGAAGCGCTGCAGCTCCTCCTTACCGTGGTTCTCGCTCGCCCGCTTGAGGCGACGCAGAAGCTGGCCCAGCAGTTCGTCGCTCGGGTTCGCCTTGCGCTCCTTGAGCTTCTCGACGAGGGCCGCCTTGCCGGTGTGCTTACCTAGGATCATCTGCCGCTCGCGGCCGACCATCCCCGGCTGGAGCGGCTCGTAGGTGAGGGTGTGCTGGAGGATTCCGTGGGTGTGGATACCGGCCTCGTGCGAGAAGGAATTGTACCCCACGAGCGCCTTGTTGGGGGGCAGGGGCACCCCGGCGATCTCCTCCACGAGCCGGGAGAGGCCGTAGAGCTTCTCCGTCGCGATGCCGGTGCGCACCCCGTAGAGAACCTCGAGCCCCATCACGACCTCCTCGAGCGACGCGTTGCCGGCGCGCTCGCCGAGGCCGTTGACGCAGACCTGGGGGCTCGTCACGCCCTCCTCGAGCGCGGTGAGCGTGTTGGCGACCGCGAGGCCGAAGTCGTTGTGGCAGTGGACGGACCAGTCCCGGGGATGGACCCGACGCGCGAACTCCCGGAGGAACCAGCGGAAGGTCAGCGGGGTCATGACGCCGACCGTGTCGGCGATCACGAGACGGTCCGCACCTTCCTCGACCACGGCCGCGTACAACCGCTCGACGAAATCGAACGGCGCCCGGGTCGTGTCCTCCGTCACGAACGCCACGTGGAGCCCGGCCGCCTTCGCCTGCCGCACCGCCCGGACCGACGCGTCGAGGACCGCCTCCCGGGTCATCTTGAGCTTGTAGCGCAGATGGACGTCGCTCGCGGCGACGAAGATCGCCGCGTGTTTCGCCCCGCTGCGGATGATCGCGTCGACGTCCCCGGGGACGGTGCGGCCGGCGGCGAGGACCTTGGCGCGAAGGCCGGCGTCCACGAGGAGCTTCACGGCCCGGGTCTCCTCCTCCGACACGACCGGGATGCCGGCGTTCAGCAGGCCGACGCCCGCGTCGCTCAGCGCCTCGGCGATGCGGAGCTTCTCCTCGGGGGAGAAATGCACCCCGGGCATCTGCTCGCCGTCCCGGAGCGTTTCGTCCCAGATCTCGAGGTGCTCAACGACGTGTCGCTCCTGCGCCGTCGCCCGGTGATAGTCCTCGACGAGGGGCGCGTCCGCCATTCGGCCGGCGAAACGGTGAATGCGACATAAGGCTTGTCGGCGCCGACGGCCGGCCCACGATAGCGTACGTCGTCGACCGCTCCATCCGACGCCCACCGTTCGGGGAGGCGCGGAGACGGCGCGCCGGAACCGGCGGGAATTTACACCGACCGGGACCGCGCGCCCCCACCGTTAAATACGCGCATCGAATCGAACGGACGCGGTCGGCTCTCGAGGGCCGGACGCGACGAAACCGATGACGACCCCTGCTGCCCGCACCACGGCCCTCCCTGCGGAATCCGGACCCGGCGAAGCGCGTCGGCCGAAGGAGCTCAGCGACCTGGCCGTGCTGATCGGCGGCCAGGGCGGCGACGGGACGCTGACCGTCTCGGACCTCCTCGGTCGCTACTTCCGCCTCAAGGGCCTGTACATCTACACTTCCCGCAACGTGCTCTCCCGCATCCGGGGAGGACACGCGGACGCCTCCATTCGCGCCTCCCGGGAACCGATCGCCGCCATGAAGTCGCAGGTCGACCTCATCGTCGCGTTCGATAGCGAGGCCGTCGACGTGAGCCGCGCGGAGCTCGCGCCGGACGGGACGATCCTCTACGATTCCTCCGTCTTCCATTCGGACCTGCCGAACGCCGTCGGCTTTCCGTTCGCCACCCTCGCCGGTGGCCAGCTCGGTGCCCCGATCTACAAGAACACCGCGGCGTACGGCGCCATCTCGGTCATGCTGGGTTTCGACCCGGCGCTCACGCGGCAGGTGATCGAGGGCCGGTTCCGCCGGCGGAGCCCGGAAGCCCTCGAGAAGAACCTCAAGGCCCTCGAGATCGGCCGCCAGGCGGCGATCGACGCGGGCATGGGACCGCGCAGCGTGGTCCTCGACGGTGAGGCCCGCGACCAGGTGCTCACCACCGGCAACCAGATGGTCGCCCTCGGGTTCGTCGTCGGCGGCGGTCGGTTCTTCGCCGGCTACCCGATCACCCCGGCCACGGAGATCATGGAGTACCTGATGCGCTACCTTCCGCCGTTCCACGGCATCGTCCGCCAAGCCGAGGACGAGCTCGCGGCGATCAACATGGTGATCGGGGCGGCCTACGCCGGCGCCCGCGCCATGACGAGCACGAGCGGCCCGGGACTCTCGCTCATGACCGAGGGGATCGGCCACGCCGGCACCGCCGAGCTCCCGATCGTCGTCGCCGATTGCGCGCGGGTCGGTCCGTCGACGGGCGAGCCGACACGCCACGAGCAGTCCGACCTGTCGCATCTCGCGAACCTGGGCCACGGCGAGTACCCGCGCTTCATCCTCGCCCCGGGGACCGTCGAGGACTGCTTCTACCTCACGATCGACGCGCTCAACCTCGCCGACAAGTGGCGCGTGCCGGTGCTCCTCCTGCTGGACCAGGCCCTGTCGCAGAACACGGTCACCAGCGCACCGGTCGACCTCGCCCGCGTGCGCCTCGATCGCGGCAAGCTGCTGACCGCGGAGGAGTTCGCGAAGCTCGAGACGTACAAGTACTACCAGTTCACGCCCGACGGGATCTCCCCGCACGTGCCGCCCGGGACCCCCGGCGCCTTCGCCCAGGTCACGGGCAACGAGCACGACGAGTGGGGGCACGTCTCCGTGAACCCGGCGAACCGGGTGAAGATGATGCACAAGCGCATGGACAAGATGCTCCAGGCGCGCGAGGACCTTCCCTCCCCACGGCTCTTCGGTGACGATTCGGCGCGCATCGGGCTCATCGGGTTCGGCAGCACCTGGGGACCGATCCGGGAGGCCCAGTCCCTGCTCGAGCGTCGCGGGGTCCGCTCGAAGTTCTACCAGGCGCGGACCCTCTTCCCGGTGCCGACCGAGACGCTCCGTCCGTTCCTGGACAGCGTCGACGCCGCCTACGTGGTCGAGCACAACTTCACCGGCCAGTTCGGCCGGCTCATCCGCGAGGCGCTCCCGGAGCAGCATGGCAAGCTCCGCTCGATCCTCAAGTACGACGGCCATTCCTTCCGCGCCCCCGAGATCGTCGGCCGCGTCACGGAGGCCTGACGATGGTGCAATCGGTCAAGCCGATCCCCTCGACCTGGTGCCCCGGGTGCGGCGACTTCGGTGTCCTCGCGGCGGTGAAGAAGGCCGCGGCCGAGGTCGGGGTCCCGGTGCACGAGCAGGTCCTCGTCGGCGGGATCGGCTGCTCGGGAGGGATCCACAATTTCATCGAGATCAACGGCATCCACGCGCTCCACGGCCGCCTGCTCGCGCAGGCCATCGGCGTGAAGCTTGCCAACCCGCGGCTGACCGTGATCGCGGCCGGAGGGGACGGCGACGGCTACGCCATCGGCATGGGCCACTTCATGCACGCGTTCAAGAAGAACGCCTCGATCCTCTACATCGTCATGAACAACGAGACCTATGGGCTCACGAAGGGCCAGGCGTCTCCCACCAGCCAGATCGGGTTCGAAGGGAACATCGAGCACCCGTTCGACGCCATCTTGACCGCGCTGTCGATCCCGGTCCCGAACTTCATCGCCCGGACGTTCTCGGGGGACCCGAAGGGGATGATGCAGGTCCTGGCCGAGGCGATCCGCTTCAATCGGGCCAACGGGGGCTTCGCGTTCGTCGAGGACCTCTCACCCTGCGTGACGTACAATGACACGTTCAAGCTCTGGCGCGAGAAGATCGTCGACGTGGCCAAGCTGCCGGGCTACGACGCCACGGACCGCAAGACGGTCTTCCGGCTCTGCCTCGAGACGATGGAGTCCGGGCGCATCCCGGTCGGTGTGATGCACCGCCCGAAGAGCGTCGACCCGGAGACGGCCGCCCTGGAGCTCAAGCTCCTCCCCGACCGGGTGGGGCCCGCGGTGACCGACATCGCGCTCGAGCCGAACCGCGCCGCCTACGAACGGCTGATCCAGAGCGTCACGTAGGGGAGAGAGGACCCCCTCGTCCGGACGGCCCGCAGATGCGCGTTGCCCCGATGGCGGCGGTCCTCCTCCTGGTCGCCGCCGCCACGGCCCCGGCGGCAGGGTCGCCCGGTGGCTCGGTATCCCTCACGCTCGGCGCCTCCGGCGCGCTCAACGCCACCGTGGCGTTCACGGATCCGAACGGCTCCGCGCTCCGCTATGCGATGGACGGGAACTTCACGCCCCTCGTCGACGCCCTCGTCACGAACGCCACGCAGCGCGCGACGATCCTGGCTCAGATCGCGACGGCCGAGTCGACCCCGATCATCGGCGCGTTCTTCGGCAACCGCGACGGGACCGTCGAGCCGAGCGAAGTGACGCTCTTCGAGAGCCTCATCGAGCAGCAGGTCCAGCTGCTGCCGGCGAGCAGCCTCACGGGCGGCGGGGGGGTCGGATTGGTGCTCGACGGCGCGCCGCCGACCTCGGCCCACCTCGACTCCGTCAGTTTCGCGAACGCGACCGGCCCGGTCAGCTCGAGCCAACCGATCCTCGTCACGTCGGCGCTCTCCTACCAGTTCACCTACGGTTCGGGGTCCCATTCGCTGGCCCTGACGTTCAACAACTCCTCTACAGGGCTCGTTCCCGCGGGCGGCGAGGTCTCCGTCACGGTATCGCTGACGACCCCCGCCGCCACCGCGGTCACGGGGGCGACCGGCTTCAACACCACGTCGGTCGCGAACGACCTCTGGGGCCTCGGGCCGGCCCACTTCTCCGGCACCTACGACTCGAGCTCCGGCCACCCCGTCTCGATCGCGTTCGGGCCGGCGTTCCCCACGGCCTACGTGGCGCTCGGGGCGGCCGTAGCCGCGCTCGTTCTGCTCGGCGCCCTCCTCCTCTGGAGGCGCCGTCGGCGCGCCCGGCGGTAGCCGTGTGGGTCGGGATCGACGACACCGACAGCCCGCGCGGCGGATGCACGACCTACGTCCTCACCGAGCTGCTGCGCGTCGCCCGCGGTCGCGGCCTGGACCTCCTCGGGGAGCCGCGCCTGGTCCGGCTCAACCCCAACGTCCCCTGGAAGACCCGGGGGAACGCGGCGCTGGCGGCCCGGTTCGGCCACGGGGTCGGCCCCTCCCGCGTCGTCGGTCGGATCGCCGGCCGTCCGGTCCTCGCCTTCGCGCGCGGCCGCCCGCCGACCGCGTCGGCGCGCGCCGGGTTCGCGCAGGAAGCGTGGGCGACGGTGCTCGCGACGGCACGGACGGGCGAGGATCGGGTCGACCCGGCGATGGTGGTGAGCCCCCGCCGGCTTCCGGAGCGTCTGTACTGGAAGGCCGTACGCGACGAGGTGGCGCTCGGCGAGGTCGAGCCGTGGGTGGCGACGGCCGGGGTCGAATCCCGCACGTCCGGTTCGCGTCGGGGCCTCGTGGGGGCGGCCGCCGCGATCGCCTGGCCGGCCCGCCGGTCGACCTGGGAGCTCATCGCCTACCGCCGACCCGAGACGACGGGGCGGCCCCGGCGGGTCAGCCGGGCGAGCGTGCTCGCGGCGCAGGCGGCGCACCCGGAGCTCTTCCTCTGCGCGGACGGGCGGACGCGGCGTCTGCTCGTCGCCCCGCACACGGCGTGCCCGATCCTCTACGGACTTCGCTCGACCGACCCCGCGGTGCTCCCCCGGGCCCGTCGGTCGGTGCGCTCCGAGGCGGTCGACCGCTGGGTCATCTTCCGGACCAATCAAGGGACCGGCGACCATCTCCTTCGTCGCGCCGCCGGCACGCTCGCCCCCTACTCGGCCGGCCGGGTCCGCGGGACGGTCGTCGGGACGCCGCGGCCGCTGGCGGGTGGTCACATCGCCTTCACGGTCCAGGACCGGGCGGGGGACCGGCTCGACTGCATCGCGTTTGAGCCGACGAAGACCCTACCGCAGATCGCCCGCCAGCTCGCCCCGGGGGACCGGGTCGAGGT
Source organism: Thermoplasmata archaeon (assembly GCA_027315455.1). Lineage (GTDB taxonomy): Archaea > Thermoplasmatota > Thermoplasmata > Lutacidiplasmatales > UBA184 > Lutacidiplasma. Next base: position 61,416 of record DAHUXZ010000004.1, on the reverse strand, counting down.
CTGGGGAGGTCGGGCCGAGGACCCGACGTTCCGGCTCGAGGGGATCGTCCTCTCGCGCGTCGCGCCGCGTCGGGGCCCCCGGCTCCCCCCCCTCTGCCCCGGCTGTCAGCGGCCGGCCCACTCGCTCGGCGCGTCGCGCGGGTTCCGCTGCGAGGGCTGCCGACGCCGCTTCGCCCCGGAGCACGCGCGGTCGGGGCCCCCGCCGTCCGCGCCCGCGCCGGGAGAGTACCACCCCACCCCGTCGGCGAGGCGCCACCTCGCCCCGCGCGGACCCGAGGTGCCCTGGCGGGGCCGCGCCGGGGGACGGATTTATACCGGCGGCGGCTGAAGGGGGCCGGAGCCGCAGCCGATGGTCGGACCCCGCGTCAGGACGGCGGTGCTCTTCGCCGCCATCATCGGCCTGTTCGTCGTGATCGGAGGCCTGCTCGGCGAGTACCTCCTCGGAAGCTTCCTCGGCGGGCTGGTCATCGCCCTCGGCCTGTCGCTCGTCCTCAACCTCGTCTCCTACTTCCTCTGCGACCGGTTCGTCCTCTGGGCGAACCGGGCGCAGCTCGTCACCGAGGCCGAGGCACCGCGCCTCGCGAAGATCGTGCGCGACCTCGCCCCGCGCTTCGGGTTGACGAGCCCCCGCCTCGCGATCGTCCCGACGCAGACCCCCAACGCCTTCGCGACCGGGCGCGACTCCGCCCACGCGGTCGTCGCGGCGACGGAAGGCGCCCTCCGCCTCCTCAACGACCGGGAGCTCACGGGCGTCCTCGCGCACGAGCTCGCCCACATCAAGGACCACGACATTCTCGTCATGACGTTCGCCGCGACCCTCGCCGGCGCGATCTCCTACGTCTCGCAGTGGGTGATCTTCTCCTCGATCTTCGGGGGCGGGTCGAACCGGGGCCAGGGCAACGGCTGGCTCATCCTCGTGGCGGCGGTCACGGCGCCGATCGCCGCGCTGCTGATCCAGCTCGGGATCTCCCGGGCCCGGGAGTCGCGGGCCGACGAGGTCGGGGCACGGACGATCCGGGACCCGAACGCCCTCGCCGACGCCCTCGTCAAGCTCGAGCACTACAACGAGCGCCGCCCGATGCCGTTCGGCTCGCCGGCCTCGTCGAGCCTGTTCATCGTCAATCCGTTCCGGGGCAGCTCGCTCACGGCGCTGTTCTCGACGCATCCGCCCATCGAGCGGCGGATCGAGGCGCTCCGGGCGATGGCGGCGGACCACCGCTACGACCCCGAGATCCGCTCCCCGACCTTCCGCGCGCCGGCCGTCGGCCGCACCCTGAGGAACTGACCGAGGGGCCGGCGTGTCCTCCTGTCCGGTCTGCGGGTTCGTGTCGCCCGATGACGCGACCGAATGCGGGCGCTGCCACCTCGCGCTCGGCCTGTTCGACGCGGTCCGCGAGGCGGCCGGCGACGCCGCCTCCGACCCGCAGTACGTGCGGGCCGTGAGCGAGCTGCTCACCGCCGTCGAGGCCGACCCCGCGTCGGAGCCGTCCGGTCCGGAAGAGGCCGTGCTGTCCTCGGCCGGGCGCTTTCCGTCCCTGCGCCCCGCCGGCCGCCCGGCGGCACCCCCCCCGCCCCCCGCGGGCGCGGTCGGGCTGCCGGCGCTCCCGCCGGCGGGCGACGTGCCGATCCTCCTTCGGCAGGTCAATGACTTCCTCCAGGTCGGCCGGCGCCAGGGCGTCGACCTCGGCGCGTTCGCCGACCGGGTCCAGGCGGCCGCGGGGGCCCGCGACCGGGACGCCCTCGAATCGCTCGCCCGGGAGCTGTTCGTCCACCTGGCGGCGGTCCTCACCGAGGAGTACGACACCGTCGTCGCCCGGCGCAACGAGCTGAGCGCCCTCGTGCCGACGGCGAGCCCGGACGTCGAGCTCGAGGCGTGCCGGGCCGCCCTCGGCATGGGGGACCTCGCCGGCGCGCAGCGCCGCCTCCGCCACATCGAGCAGGAGCTGGGCGACCTCGAGGACCAGTGGGCCACGGTCCAGATCCTCATCGCCGAGTGCGACCTCATGGCCGCGACGATCCGGGAGCTCGGCGGCGACCCGGAGCCGGCCCTCGGCCCCCTCGCCGAGGGGCGGCGTCTCGCGCGCGCCGGCCAGCGCTCGGCCGCCGAGCCGGTCCTGGCGCGGTCCGCCGTCGCCCTCTGGGCCGTCCTCGCCCCCCGGCTCCTCGCCGAGCTCGGACGGGTCAAGGACGCCCTCCTGCGCGAGCGGGCCGCGGGCACCGAGGTGGGCCCGTGGGTCCACGAGCTGCGGGGCCTCGCGCTGGAGCTCAAGCATCGGAACTTCGCGGCGGCGATCGCCGCCTACCGCCGGCTGCGCCCCCTGGCCGACGGGCCGGCCGCCACGCTCGCGCCGGGGATCGACGACGCCGCAGCGGCCCCTCCCGGCACGCCCCGGGGGAGCACTTAAGAGAGGGGAGCCCGCTTCGCCGCCCGTGCCGTTCGCGCCGCTCCGCGGATTCCGCGACTACGCCCCTCCGGACGCCGGGGCCCGCTCGGAGATCCTGCGACGGATGCGCTCCGTCGCGCGGCGCTGCGGCTTCGCCGAGCTCGAGACGCCGAGCCTCGAGAGCCTCGACCTCTTCCGCGTCAAGAGCGGGGAGGAGATCTCCCAGCAGCTCTGGGCGTTCGCGGACAAATCCGGTCGGGACGTGACGCTCGTCGCCGAGACGACCCCGTCGCTCGCCCGCGTCTTCGTCGACCGGGCGAAGGCCGAGCCGCTCCCCGTGAAGTGGTTCACCATCTCGCGGCTCTGGCGCTACGAGGAGCCGCAGTCGGGCCGCACGCGCGAGTTCGCCCAGTTCAACCTCGACATCCTCGGGGTCGCGGGGCCGGCCGCCGAGGTCGAGGTCCTCGCTTCGGCCGCGCTGGTGCTCGACGAGGCCGGGGCCGAGGGCCTCTACGCCTTCCGGGTCAACGACCGGGCGCTCGCCGAAAGCCTCGGCCGCCGGCTCGGGGTGGCGGACCGCGACGGGTTCTTCCGCGCCCTCGACCGCTACCGCAAGAGCGCCCCGGCCGAGTTCCGGTCGGAGCTCGCCGCCGCCGGGGCGGCCGAGGAGGGGATCGCGGCGCTATCGGAGCTGCTTGAGCGCGTCGGCCGCGGCGTGGCCCCGTCGGAGATGGGCGACGTCCTCGCGGCGCTCGACGCGGGCTCGCTCGATGCCGACGGCCAGGCCGGCGCCGCCCGGATCTCGCGCCTCCTCGCCGAGCTTGACCGCCTCGGGCTCGGCGACCGCATCGTCTTCGACCCCACGGTCGTCCGGGGCCTCGCCTACTACACCTCGACGGTCTTCGAGGCGTTCGACCGGGCCGGGGACAGCCGGGCGCTGTTCGGCGGCGGCCGCTACGACCACCTCATCGAGCTGTTCGGCGGGCCGGCGACGCCCGCCGTCGGGCTCGCGATCGGCGACCAGACGCTCGAGCTCCTTCTGCGCCGCCACGGGCGCTGGCCGGACGGGGAGCCCGCGCTCGACACCTACGTGGTCGCGGTCTCCCCGGCCGAGGCCCCGGTCGCCCGGGAGCTCGTCGAGGGCCTGCGCCGCGCCGGCGTCGCGGCCGACGCGGACCTCATGGAACGGTCGCTCTCCCGCCAGCTCAAAGAGGCAGCCCGTCGGAAGGCTCGTCGGGCCCTGATCGTGGGTCCGAGGGAGCTCGCGCGGGGTGCGGTCGTCGAGCGGGATCTCGCGACGGGGGCTCAGCGGGAGATTCCGCGGTCGGAGCTCCTGCCGGGGGTCGATGGGCCGGGTGCGCCGTCGCGCCCTTCGGGGCGAGCGTCGGAGTGATCGACTCGAGCGTCGGAGCGTCCCACAAAAGGATGCCGGCCGGCGACTCCGCGCCGTCCACGAACCCGTACCAGTAGACGACGGCCCCCTCGCCGAAGAGCTCGGTGTACGGGGCGAGCTGGCGCTTGAGGTTCTTGCGCAGCTCGACGTCGTCGCCGAAGTTCGCCTTCGACTCGATCCACGCGAGCTTCTGGCCGTAGAAGATGATCGGATGGTCGAGCAGGGCGTCCGGCGTCTTCGCGTACTTCCCGCGGAGGTCCTTCTCGGTCCGGTAGCCGATCCCGTGGCGCTCGAGCCAGTGGTAGAGCCGCTCCTCGCCGCGGCGGCCGCGCTCGCGCTGCAGCTCCATCCCGCGGGGGGAGTAGATCGGGTCCGCGTCGAGGAGCGCGTGGACCTCGGTCCTCAGGCGCGCGTCGGGGGCCGTGTCCGGGTGGAGGAACGTCTGCCAGACCTTCTTCCTCGGGATCTTGAGCTCCCCGAGCATCATCTGGCCCATGAGGACCGGCGGGAAGCGCCACTCGCGCGCGATGTCGAGGATCGTGCGCCCATGGTGCCAGTCGCGGACCAGGCGCGGGATCTGGCGCTTCACCACGTAGAAGCGCCGGGTCGCGTCGCGCGTGACGCGATGGGTGTGGATGACGAACAGCAGCTCCTCGTCAAGCGCCTCCTCGTTCGCGACGCGGCGCACGTCGTCCATGGTCGGGAGGGCTTCGTAGAGGCGCTGGTAGGTGGCGCGGTCCATGTGGATGCGGTCGGGGGGACGGCTCCCGCCCCCGAGAACTGTGACTACGCCGAGCGGTGGGGCGCTAAAACCTTTCGCGCCGCCCCGCGATCAGTCGCGCCAGTCGATCCCCACGGTCCGCAGGCCGATCTTCGGGATCGGGGGCGGGCGCCGCTTGTGGCGGTGAACCGCCACCCGCGCCTCGATGCGGCGGACCTCCTCGAGCGGGAGCCCCGTCGCGCGTGCGATGTCGTCCGGCGGGCGGAGCTCCTCGAGCCCCCGGAGGACCCGGTCGAGGTCCTCGTACGGCGCGCCGAGCTCCGCCTCGTCGGTCTGACCCTCCCACAGGCCGGCCGTCGGGGCCCGCTCGAGGATCGGCGCCGGGAGGCCGAGGTGGCGGGCGAGGGCGCGGACCTCGGTCTTGTACAGGTCGCCGATCGGGAGGAGGTCGACCCCGCCATCGCCGTGCTTCGTGAAGTAGCCGAGGAGGAGCTCCGACTTGTTCCCCGTGCCGACGACGAGACGGCGGAGCTCGCGGGCGAGCGTGTAGAGGACCATCATCCGGACGCGGGACTTCACGTTGCCCCACGTCGCGAGGTCGTGAACCTCGGGGAACATCCCGTGGACCGCGTCCTCGACCTCGGCGATCGGAAGGGTCCGCGTCGCGATGCCGAGCTCCCGCGCGTACCCCTCGGTCTCCGTCCGCAGCTCCGCCGGGAACGCGCGGTCGGGCAACAGGACGCCGAGGACCCGGCCGGGACCGAGCGCGTCGGCGGCGAGGCGGGCGACGAGCGCCGAGTCGATGCCGCCGCTCAACCCGACGACGACCCCTTCGGCGACGGGCGGGCGGATGTGGGCGCGCAGGAACTGGTGGATCGTCGCCTCGGCGTGCGCGGGGAGCCGCGGGGCGAGGCTCATGCCTCGACCCCGATCGGCTCGAGCTCGCCCAGGGCGCGCCAGTCGGCCCGGCACGTGCAGTCGAGGGCGGCCAAGCCATCGAAGCGCTGGTCGAGCGACGCGCTCTCGAGCGCGGCGAGGACCCGGGCGTCGCACGACCCGCAGTTGTGCGGCCCGCGGGGCAGCCCGCCGGCCGTCGGGAACGTCACGAGCCGGGCGGCCCCGCGCAACGACGCGGACCGCTCCATCGCGCTCACGAGGCTCCACAGCCAGGGGGGTCGGTAGCGCCCCCGCTGGTAGAGCCATTCGACGACGGTGCCCCCCTGGATGTGGACGGGGTTGATCGAGAACGCGTCGAAGTGCCCGGCCGCGACCTCCACCGAGCGGACGACGTCCTCGACGGCCTCGGCCTCGGTCAGGTACGGCGGCTTGAGCAGTAGGTAGGCCTTCGCCCGGAGGCCGAGGGCGCGGATGCGGTCGCCCGCCGCCAGGTACTCGGCCGGAGTGGAGCCCTTGTTGATCAGCCGGTTCAGCACCTCGGGCTGCGTCGACTCGAGGCCCTGGGCGACCTCGACCTCGCCCCCGAACGCCTCCCGGAGCGGGAGAAGCGTGTCGTCCCGGACGAACTCGGGGAGCGTCTCGAACAGGAGCCGGCGGGCGCGGCCGTGGAACGCCTGGGCGATCGCGACCCGGCTTCCCGGGTCGACCTCCCGGTCGTCCAGGAAGCTTCCCGAGGTGTAGATCTTCACGTACGGCTCGCCGCGGTAATCGCGGAGCGCCGACTCGACCTGGGCGGCGATCTCGGCGGCCGTCGCCGAGCGGCCGAGGGTGTCACGCGCGTAGCCGCACATCGAGCAGCCCTTGACGTCCGCCCAGTAGCAGCCCCGGGTCCGGAGGATCAGCACGAACGCGCGGACCCGCGCGCCGTCGAGCGCCTCGTCCTCGGTCCACTGGTTGACGTAGCGGCGGGCCGAGCCGGGCGGGGCGGGGTCGGGGCGGCGATCGCGCGCGACGACCCGGGCCACCGAACCGCCCACGGCTAGGCCTCCTGGATCTCGACGTCGAGGGGATCGCCGTCCTTGAGGTGGAGCGCCTCGCGGAGGAACTCCGGAGCGACGAACTCGACCACGTCCTGGTGGCTCGTGCGGTCGGGGACGATGAGGTGGCAGGGCCGGCCCGACAGGCGGGCGGCGTGGCACGTCGCGCCGCCGAACGTCCTCCCGGCCGCCTGGAAGCCGTCGATCCGGAGGCCGTTCCACCCCCGGACCGATGAGACGCGCGCCAGGTCCTCGGGCCGGAGCTTCACGTTGAGGGTCCCGGGGTACGGCGCGTAGCCGAGGCGCTCGCTGAACTGGACCACGTAGCCCGGCTGGCTCAGGTAGTAGCGGCCTTCCCCGAGCCCGCTCGTGACGACCCCGGAGAAGCGCATCGACGCCGGTCCCTCGAAGATGCGCCGGTAGACGTGGTAGTCGGCCCGGAGGAGCTCGAGGGCGGGCGGGGTGAGGGTGATCCGCTGGCGGCGCGCCGCGAACTGCCGGGTGAGGAGGCCGCGCTTCTCGAGAGCGACCAGGTAGCGGTCGGCGGCCTGCTGGCTCACGCCCAGGCGACGACCGAGCTCTCCGCTCGTGAGGACGGCCGGGGTATGGTGCGCCCCGGCGAGCGCGAGGAGCTTGAGGAGCTCCCGCTCCTCCCCCCGGGGACGCGTGCGGGGGGCGGGGGTCGCGGAGGTCGCGGGGGTCACGGCCGTCATCCGCGCGACGGCGCGGAGGCGCCCCCGGGAGCGTTCAGGCTCACGACGTTCGACCCGCGCAGGACGACCCGGCCGAGCCGACGGCGGGAGTCGGACTGGACCTCCTCGGCCTCGTCCAGGACGACGTTCATGTGCTCATCGGCGGCGACGAGGCGCCCCACCAGCTCACGGCCGTCCTTCAGCCGGAGGGCGACCTTCTGCTGGACCATGCGCTCGAGCAGCTGGGCGGGCGGAACGGCCATCTCCGAGGAGGACCCGGGCGGCTCCAATAAGCTTTGTCGCGCGCACAACGCTATCTCACGGGCGACTCTCCCCGCGGCGATGGAAGCACCACGGTCGGTCCCCCAGAAGGGGCTCGAGCATGTCGTCATGGGCGACTCTACGATCGCGTACGTCGGCGGCGAGACGGGGGAGCTCCACTACCGGGGCTTCGCGATCGACACCCTCGCCCGCTCGGCGTCGTTCGAGGGCGTCGTCCATCTGCTGGTCCAGGGCCGCCCGCCCGGGCCGGCCGAGCTCGACCGGCTCACGGCCGACCTCGCCTCGCGGCGAGCGCTACCGGCGGGGGTGCTCCGGGTCCTCGACGCCCTCCCCCCCGGCCTCGACCCGCTCGAGGCGATGCGGACCGGCCTGAGCGCCCTCGGGGACGGGACGTTCCCGGCCCCGCCGACCCGGGAGCAGGGGCTCACCCTGATCGCCCAGGCACCGACCCTCCTCGCGCGCCACGTCCGCCGGTCCCGCGGCCTCGCCCCGGTCGCCCCGCGCCCGGACCTCGGGCACGCCGCGAACTACCTGTGGATGCTGACCGGCGAAGAACCTTCGGCCGCCGCGTCGCGCGCCCTCGAGCAGTACCTCATCCTGCTCGCCGACCACGGCATGAACGCCTCGACCTTCGCCCTCCGGGTCGTGCTCTCCACCGGCTCGGACCTCGTCTCGGCGGCCACCGCGGCCCTCGGGGCCCTCAAGGGGCCGGCGCACGGCGGCGCCCCCGCCCGCGTCGCGGCGATGCTCGACGCGATCGGCCGCGCGTCCGCGGCGCCCGGGTGGATCGAGGCGACCCTCGCACGGAAGGAGCGGCTCTACGGTTTCGGGCACCGTGCCTACAAGACCGAGGACCCCCGGGCGATCGTGCTCCACGCCATCGCCCGAGCGATCGCGTCGTCGGATCGCCTCGCCCTCGCGGAGGCCGTGGAGCGCGAGGCGCTCGCCGCGCTCGAGCGGCAGCGGGCGGGGCGCCGGCTCTACACGAACGTCGAGTACTACGGCGCCGTCGCCCTCGAGTCCGTCGGACTCCCTCCGGCGCTCTTCACGCCGACCTTCGCCGTCGCGCGCACGGCCGGATGGGCCGCGCACGCGCTCGAGCAGGTCGGCGACAACCGCCTCATCCGGCCCGACGTCCGCTACGTCGGCCCGCCGACCGGCCGCGCGTGGCCGGCCGAGGTCGCCCGGGGGTAGCCGCCCGCGGGGCCGGGCCTACGCGCCCTTCTCCTCGCCGGGTTCCTTGTCGACGACCTTGAAGTCGGCGTCGACGGGGCCCGAGGCGGAGCCGCGACCCGTCGGGGAGCCCTCGCCCGGCGGAGCCCCGCCCTGGGCCTCCCCGGGAGCGCCGCCGCCCGAGGCGCGGGCGGATTCGTACATCCGCTGGGAGATCCGGTGGAGGGTCTTCGTGAGCTCATCGGCCCGTGACGTCACCGCGCCGGCGTCCTTCCCCTCGAGCGCGGTCCGTAGCGCCGCGACCTTCTCGCGGACCTCGGCCTGGTCGGGCTCGGGGATCTTGTCCTTGTTCTCGGCGATGAGACGCTCGGCCTCGTACGAGAGCGACTCGGCGCGGTTCCGCGCCTCGATCGACTGGGCCCGCTCGCGGTCCCGGTCGGCGAACTCCTCCGCCTGATGGACCATCTTCGCGACCTCGTCCTTCGACAGCTTCGTCGACGCCGTGATCGTGATGCCCTGCTTCTTCCCCGTCGCGAGGTCCTTCGCCGAGACGTTGAGGATGCCGTTCGCGTCGATGTCGAACGACACCTCGATCTGCGGGGTGCCGCGGGGGGCCGGCGGGATGCCGGTGAGCATGAAGTCGCCGAGGGCGACGTTGTCCACCGCGATCGGCCGCTCGCCCTGGTAGACCTTGATCTCGACGGAGCTCTGGCTGTCGCTGGCCGTGGTGAAGATCTGGCTCTTGCGCGTCGGGATCGTCGTGTTGCGCTCGATGAGCTTGGTGAAGACGCCGCCGAGCGTCTCGACCCCGAGGGACAGCGGCGTCACGTCGAGGAGGAGGACGTCCTTGACCTCGCCGGCGAGGACGCCACCCTGGATCGCCGCGCCCATGGCGACGCACTCCATCGGGTCGACGCCGCGCTCGATGGGGCGGCCGACCGACTGCTCGACGAACCGCTGGACGATCGGCATCCGCGTCGGCCCTCCGACCAGGACGATCCGGTCGATCTGCTCCTTCGCGAGCTTCGCGTCGCGGATCGACTGGTCGACCGGCCCCCGGCACCGCTCGATGATCGGGCGGATGAGCTCCTCGAGCTTCGCGCGCGAGAGCGGAAGGGCTAGATGCTTCGGCCCGTCCTGGGTCGCGGTCAGGAACGGCAGGTTGATCTGCGTCTCGAGCGTCGAGGAGAGCTCGATCTTCGCCTTCTCCGCGGCGTCGCGGACCCGCTGCATCGCCATCTTGTCGCGACGGACGTCGATGCCGCTCTCCTTCTGGAACTCGGCGGCGATGAACTCGCTGAGCGAGCTGTCCATGTCGGTCCCGCCGAGCTGGGTGTCCCCGCTCGTCGAGATGACCTCGAAGACCCCCTCGCCGAACTCCATGATCGTGACATCGAGGGTTCCTCCGCCGAGGTCGAAGACGAGGATCTTCTGCGACTTCGCCCCCTTGTCGAGTCCGTAGGCGAGCGACGCGGCCGTGGGCTCGTTGATGATGCGGACGACCTCGAGACCGGCGATCGCGCCCGCATCCTTGGTCGCCTGGCGCTGGTTGTCGTTGAAGTAGGCGGGGACGGTGATGACGGCCTTCTCGACCTTCTCGCCGAGGAACGCCTCCGCGTCCCGCTTGATCTTCTGCAGGAGGAAGGCGCTCAGCTGCTGGGGCGTGTACTCCTTTCCGAGGATGTGGTACTTGTGGTCGGTGCCCATCTTCCGCTTGAACGCGGTGATGGTCCCCTCGGGATTCGAGATCGCCTGGCGCCGCGCGGGCTCTCCGACGATGAGCTGGCCGTCCTTCGTGAAGGCGACGTAGGACGGGAACGCCTTCCCGCCCCCCACGGTCGTCCCTTCGGCGCTAGGGATGATGACGGGGCGTCCTGCCTCCAGCACGGCGGCGGCCGAGTTGCTCGTTCCGAGGTCGATTCCGATGATCTTGGCCATACGGTGAACTCCGGCGGGCGAGGAGGGACAGAGCCCTCGCACCCGACTTTACAGCAAGTGTAAGCCTGCGTTACTATAAATAACTATGTATTTTGCCCCCCCGCTCCGGCGCCGGGCCCACCGCCGTGCGGAGACCGTGGGGCCCATCGCCGCCTCCCGTCATATACCGTTCGGGGTCTCCCACCCGAGCGTGCCGCCGCGGTCCGGCCCATTCTCGCGCGAAGCGCGTCGCCTCCTTCCGCGGCTCAAGCGCTGGCGCGAAGAGTTCCACCGCGACCCGGAGCTCGCGAACGAGGAGCGACGGACCCGGGACCGCCTCGTGCGCATCCTGGGCGAGCTCGGGATCCCCGCGACGACGTACCCGGATTTCACCGGCGTCCTCGGGGTGATCGGCCGCGACCGGCGGGGGCCGGTGGTCGCCGTCCGGGCCGACATGGATGCCCTCCCGGTCACCGAGGCGACGGGACTTCCGTTCACCTCGACCCGCCGGGGGCGCATGCACGCGTGCGGCCACGACGTCCACATGACCTGTCTCCTCGGCGCGGCCGCGCTCCTCGCCCGCCGTTCCTCGCTCGCCGGCCCGGTCAAGCTGATCTTCCAGCCCGCGGAGGAGGATGGCGAACGGGGCGGCGCGGCGCCGTTCCTCGAGCGGGGGGCGTTCGACGACCCCCCGGTCGACTACGTCCTCGGCCAGCACGTCGAGCCGGGCCTCCCCCTCGGCAGCTACGGCTGGCGCAAGGGACCGATCATGGCGGCCGCGGACCGCTTCCGCGTCACCGTCCTCGGCCGCGGCGGGCATGCGGCCTACCCCCATCGCGGTCCGGACGCGATCCTCGCCGCGGCCGAGATCGTGGCGGGTCTTCCGGCGCTCGTGAGCCGCGTGCGCGACCCGCTCGACCCGGTCGTGGTGAGCGTCGGGTCGGTGCACGGGGGCACCCGGCACAACATCCTCCCGGACGAGGTGGTCATCGAGGGCACGGTCCGCACGCTGAGCCCGGGGACCCGCGACCTCATGGAACGCGCGTTCCGTCGCCGCGTCCGCGCCCTTGCCGCCGGGTTGGGCGCGCGGGTCCGCATCGTCTACCGGCGGGGCTACCCGGTGACCGTCAATTCCCCCGCCGCGACCGAAGTGGTCGTGAGCGGGCTCGCCGAGGAGTTCGGCGAGCGGGCGGTCCGCGAGCTCGAGCGGCCCGTCCTCGGCGCGGAGGACTTCTCGCGCTACCTCGAGCGGGTTCCCGGAACGCTCCTGTTCCTCGGGACCGGGACCGCCGCCGCTCCGGCCACCCTCCACAGCGCCACGTTCGCCCCGACCGACGCCGCGCTGGTCATGGGTTCGGCGGGCCTCGCCGCCGCCACCGTCGCGCTCCAGGGGGCCTGACGATGCCCCGGGCCGGGTGTCGGGCCGACTTTCCGGCGCTCGCGCGCCGTCCCGGCCGCCCGATGATCCACTATCTCGATTCGGCGTGCATGTCGCTCGTCCCGCGCCCGGTGCTCCGGGCGATGGAGGAGTACTACCGGGACTTTCCGGGCTGCGCCGGGCGCAGCCTCCATCGGTTCTCCGAGGAGGTCTCCCACCGCTTCGAGGCGGCGAGGGAGGGGTTCGCCCGGTTCCTGGGGACCCGGGACGCCGCGTCCATCGTCTTTGTCCGCAACGCGACCGAAGCGATCAACCTCGTGGGCCGGGGGCTCTCGCTGGGGCGGGGCGACCGCGTGCTCGTCTCCGACCAGGAGCACAACTCCAACCTCGTGCTCTGGCAACGCCTGGGCACCGAGCGGGGCGTCGGCCTCGACGTCCTCCCGCTCCCGGAGGACGGGTCGTTCGACCTCGAGGCGTTCGAGGAGCGCGTCGCGCGCGGCGTGACGCTGGTGAGCCTGTTCCACACCTCGAACCTCGACGGGCGCTCGTTGCCCGTCGCCGAGATCGTCGAGCGCGCCCATGCCCACGGCGCGCGCGTCCTGTTGGATGGATGCCAGGCGGCGCCGCACGTCCCCATCGACCTCGCCCGCCTCGGCGCGGATTTCTACGCCCTCTCCGGCCACAAGATGCTCGGGCCGACCGGCACCGGGGTCCTTGCGGCCGCCCCCGGCGCCCTCGACACGCTCGAGCCGCTTTTGGTGGGCGGGGAGACGGTCGAATGGACGACGCTGACCGAGCACGCCCTCCGGCCCCCGCCCCACCGCTTCGAGGCCGGCCTCCAGAACTACGCCGGCGTCCTCGGAAGCCACGCGGCGGTCCGCTACCTCGAGGCGGCCGGCCGGGACACGATCGCCGACCACGACCGCCGCCTCAACGCGCGCGCGACGGCCGCCCTCGCCGGCGAGGACCGGTTCCACCCGCTCGGACCGGCGGACCCCGCCGACCGACCGAGCATCCTCGCCTTCGCGCTCGACGGGGTCGACAGCCACGACGCCGCCCTCTTCCTGGACGCGGGGCACTCGGTCCTGGTCCGCTCGGGCCGGCACTGCGTGCACTCCTGGTACGACCGACGCGGCCTCACGGGCAACGTCCGCGCCTCGTTCTATCTCTACAACGACGGGACGGACGTCGACGCGCTCGTCCGCGGTGTCCGGGAGCTGCTCCGGCGCACGGAGGGAAAGGGCCCTCGCCCTCCGAAGGTCGCGCCCCGTCCGCGGGCGGTGGGTCGCCGCCGACGCTGAGCCGGGCTACCGGTACATGGGGGGAGAGGCGGCCGGCGGGCGCTCGGTGTGGCCCTTGTCGGAGGCATGCCGCTGGATCGACAGGAGCTGCTGCTCGATCCGCTCCGCCTCGTGGTAGAGCGGGACCGGGTCGAGCGGGGTCCGCAGCAGGATGCGATTGATCGTCTCGATCACCTTCGCCGCCGCGCGGGCGTCGGGGTAGTCGGACTGGGCCTCGGCGAGGAACGTCAGGACGTCAAAGCCCCGGCGCCGGCCCTCGTTGAGCAGGACCCCGGCGATCCCGGTGATGACCCCCTCGATGAACGGGAGCGTGTTCGGCTCGATGTAGAGCTCGCTCGCCTTCCGGGTGCTTGCGACGCCGTAGACCTTGACGTCGGCGAGCTTCGTCGGCCGGCCCCGGGGCTCGCCCTCGGGGCGGTCGACGACGAGGCCCTCGGGGGAGACGAGGAGCCCGCAGCGCTGCTCCTGGATCCAGTCCATGATCGTCGTCGCGAGCGGGTGGATCACCGTCGGCGCCGGATGGAACTCCGAAACGAAGGCGACGATCCGGTCGGCCACGCGGCCGGTGCGGTCGGCCGCCGGCCGACCGGCGTAGATGCGCACCGGATGGTGCGGGTTCCCGTTACGGACGAGCGAGACGGTCGGGAACGCGGGAGATTCGACGATCCCGATCTGCTCCATCTGGAGGGTATCGATCAGGTAGTTCGCGACGATCGAGCTCACGAGCCCGACGGACGGGAAGCCGTCGATGACGATGGCCCCCTCGACGTCGATCCGCTTGAGCTCGTAGATCCGGACCTCATCGGGCGCGAGGGAGGCGCTAGAGGGATTTCTCGACAATCTGTCCGAGCTCCTTGCTGATCAGGTCGACGACGTCGCGGGTCAGCGCGCTGCGCAGCTCCGGCGGGATCGCGGCCATCCCGAGCCGGGCCGTGACGGTGCCGACCCGGAGGACCGCGGCGTACTCGAGGGCCCGCGCCTCGAGAAGGGCCCGGACCGCGTCCTTCAGATCGTGCTCGAGCGAAGGGTCTTCGTGGAGGGTCTTTTCGAGGTGGCGGCGGATCTCCTCCTTGACGATGTCCCGCGTCGCCTCGCGGACAAGGACCTCGGGCTTCAGGAGGTCCTGGGTGCTCTTCAGGAGCACCTCGAGGGGTTCCGTTCCGGAGGAGTCCTCGGTCATCCCGGGCGCTGAGCGGCCCCCGGGGCATAACAGTTTGCGTCGGCACGCCGAGGGCTATCGGGACCGGCGGACCGCCGGGGCGCGGGCCGCCGACCGGGTCCGGGCCGAAAGGAACCGGCGCATCTCGCGGGTGGGGACGAACCCGAGGCGTGCGTAGACGGGCCGCCCGGCTTCGCTCGCGTGGAGGGTCACCCGCCGGTAGCCCCGCGACCGGCAGAGGGCGATGAGGGCCCGGACGATCTGGGTGGCGAGACCGTGGCCCCGATGCGCGGGTTCGGTGTACATCGAGAGGATGTACGGCGCCTGCGGCGCGAGCTCCCCGGGCCGGGGCTGGGCGTCCTGGAACCAGACGAGACCGCTCGCGACCGGAGCACCGTCCGCATCCTCGGCGACGAACCCGGTCACCCGGCGACGCGCGAATGCCGTGCGCAGCCACCGGCGGTACGCGGGCAGGTGGCCGGCGATCGCCCGCTCGGACCGGCCCCCGATGTCCCGCCACATTCCCGCGCGGTGCTTGCCGAGGAGCTCGAGGTCGGTCAAGGCGACCCGCCGCAGCCGGTAGCGGGGGCGCCCCGCGGCGTGCGTGCGGGCCATGCCGCCCCTCAGGCCCGGCCGCGTTCAAACCCTCGTCGGGGGCCGGAGCGCCGGCTCGGACGGGTGACAACGGTTATGTGTCGAGCCGCGTCGCCGAGTCGGCGTGGGCCGGTAGATCAGTCCGGAAGATCGCTACCTTGGCAAGGTAGAGGCCGCGAGTTCAAACGGACGCGGGGGACCTCCCCCCGCGCCGGAAACTCTCGCCCGGTCCACTCCTCCGCTCGCCCGGATCGCGGGCGAGTTCGTCCGGTGTCGAACCCCCCGGACGACATGCGGAGGCACCGCTTTATACCGCACCCCTCCTCCGAGGGACCCGTGGACACCACCATCGAGGAGAAGATCGCCGGGGAGGTCGTCCTCTCGGCCCACCCGGGACGCACCCTTCGCAAGTGGCGCGAGGACTTCGGGGTCTCGCAGCGGGACCTGGCCCGGTCCCTCTCGACCGTCCCGTCGGTCGTCAGCGACTACGAGGCGGAGCGCCGGGCGAGTCCCGGTGCCGGCTTCATCCGGAAGTACGTCCACGCCCTCCTCGCGCTCGACCAGCAGAGCGGCGGGAAGGTGTCGGCGCGGCTCGGGCGGCGCCCGCACTCCGAGGGGATCCTGGGGATGCGCGAGTTCTCCGTCGCGGTGCCGCTCAAATCCCTCGCCGACGCCCTCGAGGCGAAGATGGCGAGCCGCGTCGACCTTCACCGGGACATCCATGGGTTTACCCTGGTCGATGCCCCCCGGGCGATCCTGTCGATCGACGCCTCCCACTTCGTGGAGATGTACGGCTGGACGACCCAGCGGGCGCTGATCTTCGCCAACGTCAAGTACGGCCGCTCCCCGATGGTGGCGATCCGCGCCCACCCGCTCAAGCCGGCGGCCGTCGTCCTCTCTAACCCCGGCCGCGTCGACCCGCTCGCGGTCCGGCTCAGTGAGGTCGAGAACATCCCTCTCCTGACCACGCCGTACGGCGCCGCCGAGGTGCTCGAGCGCCTCGAGGAGCTCTAGGCGAAGGGGGAGTGAAGCAGCCATGGACGCAGGGATCGTGAGTTACGGCGCCTACGTGCCGCGCTACCGGATCACGCCGGAGGAGATCGGGAAGGTCTGGGGGACCGACGGGACGGCGATGGGCCAGGGCCTGAACGTCCACCGCAAGAGCGTGCCGGCGCCGGACGAGGACACGATCACGATCAGCACCGAGGCGCTGCGGACGGCGCTCCTCCGCGGGGCCATCGACCCGCAGGAGCTCGGGGCGATCTACGTGGGGAGCGAGTCCCACCCCTACGCGGTCAAGCCGACGGCCTCCGTGGTGGCGCAGGCCGTGGGGGCGACCCCGAACCTGACGGCGGCCGACTTCGAGTTCGCCTGCAAGGCGGGGACGGCGGCGATCCAGACGTGCCTCGGCCTCGTCGCCTCGGGGATGATCCGCTACGGGGTCGCCATCGGCTCCGACACGTCGCAGGGCGCCCCGGGAGACGCGCTCGAGTACAGCGCGAGCGCGGGCGGCGCGGCGCTCGTCATCGGGAGGGAACGGGTGATCGCGCAGGTGCACCGCACCCTCTCCTACACGACCGACACGCCCGACTTCTGGCGCCGCGAGGGCCAGCGCTACCCGAGCCATGGCGGCCGCTTCACCGGCGAGCCGGCCTACTTCCGCCACGTCGGCGAGTGCGCCCGGCGCATCATGGAGGAGGTCGGCACGACGCCGCGCGACTACGCCCACGTCGTCTTCCACCAGCCGAACGGGAAGTTCCCCCAGCGCATCGGTAAGCAGCTCGGGTTCACCGACGAGCAGATGCGCTACGGCCTCGTCACCCCCTACATCGGCAACACCTACTCCGGGGCCGCCCTCCTCGGCCTCGCGAACGTCCTCGACCGCGCCGCCCCCGGCCAGCGGATCCTCGTCGTCGGCTACGGGAGCGGCGCCGGCTCGGACGCGTTCGACATCGAGACGACGGACGAGATCGCCCGGTTCGACCGGAGCTACGGTCTTCCGGTCCAGGAGTATCTCGACCAGGGCATCGAGCTGAACTACGCGACGTACGCGAAGTACCGCGGGAAGATCCACATGGGGGGGACGTAACGATGCGCGAGGTCGCGATCCTCGGCGCCGGGATGACGCGGTTCGGCGAGCTCTGGGACCGGTCGTTCCGGGAGATCGGGATCGAAGCCGGCTTCCAGGCGCTCGTCGACGCGAAGCTCTCGAGCGGGGACCTCGGCGCGCTCTACATGGGCAACATGGCCAGCGGCTCGCTGATCGACCAGGAGCACATCGCGCCCCTCATCCTCGACTACGCCGGCCTCGCCGGCCACCACCTCGAGGCGGTCCGGATCGAGGGCGGCGGCGCCTCCGGGGCGCTCGCCCTCCACCAGGGATACCTCGCCGTGGCGAGCGGGGCGCACGACTTCGTCGTCGTCGGCGGGGCGGAGAAGCTCACCGATGTCGCCGACACCGAGGCGAACCGCATCATCAATTCGACGGCGGACCACGAGTGGGAGGAGGTCTTCGGGGCGACCCTGCCCGCCCTCTGGGCGATGATGGCCCGTCGCCACATGCACGACTACGGCACCACCCGCGAGGCGCTCGCGAGCGTCGCCGTCCAGGCGCACGAGATGGGGGCGAAGAACCCGAACGCCCACTACCGCAACCGCCTCACGCTCGACCAGGTCCTCCGGGCGACGCCGGTCGCGGAACCGCTCGGGATGCTCGACTGCGCCCCGCTCTCCGACGGGGCGGCCGCGGTCGTCCTCGGCCCGCTCGAGCGGGCGCGCAAGTTCACCGATACCCCCATCCGCATCGTGGCCAGCCAGGTCGCCTGCGATACGATGGCGCTCCATCATCGCCGGGACCTCACGACGATCGATTCGACGGTCGTCGCCGCGAAGCGGGCGTTCGCCCAGGCGCGGCGGGCGCCGGAGGACGTCGGGGTCGCCGAGGTCCACGATGGCTTCACGATCTCGGCGCTGCTCGCGCTCGAGGACCTCGGCTTCGTGCCGAAGGGCCAGAGCGGACCCGCGTTCGCCGCGGGCCAGTTCGCCCTGGGCCAGAAGCTCACCGTCAACCCGTCCGGTGGGCTCAAGGCGCAGGGCTGCCCGTTCGGGGCCGTGGGCGTCGCCCAGGCCGTCGAGGTCGTCCGCCAGCTGAGGGGCGAGGCGAAGGAACGGCAGGCCCCCGCGACGAACCTCGGCCTCCTCCACGACGTGGGAGGCACGGGGGCGACGAGCGTCGTCCACCTGCTCGAGAGGGTCAACTGAACGGAGGAGTGTCATGGCGATCGCACGATTCTGGAGAGAGACGCCCCGACGCTACAACCTCGGCGGGTCGCGCTGCACGAACTGCCGGACGGTGTACTTCCCGCCCCGGTCGGTCTGCCCGACCTGCTCGACGCACCGCCAGTCGATCGGCAAGCTCGAGCCGTTCCAGCTTTCGGGTGAGGGCGAGGTCATCACCTATTCCGTCGTCCACGACGCCGCCGAGGGCTTCGAGATGCAGGTCCCGTACGTGGTCGCCCTCGTGCGGACCCGCGAAGGCCCGACGCTCACCGGTCAGGTCGTCGACGTCGACCCGCACACGGTCCGGATCGGCCTCAAGGTACGGGCCACCTTCCGCAAGCTGCGCGAGGACGGCCGGGCCGGCGTCATCCACTACGGCTACAAGTTCGCCCCGGCGGACAGCGGCGGCGCGGCCCCGGCGCCCCGCGGGCCCCGCGGGACGGCCCCGGTAGCCCCGGGTCCCGGGGCCGGGGCCGCGCGGGCGTGAGCGGCCCGTCCCCGTCGAACGGGAACGGCCCCCGCCGGCCCGACCCCGGGGCCGACGATGAGTTCGCCCGGGCGTACGCGGACGGGTACGGCGAAGGCCTACGGGAGGCGCTGCGCGAGGTCCTCGGGCACGCCGCGCGCGGCCACACCGTCCAGGAGCTCCGGATGCTCATCGAGAGCCGGCTCGCCCGCCTCCGGGACGACGTCGAGCTCAAGCGCCGCAGCCTCACCGGTCCCCCCCGCCAGCCGAGCTGGAGCGCCCTTTTCCGGCCCCCGGCTCCGGCCCCCCTCGTCCCCGCGGCCGCGCGTCCCGCCCCCGGGGAGCGGGTCGTCCCCGTCCTCTCCCCCGGGGAGAGCTATCTCTTCCGGGAGGAGCGCCCCCTGCGCGCCGTCGCGTTCGTCGAGGCGAACGGGGCCGCCTACCCCCGTCTCCTGGTCGCGAGCTTCCGGCCCCCCGCGCTTCCGGGCATCGACCCGGGGCGTCTCACCGTCCTGCGGGTCGGCCCCGGCGCGACCGGCCCGACCTCGCCGACGGACCTCTCGGGCCGTCTGCGCGCCGCGATGGAGGGACCCGGCGGCGCCCTCGTCTACCTCGACGTCTTCGAGATCATGGCGACGGAGCACGGCGTCGACCCGATGCTGCGGTTCGTCGCCTGGGCGACCCAGACGGCGCAGGCGACGGGGTCGACGGTGGTCCTCTCCGTCGACCCGAAGGGCGTCGAGGACCGGACGTTGAGCCTGCTCCAGCGTTCCTTCACCAACCTACTCTGACGGCGGGCCGCACCGATGGAGATCGCGTTCTTCACGGAGACCTTCCCCCCCACCCGCGATGGCGTCGCCGTCGAGGTGAGCGATCTCGCCCGCGCGCTCGTGCGCCTCGGCCATGGGGTCCGCGTCTTCACGACGCATCCCACCGTCGGCGCGCCGAGCCGCCGGGACGTGGTCGACGGGATCCCCGTCGTCCGCGTGCGCTCGCTCCCGGTCCCGCTCTACGCCGAGTACCGCTGGGCCCTGTTCCCGTTCCTTCGGCTCCGCGGCGAGCACCTGGCCGGGGTGGATGTCGTCCACGTCCACACCCCGGGGATGATGGGGAGCGCCGGCTTCTTGTCCGCCCGCCGTTACGGCAAGCCCCTCGTGGGCACGTTCCACACGAACGTCTGGGAGATGCGCTCGAGCTTCCCGGCGAACCCGCTCGTCGGGTTGTTCTTCGCGGCCGCCCGGTGGTACACCCTCGGCACCTACTGGAGGTGCGATATCACGACCGCCCCGACCGACGCCGCCCGGCGCGCCCTCCTCGGGAGCGCCGGCAAGCCGTTCCGGCGGGCCGTGGAGGTCGTCCCGAACGGCATCGAGGTCGACCGCTTCCGCCCGGGGATCTCGGTCCCCGACTGGAGGGAGCGCTGCGGGCTCCCCGACGCCCCGCTCGTCACCTACCTCGGCCGCCTGACGGTGGACAAGGGCGTCCACCGCTTCCTGGACGCCGTCGCGGCGATCCCCGGGGACCCGCCGTTCCGGGCGGTCGTCGCCGGCAGCGGCCCCGAGGCCGACCGGGTCCGCGCGCGCCTGCGCGACGAGGCGGTGCTCGCGCGCCGGGTCCGCTACCTGGGACCCGTCGCCGAGGAGGAGAAGCCGGCGCTCCTCGCCCAGACCTCGGTCTTCGTCCTTCCGTCGACCTCGGACACCTCCTCCGTCGCGCTGCTCGAGGCGATGGCGGCCGGCGCCGCGTGCGTCGTGTCGAGCGTCGGCGGGCCCGCGGACATCGTCGAGGACGGGACGACCGGTCGCGTCGTCGACCCGCGGTCTTCCGCCGGCCTCGCGTCGGCGATCGCCGGCCTCTTGACCGACCCGGACGGGCGCCGGCGGCTCGGCGAGGCGGCGCGACGCTACGTGGGCCGCACCGCCTCGATCGACGCGACCGCCCGACGGTTTATCTCTCTCTACGAGTTGCTCTTGGGGGAGCGAGCTCAAGGTGCCCGGCGCGTCGCTCGATGAGCTCAACGCCTTCGCGCGGCGGCGCAGCCCGGCCAGCCACGACGCCTACTCCGAGTCCGCGCTCGGGCGGACGGTCCAGGAGTACCTCGCCCATCGTCCGCCGCCGCTCGCCGAGCTCTCGCTCGAGTTCGGCGGGCGTCCGGTCTGGTCCGTCTTCGACGCCCTCGGCGACGACTCGGCGCCGTTCGACCGGGGGAAGATCTTCCTCGCCGCGCCCCCGCCCGACGGGAGCGCGTGGGACTGGCTCGTGCCGTTCCGGTCGATCGAGCTCAACGCCGACGGGAGCGCCGACATCACCCCCCTCGGATCGGCCCCGGCCCGCCGGGCGATCGGCCGCTTCGCCCTCCGGGAGCTGTACGTGCCCCGCTCCCGCGTCGAGGAGGAGGCCGGCGACCCGGTCGCCGCCGCGCGGGGCCGCATCGACCGCCTGCTCACGCTCCCCGAGGTCGCCGAGCTGGTCCGGACGACGGGGATCGTCCCGCTCTCGACGACCCTGCTCGTCTACCGCTCCGACGACCGGCTGCGCTACGACCTCGACCTGGTCAGCGGCCACCTCCTGAGGGACCGGCGCGCCGGCCGCCTCGCCCTGTCCCGCCGCGTCCGGCGGCCCCCGCGCCTCGCCTACGCCCTCGACAGCCTCGTCGCCCGGGGCGAGCTCTCCCCGATCACCGCCCGTGCGCTCGAGGTGCTGAGCGAGACGCACGGGATAAGCCCGCTCGAGCTCGGCCAGGTCCTCGGGGGGGTCCGCGAGCTGGCGGCCTCGGCGCTCGACGCGCTGGCCGCCCGGGGGCTCGCGACCCTCGACCGGCGGACGGGGATCTACCGCCCGCGCTTCGACCCGGTCCTTCCCCTCGTGCCGGCGCCGCGGGACGACGCCCTTCCCCCGCTGCCGAACCCCCAGTTGCGGACGAGCGTCCTCGAGCTCATCGCGGCGGCCGACGCCCGCGCCACCTGCCCGCTCTGCGGCGACGCCCTCCCCCCGAACTGGAAGGGGATCGTGTGCGCCCGCTGCGACGCGGAGGTCCAAGGGAGCGCAGGGGCCGGACCGGCGTAGACGGGCCTGTCGGGAGTCTCCCCCGCGAGGGTCCGTCCCCCGGCGGCGTTTGAACCCGAGATTGCTGGCTTAGAAGGCCAGTACTTTGTCCAAGCTAAGCTACAGGCCCGGCCTCCACATCCCCGGCCGCCCCCTTAAGCGTTCGTCCGTACGCGTCGGGCGCCCGGGGTCCCGGCGGCGCTCGCGATGAGATGCGCGACCTTGAGCGGCTCCGGCCAAAAGCCGCGGACCGTCGTGCGGCGCACGAGCTCGATCGCCTCGGCCCGGGTGCAGCCGACGCACGCGGCGTAGATCGGGGCCCCGGCGGTCGGCACCCGGAACAGCGGTCGGGCGGTGAGCCGGCGCCACCGTCGCGCCGCATCCTGCGGGAAGTACTTCCCGATCGCCGCCCGGAGGCGGGGAAGGTCCGGCCGCCGCCGGGTGACGGCGACGAGCGGACGGTTAAGGCGCCGGGCGAGCGCGGGGAGGTCGATGACGTTGAAGCCACCGACGACGACCCCGTCGAGCAGCACCGCGCGGACCCCCTCGAGGTGGTCGGAGCCCTTCAGGAGGTGCGCGATGCGATCCGTGGCGTCGTTCCCGTCGACCTCGACCCGGTCGAGGAGGACCGCCTCGATCGTCCCCGGCACCGAGACGATGACCGCCGCGATGGGGGCGCTGCGGTGGCGGCGGGTGAACGCCCCGTCATCGACCGCCGCGACGCGCAGATGGACCTTCGCGAGGGCCCGCCTCAAGCCTAATCCGCCCCCCGCCCTCTGGGGAGCGCCGTGGCGACGCCGTGGGTCCCGCTGCGCTGCCCGCGATGCGCCGCGGCCGTCGCGGTCCCCCCGCCGATGACCACCGCGGCCGGCTGGGTGATCTGCCCGGCGTGCGGTGCGACCTTTCCGGTCCTGGCTCCCCGCGACCCTCCCCCCCTGTTCAGCTGGGAAGCGTACCCGGGCCTTTATCCCGCGCTCCCCGCCCCCCGGCGGCCCGCACCGGCCATCGGCCGCGTGACCGCGGCCGCGCTCGTCGCGACCGCGCTGCTCCTCCTCGGGATCGCCGGCTTCCTCCTCTGGGGCGGGGCCTCCTCGCTCGCGCCGGGGCAGTTCTCGCTGGGGGGGAAGGTCGTCCTCGCCTCCGGCGCTCCGCTCGCCGGAGCGACCGTCAACCTCCGGTCCGAGGCCGGCTACAACACCACCGTGACCACCTCGGCCTCGGGCGAGTTCGGATTCCGCGGCATCCCGGCCGGGGCCGCCGTCCTCAACGTGAGCGCACCGGGCTACCGCACGGTGAACATCGCGGTGTTCCTGTCGGCGTCCTACCGGGCGACCGGCGCCGGGCCCGGCGGGCAGGTGAGCGTCGCGATGTCGGGGGGAGCGACGTACCCCGCCGACCAGATCGCGGAGAGCCCGTTCGCCAACCTCGAGACGTACGTCGCGAACCTCTGGTCGGCGACGGTCCTTCTCGCCATCGGCGGCTTCCTCGCCGCGGCGGGGGCGCTCTTCGCCTACCGCGGGCGCCGGCCGGTCGTCGCCGCGTCGGCGGGGGTCGGCGCGATGGTCGCGCCGATCGCCCTCGTCGAGCTCGGCGCGACGACCGCCTTTCCTCTCCTCGACTGGGCGATCACCGCCGCGACCGCCCTCGGGGTCGTCGCCTTCCTCCTTTCCGCGAGCGCGATGATCTGGGTCGGACGGCCGCCCGACCCCTTCTGACGGCGCCTAGGCGCCGCGGTGGGAGCGCGTCGGGGTGCGGTGCCGGCCCTCGGTCAGGGACCGCCGCGTCGTGTAGCCGCCGTCCAGGGTGTGGAAGAAGGCCACCTCGTCCTCCCCGCGCTGCCAGCAGAGGAAGACGACCTCGTTGTCCCGCAGGGCGTAGAAGTCGATGAGCCCGCTCTCGAGGTCCTTGACCTCGATCCCCTCGTCGCGCAGCGCGTCGACCTTCTCCTCGAGGCGGTGCGACAGGTCGCGCCACTCGGCGTCCAGGCGGCGCTTGAGGGCGCGGTCGGGGTGGTCGGAGGCGTCGACCTCCCGGCCCCAGAACGCCGAGAGGCGGTGGATCTCGTCGTGGACCTTGCGCAGGCGGACGACCCACGCCCGCAGCTGGGGAAGGAGCTCGCGGAGATCGTCAAGGCGCTGGTTCGCCTCGTCGACGCTCCAGAGGCGGGCGGGTTCGGTGAACGGGACCCTGGCCCCTTCCCGGTCGGTGTCCATGGGCACCCGTCCTAGTGGAGCGGAGTATATACACCTTCGACGCGGCGCGCGCCAATGCCGCGGCGGCGAGACGACCGCCCCCGTGGGACGGCCCGGGCGCGTTGGGCGGAGGACGCTCCGGGCGGGGCGCCTCTACGCGCGCGTTCGGGACCGCGGGCCCGGCCGTGCCCGCGCTCCCTCGAGAAAAACGTGAATTCTCGAGGAGGACGGCCCGTGTTCGTCCGTAGCGTTATATAGAGCACGTTTCTCCGGCCCCCCCACTGGAGGCAGCACTCCCCATCGACCCATGGCCCGACGTCACCGTCCCCGCCGAGGCTCCCTCGGCTTCTCCCCGCGTTCCCGCTCCGCCCGACCGGTGCCCCGCATCCGCGCCTGGCCGGCGGGTCCGAAGGCCCCGGCCATCGAGGGGTTCGCCGGCTTCAAGGTCGGCATGACCCACGCCTTCATCGTCGATTACCGCAAGCGCTCGACGACGGCGGGTCAGGAGGTCTCCGTCCCCGTGACGGTCGTCGAGGTCCCTCCGCTGCGCATCGTCGGCGCGCGGCTCTATCGCCGCGACCCCTACGGCGCGCGCGTCGTCGCCGAGGTCTGGGCCGACAAGCCCGCCGAGGAGCTCGCGCGGCGGATCCCGCCGCACCCGGCGAGCCCGGACGCGGCCCGAGAGGCCTTCACCTCCGTGCCCGCGGACGAGGTGCGCCTGATCGTCCATACCCAGCCCCAGCTCGTCAGCGGCGTCGGGGCGAAGAGCCCGCAGCTGTTCGAGGTCCGGGTCTCGGGCGAGAAGTTCGAGGAGCGGCGGCAGTTCGCGCTCGCGAAGATCGGCAGCGAGGCCCCCGTCGAGCAGCTCACCAAGGAAGGGGAGTTCCTGGACGTCATCGGCGTGACCAAGGGCAAGGGGTTCCAGGGCCACATCCAGCGCTGGGGGGTCAAGCTCCAGCCGCGGAAGAACTCCAAGCACCGCCGGATGATCGGCACGCTCGGTCCCCACAATCCGAGCTTCGTCTCCTACCGCATCCCCCAGGCCGGCCAGATGGGCTACCATCGCCGGACCCAGTACAACCTCCGCGTCCTCAAGATCGTCAAGGACCCCCGGACCGACAACGTGACCCCGGCCGGAGGGTTCCCCCACTACGGCGAGGTACGGTCGGCGTGCGTCGTCCTCCACGGTTCGCTCCCGGGCCCGTCGAAGCGGCTGCTCCGCTTCCGCGCCCCCATGCGGGGCCATGTGGCGGCCGTCGAGAAGGTCGACATCCGCTATCTGAGCACGCGCTCGAAGCAGGGAGCATGAGCGCCACGAGGAAGACGGGGGCCGAGCCGGCCCCCACGGAGCACCACGCGCCGCATCACCGCGTCCACCTCCTGAGCCTTCAGGGGAGCCCGGGCGACCTCGTGAGCCTCCCGCTCGCTTTCTCGGCCCCCCTACGGCCCGACCTCATCCGGCGGGCCGTGGTCTCCGCCCAGGCCGCCCGGCGGCAGCCGCACGGGACGAGCCTGACGGCGGGCCTTCGCCACTCCGTCGAGTGGTCGGGGAAGGGGAAGGGGGTCTCCCGAACGCCCCGACTGATGAACTCCATGACCGGCGCCCAGGCCCCGAACACCGTGGGCGGGCGCCCGGCGCATCCTCCGCGCGTCGACACGATCTGGACGAAGAAGATCAACACCAAGGAGCGCCGCCTCGCCTTCGCGAGCGCCCTCGCGGCGACCCGCGAGGGGCGGCTCGTCCGGGCGCGGGGCCATCGGGTCCCCGACGACCTCCACTTCCCGGTCGTCCTCGACGCGAAGGTCGAGGAGATCCTGACGAGCGCGCAGGCGCGCGACCTTCTGACCCGGCTCAAGCTCTGGGCCGACGTCGAACGCGCCGGCGACGGCGTCCACCTTCGGGCCGGCCGGGGCCGGCGCCGCGGGCGGCCCCGCCGCGAGCCGCGGAGCCTTCTCCTCGTCACGAGCGCCCCCGGAAAGGCCCGGGGCTTCCGCAACTTTCCCGGCGTCGATGTCGTCTGGGTCCACCGCCTCGGGGCCGAGGACCTCGCCCCCGGGGGCGATGCGGGCCGCCTCACCCTCTACTCGCAGGCCGCCCTCGCCGCGCTCGGGGAGCGCGGGACCGGAGGTGCGGCATGACCAACCTGCGCCACCGCATCCTCCTGCACGCCTACGTCACGGAGAAGTCGATGGACGAGATGGAGCGGCAGAACAAGCTCGAGTTCGTCGTCGACCGGCGCGCCAACCGCGCCGAGATCCGCCGGGCCGTCGAGGAGGTCTACCAGTGCAAGGTCGCGAAGGTCACGGTGAAGATCGTACGGACCGGCAAGATCGCGACCGTGAAGTTCGCGCCCCCGTTCTCCGCTGAGGACATCGGGAGCCGGGCGGGAGTGTTCTGATGGGGAAGCGCATCATCTCCCGGCGACGCGGGGCCGGCACCGGGCCCTACCGCTCGCCGAGCCACCGCCATCACGGCGCCGTCTACCTGCCGTCCCCCTCCGTCCAGGGAGAGGGCGTCGTGGTCGCGATCGCGCAGGCCCCCGGCCGCTCGGCGCCGGTCGCCGACGTCACCGATCCCCAGGGCGGCAACGTCCGGGTCATCGCCTCGGCCGGCCTCGCGACGGGCGACCGCATCAGCCTCAACGCCGGCCCGGTCGTTCGCGGCGGGATCCTGCCGCTCGCGGAGATCCCGGACGGGACGCTCGTCTCGAACATCGAGGTCAACCCGTTCGACGGCGGCCGGCTCGTCCGGGCCGCGGGAACGAACGCCCTCGTCGTCGCGCATTCCGGTCGCGAGGTGACCCTCCAGCTCCCGTCGGGCGTCTTCAAGGTCGTCCTCGCCACGTGCCGCGCCCAGGTCGGCGCGGTCGCCGGGGGCGGCCGGGCCGAGCGCCCGATCATCAAGGCCGGCAAGAAGGTCCTCGCCTACCGCTCCCTCGCGCGCGCGCCGTTCACCGTGCGCGGCGTCGCGATGAACCCCGTCAACCACCCCCACGGTGGCGGCGCCCACCAGCACGTGGGCCGCCCGAGCACCGTGTCGTCGGGGACGTGGCCGGGGGCCAAGGTCGGACGGTTCTCCCGATCCCAGCGGCGCCGACGCCGCGGCAAGCGCGGGGGGCTCTAGGCCATGGCGAAGGCGCGTCGCGCGAAGAAGGTCGAGGTCCGCCGCAAGCGAGAGTTCACGCTCCACGGGCGCACGCTGCCCGAGCTGCAGGGGATGAGCCTCGAGGAGCTGTCGAAGGTCCTGACCGCCCGCGCGCGCCGATCGATCCGGCGGGGCTTCACCGACGAGCAGCGCCGCTTCCTCGAGAAGATCCGCGAGTTCCCCCGGGAGAAGGCGCTGCGCACCCACGTCCGGGACGCCCTGGTCCTCCCCGACCACGTCGGGCACCGGGTCTCGGTGTACACGGGCAAGGAGTTCAAGGAGTTCGAGGTGCGCCCCGAGATGATCGGGCACTACTACGGGGAGTTCGCCCTCACGCGGCGCTTCGAGAAGCACTCCGGACCCGGGGTCGGCGCGACGCGGTCGTCGAAGTTCATGCCGCTGAAGTAGGGAGGACGGTGCGATGCGCGGGTACACGTACACGGAAGCGTCGGGGGTCACGGTGGCCCGCGCGCGGGGCATCGAGCTGCCCATCTCGCCGAAGAAGACCTACGAGGTGCTGAACGCGATCCGGGGCCTGCCGCTCGACCGGGCGCGGATCTTCCTCGAGGAGGTCGTCGCGCTCGAGCGTCCCGTCCCGTTCCGCCGCTACAACCAGGAGACCGCCCACAAGCCCCGTACGGGGCCGGGCCGCTTTCCGCGCAAGGTCGCCGCGCAGGTCCTCGAGGTCCTCAAGAACGCCGAGGCGAACGCCGAGTACGAGGGGCTCGACACCGACGAGCTCGTCGTCCGCGTCGCCGCGAGCGGGCGGGGCCGCATCCAGAAGGCGAGCATGCCCCGTGCCCACGGCCGCGCGACGGCCTGGAACGAGCAGACCACGAACGTCGAGATCGTCCTCGCGGAGCGGGGGGAGGCGTAGGCGATGGCGAGCGAGCGCAAGGTCATCCAGGAGGCGACCCGCCGGGTCCTCCTCAAGGACTTCCTCGTCCACGAGAGCGCCCGGGCCGGCTTCGGCGGGCTCGACATCCAGCGGACCCCGATGGGCACCCGCGTCACGCTCATCTGCGAGCGCCCCGGCATTCTCATCGGCCGCCGCGGCGAGCTCATCAAGCAGCTCACCCAGGACATCGCGAACCGCTTCGCGCTCGACAATCCCCAGATCGAGGTGCAGGAGGAGCGCCAGCCGTCGCTCAATGCCCAGCTGATGGCGGAGAAGCTCGCCGCGACCCTCGAGCGCGGCTGGCACTTCCGACGCGCGGGCCATTCGACGGTCCGCCGCATCATGGAGGCCGGGGCCCGGGGCTGCCAGGTGATCCTCTCGGGAAAGCTCACCGGCGAGCGCCACCGGACCGAGCGGTTCAAGGCCGGCACGATCAAGTACTGCGGTGACGCGGTGCGCCTGCACATGGACAAGGGCTTCTACCAGGCGCGGCTCAAGCCCGGTGTCATCGGGGTCAATGTCTGGATCATGGCCCCGACGGCGAAGCTGCCGGACGAGATCCGCGTCCGCGGCGCCGTCGAGCACCCCGCCCCGCCCGTGGAGGTCCCCGCCGTCGAGGTGGGGGCCGCCCCGGCGGCCGAGGTCGCCGCACCGGAGGGACCGGCGCAATGACGCTGCTGCGGATGAAGGACCTCCGCGCGCTCGCCGAGGACGAGCTGCGCCGCCGCATCGCCGAGATCGAGAACGACCTTCTGCGGGAGCGCGGGATCGCCGCGATGGGCGGCGCCCCGCCGAGCCCCGGTCGCATGCGCGCGCTCCGGACGAACGTCGCGCGCGCCCTGACCGTACTGTCCGAGCGCGAGCGCGGCGCGACGCCGACCCCGTCGGCGCCCGCGGCGTAGGAGGCAGGCAAGTGTCGCGCGACGGACCGGCTCCGGAGTCCACGGTGGCGCTCGCCGGGGAGATCATCGGGGCGGCGCTCTCCCTCACGCGCCACCCGGGCGTCGCGACGGTCCCCCTCGAGGGGACGATCGTCGATGAGACGCTTAACACGTTCCTGGTCCGGCCCGTTGGGAGCGAACGCGTCGTCCGGATTTCGAAGACCGGCGCGCAGGGGACGATCCTCCTCGGTGGCCGAGAGATACCCTTAAATGGCGACACCCTTCGCGTGCGTCCCGAAGACCGCACGAAGCGCCTTCTCGGTCGCGGTCGAAGGAGCTTACCATGACCCCCGTTCGCGCGCCTCGGGCCCCCCGGGGCCGGGACATCGGCCTCGACGTCCGCGCGCCGAAGGAGGGATGCGACGACCGGCACTGCCCCTTCCACGGCCACCTGTCGGTGCGGGGCCAGATCCTCGAGGGGACCGTCGTCTCGATCTCGATGCAGCGCACCGCGGTCGTCGAGCGCACCCTGCTCAATTTCGTCTCGAAGTACGAACGCTACGAGAAGCGGCGGCGCCGGTACCTGGCGCACAGCCCCCCGTGCCTGCACGTGCCGATCGGGCACCGTGTCCGCATCGCGGAGACCCGCCCGCTGTCGAAGACCGTGAGCTTCTGCATCGTCCAGGACCTCGGCGAGGCGCGCCGCAAGATCCGGGGCGAGGAGACCGAGGTCGCCCCGACGCCCGCCCCCGCCGAGGAGGCGGGGCCATGAAGGGCCTGGCCGGCCGGCGCGGCCGTGGCCTCCCGAAGGGAGCCCGCCTCGACTGCGTCGACAACACCGGTGCGAAGGTGGTCGAGATCATCGCCGTCCGCAACTGGCACGGCACCCACCGCCGCTACCCGCGGGCGGGGATCGCCGACCTGATCATCGTCTCGGTCAAGAAGGGCACTCCCGAGATGCGGCGCCAGGTCGTCCACGCCGTGATCGTGCGCTCCCGGGCGCCGATCCGCCGCGCCGACGGGACGCGGCTGCAGTTCGAGGACAACGCCGCCGTCATCACGACGGAGACCGGCGAGATCAAGGGCTCGCAGATCAAGGGACCGGTCGCGAAGGAGGCGGCCGAGCGATGGCCGCGGATCGCGGCGGCCTCGTCCATCATTCTGTAGGAGGGCAACGACGATGTCGACCACCTCCCATCTCCCGCGGCGCCAGCGGAAGGCGCTCTACACGGCCGACCTCTTCGAGCGCCACCGCCGCATGGCGGTGCCGCTCTCCCGCGAGCTGCGCCGCCGCTACGGCCGCCGGCAGCTCACCGTCCGCAAGGGCGACACCGTCCGCATCCTCACGGGCAGCTACAAGGGCCGCGAGGAGCGGGTCGCGAAGGTCATCCTGCGCTCCTACTCCGTGACCCTCGACAACGTCACCGGCAAGACCGCCGACGCGAAGCTCAAGCCGCTCAACCTCAAGCCGGCGCACCTGCTCCTCACGAAGCTCAACCTCTCCGACCCGTGGCGCCGGCGCATCCTCCGGGTCGCCGAGGCGGAGGGGACCGAGGCGGCGGCCGAACCTACCGCGGCGCCGACCGTCGAGGCACCGTCGCGCGCCGGGACGAAGGAGGACGCGCCATGACGTTCCGCCTCAAGCGCCGCGCCGCCCCGAAGGCGTGGACCGTCCCCCGCAAGGGGACGAAATGGATCAAGCGCCCGGCCCCGGGGCCGCACGCCCAGGCCGAGTCGATCCCGCTCCTGCTCGTCGTCCGGGACCTCCGGCACCTCGCCGCGACCGGCCGCGAGGCGCGGATGCTCGCGAACTCGGGCGCCCTCCAGATCGACCGGAAGGTCGTCCACGACCTCGAGCGCGGCGTCGGGATCATGGACACCGTCTCCTTCGGCGCCCCGCTCGACGAGCATTTCCGCCTCCTCAAGGACCGGCGGGGCAAGCTCATCCTCGTGCCGATCCCGTCGACGGAGGCCGGCACCAAGATCGCCCGCGTCCGCTTCAAGCACGCCGTCCGCGGGGGGCGCGTCGAAGTGACCCTCCATGACGGCCGGAACCTCCTCGTCCCGGCGTCGACCCCGTACAAGGTCGGCGATTCGCTCAAGATCCAGCTCCCGGAGCAGGCCGTGCTCGCCCATCTCCCGCTCGCCGCGGGCCAGCTCGCCTACGTCGCGGGGGGCTCCCACGTGGGGGAGGTCGCGCGCGTCGACCGCATCGAGATCCTCAACTCCCCCCAGCCGAACCGGGTCCACTTCAAGGAAGGCTTCTCGACGGTGAAGGAGTACGTCTTCGTCATCGGAGAGGCCGCGCCGCAGATCACGCTGCCGGAGGGCCTCGCGCGATGAGCGAGACCGCCCCCGCTGCGCCGCCCGCCGCGAACCGGTGGCGGGCCGTCCGGGTCCTCAAGGTCGTCGTCAACGCGGGCGTCGGGGAATCCGGCGAGCCGCGGACGAAGGCCGAGAAGGTCCTCCACATGATCACCCTCCAGAAGCCCGTCGCGACCCGCTCGCGGGCGACCAACCGCGACTTCGGCATCCGGCTGGGCCAGGAGATCGGGGCGAAGGTCACCCTCAGGGGGGCCCGCGCCCTCGATTTCCTCGACCGGGCCTTCGCCGCCCGCGACCGGCAGTTCGACCCGGTGTCGATCGACCGGGCCGGCAACTTCTCCTTCGGGATCGCCGACTACACCGATTTCGCCGGAATGAAGTACGACCCCGAGATCGGCGTCCGCGGCATGGACATCTGCGTCGAGATGGGGCGGGCGGGCTACCGGGTCCGCGAGCGCCGCATCGCCTCGCGGCCGCTTCCCCGCCGCGAGCGGGTGACCCCCGCCGAGACGCGCCGCTTCTTGGCCGAGCAGCTCAAGGTCACGTTCCTGGAGTGAAGGAGATGAAGCCGAAGAAGCAGTTCGGAAGGAAGGTCGGCTGCCTGCGGTGCGACCGCAAGCGCGGGATCGTCCGCCGCTACGGGCTCCACATCTGCCGCCAGTGCTTCCGCGAGGTCGCGACCGACCTCGGGTTCCGCAAGTACCAGTAGGGAGGTTCCACGATGCGTCACGACCTGCTCAACGATGCGCTCCTTGCCCTCCGCCACGCCGACCAGGACGGGAAGGGCCGCCTCGAGATCGCGCCGACGAGCCGCCTCATCGGAGAGGTGCTCCGCATCTTCCGTGAGCACCACTACATCGAGGACTTCGCCTTCGTCCCCGGGGGACGCGGGGGGAAGTACGATGTCACGCTGGCCCGACGGATCAACTCCTGCGGCGTCATCAAGCCGCGCCTGTCGGTCCGGGGGCGCGAGCTCGAGCGCTACGAGTCCCGCTACCTGCCCGCCCAGGACTTCGGTCTCCTCGTCCTCTCGACGAACCCCGGCGTGATGAGCCACGCGAAGGCGCGCGAGCTCAAGATCGGGGGGAAGCTGCTCGCCTATGTCTACTGAGGCGACCACCCAGGCCGTCGTGCGCGTGCCCGCCGGGGTGACGACCCGCGTCGAGGGCCGCTCGCTCTCGGTCAAGGGGCCGCTCGGCACCGTCGCCCGGCCGTTCCCGGCCGACGCGATCTCGCTCGTGCAGGCCGGGACGGAGATCACGCTGACGCTCACCATTCCCCCGAACCGTAAGCGCGCGAAGGCGCTCCTCCACACCTGGGAGGCGCACGTGCGCAACCTCAGCGGCGGAGTGACGAAGGGCTGCGAGGCCCGGATGAAGATCGTCGCCGCCCACTTCCCGATGAAGGTCTCCGCGAAGGACGCCACCCTCGTCATCGAGAACTTCCTCGGCGAGAAGCACCCCCGCATCGCCCCGCTCGTTCCCGGGGTGCGGGCGAGCGTCGACGGCGACTTCGTCACCCTCACCGGACCCGACGTCGAGCTCGTCGGCCAGAGCGCGGCGAACGTGGAGCGGACGACGAACATCCGCGACTACGACCCCCGGGTCTTCCAGGACGGCATCTACATCGTCGAGCGCGCCCGGCTCAAGGAGGCCTGATGGCGGAGGACGAGACGAAGGCCGCCGAGCCCGCCGCCACGCCCGTCGGCGAGGCCACGCCGAAGAAGTCCGCCGGCCGGCGCCGCGCGGCTCCCGCCGCCGCTCCCGAAGCCCCGCCGGCCCCGAAGGCGAAGAAGGCCGCCCCCGAGAAGAGGGCGCCCCGCCGCCCGACGCTCGACCCCGAGGTCGCCCGGCTCCTTTCGGTCCGGGACACCACGGACCTCCACCGGCCGATCTTCGGCCGGCAGGCGGCGAACCGCTACTGGCGCATCGGCCGCGACGGCGCCTGGCGGCGCCCCCGGGGCCTGCAGTCGAAGCAGCGCCGCCACTACGGCTACCGCCCTCAGATCGTCTCGATCGGCTACCGCTCGCCCCGCCTGACGCGGGGCCTCACCCCCACCGGCTTCCGGCCCGTCGTCGTCCGCACCGAGACGGAGATCTCGCCGCTCGACGCCGCCCGCGACGCCGTCGTCATCGCGCGGACCGTCGGGACGCGCCGCCGCCTCGCCCTCGAGGAGGCGTGCCGCCGCCTCGGGCTCCACGTCCTCAACCCGATCGTCCGGGAGCGGGAGGAGTCGTAATGCCCGACCTGTCGAACCAGCGCCGGCTCGCGAGCGAGATCCTGAAGTGCGGGGAGAACCGCATCTGGATCGACCCGGCGAGCCAAGAGGAGCTCGCCGATGCCGTCACCCGGGCCGACATCCGCAGCGCCATCAAGTCCGGCGTGATTCGCCGCCACCGCATCGTCGGGACGAGCCGCGTCCGCGCGCGGCGCCATGCCAAAGAGCTCGCGAAAGGTCGCCACCAGGGCCCGGGGTCGCGCCGGGGCACCCCGTTCTCCCGCGTGACGCGCAAGGCCCGCTGGATGCGGCGGATCCGTCCGCAGCGGGAGCTGCTCCGCACGCTCCGCGGGGCGACCCAGATCACCCCCGCCGTCTACCGCGAGTTCTACCGCCGGGCGAAGGGCGGCATGTTCCGCAGCCGGGCGCACCTCCTCGCGAACCTTCGGCTCGCGGGCGCCCTTACGGAGGCGTCGCCATGAAGCCGGGACCGCGCTACCGGGTCGCCTTCCGGCGCCGCCGCGAGGCACGGACCGACTACCGCTCCCGCCTGAAGCTCCTGAGCTCGGGCCTGCCCCGCGCCGTCGTCCGCTTCTCCCACGGCCGCATCTGGGTCGCCGTGACGGCGTTCGACCCGGTCGGCGACCGCATCGTCGCCTCGGCCGACAGCCACGAGCTCACGCGCGTCGGCTTCCCCGCCCACGGACTCGTCTCGACCCCGGCCTCGTACCTCACGGGGTACCTCGCCGGCCTTCGGGCGAAGGGGGCGGGCGAGACCGGGGCGGTCCTCGACGCGGGACTGCGTCGCCCGGTCCCGGGCGGCCGCCTCCAGAGCGCGCTCAAGGGGCTGCTCGACGCGGGGCTTGCGATCCCCCACGGCGAGGGCAGCCTTCCCTCCTCCGACCGCCTCAACGGCACCCACCTCAGGCCGCCGCTCCCCGCCCCGCTCGAGTCCTACCGGGCCAAGCTCCCGACGATCACCGCCCGCCCCGCGGAGACGGCATGAGCGCGTCGATGGGCCGGCCGTCCTCCGGGCCCCCCGGCCCCGCCGCGCCGCCGTGGGTGCCGAAGACCGAGCTGGGCCGCCGGGTCCACTCCGGCGAGATCACCTCGATGGGCGAGGCACTCCGCACCGGCCTCCCGCTGCGCGAGGCGGGGATCGTCGACCAGCTGCTGCCGGGGCTCCATGACGAGGTCCTCGACGTCAACATGGTCCAGCGGATGACCGACTCGGGACGGCGGTTCAAGTTCGCCGTCACCGTCGTCGTCGGCAACGGCGACGGGTTCGTCGGTCTCGGCCGCGCGAAGGGCAAGGAGGTCGGGCCGACGATCCGCCGGGCCATCGACCGCGCGAAGCTCCATGTCATGGAGGTCCTCCGGGGATGCGGCAGCTGGGAGTGCGGCTGCGGCCGGTCCCACACCGTTCCGTTCCTCGTCCGCGGCCGCTCCGGCAGCGTCGTCGTCTCGCTCAAGCCCGCCCCGCGCGGCGTCGGCCTCGCCGTCGGCGACGTCGCGAAGCCGATCCTGCGCTTCGCGGGGTTCACCGACGCGTGGGGATTCACCGAGGGGCACACGAAGACCACGGTCAATTACGCCCAGGCGGTCTTCCGCGCGCTCACGTCGCTGAGCGAGCTCAAGGTCCCGGAGACGGACGCCGAGCGGCTCAAGATCGTCCGGGGCGCCATCGGCGCCTCGATCCTCCCGCCGAAGGAGGATCTCCCGCCCGGTCCGCGCGGCGGACCCGGGGGACGCGGCCGGGGCCGCGGCGGCCCCGGGCGCGGGGGACCGGGGCGCGGCCCGCCGCGCCGGGGACCGGGGGGCGGACGCCCACCGGTGCGGAGGTAGGCCATGGCGTGGATGATCATCCGGGTCCGGGGCTCGATCCATGCGCGCCACGACATCATCGCGACGCTGCACGCGCTCCACCTCAACCGGCCGAACCACGCGACCGTCGTCCCCGAGGCCCCCGACTACCGGGGGATGCTCACGAAGGTCCAGGGCTACGTCACCTGGGGGGAGGTCGAGCCGGAGACCGTTGAGCTCCTCCTGGCGCAGCGGGGCGTGCGGGCCGACGGCTCGGCGCTCGGAGCCGGCGAGGACGTCGCGGCGGTGGGCCGAACGGTCCTCTCCGCGGGGCTTCCCGCGACCCATACGGTCCGCCCGCTGTTCCGCCTGCGCGCCCCGAAGGGCGGCTGGCGCTCGACCAAGAAGGCGTTCGCGGTCGGCGGGGCCCTGGGCTACCGGGGACGCGCCATCAACGATCTCGCGCGGAGGATGCTGTAGGATACCATGCCGAGCCGCACGCGGAAGTTCCGGGGACTGCGCACCCACGGCCGGGGGATCAAGGCGGGCCGCGGCGCCGGCAAGCAGGGCGGGCGCGGGAACGCCGGCCTCCACAAGTACAAGTTCAAGTCGATGCTGATCTACGCGCCGGACCACTTCGGCCGCCACGGGTTCAAGCGCCCGCCGGAGATCGTGACGGAGCCGCGGACGGCGAACGTCGGCGACCTGGGCGCCCTCGTCCCGCTGCTCGAGGCCGCGGGGGCGATCCGTCGGGAGGGCGACCGCGTCGAGGCGGACCTCGCGAAGATCGGGGTCGACCGCCTGCTCGGCAAGGGCGAGGCCCCCGCCGGGTGGAAGGTCTTCGTCCCCCACGCGACGCGCCACGCCCGCGAGAAGGTCGAGGTCCTGAGCGCCCCGCCCGCGGCGGCGTGATGGGACCCCCGCAGAGTATATAGGGCGCCTCGCGGGTCGAACGGAGTCGGATGGCCGAGGAGGAGATCCCCCGCGATTACCGCTGGGCGGCCCCGGTCCTCCTGGTGGGCCTCGTTCTATTGGTCATCGATTGGTTCTGGGGGCGCCCGACGCTCATCGCCTTCGGCCTCACCGCCGCAGCGATCGCCGGGGTCCTGGGGCTCGTCTTCCTGGGTCTCTCGTACGACGGGCCCAAGTCGAAGCTGTACGGGCTCAAGCCGATCACCTCCCGGATGCCGGCCGTCTCCCAGCCGAAGGGCCACGTCCACTTCCGCCAGAAGATGTTCTGGACGGTGGTCATCCTCCTCCTGTACTTCCTCCTGACGAACATCTTCCTCTACGGCGTCGACCAGCAGACGGTCGTCGACCTCTTCCAGAGCTACCGGGCGATCCTCGCCGGCCAGCAGGGGACGCTCATGCACCTCGGGATCGGCCCCATCGTCACGGGGTCGATCATCATGCAGCTGTTCACCGGGGCCAAGATCATCAACCTGGACCTCACCGACGACGAGGACAAGGGGATGTACCAGGGGGCCCAGAAGGTGATGGTCGTCGCGATGATCTTCGTCGAGGCGATCCCCCAGGTCTTCGGCTACCTCTCGCCGTCCCAGACGCTCGTCTCATCGCTCAACGCGTCGTCCCCGGGCAACGGGATCCTCCTCGCCGATGCGATCATCGTCGCGCAGCTCGTCTTCGGCAGCTACCTCGTCTTCCTGATGGACGAGGTCGTCTCCAAGTGGGGGATCGGCAGCGGGATCTCGCTGTTCATCGCGGCGGGGGTCTCCCAGCAAATCGTCCAGGGGACGCTCAACTGGCTGCCGGCGAACCCGGCGCTGCCCGTGAGCGCGACGAACCCGCCGAGCGGGACGATCCCGAAGACGATCTGGTTCTTCACCAACTACAACGCCGGCAACATGGCGAGCGGAGGGTGGGAGCAGGTCCTCTTGCATGCGCCGAACCCCCTCGTGGCGCTCGCCGGCACCGCGGCGATCTTCTTCCTGGTGGCCTGGACGGAGTCCACCCGCATCGAGCTGCCGCTCTCGCACGCCGAGGCCCGCGGGGCGCGCGGCCGCTATCCGCTGCGCCTGATCTACGCGTCCAACATCCCGGTCATCCTGATGGCGGCGCTCCTCGCCAACGTCTCGATGTTCTCGATCCTCCTCTGGGGCAACTCGACGCTCGCGCACTTCCCGCTCCTCGGCCACCAGTGGTGGATCGGGGCCTACGCGACGAGCGCCCAGGCGACCCAGCTCGGCGTCAGCCAGACGACGCCGCTCATGGGCGGGGCGTACTACCTGTCGACGGTCAACGGGCTCGAGTCATGGCTCCTCCCCCTGCTCAACCCGCAGCAGTACGGCAGCTTCCTGGTCGGCCACGCGTGGTGGCAGGACCTCGCCCACGTCGGGATCTACTTCTCCGTCATGGTCCTCGGCTCCATCCTCTTCGCGAAGTTCTGGATCCAGACGACGAACATGGGTCCCGAGGCCGTCGCGCGCCAGATCGAGGCGAGCGGCATGCAGATCCCGGGGTTCCGGCGCGAGCCGCGGGTGCTCCGGCGGGTCCTCGCGCGCTACATCCCGGTGATCACCGTCATCTCCGGTGCGGCCGTCGGGGCGCTCGCCGCCGGCGCGGACCTCATCGGCACCGTCGGCAATGCCAGCGGAACCGGGGTCCTGCTCACCGTAGGGATCATCATCAACCTCTACGAGGCGATGGGCCGCGAGCAGCTGATGGAGATGAACCCGCTCCTCCGGCGCTTCCTCGGAGGCGAGTAGCGTGGCCGACGACGCGGAGGACGGCGCCGAGGACGCCTCGCCGCTCCCGTCGGCGTCCGAGACGGAGCAGTCGGACACCGCGGCCGCCGCCGGCCCGGTCCGCCCGCCGCCGCCCACGTTCAAGGTCTCGACGTTCGTCTACACCTTTCTCTTCGTCATGGGCATCTACATGCTCTTCTCGACGAGCACGCGGGAGGCCATCGCCGGCGTCATCGGCTCGCTCCTGAGCCCCGTGATCGGCTTCGGCGGGAGCTACGTCCTCTTGACGATGCTGCTCGCCGCCGTCTTCGAGATGGCGCTCACGGCGCTCGCGTACAACTTCACGACCGACTGGGTCAAGGCGGCGCGGGTGCAGAGCTGGTCGGCCGCGTTCCGCAAGGTCCAGATGACGGCGATCCGCTCCGGCAAGAAGGACCGCATCGAGGCGCTCCGCCCGCACCAGCAGCGCCTGACGGCGCTCTCGAGCGAGGTGTCGATGGCCCAGCTCAAGGGGATGGCGGTGACGTGGTTCCTCGTCATCGCGATCTACACCTGGGTGGGCCTGTTCGTCGCCGCGGCGCCGTTCGTCAACATCGGCGGGGCCGTCATCGACCTCAACCGGGGGCCGTTCGGCTGGTCGTACCCGCCGCTCTGGTTCCTCGTCTTCACCCTCTACACCGTCCCGAGCTCGGTCGTCCTGCGCCGGCTCCTCAAGCACGTGACGCTGCGCCGCTACGCGGCCGCCCGCGCCGCCCCGGGGGCGGACGCCGGCCCGGCCGGGGGCGCGTGACGGGCCGCATCGCGACGCTCACCGGCCCGCCCGGGAGCGGGAAGACCACGGCCGGGCGGCGCGCGGCGGCCCTCCTCGGCGTCGACTACGTGAGCGCGGGGGAGCTGTTCCGCGCCGAGGCGGCCGAGCGGGGGCTCACCCTCGCCGAGCTCGGCCGGTACGCCGAGGCCCATCCCGAGGTCGACCGGGACCTGGACGAGCGCATGCTGGGGCTCGCCGCCCCGTCGCGCCTGCTCGAGGGCCGGGTCACCGGGGCGCTCTTGCGCCGCCGCGGCCTCCCCGTCCTCTACCTGGTCGTGACCGCGCGTGACGAGGAGCGCTACCGCCGCCTCGCCGGGCGCGACGGGCTCAACGTCGCCGAGGCGCGCGCGCGGACCCTCGCGCGCGAGGCGAGCGAGCGGGAGCGCTACCGCCGCTACTACGATATCGACCTCGACGCGGAGCCGGCCGATTTCGTCGTCGACTCGACGCAGCGGCCGCCCGAGGCCGTCGCGGAAGCGCTCGCCGACTTCGTCCGCGCCCACCGGGGGGACCCGTGAGCGCCCCCGCGGCGTTCCCGGAGCCGGTCCGCGAGCGACTCGCCGCGGGAGCGTTCCTCCTCGTCGACAAGCCGCGCGGGCCGACCTCGCACCAGGCCACGGCGTGGGCGCGCGACCTCCTCGGGGTCGAGCGGGCCGGGCACGCCGGGACCCTCGACCCGAACGTCTCGGGGATCCTCTGGGTCGGCGTGGGCCCGGCGCTCAAGCTTCTCCCCCTCCTCCTCGAGTTCCCGAAGCGCTACATCGGCGTCGTCGTCCTCCACGGGCGCGTCGCGGCCGAGGAGATGGCCCGGGCGGTCGCGGAGTTCACCGGGCCGATCTTCCAGACCCCACCGGTCCGCTCGGCCGTCAAGCGCGAGCGGCGCGTGCGGACGATCCACCGCCTCGAGCTATTCGAGTTCGACGGCACGCGCTGCCTTATCGACGTGACGTGCGATTCCGGCACCTACGTGCGCACCCTCGCCGTCGACCTCGGCGAGGCGTTGGGCGTCGGGGGTCACCTCGAGGAGCTGCGGCGCACGGGGACCGGGCCGTTCACCGAGGCGATGGCCGTGCCCCTCACGGCCGTCGCCGATGCCGCGGCGCGCGCCCGCGAGGGCGACGCGGCGGCGCTCCTCACCCTCCTCCACCCGATCGACGAGGTCCTGCGCGAGTTCCCGCTCGTCCGCCTGAAGGAGCCGGCCGCCTCGGCCGTCGTCCACGGGGCCGGGCTCGCCGCGGGAGGAGTGCTCGGCGTCTCGCGCCCCTTCGCGGCGGGCGCCCACGTCGTCCTCACGACGGCCGCCGGCGAGGCGCTCGCCATCGGCCGCGCGCGGGCCGCCTCCGGCGAGCTCGACCGGGTGCGGCACGGCTGGGCGATCGACCTCGAGCGCGTCCTCGCCGAATCGTCCCGGTTCCCCCCG
This sequence comes from Thermoplasmata archaeon, assembly GCA_027315455.1. Taxonomy (GTDB): domain Archaea; phylum Thermoplasmatota; class Thermoplasmata; order Lutacidiplasmatales; family UBA184; genus Lutacidiplasma. The sequence continues at coordinate 21,300 of DAHUXZ010000004.1, read as the reverse complement.
CGCTGGGGCCGTCCGGCGGGCGGCGGCGCGGCCGCCGCCCCGGGGACCGGTTAGCCTTTTGCGCCCGCACCCTACGGGGGCGCGATGGCCGCGTCGGGGAGCGCTCGCCCGGCCCCCACGGGGCCGTTCGCGCGGCTCGGCCGGGGGATCGTGCGCCACCCCTGGTACCCCATCCTCTTCTGGATCGTCCTGCTCCTCGTCGCGCTGCCGTTCCTCTCGCGGGTCTCGTCGGTCACCCAGAACTCGGCGACGACCCTCCCCAGCGACGCGCCGAGCACCGTCGCCCAGGCGGAGCTCGACCGGCTCTTCCCGAACGCCTCGGGAGGGTCGGCGAGCTACCTCCTCCTCGCCGGGCCGAACATCACCGGCCCCGTCGGTCAAGGGGCGACCCTCGCCGTCGCCCGGGCGGTCGGCGCGGACGCCTCCCTGCGCTACGTAAACGGGGTGAGCACGCTCTACAGCGCCTACGGGGGCTACTTGGACGGGATGGGTCAGGTCGCCCTCGGCGGGATCGCGCCCGCCCTCGCCGGACCGACCCCGCTGCCCGCCAGCGTCAACGCGACGGCGGGGCTCCTCTGGGGAGTCCCCGGCGCGTACGTCGCCACCTGGTCGGCGCTCGTGGCGGCCCATCCCACGACCCCCCCGGCGACGTTCAACGTCCCCGCCTACAACGCGACCGCCGCCGGCCTCGGCGGCAACGCGACGGCGCTCTTCGTCCTCACGACGTTCTACGCCGGCCCGCCGAACGCCAACACCGGCTTCAACGGCTCGGCCGACTGCGCCGCGGACCCGGCGAACGTGAGCGCGTGCGCGACGGCGACGGCGCGCGCGACGCTCGGCCCGGTCCTAAACGTCCTCGCCCCGAACCCGTCCGACCGGGCGGTGCCGACGGCCGTGCTCGCCGGGCTCGACCTCGGGAACTTCTCGAACGTCTCCGCGCAGCACGCCGTCGCAATCGGGGTGCTCGCCGTGGCCCTCGGATTCCCCCCCGCGTGGATCGCGCTCGTCTGGTCGACCTGGCCGACGGGCGCGGCCGCTGGGGCGGCGCTCGGGGCCTGGACGCTCTCCCTCGCCGAGAACACGAGCGTCGCCGCGTGGCCCCTCGCCGTCCCGCCGGGCCTCCTGCGGCAGTTCGTCGACCCGAGCGGTAGCGCGACCCTCGTCATCGTGTCGTTCTCGCAGCCGTCGAGCTACTCCTCGCCCGGGGGCGACCAGCCGATCTACGACGACGTCGTGGAGATCAACCGCATCGCCCCGCTCGCGCTCGTCGCCGCCGACCCGGCGGGGGGGATCGCGCTGTGGCAGACCGGGCCGGCCGCCCTCGACCAGGCGCAGAGCGCCGACCTGAGCGCGAGCCTCGCGATCGTGCTGCCGCTCACGGTCCTCGTGCTCGTCGCGATCACGATCCTCTACTTCCGCGCCCCCCTCGCCCCGCTGATCACCTTTGGCGGGCTCGGGATCGCCCTCGTCCTCGGGATCGGGGGGCTCGTCCTCGTGGGCACGCTCGTGACGCACGTCGACACGACGACCCAGACCCTCGAGGACACGTTCGTCCTCGGGGTGGGGACCGACTACTCGATCTTCCTCGTCGCACGGTTCAAGGAGGAGATCCTCCGCGGCGCCGACCCGAAGGAGGCCGTCGTCACGACGGTCACCTGGGCCGGCCAGTCGATCGCGACGAGCGGGGCGACGGCCGTGATCGCGACGCTCGCGCTGGCCTTCTCGGGAGTGGCCCTCCTCTCCCAGTGGGGGATGGTCCTCTCGCTCGCCGTCCTCCTCGCCCTCCTCGTCTCGCTCACGATCGTCCCGGCGTTCCTCACCCTCCTCGGCGCGCGGATCTTCTGGCCGTACACGGGCGAGCGGCTTCGGGCCCACGCCGCCGACGCGGCGGTCCGGCGGCGCGAGGAGCGGACGTACTTCCACCGGGTCGGCCGCCGGGTCGAGCGCCACCCGAAGGCGGTCGTGGCCGCCGTGCTGCTCGTGTCGGTCCCGCTGCTCTACCTCGCGTTCACCGCGCCGATCTCCTACGACTTCTACGCGCAGCTGCCGGCCGGGCGCTCGGCGACCGACGGGCTCACGGCGCTCGGCGACCATTTCGGGCCGGGGTTCGCCTTCCCGACGATCCTCCTCGCGACGTTCGCGAGCCCGCTCGTCGTGGGCAGCGCGGTCAACGCGACGGAGTTCGCCGACCTCGCCGCCCTCGGGGAGGCCCTCAACGCGACCCCGGGCGTCACGGCCGTGCAGTCTCCCGTCGGTCCGTACGGCGCCTCGCTCGTCGACTGGCTGTCCTTCGCGAGCCTTCCACCGGCCGGTCAGGTGAACCTGCGCGGCCTCCTCGCGGGCTACGTGGGCCACGACGGGCGGACGGTCCTCCTCACCGTCCAGCCGGCAACGAGCGGCCTTTCCGGTTCGACCGTCGGCCTGCTCACGACGCTCCGCTCGACCACCGACGCCTTCGCAAGCGCGCATCCCGACCTCGTCGCGACGGGATGGGCCGGCGGGGCCGCGGTCACGAGCGACCTCCAGCAGCAGACCTCGCTCGCGACGGAGCGCATGGCGATCGCCGTCTCCATCGGCCTCGTCGTCGTCCTATTCGCCGTGCTGCGCTCGTGGCTCATCCCGCCGATGGCCGTCGCGACGATCGGGCTCTCGATCGCCTGGGCCTGGGCCGTCACGCACCTCGTCCTGACTATCGGGTTCGGGATCCCCCTGTTCTTCTTCGTGCCGACGGTCCTGTTCATCCTCATCCTCGGGCTCGGCATCGACTACAACATCTTCCTCCTGACCCGGGTCCGGGAGGAGCGGGTCCGGGGCCGCTCGGCCAGCGAGGCGACCGTCGAAGCGATCGCGACGACCGGAGGGATCATCACCGCGGCCGCCGTCATCCTCGCGAGCGCCTTCGCGATCCTCCTCACCGGCGACTTCCACATCCTCCAGGCGATCGGGTTCTCCGTCGCGGCGGCGGTCCTCCTGGACGCGATGGTCGTGCGGACCTACCTCGTCCCGGCGACCTTGTTCCTCCTCGGCGACCGGGTCTGGGCCGGGCTGAGGCGGCCGCGGCGGCCGCCCGGGTCGACCTAGGCGCCGCCGAGGTAGCGCGCGCGGGCGCGCCCGACGTGGACGTCGGCGTTGCTCGAGTTCACGACCTCCTCGATGGTCCCCTCCGGCGAGAGGAAGAAGGTCATGCGGCGCGCCTTCCCGTTCCGTCCCAGGGCGCCGAAGTGCTGCGCGACCTCCTTCGAGGTGTCGGCGACGAGCGGGAACGGCAGCCCGTACTTGCCCGCGAAGGCCGCCTGGGCCTCGACCGGGTCGACGCTCACGCCGATCACATGGACGCCCTTCGCGCGCAGCGCGGGGTAGAGGTCCCGGAACCCCTTCGATTCGATCGTGCAGCCCGGGGTGTCGGCCTCGGGGTAGAAGTACAGGACGACGGGGGCCCCCCGCAACGAGGACAGGCGCAGGGAGGCTCCCGAGGCGATCGTCGCGTCGAACTCCGGGGCGGGCTCGCCGATGTCGGGCATGCCGCGGAAGGGAGACGCCGGTATATATGCGGCCGCGGGCGGCGCTAGGGGCCGCTCACGGTGACGAGGGTCTCGGTGCTCTTGATCCCCGGCACCCGCCGGACGCGGTTCATGACGACGTCGAGGGCCGTGTCGATCCGGTCGGCCTGGATCTTCACGATGAGGTCGAACGGTCCCGTGACGCCCTCGACCTCGACGACGTTCGGGAACCCGCGGATCCGCCGGGCGACCTCCTCCAGGCCCCCGACCTCGGTCTCGACGAGCAGGTAGAGGGTCTCCATCGCCGACGACCGGTCCCGGGCGGCCTACGCCCCGCCCGGCACTTGAAGCTGCCGAGCCGTCGGTGCCGTCGTGCGCGGTCCAAAGCGTTAAACGCGGATGCGGGCCGACGACCTACGATGGTCCTCCGGGTCCGCGATTCCCTCAGCGGGGACACCCACGAGGTGCGGCCCGAGGCCGGCCGGCCGCTGGCCCTGTACGTCTGCGGGCCGACGGTCTACGACCTGACCCACGTCGGCCACGCCCGGACCTACCTCTACTTCGACGTGATCCGCCGCCTCCTGGGCGAGCGCGGCGTGCCGGTCCGCCACGTCCTCAACATCACCGACGTGGAGGACAAGATCTCCCACCGGGCCGACGCCCTGGGCCTCGCCTGGAAGGACCTCGCGCGCCAGGAGGAGCGCGCCTTCTGGCGGGACCTCGCGGGCCTCGGCGTGCTGCGCCCCCACCTGCGGCCGCGGGCGAGCGACTTCGTCCCGCGCATGATCGAGGTCGCCCGGGCCCTCGACCGCCACGGTCGGGTGCGCCGCGGCGAGGAGGGGTGGATGTACTTCCCCGAGGACGCGCACGACCCGCGCAACTTCTCCGTCGGCTCGGAGCTCGAGGACCACGCCGTCCCGGAGCCGGGCCACCCCTTCGGGCCGTCCGGCGAGATCCCGCGCGAGTTCCTCGTCTGGAAGCGGCAGGAGCCCCCGCTCCCCTCCTGGCCGAGCCCGTGGGGGCGCGGCGTCCCGGGCTGGCATCTCGAGTGCTACACGATGGCCCGCGACCTCGTCGCCGTCCCCCTGGACCTCCACGGCGGCGGCGTCGACCTGGTCTACCCCCACCACTACGCCGGCAACGAGATCGCGCTCACCCTCGACCATACCCCGTTCGCGCGGACGTTCGTGCACACCGGGTTCGTCCTGGAGGGCGGCCGGAAGATGTCGAAGTCGATCGGCAACCTGGTGCCGCTGCGCTCGGCCCTCGCCGACCACGGCCGGGACGCGCTGCGCTGGTACCTGCTCGCCCCGCCGTTCTACCGGCCGTTGCGCTGGAGCGCCGAGGCCCTCGCCGCGGCGAGCGACGAGCGGGAGGAGATCGCCCGCCGGTTCCGCTTTGCGCTCGCCCCCGGTGCCGGTGGTTCGGTCGACCCCCGCGCGTTCACTGCCCTCGCGGACGGCGTGCTCGAGGACCTCGAGGACGGCTTCCGCACCGCCGAGGCGTTCGACCGGCTTCGCGCCTTCTCCGCCGAGCTCGCCGGCCGGGCGAACCCCCGCGTCGCGCGGGGCGGAGGGCCGGCCGCTCGCCGTGCGATCGCCCGCATCGAGCGGGTCCTCGGGATCCGTCTCGCGGGGCCTACAGGTCCCGCCGGTCGAGGATCAGGCTGAGCCCGTTCCCGCCGCCCATGCACAGGGTGGCGAGACCGAGGTGGCCCTTCGCGCGGAGCAGCTCGTGGGCGAGCGTGACGACGATCCGCGCCCCGCTCGCTCCGATCGGATGGCCGAGCGCGACGGCGCCCCCGTGCACGTTGAACCGGTCGTCGGCGAAGCCGAACGCCCGCTGGACGGCGAGCGACGCGGAGGCGAACGCCTCGTTGTGCTCGATCCGGTCGAAGTCGCCGGGCGAGAACCCGGTGCGCTCGAGGTGGCGGCGGACCGTGGGGATCGGCGAGGCCATGACGTGCGACGGGTCGACCCCGCTCACCATGCCGCTGTGGATCCAGGCGAGCGGTCTTAGGTCGCGACGGGCGACCTCGGCCTCCGAGGCGAGGACGATCGCTGCCGCCCCGTCGGAGAGCTGCGAGGAGTTGCCCGCCGTCAGGATCCCGTCCGGGCGGAACGCGGGCCGCAACCGGGTGAGGCCCTCGAGCGTCGAGTCCCCGCGCGGTCCCTCGTCGGCGACGAGACCCCGGCCGCCGGGGGTGAGCGCCGCCGGCACCTCGACGAGCTCCGCGCGGAAGGAGCCGTCCCGGCCCGCGCGTGCCGCGGAGAGATGGCTGCGCAGGGCGAAGGCGTCGACGTCGGCGCGCGTGAGGTGGTAGTCGAGGGCGATCCGCTCGCCCGTGAGTCCCATGTGCTCGTGCTCCCCGTACGCGTCCCAGAGGCTGTCGCGGAGCACCGCGTCCTCGAGCGGGACGGACCCGTAGCGGAGCCCCCATCGGGCGGCCCCGGGAACGAGGTACGGCGCCGACGACATGCTCTCCATCCCGCCGGCCACGGCCAGGTCGAAGTCCCCGGAGCGGACCGCGGCCGTGGCGCTCAGGATCGCCTGCATCCCCGAGCCGCAGACCATGTTGATCGTGACCCCACCGGCCGTGTCGGGGAGCCCCGCGCCGCGCAGGACCTGACGCGCGGGGTTCTGCCCCGTGCCGGCCTGGATGCAGTGGCCGAAGAAGAGCGCCGGCGCCTCGGCCGGCGGCACGTGCGCCCGGTCGAGCGCCGCGCGGGCGGCGACGGTCCCGAGGGCGACCGCCGGAGCCGCGCGCAGGGCCCCTCCGTACTTGCCGATCGGGGTGCGGGCGGCGCTGAGGAGCGCTACGCGTGGAAGGGAAGCGGACACGGACGGTCCACCCGGGGCGCGATTAAGACGCTGGCGCCCGGACGCCCCGGGCAGGCCCCGGTGCGACCGCCCTAGTCTTCCTCGACCCGCGGGGCGAGAAGGAAGCGGCCCTTGCCCTTTCCACCGGCGACGTCGAACTCGATCTTGAGCGGGTACTCGTTGCCGACGTGCAGCGTCACCTCGTCGCTCGAGGTGATCGACTTCACCATGCTCGAGAAGAAGTCGAGCGGGTACATGCTCTTGACCGACTCCTTGCTCTCGAGGCGCGTGAGCGCCTCCTTGCCGAGGCGCATGTCGACGCGGTCGGTCTCCCCCTCGGAGTGCATCGTGAACGACTCGGGCTCGAGCGTGAGGGTCACGTGGTCGCTGATGCTCTCGCTGCCGCGGATGCCCTGGCGGAGCTCGTCCATCTTGACCGTGGCGACGCCCGGCGGCGAGACGTTCGGGACCTTGGGGTCCGTGATCCCGGCGGGGTCGACGATCGACATGTGCCGGGTGACGTTCCCGACCTTGATCACGAGGCGGTTCTTCCCGCCGTCGAACTGGAGGTCGAGGAGGTCGCCGGGCTTCGAGAGCCGGAGGACCTCCTTGAGCTTCTCGATGTCGACGCCGATCTCGGTCGCCTCGCCGGCGAACTCCTCGAAGGCGCTCTTGTTGAGATCGAGGACGAGCATCGCGACGTGGGACGGGTCGACGGCCTTGACGCCGATGCCGTCCTTGGAGATCGAGAGCTTCACCTCGGAGACGAGCGTCGAGATGACCTCGACGAGCTCCCGGAGGACCTCCATCTTGATCTTCGCCTTGAACATCGCAACCCTCGGGGCGGCGCTACAAGCGGCCTCCTTATAAGGGGTTTCTCCGCCCCGGCCGCCGCGGAACGGTGCCGGCGCCGCGACGGCCCCGGACCCCCGTCGTCCGGCCTCGATCGCCCCGGTGGCCGACCCGACGGCGGATCGGCCGGTCCCCAGGGGCAACGCCTTAGTCCCACCCCGGCTCGTCCAGGACGGTGACCGAGCTCGCCTACCTGGCCGGCAGCGACGCCGCCTACGAGCGCACCTTTCGTGCCCGGGTGACCGCGCTGCCGCCGGGAGGCGTCGTCCTCGACCGGACCTTCTTCTACCCCGAGGGCGGCGGTCAGCCGGCCGATCACGGGAGCCTCGAGCTCGCGGACGGACGGCGACGGGCGGTCGTCGACGTGCTGCGCAGCGGCCCCCACGTCGTCCACCGTCTCGACCGAGACCGTGCGGCGCCCGCCCTGCACGTGGGCGATGCGGTCACCGGCACGATCGATTGGGACCGGCGCTACCGTCACATGCGTCTACACACCCTCCAGCACCTCCTGAGCGCGCGGCTGTTCGAGCGGACCGGCCGGCGGACGCACCACGCCCGGTTCTCCGGGGACAGTGGGACCATCGACCTCGACGGTCCATGGCCCCCGACGGAGAGCCTCGACGCCCTCGCTCACGACGTGGAGGAACGGATCCGGGAGGCCCGGTCGGTCCGCATCGCGTTCGTCCCCCGGGCACAGTGGGACCGCGCGCCGTCGCCGAGGTCCGGGCTCGTACCGCTCGCGCCGCAGGTCGACCCGGTACGGGTCATCGAGATCGAGGGGATGGACGTGTGCCCGTGCGGGGGCACCCACGTCCGCTCGACCGCCGAGCTCGGAGGGATCCAGCTCCACGCCACCGTGCCGCTTCCCGGGCCGGCGTCCCGACTCCCGTTCACACGGACCGGGGACGCTCCGCCCACTCCGAGCGCGTGACGCCGTAGACGGCGACATCGTGCCAGCGGGCGTGATGGAACAGGCCGGCCCGGATCGTACCCTCTTTCCGGAACCCGAGGCCCTCGAGGAGCCGGGAGGACGGACCGTTCTCGACGTCCGTCGTCGCGCCGACCCGCTCGAGGGGTTGGTCATGGAAGAGGAAGTCCACCAGCAGCCCCACCGCCTCGCGTCCGAGACCGCGCCCGCGCACCGTGGTGTCGCCGAGGACGTACCAGACGTCCGTGAGCGTCAGCACCGGATGGGCCCGATAGTAGCCGACCAGCCCGACCACGCGTCCGTCCTCGCGGAGCTCGACGACGAAGCGCGGGGCGAGCGACGCGGGGTCGTCCGGGGCCGACTCGACGCCCTCGCGGAACGACGCGTAGGTGTCGGCCGTGAACCGGTCGAACGGGGCGATCACCTCCGGGTCGTTGTACCAGCCGAACAGGAGGTCGTAGTCGGCCGGTGCCGGGGGCCGGAGGCGGACCTGGGGCCCCTCGAGCGTCGGGAGCGCCACGGCCTCAGGCGTCCCGGACGGCCGGCCCTGGGTTCGGGGCCCACGGGACAAGGTCTGCATCGGGGGGCGGGTTCGGGTCGCCGTTGCCGAGCGCGCCGGGGGGGATCGCGCCGATGGGGGTCTCCCCCCGGCGGAGGTCGAGGGCCTTGCGGTGGCCGCTCGGAGTGAGCGAGAAGACGAGCTTGGGCTCGCTGTAGCCGATCACGTACTGGACCCGGCGGTAGACGTACCGGCTCATCTCGAGGGCGCGCAGCGCGTTCTTCACGGCGCCGTTCGGCACCTGCGCGAACGCGCGGTAGATGCCGAACTCCGTGGTCCACTGGTCGGCCTCGAAACGGACCTGCTGGCCGCGATGATCGAGGAGGTGGACGAGGAGGGACCGCTCGAGCGGCTCGAGGTCCTCCTTGGCCATGAACGCCCCTTGCGCGGGGTTCGCGCTACGAGATGGTCGTGATCTCGTAGTTCACGTCGAGACCCTTCATGCGCCGGTGCATCTCGGTGATGAGCTTGATCACTTCGTCGAAGGTCGCCTTCTCCTTCCACTTGTAGACGAAGTCGTGCATGCCCATTGACTCCTCGAACCCCAGGTCGCGCATGACACGCAGGACCGTCTGGGGGTCGGCTCCCTCCGAGTGGAAGATCATCCGAACGTAGGTGCGCATGGTACCGTCCGAGAACAGACTCGGTCGCCTTTAGGCGACCTTTCTCTTATATATGCTTCCCTTGTCCGAACGTTCCCTATGGCGAGCTCCTCCTCGGCGAGCCCGGTGGTCGTGACGGGGGGCGCAGGGGCGATCGGGGTCTATCTCGTCGCCGCCCTTCTCAAGGCCGGCCACGAGGTCCGGGTCGTCGACAACTTCTCCTCGGGGCGGCGCGACCGCCTTCCCGCACCGCCGGCTCCGGGCCGCCTCAAGGTCGTCCACGCCGACCTCCGGCACCTCAGCGAGATCCGCTCTACGTTCCGGGGGGCGTCGGCGGCCTGGCACCTCGCGGCGAACCCCGACATCCGCCGCGGGACCGAGGACCCGACCCTCGACCTCGAGCACGGCACGATCGCGACCTTCAACGTCCTCGAGGCCGCCCGGCGGGCCGAGGTCCCCCAGGTGCTCTTCGCCTCCTCGAGCGTCGTCTATGGATACCCGAAGACGCTCCCGACCCCCGAGGACTACGGCCCGCTCCTCCCTGAGTCGCTCTACGGCGCCTCCAAGCTCGCCTCCGAGGGGCTCCTGAGCGCCTATGCGTACACCTATGGGCTGCGCGCGGCGATCTTCCGCTTCGCGAACATCATCGGCCCGACGATGACCCATGGGGTCATCTTCGACTTCTTCGAGAAGCTCAAGCGGGACCCGAGCCACCTCGAGGTCCTCGGGGACGGACGCCAGGCGAAGAGCTACCTGAGGGTCGAGGACTGCGTCGCCGCCATGATCGTCGCCGCGGCGCGGTCGAACGCGCCGGTCGGCGTCTTCAACCTCGGAACGAAGGACCAGACGAGCGTCCGCGAGATCGCCGAGAAGGTCGTCGCCGCCCGCGGGGGCAAGGCGCGGATCGAGTATCGCGGCGGGGAGCGGGGTTGGGCGGGCGACGTGCCGGTCCAACTTCTCGCGATCGACCGGATCTCGGCGCTCGGATGGAGCCCACGCTACTCGAGCGCGCAGGCGGTCGACCTCACCATCCGCGAGCTCGCCGAGAGGTACCGCGCGTAGCGGCGATGGCGGCGCCCCCGCTCCGTCCGGTCGTGCCCGGCACCGTCACGGTCATCCTTACGGTGCTGCGTGACCCCCGCATTGCGCGGACCCTCGAGAGCCTCCTTCACCAGGAGCGGCCGGCCGACGAGGTCCTCGTCGACGACGGCGGCGGGGACGACCGGGTCGAGCGGATCACGGCGGGTTTCACCGCCCGCGACCCGAGGATCCGGCACCTGCCGGCTCCCGGCAACATCCCCGAGAGCCGCAACATCGCCCTCCGCGTCGCGTCGGGGGAGTTCGTCGCCTTCCTGGACGCGGACGAGATCGCCCCCCCCGGCTGGCTGAAGGCGCTGCTCGCCCCGTTCGCCGACCCCCGGGTGGGGTTCACGGGCGGCCCCACCCCGGCGCTCGAGGGGACCGCCCGCAGCGTCGGCGCGCGCTACTACGACGGCTACCTGCGCCGCTTCTACGACCGGGTCGCCCGGGCGAACCCCCACGCGCTCCCGATGGGGAACTCCGCCTGGCGCGCCGCGGTCTTCCGGTCCGTGGGTCTCCTCGACACGACGCTCTACCGGCGCGCCGCGAGCGAGGACCAGGAGATCGCGGTGCGCGCGCTCGAGAACGGGTGGAAGGGCGTCTACGTCCCGGAGGCCAGCGTCGACCACGACTTCTCGGACATCTCCACGTTCGGCCTGCTGCGCAAGCAACGGATCTACGCCGAGGGCGGGTTCGTCGTCTGGCGGCGTCGCCGGAGCACCTACGAGGCGAGCGCCCAACGGCTCTTCCCCTACGTCGCGCTCCCGCTCCTCGCCGTCGCGGGGGCGGTCCTCCTCGTCCCGGCGTCCACCCGAGAGCTCGGGCTGTGGCTCCTCGGGCTGGCCGGGGCGGGGTTCGGGGCGCTCGCGCTCGGCCTCACCGTCTGGGGGCGGCGCGAGGACGCCCGCTACCCGGGGCTGCGATGGGCCGTCCTCGAGATCCCCCGCCGGTGGGCGACCCTCTGGGGGGCCTTCCACGGCCTGCTGGCCTACGGCTGGTCCGGCCGCCGCGGCAGCGGTTCCGCCGCCGAGAGCGGCGCCGCAAAACCTTAAGCGGGCCCCGGGCTCCGCGCGGCCATGTCCCCCCACGCCGAAGACCATGCCCCGACGAAGAGCGGGGAGATCGTTCTCTTGGATTACGAGCTCTGGGCCGAAGGCGGTGGCCGCACCGATCTGATCGACACGACCCGAGAGGAGGTCGCCGAGCAGGCGAAGCTCGAGGTGCCCGAGGGGCACCGGTTCGGTCCGCACGCCCACCTCATCGGGGGAGAGTACTTCCCCGCGGGGATCGAGGCGGCGCTCGAGGGCCTCAAGGCCGGCACCGAGCTCGTCAAGGAGTTCGCTCCCTCGGAGGCGTTCGGGGAGCGGGACCCGAAGCTGATCGAGCTGTTCTCGATGCACGAGGTCTCCCGCCTGCCCGAGATGCGTCGGGATGACGCCCACCTCGACGTCGGTACGGTCCTCACGATCAAGGGGCGAAGGGGACGGGTCGTAAGCCTCACCGCGGCCCGGGTCCGCGTCGACTTCAACCCGCCGTTCGCGGGACGGAAGGTCCGCGGCACGTTCAAGGTCGTCGAGCACGTGCGCGCTCCCGCCGACCAGGCGAGGGCGGTGGTCGACCTCACCTACGGACACGGTCCGGAGTTCACCATCGAGGTCCACGACCACGAGGTCACCGTGAAGGTCCCGGACCGATCGAAGTTCGACTTCGCGTGGGTCGCGGCCAAGCCGCGCGTGATCGACCAGCTACGGACCCACCTCAAGCCGCAGACGATCCGTATCGTCGAGGAGTACGTGACCCCCGTCCCCAAGAAGGAGGCCGAGAAGCCCAAGGCCGCCGAGAAGGGCGCTGCCACCGAGGCGGCGGCCCCGAAGGCGACCGCGGCCCCGGCCCCCGCGGCGGCCGCCGGCGCGAAGCCGGCGACGTCCGCTCCGAAGAAGGACGACTAGGCCGACCCGCCCGCCGTTTGGGTCGATGCGGCGCGGGGCCGCATCGCCATCTCGACGACCGCCGCGATCAGGCCGCCGATGATCGGCGCGACCCAGAACAGCCAGGACTCCTGAAGCGCCCACTGGGCGCCGCTCCACTGGTAGGAGAGGAGCGCGGGGGAGAACGAGCGCACCGGGTTCATCGAGGCGCCGTCCACCGGGATCGCCACCAGGTTCGTCACGAGCAGGGTGAGCCCGATCGCGACGGGGGCGAGGTTCTTCGAACTGCTCTCCGGTCGAGTGACGAGCTGGATGACCAGCACGAAGACGAACGTCAGCGCGACCTCGATGAGGAAGACCGCCCCGAGGCTGAACGCGCCGGGACCGGGGTTGCTGTACGCCTGCGAGCCGAGTGCCGCGCTCTGGGCCAGCCCGAGCGCCGTCGACGAACCGCTCACGATGCCGAGGACGACCGCCATGCCGGCGAGCCCGCCCAGCACCTGGCAGACGAGGTACGGGACCACGTCGCGCAGCGGCATACGGCGGTTGAGGGCCATCGAAAGGGTCACGGCCGGATTGAAGTGGCCGCCCGAAATGTCTCCGAAGGCGTAGGCGAGGGCGAGGAGGACGAACCCGAACGCCGCCGATACGAGGACCGCCCGTGCGAGCGGTTCGGTGATCCCCCCGGCCAGGCTGAAAGCGGCCGACCCGCCCCCGAATAGGAGGAGGGCGAAGGTTCCGATGAACTCCGCGAGGTACTTCTGGGAGGTGGTCCAGGCCATGCGCCGGCCACCGAAAAACTAGGACAAAAGGGTTGCGAAGACCATCGCCGCCCCGTCCGCCGCATCCGCGCAGGCCGTCGCGCAGCGGGCCCCGCACCGCGGTTCGCGGCCACGTCCGGCGGTCGCGCCGGGCTCAGCGTCGCGCGGGCGCGTCGCTCGGCCGGGAGGGCGCGCTGCGACCGGGACCGTCCTCGACGCCGCCGTGCCGGCGAAGAGGACCCCCGTCGGACCGAAGGGAGATAAAGCGAGCCGCGCTCGATGGTGCGATGGCGGCTCCTGCGCGGCCCGACGGACCGAGCCCGAACCGCGGATGGATCGCCGGGGCGCTCGTGATCTTCGTGATCGTCGCGACCGCCATGGCGTTCTGGTTCCGGTTTCACCCCTGAGGTCGCCCGTTCGGCGGCGGCCGGGTCGGAACGCGGTAGAGGAAGACCCGGGTTTCCCGGTCCGTCGCCGCCTCGGCCCACCCGGGCATGCGGTGCCAGTGGCTGACGACGCGCGTTCCCGGCGCGAGCCGGGACTCGAGGACGGGCCGCAGACGGGACATCGCCTCGGGCCAGAGGAAGAGGGTCACGACCGTCGCCCCGGCGAGGTCCTGGTCGAAAAGGTTCCCCCACCGGATCTCGATGCGGCTCGCGTGCCGTCCGAGCCGTCGACGCAGGCGCAGGATGAGGATCCGCAGCGGCTCCATCTCGACGCCCACGACGCGGGCTCCGCGTTCCCGGGCCGCCCGGAAGAGGATCGCCCCGGTGCCGGCCCCGAGGTCCCAGAGGCGGTCGGCCGGGCCGACCTCGCCGAGACGGAGCATCGCCTCGACGGTCCGGCGCGGCGCCGGCTGGTACCCCGCGCCCCAGAGGAACGACACGAAGACGAAGTAGAACGCCGCGAGCGTGGCGGCGATCACCGCGAGAAGGACGAGAGAGAGGAGGTCCATCCGAGGCCCCCTACCCCGAGCGCCGCAGCTCGCGGTAGAGGCGGTCGGCCGCCGAGTACGGGTCGATCGCTCGCGCGGCGACCCGGTCGAGAAGGGCCCCCAGGTCCCGGTCCCGGTCCACCGAACGCCCGAGCTCGCGGCCGACGCGTTCCCGCACGAGGCCCACCACCTCCTGCGCGAGCCGCCGCCGCTCGCCTCGCGCCCGACGTCCGTCCCCGTCCAGGTACGTCTCGTGGGCCTCCACCGCGGCCCAGAGGGTCTCGAGACCGGCGCCGGCCTGGGCGGAGACCGAGACGACCGTCGGTCGCCAGCCGTCGCGGTCCGTGCCGAGCGCCGCGAGGTCCGACAGGTCCCGCGCGGCGGTCTCCGCCCCCGGGAGGTCGGACTTGTTGACGCAGAAGACCTCGGCGATCTCGAACAGCCCGGCCTTCAGCGTCTGGACCTCGTCGCCCAGGTGGGGGACGAGGACCACGATGCTCGTCGAGGCGACGTCCCGGATCTCGACATCGACCTGGCCGCTCCCCACCGTCTCGACCAGGATGATGTCCATCCCGAACGCGTCGAGCAGCCGGCAGACCTCGCGGGTCGCGGCGGCGACGCCCCCCGCGTGGCCCCGGCTCGCCATCGAACGGAGGAAGACGCCATCGTCGCCCAGGGCGCGCTCGATACGGATCCGGTCCCCAAGGACGGAGCCTCCCGAGAAGGGGCTTGACGGGTCGATCGCCACGACGCCGACGGTGAGCCCCCGGCGGCGGAGGAGCTCGATGAGCCGGTTGATGAGCGTCGACTTGCCGACACCGAGCGGTCCCGTCACGCCGATGACCCGGGCGTGCCCGGTCCGGGCGTAGAGCGCCCGGAGCGCCGGGACGACCGACGGGTCCCGGTCCTCCACGGCCGAGATCAGCCGCGCGAGCGCCCGGCGGTCGTGCGCGACGACCGCGCGCGCCGCCACGGGAAGGCGGGGGGCGCGGCTCATGCGGACGGTCGCGCGAGGCGTCGGGCCGTCGCCACGATCTCCTCGAGGGACGCGCCGGGCCCGAAGATCGCCTTGATCCCGCCCCGCCGCAGCGACCGGGCATCCTCGTCCGGGATGATCCCGCCGGCGAAGACCGGGATGTCGGAGGCCTTGCGGGACTTGAGCAGCTTGACGACCCGGGGCAGGAGCGCCATGTGCGCGCCGGAGAGGATCGACAGGCCGATCAGGTCGACGTCCTCCTCGATCGCGGAGCGGACGATGTCCTCCGGCGTCTGGCGCAGGCCGACATAGATGACCTCCATTCCGGCGTCCCGGAGCGCCCGCGCGACGACCTTCGCGCCCCGGTCGTGGCCGTCGAGGCCCGGCTTCGCGATCAGGACGCGGATGGGGGACGCGGGGACGGCCGCTCGGGGCATACGATGGGCGAGGGGGCGGCCGTGTCCAAAAGCTTTGCCGAGCGGCGCTCAGAGCAGCGCGACCAGGTCGAAGATCAGGTTCCCGGCCACGACCGCCGCGATCGCGCCGGCCGCGAGGAAGACGATGAACGGCAGCTGGGGCGTGACCCAGACCCGAGTGATCCCCCGGGCCCGCAGCTCGGCCTGCTGCCGTCGACGCAGCGCGACATCGTCCGCGGTCGTCTCCACCGCCTCCTCCTCGGCGTCGCGGTTGAACGTCGGGTCCTTCAGCCAGACGTAACGGTCCGCCAGCTCGTCGACCGGGATCCGGAAGCCGGTGAAGGCCCGCGGGAACTCGAATTCGCCGCGTACGGCGTTGAGGAGGGCGAGGTAGATCGGGACCCCCGCGGAGAAGATCGCAGCGTCCATCAGGAGGGAGACGGTGAACGGATAGATCGAAAGGATGGTCGTCGCCGAGGGAGGGAGCGCGAGCAGCGGGATCGCGTCGAGGGGGACGAGAAGGCCCGCCACCATCAACGCCTTGGCGTCCGCCCCCCCGTAGAGGACCCCGACCTCGAAAAGGGCGCGGGCGAAGAGCACGCCGGCATAGACGGCCAGGACCGTGAGGGGCAGACCGTTGGGCCCGATCCCGTTGAGGAGACCCTCGATCGCGAGGAGCGCCCCGACGCCTAGGTAGAGGGCGATCTCGATGAGCCCGGGAAGGTTCTCCGAGCGACGGGCGAGTGCGGCGTCCCAGGGGACCATGTGCTCGAGGACGAAGCCGCTCACGACGAGCCACAGCAGGGCGTCCGAGAGGCCGTGCGAGAGCGCGTCGAGGAGACCGAGGAGCGCGCCGACGATCCCCAGCGCGACCCAGAGCGTGTCCGAGACCTCGCGACGACGCAGGTCGGCGTATGCCCCGTAGATGAGGCCCAGGATCAGGACCGTCTCGGCCAGGCTTCGGAGCAGGTCCGTCGTTGCCCAGTCGGTCAATCGCCTGCCGCCGCCGCAGCACGTCTCGGCAAGCTATTTAAACCGATTGAAACTGCGCGGCTCGCACTCTCGGTGCATCATGGTCGAGTTCAAGCTCGTCATCTCAGAGGCCGCGAAGTCGTACGCCCGGGCCGTGGGGGACCCCCAGTCGGCCGGGTTCCTCGGAAAGCGCATCGGCGAGACCGTCGGGGGCGAGCTGATCGGCCTCGGCGGCTACACGCTCAAGATCACGGGCGGGACCGACCGCAGCGGGTTCCCGCTCCGGCCGGACATCCCGGGGGCGCGGCAGATCCGCGTCCTGGTCGGGGAGGGGCTCGGCTTCCACGCGCCCCGCCGGGGCGTGCGCAAGCGGCGGACCTTCCGCGGGAGCGCCGTCAGCGAAGAGACCGTCCAGATCAACTTGACCGTCGAGCAGAAGGGTTCCCAGCCTCTCTCGGAGCTGCTCGGCGGGTCATGAAGGTCCCGCAGCAGCCTGAGGTCAATATCGGACTCGTCGGTCACGTCGACCACGGGAAGACCACCCTTACCCAGGCGCTCACGTCGGAGTGGACCGACCGCCACTCCGAGGAGTTGCGGCGCGGCATCTCCATCAAGCTCGGCTACGCCGACGCGGCGTTCTACGAGTGTCCGAAGTGCCCGAAGCCCTCCGGTTACTCCGTCGAGCCGAAGTGCCCGAGCTGCGGCGGGCCGGCGAAGCTGCTCCGCGCGGTGTCGTTCGTCGACGCACCGGGCCACGAGACGCTGATGGCCACGATGCTCTCCGGCGCCGCGATCATGGACGGGGCGCTCCTCCTCATCGCCGCGAACGAGCGATGTCCCCAGCCGCAGACGCGCGAGCACCTCTACGCGTTGGACATCATCGGGGTGAAGCGCGTCGTCGTCGTCCAGAACAAGATCGACCTCCTCACGAACGAGGAGGCGATGCGCAACTACGAGGAGATCCGCCAGTTCCTGAAGGGCTCCCCGATCGAGGGGGCTCCGATCGTCCCGGTCTCGGCGAACCACCGGGTGAACATCGATGCGCTCATCGGCGCCATCGAGGAGACGATCCCGACGCCCCGCCGCGACCCGACGAAGCCCCCTCTCATGTACGTCGCGCGCTCCTTCGACGTCAACCGCCCCGGCGCGCGCCCCCAGGATCTGACCGGCGCGGTCCTCGGCGGGTCGCTGCTGCAGGGCCGGCTCGTCCCGGGCGAGGAGATCGAGATCCGGCCGGGGATCGCCGGCCTCCCCGAGGGTCGCTCGGAGGCGCTCCGGACGTCGATCACCTCGCTCGTCTCCGGCGGCAACACGCTCCAGGAGCTTCGGCCCGGAGGGTTGGCCGCGATCGGCACCACCCTCGACCCGGCCCTCGCGAAGGGCGACGGCCTGACCGGGCGCCTCGTCGGGACCTCGGGGACGCTTCCCCCGGTCAGCCAGAAGATCCGCCTCAAGGTAACGCTCCTCGACCGCGTCCTCGGGACCAAGGGCGACGTGAAGGTCGACAAGGTCCGCACGAGCGAGATGCTGTCGATCACCGTAGGGACGACCGTCGCCCCGGGCAAGGTCACCAGCGCACGGGGGGACGAGGTCGAGCTGAGCCTCGCCCGGGCCGTGACGGTCTTCCCGGGGAGCCGGGTCGCCGTGTCGCGCCGGCTCAACGCCTGGCGCCTCATCGGCTACGGGATCGTCGAGGGCTCGGTGAAATGAAACCCGACCTCCTCGAGATCCTCTGCTGCCCGGTCTGCAAGGGCGACCTGGCCCTTTCCACGACCCAGCGGGACGGCGACGAGATCGTCCGCGGTACCCTGCGCTGCGCTCGCTGCGCCGCGGACTATCCGATCGAGGACGGCATCCCGGACCTGTTGCCACCCGAAGACCGCGACTAGCCCGGGGTGGGGCCCCTCCGGGCGCTCGGGTACCGAGAGGAGAACCCCCCGGTCGCTGCGCGTAAAGCCCCGCGGCCCGCGCGCAGGCTGCCCGCCGGCCACGCGGTACCGTGGATCTATATCGGGTCGAGGAGGGCGCGGACCGGAGCCCCGTCTCCGCCTTCGATCCGCAGGGGGAGGCAGCGCAGGCGATAGTCCCCCGGTGCCGCGGCGCCGAGGAGGAGCCCCTCGAGGATGAGCGTCCCCCGGCCGAGGAGCTGGTGGTGGACGGGGAAGCGACCGGAGGGATCCGTCTCGATCGACAGCGCGTCGATCCCGACCAGCCGGACGGCGGCCGGGAGGCTCGCCGCCCCCTCCGCGGTGAGCGCGACATAGTCGGAGAAGAAGGTGGGCTCGCGGGCCCACCGTGGCGAGTTGCGGCTCTTGAGCAAGAGACGCTCGACCCCGTCCAGGCGGCCCGCGAGCTCACCGGGGCCGATGCGGTCCACGTCGCCGACGTCGACGACCCGGCAGGGACCGTTGAGCACCTCGAGGTCGAGCGCGTCGACGGTGCGGCCGCCGGGGACAAAATGGACCGGGGGGTCGACATGGGTGCCGGTGTGGGTCCCCATCGCGATCGAGGAGAGATTGTACGGATCCCCGCGGTCGGTGGACCGTACGCGCTCGATGCGGACGGCCGGGTCGCCCGGGAACGCCGCCATGCCGGTGCGCAGCGGCATCGAGATGTCGATCGAGGTCGGTGGCATGATTCTCCCTCGGCGTTCGCAGGGCGGCGGCATACGTTAAAGGGTTCGGGCCCTCGCGCGTTGGTGCTCTCGCTCTACGTACCGGCGCTGATCGCGGCGTTCCTGATCACCGTCGTCGAGATGACCGAGGTCGTCGCGCTGGTCTTCGCGCTCTCCGCCGACCACGCCTCGGTCCGCCATGGGGCGGCCGGGGCGGTCAGCGGAACGGCCGTGGTCGCCGTGCTCGCCTTCGCGTTCGGCGCAGTGCTGCTCGCCGTCCCCCGTACCGACCTCCTCTGGGCCGCGACGGTCGTCCTGCTCGCCTTCGCCATCTTCCTCTTCCGCAGCACGCTGCGCGCCTACCGCCGTCGGCGGTCGGGGTCGGCGGCCCCGACCCGGACCCACTCGGCGCTCCAGTTCGCGAGCGGCTTCTCGGTCGGCGCGGTCGAGGCCATCGAGACCGTGATCGTTCTTCTCGCGCTCGCCGCGGCCGGCTACGGGCTCTCGGCGCTCGTCGGCGCGCTCGCTGCGGGCGCCGGGCTCGCCATCGCCGCCGCCGTCGTCCACGAGCGGATCCGTCGGATCAAGGTCCCCTGGCTCAAGCTCGGGGCCACCTCGCTGCTCTTCGCGTTCACCGTCTTCTGGGCCGGCGAGGCGCTCGGCTACCCCTGGCCCGGGACGGACCTCGCGCTCGTTCCCCTGTTCCTGGCCGCGCTGCTCGCGGTGCGAGGGGTCATCGGGCTGCTCACCCGTGCGCCGGTGCCCGTCGAGACGAAGGGTTAAGGGCGGTCGGCGCGAGGGACGCACGGCATGAGCCCAGCCCACCGGCATCGGCCGTCGGAGGAGGACGAGGAGGGGGACGACGGGGAGGACGACATCCCTTCTCCCGCCCGACGCTCCCGCGGCCGGGGGCGCTCCGGGGTCCGCGAGTGGTCCCCGGAGGCCTCGGACGAGGAGGACGAAGACGAAGGGTCGGGCCTCCGGCGGCTTGTCCACCGGCGCAAGGAGCCGGTCTACTTCCGAGCCCGCGACTCGGTCTACTTCGAGCCCCTCGTGGCGCTGGCGGTCATCGTCGTCCTCCTCGTCTCGCTGTTCGCCTTCACCGGCAACTGGCCGCCGATGTACGTGGTCGAGTCCGACAGCATGCAACACGGCTACGTCGATCGGGTCGGGTTGATCAACACCGGCGACCTCGTGCTCGCCCAGAAGACCGCGAGCACGAACATCCAGCCGTACGTGGTCGGTATGCAGACCGGCTACACCACCTACGGGGAGTACGGGGACGTCATCCTCTACCTGCCGAACGGGCTGACGGACGGCACGCCGATCATTCACCGGGCGCTCCTCTACCTCGAAGCGAACCCCAACGGGTCGTTCAACGCCCCGGAGCTTTCCGGCCTCGCGTGCGGCTACGGGGCCTCCGCGGACTTCACCACCTCCAATCCCGGCGGGTGCGGGACGCAGGACCTCAGCGGCATCCTCACCCTCCACCACATCGGCTGGAGGTCGGTGAATGTCCAGATCGACCTTGCGGTCGTCGGGGACGCCTCCGGATACGTCACGATGGGGGACAACAACTTCAACTCGACCAATTCGAGCTGGGGTCTCCCCGATGAGCCCTCCCTCACGAACCTGGTCCAGCCCAGCTGGATCGTCGGGGTCGCGCGGGGGATGATCCCCTGGTTCGGCTCGCTCAAGCTCCTGCTCGAGGGCAACGCCCAGATGGTGCCGCCGCAGTCCTGGGAGCTGATGGGCGTCACCGTCGTGGGCCTCGTCCTCGCCGCGATGCTCTTCCACTTCCTCCTGCGCGCGGAAGGGGTCGAGGACGAGCGCCGCAAGCGCGCGGAAGCGGAGGAGCCCGACGACGAGGAGGACGAGGAGCGGCCCGACGGCTCCTGGTTCCGGTCGTTCGGCCATCGGGGAAGCGGGAACGACGAGGACGAGGAGGATGCGGAGGAGGCCCCGCGTCGCTCCCGGCCCTCCCGCGCCTCACCGGGGTCCGGCCGGGGACGCCCTCGGCCGATCGTGGGTCGACGTCCCCCGTCCCGACGCGGGCGGCCCCGACGGCGCGCGCCGGATGAGGACGACGCGTAGTCGGTCCTCCGCGACGTTCCGGGTTCTTGCCGGCGGCCCCGTGCGGCCTGGCACCGACCCATAGCGGACCCTGTGCCCGGACGGCCCGCGGGGGGCGGGGGGGCGGTGACGCGGAGCGCGATCCCCGGCGCAGGCCCTGAGGAGGGGACCCATCGAAGAAAAAAAGGGAAGGGGGAAAAGGTTGGACCTCCCCGTGAGGGGAGGCCAGGTCAGGCCGTAGCGACCGCCCTACGCGAAGGCGCTCGCCGCGACCGAGCCCGAGAA
>DAHUXZ010000049.1 GCA_027315455.1 Thermoplasmata archaeon | reverse complement strand
CGGTTCAATTGGATTCAACGCCGGAAAACTCACCGGGGGCGACGGAGGGATGAAAGCCAGGCTGAAGACCTTGCCCGATTCTCCGAGAGGTGGTGCATGGCCGTCGTCAGTTCGTACCGTAAGGCGTTCTGTTAAGTCAGATAACGAACGAGACCCTCGCCTTCAGTCGCGATTTCACGGGCGACCGTGAGAGCACACTGAGGGGATCGCTGCCGCTAAGGCTGAGGAAGGAGAGGTCTACGGTAGGTCCGTATGCCCCGAATCTCCCGGGCAACACGCGCGCTACAAAGGTTGGGACAATGGGATCCGACCTCGAAAGGGGAAGGCAATCCTGAAACCCAATCGTAGTCTGGATTGAGGGCTGTAACTCGCCCTCATGAAAATGGATTCCGTAGTAATCGCGGGTCAACATCCCGCGGTGAATGTGCCCCTGCTCTTTGCACACACCGCCCGTCAAGTCATCCGAGTTGGGTCGGAGTGAGGGTGACTCCTTTGGGTCGCTCGAACTTCGGTTCAGCAAGGGGGACTAAGTCGTAACAAGGTATCTGTAGGGGAACCTGCAGATGGATCACCTCCTAAGAACGCCTCCCTCACGGGGGGCGGTCTCGGACGTGACCGACCTTGCTGGGTCGCTCGGCCTCTTCCCTTCCCATCGGCCATCAACCCATTTTTGAGTAATTACGCCTATTTTATTATCCCATCCCGCCTGCTGGGCATCGATGCTCGAGGCGGTGCGCCTCCGGGAGGTCCCCCACCCCATCGTCCGCGCCGGCGAACGGCTCGGCCAGGGCGAGCCGATCCTCATCTACGACGCGCCCGAGCGCGAGGGGGAGACCGACCTCGTCTTCCTCTCCGAGCGGGCGACGCCCGAGCTCGTGCGGCTCCTCCGGCACGAGGCGGGCGGCCTCATCTGCACCGCGGTAACGGACGCGCTTCGGCTGCGCCTCGGTCTTCCGTTCTTCTCCGACCTCCTCGCGCACGCCGAGCGCGACTATCCGATCCTCGCGGGCGTCGGGCACCAGCGGCCGCGCTACGACGCGCGCAGCGCCTTCGGCATCACCGTCAACCACCGCTCGAACTTCACGGGGGTGCCGGACAACGACCGCGCGATGACGATCCGCGCCCTGGGGGAGCTCGCGCGCGACGCGCCGGTTCTCAGCGACGGGGCGCTTCAGCGCCGGTTCGAGACGGAGTTCACCTCCCCCGGCCATCTGCCCATGCTCTACGCCGCACCGGGGCTCGTGCGGGAACGAAAAGGCCATACGGAGCTCGCCATCTCGCTCGCCGAGATGGCCGGCCTCTCGCCGTCGGTGACCGTCTGCGAGATGCTCGGCGACTCGGGCGGTCCCCGCTCCCCCGCGGCGGCGCGCCGGTTCGCGGAGGACCACGGCTGGGTCTACCTCGAAGGCCAGACCATCACCGAGGCCTGGATCGCATGGTCCGGGTGATGGCCACGGGGGTCTTCGACCTCCTGCACCCGGGGCACCTCTACTTCCTCGAGGAGGCGCGCCGGCTGGGCGACGAGCTCGTCGTCGTCGTCGCGCGGGACCAGACCGCGCGCCGCCTCAAGCGCGAACCGTACGTCCCGGAGCACCTTAGACGCCAGATGGTCGAGGCGCTCAAGGCCGTCGACCGGGCCGTCCTCGGGTCGACGACGGACATCTACCAGACGGTCGTCGACCTGCGCCCGGACATCATCGCCCTCGGCTACAACCAGGTCTGGAACGAGAAGGAGGTCGAGGCGGAGTGCGCCCGCCGGGGAGTCACGGTGAAGGTCGTCCGTCTCGGTCCGCTCGCCCACGACGAGCTCGCGACCCGCAAGATCATCCAGCGGATCCTCGACCGGGCCCGCCACGACCCCCCGGGGGACGACGCGTGAAGCGGATCGGTGTCGCCGATACGACGTTCGCGCGCGTCGACATGGGCCGCTACGCGGTACGGGCCCTCGAGGGGGCCGGGACCGGGTTCCGCATCGTCCGTCGCACCGTGCCGGGGATCAAGGACCTTCCCGTCGCCTGCCGCCGCCTCTTCGCGGAGGACGGCGCGGACCTCTGCCTCGCCCTCGGGATGCCGGGGAAGGCGGAGTACGACCGTACCTGCGCCCACGAGGCGTCGCTCGGGCTCATCTTCACCGGGGTCCTCGAGGCCAAGCCGATCGTCGAGTGCTTCGTCTTCGAGGGCGAGGCCGCCGACGACCGGGCCCTCGAGACCCTCGCGCGCCGCCGGGCCGAGGAGCACGCGCTCAACGCCTACTCGCTTCTCTTGAGGCCGGACGCGCTCGCGCGGGGCGCGGGAACGGGCCTGCGCCAGGGGTTCGCCGACGCGGGCCCGGTCCGACGGAAGCGCTAGGGTGTACTGTACACGGAGGAAGGACGAATGCCGAAGGGAGCCCAGCAGGGCAAGGGGATCTGCGTCGCGCTGGTGGCGAGCGAGTACAACTACGACATCACGATGATGATGCTCGATCGGGCCCGCGAGGAGGTCGAGTTCCTCGGGGCCCGCGTCGGCCCGGTCGTCAAGACGCCGGGCGTCTACGACATGCCGCTCGCGGTCAAGGCCCTCTTCGACCGCTCCGACGTCGACGCCGTCGTGACGCTCGGCGCCGTCATCGAGGGGGAGACGGGCCACGACCAGGTCGTGATGCACCAGGCCGCGCGCAAGCTCGCCGACCTTTCCGTCGAGTACGGAAAGCCCCTCGGCCTCGGCATCTCCGGCCCCGGAGAGACCCGCCTGCAGGCGCAGGACCGGATCGAGAACGCCGCGAACGCCGTCCGCTCGGTCGTGAAGATGGTCCGCCGTCTGCGCGAGCTCGCCTAGCGTCCCGGCGGCCTAGTACTACTTCGGCAGACATGACGTGAACCGCGCTCACTCCGTCCCGCGGGCATACTCGGCGAGGGTGGGTATCCACCAGCGCCCTCGGCGCCAGTAGACCGGCAAGTCCGAGATCGCGAACACCCGCTGTAGTACCCGATTTCGGAGCCCCTCGTCCTCCCCGGCCGCGCTCGCTGCCCGAGCCAACGCGAGCCCCACCCGGCCATCGAGCCACCGTCGGACCTTCGGGAGCGTCGGCCTCCGTTCTCCTGGGGGGACCTCCTCCTGTCGCACCGTCATCAGGAACGCGTGAGCCAGCGCCACCATCGTCACGTGGTGGTGCCAGCCGGTCCAGGTCCGACCCTCGAAGTGGTCGAGCCCGAGTTCCTCCTTCATCTGCTGGAAGTACTGCTCGATCGGCCATCGGGCTCGGAACAGCTCTGCCTGGTGGCGGAGCGTCACGCGATCGAACCCCCAGAGGACGTACGCCTTCGTCTCGTTCGGGCGCCGCTCGAGGACGAGCCAGACCTTCTCTCCGCTGGGCTCGGGGGGGTTCCCGTGTCGGTGGAGGTTCTGATGCCAGACCTCCACTCTCACTCGGGCGAGCTCCATGGTCAATGGTCCCTGGCTCCCCCGAGCCCACGCGATCGAGCGCCACGCGGAGGGGGGAAGGGTGCGCTCGAGCTCCCGAATCACGACGGGCCGCTCTCGCAGCGGCCGATCGTCGGGGCCGAGGGGCATCACCCGGAGAGTTCCGGGTTGGACTCCGACGGCATACGGCTCGCCGCGTACCCTCAGCTCGGCGCGGAACTCGCCGCGCGTCCCGTAATCGGCGTCGGCGAGGACCGCCCGGTGCGGGACGCCGAGCTCCCGCGCCCGATCGATCAGTGCGAGGCCGATCCGCCACTTCTCGGCGAACGCCACGTAGGGCGGGACCCGGGCCATCGTGCGGCGACGGGGGTCTTCGGCCCAATCCTTCGGCAGGTAGAGTCGCAGACCGAGGGAGAAGCCGGTGAGGTCGGGGTGGAAGCTCCCGTGGGGGAGGACGTAGTAGAGGCTGACCCCGACTTGGCAGTTGGCGTTCTTGCCGAGGGCGCCACACCACTGGCGGCGGACGCCGACGGAGGCGTTCCCTTGCTTCGGGAAGCTCGTGTCGTCGAGCGAGAGCACTCCGCGGGGGGAGGCGAGCCGAGGGACCATCACCTCGATGAGGCGGCGCTGGACGAGGTCGGGGTTCCACGGCGAGTCGGTGATGAAGTTCTGGAGCTGGTTGACGGAGCGGCCTGGGAGGCGTCGGGCCATTGGCTCCATGCTCTTGCGCTCGCCCGGGAGCAGGAGGCCGGTGAGGTAGGCGCGGGCGTTGCGTCGGGCATCTTCGGCCCGGATGCCGAGGCCCAGGAGATCGGCGAACGGGTCGGAGAAACGCTCGAGGCGGTGGTCCCAGAAGCCCGGGGCGGTCGGAGGCGGCACCCGGGAAGGTCAGCCCCGGGAGGATGAGCCTACCGGCCTCCAGTGGAAGGCCACCCCTCAATGTGCCGAAGTAGTACTAGAGGCCGATGCGGTCCCTCAGGTAGCCGAACGCGGCCTTCCCCTTCGCGGTGTGGGGGGTGACCGTGAGGGGCCCGGGCGGGATCCCCCCGCGCGAGCGGGTCGCGAGGGCGGCGCGCAGGCGGTCGTGTCCGACCTCGACGGTGACGTCGGCCGGGGCGAGCGCTCCCGCGCTCACCGCGACCGCCCCCGTCGCGTCGACCCGCAGCGAGACGGTCTCCTGCTCGGTCCGGAAGACCCACGTCTGGGGAAGGTAGTGGCGGACCATCGAACCGAAGAAGCCGCGCAGCTGGTCGCGGATCCGCGGCTCGAGG
>DAHUXZ010000048.1 GCA_027315455.1 Thermoplasmata archaeon | reverse complement strand
CGCCTCGCGGGGGCTCGAGGAGGCGTGGGCGAAGGTCGAACGTCGGTTCGAGGAGCAGGCACCGTATCTGTGGGTAGCCGCCCACGTCCCGGGTCTCTCCCGGACGACGGTGGATCTGGAGCGGGCGCATCGGTCGGACCGGCAAGGGATCCGGCACCGGACGGGACAGAAGGCGACGGGCCCCGAGATGGGCCGGATCGGCTCGCTGCTGGCGATGTTCTCGAACCTGGAGAACGACTGGTTCTCCGAGAAGGGGTGCCCGGAGACGAACCTCTGGGCGGAGTTCGCTCGGCAGGGTCCCAGAGAGGTTCGGCGGAGGATCCGCGCCCTCCGGGGCGCCGGGCGGCGGGAGCGAGTGCCCGTGGCCCCGAGACATGCGAAGGAACAGCTCGACGAGTTCGTGGAGATCCTCGAGAGGGAGGGACCCTCGGCCACTGAGCTGGGGCGATGGGCGAGCCGGGTCAGTGCCCCTCAGCCATCACCCGTTGTTTGACACCGTGGGGTCAATCCCGCTCGACGCGGTCCTCTGGATGGTTCGCTCGGCTCAGCCCGGCGTTGACGCGGTTGCCCCTCGGCCGAGCGGGTCTCCCCGCCTCCGCCCCGCGTCACCGCCTCATACCGGCGGTGCTCGGGGTCGCGCTCGCGGTGCCGCTCGGGGGCCTCGTCGCCGCGGCCGCCATCGCCACGTTCGGCGTTGACCCCAGCACCGGGGGCGCGAACGGTTCCGCGCGGGTCGGGCTCGAACTCTTGGGTGCCGGCCTCGCGGTCGACGTCGCGGCTCTCGCCGTTCTCCGCGTCATCCTGACCGGGAGGGGAGCGGCCTCGCCGGGCCGCGCGGTCCTTACCGAGATGGCGGGGATCTATGGGCGCACTGAGCCGGCCGCTGAGGACTCGGCCCGAAGGTCGCCGGGCCGACGTCCGGGGTGAGCTCTCCGTCGCCGTCGGATCTCCGCCCGGCAACGGAGAGGTCACGTGGGCACTACCGCCACGGGGGAGGCCAGGATCACGTCCTGACTCCTTCGCCCAGGGAGGACTCGGTCGAGGGCGAACCCCGCCCGGGACAGCAGGTCGCGCCACTCCCCGGCCGTGCGCTCCCGGCCGCCGTTCATGACCAGCATCATGAGGTCGAGCTGAACGCGGGGCGGCGGTAGCGTGCCCTCGTCGAGGACCCCGTCGATCACGATCAGGAGGCCATCGTCGGGGATGGCCGCCCGGCAGTTCCGGAGCAGCGCGAGGGCCTTCTCGTCCGGCCAGTCGTGCAGGATCCGCGACAGGACGTAGACGTCCCCGCCGGTCGGCACCGCGTCGAACGCCGAGCCCGTCCGGATCTCGCAGCGGTCGTTCACACCGGCGGATCCCAGGTACTCCGGAGCGTCCGCCACGGCGTTCGGAAGGTCGAACAACATGCCCCGGAGCGTCGGACGACGACGCAGTACTGCCGCGAGCAGGGCCCCCCGGCCGCCCCCGATATCGACAAGGACGTGCCGTCCCCGGAGGTCGCACCCCTCGAGCGGGTCCCCGTCCTCCGTGTGCGCCGCGGCCATCGCCCGATGGAACGTCGCGCTCGCCTCGGGATGCTGGGCGAGGTAGTCGAAATGGCCCATCCCGTAGACGTGATCGAAGGCGGTCTCGCCCGTCCGCACGGTGTGGAGCATCTCACCGAAGGCGCGGTAGGGTTCCTCGCCCTGGAAGGTCGTGAATGCGGCGAGGGATCCGACCACGTCGGACCGAAGGTACTGGCCCACCGGCGTCAGCGAAACGCGCCGCTGGGCATCTAGGCGGAACACGCCGAGGGCCGCCAGCGCCCGGAGGACCCGGAACAGGCGGTCCGGGTGCACCCCCAGTTCCCCGGCGAGCGACGCGACGTCCCTCGGTCCGTCCACGAGACGGTCCGCGATACCGAGCGTCACCACAACGTAGAGGGCCTGGGTCACCCGGAACCCGCTCGCCAGCTGGAACAGTCGGTCGCGCGGCGATGCGTCACCCAAGTCGGCCATCCCGAATCCCCGGAGCGTCCCCGCATACCCCGCCCCCTTCAATGGGATTTCGCTGGGGCGTCGCCCGGCCCGCACGACAGGACGATCTCCCCAGGGGTTCGCACCGCGGGGCGTTCACCGGCTCCGGCCCCGGGAACGCGGTCTCCGGGCGCGGGCGCTGCGGGGGACCCTGCCGGCGGCACGCGGAGCGCTGCCATGCGGACGGGCGGAGGACCCGCGCGCCACGATGGGGCCGACGACCGGAGAAGGTCCGCCGCGGGAGCGCATGGAGCCGAAGGTTCAGCTCCCCCGCGACCCGCCGCGTGACCCATCTCCCCCTTCCGAGAACCCGCCGTGACCGTCGGTACGGGCCTTGGGGTCGGGCACCAAAGGCGAGATGGTCACGCAGCATGCGACCCTGCCTGCGCTTCCTGCGGCCCAAAGCATCTCCACCGCGAGCCGAGTGGTTCAACCTGAATGGAGACTTCCCCTGCCAACGACGGCGGGATCGGCTTCGTGCGGCCCGAGGACCAGCACTTGGGCACCCCCCGCCATCGCCAACCTCTGCAGGCGCAGTGCATTCTCGCGGCCCAGATGCATATACAGATTGCCGAAACTGAAGTAGTCACCCCAGGTGCTGCGGGTTCGAACGCGAACCCTCACGGGATAGCGACGGCTCGTAGTCCACCTGAAGACCAACTTGACCCGCGACCACCGGACGAAGTTGGGCCGTTCGATGCCCCCTCTCCGCACCCGGAATAGGCCGGAGCGAAGATAGTATGAGCTCCCACGACGACCGTACGCGCTCGGGAGCCGGAGCGGCCCGGTGAGTCCTTCAGTCGACGCACGCAAGCTTCCCTTCCAAGACCCGGAAAACACTCCTGCGATCGTGAGTCCCCAGTCTATGAGCAGAAGAGAGGCCACAATCCCCACCAGACCTAGGGCGAGGAGAGAGGGCTGCAAGAGGGTGCTGTACGCCAGCCAACCGATCAGGGCAACTCCCAACGATGTTAGCGCCACGCCGTCGACGAACGGCGAAGAGGACTCCACATCGAAAGGCGCCACCTCACCGGAAACAATGGGGTTGGACTCCGGGGTCTTGGCCGTCATCTCGCTCACGGACTATCCTATGGACTGCTCTCCCGGCCGGCCGCGGTCGGACACCCACAAGGGGCCCGGTCTCATGAGCGGTCGTCATTCGCGATGGCGTCTTGGTCCTGCGTCGGTTTCCCGTCTGGCTCCGGGGCTTCGCCGGTCTCCGCGGCCCGCCGATCCCTCCTCGCCCGGAATATGGCCGCCCCGACCCCCAGTCCCGCGATGAGCCCCGCGATACCGACCCCAAGGACTATCGGCCACGAGTAGTTGCCGCCACTCGATCCGGACGCAGGCGGGACCGTGGTGTTCTCCCCGGCCGCGATCACGTTGACCGTCACTTGAACCGTCCGGCGCCCTCCGACCGAGTCGTTGACCTCCAAGGTCGCGGAGTGCGTCCCCACGCCGCTGAACACATGGGTTGCGGTCGCCGACCGATTCGCTCCCCCATCCCCGAAGTTCCACCAGTAGGTGTACGGGGCCGTGCCTCCGGCGAGGACTGCCGTGAACCGGACCGGAGAGCCGACGGCGGGGTCGGTCGCGTTCGCGGTCGCGTTGACAACGAGCGCGGGATTCACCCGGATCGAGAGGGCGGTCGATCCGCCGGCGCCCACCGAATCGTTGACCCAGACGCGCGGGGCATACGTGCCGGCGGTCCCATAGACGTGGGTGGTGTCGTTCGTAGAGGCGGAAGTCCCGTCGCCGAGGCCCCATGCATACGCGAGGGGAGTGGTCCCTCCGGTGGCCGAGGCGTTCAGGTGAACAGGGAGGCCAACGTCCGTGATGTTGCTCGAAACACTCGCAGAGACCACGAGCCCGGGATTCACCACAACGGTCACGTTGGCAGTGAACGGGAAGCCCACCCAGTCCGACCCCGAGAAGGTGGCCCGGTACGACCCGGGCGCGGCGAAGGTGTGGTTCAGGGCCGTAGCGTTGGACGAGGTCCCGTCGGCGATCGTCCAGGTGCCGAGGGCCGGCGGCGTGCCGCCGCTCACGACCGCGTCCAGTCCCACGGGGATGCCCACTGTCGTAGGGTTCGGATAGGCCGCGATGCTCGCCGTCGGGTCCGTGTTGACGACCAGCGGAATCACCAAGCGGTCGGATACGCCGGCATCATCCGTGACGCTCACGTTGAGCCCGAACGACCCCGTGCGGTTCAGCGAGCACACAATCGTCGTGGTGTTGACGAAACTCGCAGGTACCGCGCATCCGGGCGGCAGCGACGAGAAGCTCACCGAGTACGGACGCACGCCGCCCGAGACCGCCACCGTGTAGGCGAGGCTCTGTCCTACGTCGCGGACGGCGGCCGTAGGGGAGACGTTCAGCGTGAGCGGGTCCCGAAGGACCCACGTCTCGTTCGGGGAGGACTTGTACGCGACCTCATCGAGGACCACGGTGTATCCATCGGTGGAATCGTAGGCGAGGGCCAGGTAGGTGGCCGTCGGCGGCGTGGCGGGGCCGACCGTCACCGACTCGTTCGTCCATGTCCCGTTGGAGAAGGTCCAGGTGGAGTTGTCGAGGGGCCCCTTCGGCCCGAAGACGAGGCCGTAGCCGAACGCCGAGTTGTATCCCGCTCCCAGCGGGGCGCCCGCAGGGGGGCTCACCGTCGGGTTCAACTGCGTCCAGACCCCGGCACGGAACTCCCACGTCTGGCTGTCCGTGCCACCCCAGAGGATCACGGCCCGGGCCGCAGCATCGTAGAAGAGCGCCTCGCCGCCACGGGCCGATGGGTACGTCGGGGGGTTGAGGTGGGTCCAGGTTCCATTCGAGAACGTCCAAGTCCCCCCGTTCCCGGCGACCCACAGGATGTAACCGTCGGCGGCGTCGTAGGCC
>DAHUXZ010000047.1 GCA_027315455.1 Thermoplasmata archaeon | reverse complement strand
CAGCTCTGCGAGCAACAGTACTGATGGGGCCTCCCCCGCTCCGGGCAAGGTGCTCAGGGCAGAGCCAGAGAGGCCAGGTGAGGTCAGCACTCACGTTAGATCTTGGGTCGAACCTTCGTCCTTGACGGAGGCAGGGCCGGGATCCGCGATGCCTACCGCCGAACACTTCTTTGTCTACCTCCCGGTGCTCGCTCTTTTCTCGATTTTCGCAACCTCGGCCCTTGTTGGCCTTCGGGCGGGTCGCGCAACGGCCTCGCCGAAACACCGGTCCAGAACGTCCAAGGGTAATCGTCGAAATGAGCCAGCCAGGATGCCACCCGCGCGACGTCGCCGGTGAGCTTGACTTGGACAGAAGTGTCTTGCCACTGACGTGATCCGTGACGTGCTCCCTTCTCGGTTGTACACCTGAGGGTGGGGTTCGGGGAGGGGGGCTCGGCCTTTGGTCGTAGTGCGTTCCGTTCATGCTCTCTGGGCCTCCTTCTTTCTCTCGGCGTACTCGCTCGGGGTGAGATACAGGGGCACCGACTGCGGTCGCTCCCGATCTCTCCCGCCGACTATGCGCTACGGTTCCCGGTCCGTGTGGGGCCCACGGGTTGGGCCACCTTCCAGGGGATCCGCTACTCGATGCCGGCGGAGACGATCGGGCTCTCCGCCACGCTGTTCCTCTATCGGGACCGGGTCCGCATCATGACGGACCGACACGACGTGAGCCACCCGAGGAACCCTCACAACGGGGTGAGCACGCTGCCCAAGCACGCCACGAGCGCGCTCGCGGCGGTGTCGGGCCGTCGGGCGGAGCTGTACTACCAGCGCCAGCGGCTCCTCGAGGTCGGTCCCTCCGCCGAGGCGTTCCTCACCGAGCTCGTCCACGCCCGACCCCACACCTGGGCCGGGGACGTCCGACGGCTCTTCGAGCTTCTCCTCGAGCACGGCCCCGAGCGGATGGCCGGCGTGTTCCAGCAGGCGGTCGAGCGCGGGTGGCACGGTGCCGAGCTGATCGAGCCGCTGCTGACGCGACCGTGGGGCGTCCTCGAGGAGAGGGGAGCACGGACATGACAGCGGAGGTTGAGCTGGACGGGATGCTGCGGCGACTGCACATGCCGACGGTCCGACGGCTCTGGAGCGAGATGCAGGTGCGAGCCGAGGAGGCGAAGATGCGCTACGCCGACTATCTACAGGTCCTCGTCGGCGAGGAGATCGCCCACCGCACCCAGACGCGCATCTCGCGGATGACGCACCGCGCGAGGTTCCCGTTCCTGCGCACCATCGAGGAGTTCGACTTCGCCTTCCAGTCCGGGCTGCGCAAGGAGCTGCTCGGAAGCTACCTCGGCCCGGAGTTCGTCCCGGAGGGGAGGAGCCTCCTGCTCTACGGACCCTCGGGTACCGGGAAGACCCACGTGGCGATCGCCATCGCCTACAAGGCGATCCAGCATGGGTCCGACGCCCGGTTCGTGACGGCGGCGCACCTCATCGACGAGCTCTCCTCGGCGGGCCGGGACGGGCGGTTGAGGGAGGCCCTGATCCCATACACCCATCCCGGCGTGCTCGTCGTCGACGAGGTCGGCTATCTCTCCTACGGTCCCGACGCCGCGAACGTGCTGTTCCAAGTGGTGAACGAGCGGCATCTTCATCGGCGGCCGATGGTGTTCACCACGAACAAACCGGTGGAGGACTGGGGTCGAGTGTTGCACGACGCGGATCTGGCGGAGGCGATCTTGGACCGGGTGCTGGAGCGCGGGCGGGTGCTCCACTTCAAAGGACCGTCGTACCGCACGCGCCACCTGGACACAACGAGTGTACCGAAAGTTTCGCGAAAAGAGGGGGCAGAGTTCCGCGAACCCACAGCTGCGAAGCCCTCGGCCACTTCCTCTGGTGGAAACTGGGCCTCCATCGCATCGTTCTGGAGGCTTTCAACCGAGTTCCGCACAAGGCGAGGAACGAGGCGCTCGTCGAGCTCATGGTGCTCAACCGCCTCGCCGACCCGCTCTCGAAGTGGGGCATCCTCACCCAGTGGCTCCAAGACTCCTCGGCGCCCCTCTTTGTCGGACTTCCGGTCCACCGATTGCACAACAACGCGTTCTACCGAGCTCTCGATCAGTTGTGGATCCACCAGGATACCCTCGAGCGCAAGGTCTACCGGGAGGTGGTCCGACCGAGGAGTGCCCGCCCGGAGGTGTTCCTCCACGACACCACGAGCATCTGGGTGGAGGGCGTTCAGGGCGAGCTCTCGGCGTTCTCCGGCTACGCCCCGGACGGTCGTACGGACCGGCCGAGGGTGAAGTGGGGGATGGTGGTCGCCGAGGGAGGCTGGCCGGTCACGATCCAACTCTTCCCGGGCAACACCAAGGACGACACCACGGTCCGCCCGATGCGCGACCGTCTGACCCGGGTCTTTGGCGTCACGAGGGGCATCTATGTCGGCGACCGGGGGATGAAGAGCGCGCTGGAGACCGCGGACCTGGCCGCCCACGGGTTCCAGTGGATCCTCGCGGAACGGAACCCGAATGTCGAGGACGTGCTCCTCGCCGCGAAGGGTCGGCCGATCGCGGCGGTGAGCGAGCGGAACGAGGCGCGGGAGGTGATGCTCGACAAGGGACGGTACGTGGTGCTGCTCAACGAGGAGCGGCGCGAGGAGGAGCTCGCCACGCTGGCGCGGAGACGGGCGGAGGGCGAGCGGATCCTTCGAACGTGGCGCACCAAGGTGGGGAAGAAGGACCACCACGAAATCCTCAAGGGGGTCCAGACGGAGCTCGGGGAGGCTCACCTGCTCGACCTGTTCGACGTGAGCTTCGACGAGGCGACGATCCAGGGTCTCGGAGCGCGACTGAAGGAGAAGGTGGCGTTCCGTCGGAAGTGGGCCGGCTGGTGGGTCCTGAAGACCGACACAACGCTCCCGGTAGAGGAGGTGGCGCGGATGTACGGGCAACTCGCGGCCATCGAGGCGGACTGGCGGGTGATGAAGGGACCCTTGGAGGTCCGCCCCCTCTACCACCGCCTCGAGAAGCGGATCGGGGGCCACCTGGTGATCTGCGAGCTGGCGCTCCACTTGGTGCGCCACATCGAGGAGCGGGTGAGGAAGGCCGGACTGAAGGGAGCGGACGGTCAGCCGCTGAGCGGTCCCGCGGCGCTCGCCTCGTTCCAGCGGGTGAAGGCCAACGAGGCGGAGCTCCCCGCTCAACTTCGCCCGCGGAGGGCGATTTCTCCTCGAGAAGCCTGTAGTTACAATCGAGGGGTTCGGCGCTACGCGTTCGGCGTGCGAACCCGAGGAACGAACTCAAGGAGTCGGAGCCGCTCGACCAGCTCCGCTTCCCGCGACGTGAGCTGCTCCAGGACGATCTGGGGCGTTCCCGCACGAACCGCCACCACCAGCCGGATGCGCTCGAGCGTCTCGACCAGCTCCTTCATCGAGAAGTCGAGGTCCCGGACCTTCCACTGCAGGTATCGAAGCAGCATCAGGCCCATGACGCACACGAACAGGTGCCCGGGCACGGCCGCCTCGTGCCAGACCCAGATCGGCTTCACCGCCATCACATAGCGGTCCTTGAGCCACCGGAAGTCGTCCTCGACCTCCCACTTCGCCAGCCACCCTCGGACCAGTTCCTCGTCCGAGAGCTTCTCGGGAGGGAGGTCGGTGATCAGCGCCGTCTTTCCCCACGAGGCTCTCAGCCGCTCTTCGGCGGCCTCGTTCACCTCGCAGACCGGCCAGTCTTTCCCCACGACCTTCTCGAGCCGGTAGTCGAACAGCCCCTGGTAGTCCCGCGGGATCAGCTCGACCAGCTCCCGCATCCAGCTCTTCGCCATACGACCCGAGGACCGCCCCGAGGCGAGCGCGGCGCGCCATCCGCCGACCCTCGCGAGCACCTCCTTCTTCGTGCGCTCCCAGCGCTTCCGCTGCTCGCGGGCCGTCTCCTCGCGAGAGATGACCAGCGCCCGCCAGGTGCGATCGAAGCCGACCCAAGGCGTCGAGCGCCCGAGGATCGGCTGGCCGTGGCTGTCCCGGCAGACGGTCCAGAACTCCGAGCGGGGAGCCGCCAGCAGCGACCGCGCCTGCTGGCGGTCCAGCGCCGCGATGACGTGGAGGAGCCCGAGCACCCCGTCAAAGTTCTCCGTCGAGTTGTTCCCACGGTCGAAGATGAGCGTCATCTCCTCCGTGGCGACCTCAAGGTGCTCGAGGCGCTTGAGGAGCGCATCGAACGCCTGCGCAAAGGCCTTCGAGTCCGGGAGGTTCCCGGCATACACCTCCGAGAGAACAGGGATCGTTTCGGCGGTGGCGAGCCCGAGGCCGATGAGGTTGAGGTCGAACCGCTTCTGCTTGCTGCGGCCCCGGGCGAACCAGCGGTCGCCCCTATGGTAGCTGAAGAAGTTGGTCCCGTCGAAGAAGAGATGGCGCGGTCGGAGCCCTTGGGCGAGGAGGGCTTGGAAGACGTCCTCCTCGATGGCGTGGACACGGGCCCGAGAGAGGATGGGCTCCCCTCCGTCGGTCAGTCGCCCGGTGTCGAACAGCGTGCGCAGCGCTTGCCTCAGGCGCTTGGCGCTCGGCGCACGGTCGGCGAGGCCGAGGAGGGGCAGCGCGCTCCGGGGATACCATCGGGCCATTCCCTCGCGGCTCAGGGGACGCTCGGCGCGTCCGACGATCTGCAGGAAGATCAGTTGGGCCGCCGCCGCTCCCGCCGGGCCGGAGAGACGATGCTCGAGTGACGTCAACAGGCCGGTCTCTCGGGCAGCTCGGAGCAACGCCGCCGAGGTGCCGAAAGGGAACGACCGCAGGGGCGGCAGGGGTCGAGAGATGGTCTCGAGAAGATGGTCGGGGGTGCCGAGGTAGATCTGGCGGACGTTCCGAGGACCCTTGGGCGTTCGCTTCTTCTCGACGAGATACAGGTACCGGTGGCCGCGAACGGGGCGAAAGTCGAAGTGCCACGACACAATCAGAGACTACAGCGCTCCGGATATATAGCCGGTTCGGTCGATCGGCCGAACGAGGCGTAACGCTACGGGCAGACGGGAGCGCAGTGCATGACGAACGAGACGACCGCGGACCGTAGTTAGAGACTACGGGATTCTCGATAGAGAACGGGGTTCAGCGGGCGAAGTTGAGCCCGGGACCGGCGTCACCCGCATCCTCATCACCGAGCCCACCGGGCTGCAGGAAGGGATCCTGAGGGCGGTGGACCTCGACCCGACGCGGTTCCGTGGCGGCTGGAGCCGCCTCCTGTAGACGGAGAGTGTAGGAAACTTTTCGAGGGGTTTGGCTCCCTCGACCGGTCGAGGTGAAACTCGCTTACCTCACTGTCGAAGATGGGCCCGAGGAACGAACTCAAGGAGTCGGAGCCGCTCGACCAGCTCCGCTTCCCGCGACGTGAGCTGCTCCAGGACGATC
>DAHUXZ010000046.1 GCA_027315455.1 Thermoplasmata archaeon | reverse complement strand
CTCCTGCCGCGACAACCGACCGCTCAAGTTTCCCGAGTTCCTCGAGCACGTGCCCCAGGCGGTGTTCGTCTCGGCGACCCCGGGCCCGTTCGAGCGGAAGTACTCGAAGGGGATCGTGGAGCAGGTCATCCGCCCGACCGGTCTGGTCGACCCGCCGATCGAGATCCGCCCGCTCGAAGGGCACATCGCGGACCTCGTCACCGAGCTCCGGACCTGCATCGGACGGGGCGACCGTGCGCTCGTGACGACCTTGACCAAGGCGACGAGCGAGGAGCTCGCCAACTACCTCGCGAACCAGGGCTTCAAGGTGCGCTACCTCCACTCGGAGGTCGAGACGCTGAAGCGCATCGAGATCCTGAGGGACCTGCGGCTCGGCCGGTTCGACGTGCTGGTCGGCATCAACCTCCTTCGGGAGGGCCTCGACCTGCCCGAGGTGAGCCTGGTCGCGATCCTCGATGCCGACAAGGAAGGCTATCTCCGCAGCGAGACCTCCCTCATCCAGACCGCGGGCCGGGCCTCGCGCAACGTCCTGGGCCGGGTCCTGCTCTACGCCGACCGCATGACCGGTTCGATGGAGCGCGCGATCGCCGAGATGAGCCGCCGGCGCAACGCCCAGATCGCGTTCAACGCCGAGCACGGGATCGTCCCCGAGACGATCCGCAAGGAGGTCCGATCGCTCCTCGCGCCGGAAGAGGAGGCCCCCTCGGGCGAGACCTCCACCTCGGGGCTCGGCAAGTACTGGAAGGACAAGCTGCCGCTCCTCCTCGCCAATCTCGAGGAGGAGATGCGGCTCGCGGCCGAGCGGCTCGACTTCGAGGAGGCCGCCCGCATCCGCGACCGCCTGCGCGAGGTCGAGCGCAAGGCCGGCATCCGGCCGGCCCGGCGGGCCCGCGGGGCCGAGGCGTAGCCCCGCGCGCTTTATCCCGGACGCGGATGCGCCGGCCGATGGCGCGGACCGATGCCGAGGGAGGGCCGGGCGGGCTCGCCGACCTCAAGCGGAGCGGCGCGGTCACCGCGCTCCTCTTCCTCTACGAGTGCGGGACGAAGGAGCCGACGCAGCTGCAGCCGATCGCCGACCGCCTCGGCCTCACCGTGCAGGCGGCGTCGCACCAGTTCCGCCAGCTCGCGGCGCGCGGGCTCGCCGAGCTGCGGGACGGCCACTACCGCCCCACCGTCGCGGGGGTCGCCTGGCTCCACGGGGCCCTCGGGCGGCTGCGCGACGACGTCAACGATCGCCTCGCGCGCCTCTACGTGGTGCGCCGTGTGCGGGCGGTCGCGGGCGCCGACCTCGCCCGCGGAGCGCCGGTATGTCTCGAGCTGCGCGACGGGATCTTGGTCGCGCGTCCCGGCACCGGGGGTGGCTCGACGGGCCGGGCCCGCTCC
The DNA here is from genome assembly GCA_027315455.1 of Thermoplasmata archaeon. GTDB lineage: Archaea > Thermoplasmatota > Thermoplasmata > Lutacidiplasmatales > UBA184 > Lutacidiplasma. The sequence continues at coordinate 4,351 of DAHUXZ010000046.1, read as the reverse complement.
GCGGCCCGCCACGGCGGGCTCGTCGAGGTCGACCGTCTCGAGGGGATACTTCCACTGACGCCGGCGCCGGTCCGCATCCTCGTCCTCCCGAGCGGAGACCTCGGCGACCGGGGCCTGTCGCGGGCGGTCGCCCGGTCCCTGGGGCGGCGCGCGGCGGGCCTTTTCGCCGCCCAGGGCCTCGAGGCGCTCCATCTCGCGCGACGCGCGGCGGCGCGGTCGTGGCTGCGGTTCGGCGTGGGGGCCGCGTGCCGGGAGGCGTCGCGGGTCGGGGTGGCGAGCACCGTGCTCGTCCTGGACGCCGAGCTTCCCCGTCTCCTCGCCGAGTTCGGTGGCCCCGAGCCGCCGCCGCTCGAGGTCTCAACGGTCCGCGTCGCCCCGGCGCGCCAGCGCCGCCCGCAGCGCCGGTAGGTCGGGGACGGACCGGGCGCCCTCGGCGACGAGCCGATCGCGCAGCGCCGTCGCGCGTCCGCCGGTGAAGTCCCGGGTCGCGATGGGGGTCGTTTCGATCAGGTAGACCGGGACCGTCGCGGCCCGTCCGAGGAGGTCCTCGAGGTTCGCGAGGTTCGACGGCCCCACGGCGAACGGCGCGACGACGATCGTTCCCGCCTCGTCCAGCAGCGCGCGGTGCTCCTGCCGCGCCTGCGGCCCGAGCGGGGCGAACGGCACCTCCGAGGCGGAGGGCAGCCCGAGCTCCTCGGCGACCTCGAGGTCGGTGTCGAAGAGGGGGAGCGCCCCGGTCGTCACCCGCTGACCGTCCTCCACGAGCGCCCGCAGCACCGGGGCGGCCGCTCCGCCGCCGCCCACCACGTGGATCGGCGGGGTCCGCCGCGGCGCCGGCGCGCCCGCGCTGCGATCGGGCAGCCGGGGAAGGAGGTAGGGAAGCCCGGAGACCGGGTCCCGGCGGAGCTCCGCGACGACCCCCCAGACCTCCCGCAGGAGCGCCTCGGAGAGCACCTCGCCCGGGGGGCCGTCCGCGACGAGGCGGCCCCGGGAAAGGACCGCGACCCGGTCGGCGTAGCGGGCGGCGAGGTTGAGGTCATGGAGGGCCGCGATGGCGCACCGGTCCCGCTCGCGGCAGAAGCGGCGGACGCGCTCGAGCAGGTCGAGCTGATGGCCGATATCGAGGTGCGCCGTCGGTTCGTCCAGGAGGAGGATCGGGGTGTCCTGGGCCACGGCGCGGGCGAGAAGCACGCGCTGGCGCTCCCCCCCGCTCACCTCGAGGATGCCGCGGTAGCGCTGCTCCCAGAGCCCCACCTCGCGCAGCGCCGCCTCGGCCGCCGCGCGGTCGGCGGGGCCTTCCCCGGAGAACGGAGGAAGGTGCGCGTAGCGCCCGAACAGCACGTAGTCGAAGAGGGGGACGTTCTCGAACGCCGCCTCCTCCTGCGGCATCCAGGCGACCCGGCGCGCCCGCTCCCGGATGGCGAGGGACCGCGTGGCCTCCCCGAGGAGCCGGACCTCCCCGCGCGTCGGGGTCACGAGCCCGAGGGCGCTCCGGAGGAGGGTCGTCTTTCCCGAGCCGTTCGGGCCCGTGAGGGCGAGGAGCTCGCCGCGGCGCGCCGTGAGGTCGAGCTCGTGGAGGACGGTCCGCCCGCCGAGACGGACCGTCAGCCGCTCCGAGGCGAACGCGGGGGTGGGACGTCCGCTCACGCGGCCGCCTCCCCCGCCGCCCGGCGGCGCCGGTAGAGGAGGGCGAGGAAGAACGGGGCGCCGGCGAACGCCGTGACGATGCCGACGGGCAGTTCGCTCGTGGGCAGGGCGATCAGGGCGAGGTCGTTGGCGACGAGGAGGAAGACCCCGCCCACGAACGCGCTCGCCGGGAGCACCACCCGGTAGTCACCGCCCAACACTCGGCGGACGATGTGCGGGGAGACGAGCCCCACGAACCCGATCACGCCGGTGAAGGCGACGGCCATCGCGGTGGCGAGCGAGGCGAGGAGGAGGAGCCGGGAGCGGACCCGCGCCGCCGGCAGGCCGAGGCTCTGGGCGACATCGGGCCCGAGCTGGAGGAGGTTGAGCTCCCGGCCGTAGAGGGAGAGGACCCCCCCGGCGACGAGGGCGCCCCCGAAGGCGATCCCGTCCCTCGCCCAGGTCGCTCCGCCGAGCCCTCCCAGGAGCCAGAACGTCACCTGGAGGCTCCCGATCGGGTTCGCGAGGACGAGCACGAGCATGACCGCGGACAAGAAGTTCGAGATCGCGACCCCCGTGAGGAGGAGCGTTTCGACCGACCGGGAGGCCCGCCGGGCCGCGGCGAGGACGATCGCGCCGGTCCCCAGCGCTCCCACGAAGGCGAGCAGCGGCAGGACGAGGTTCGCCTCGGCGACCCCGACCCTCAGGATGAACAGCGCGGCCACCCCCAGGGCCGCCCCCGACGAGAGGCCGAGGAGGTACGGGTCCGCCAGGGGGTTGCGGAAGACCCCCTGGAGGGTCGCACCGGAGACCCCGAGGGCCGCCCCCGCGATCACCGCGAGGAGGAGGGCCGGGAGGCGGACGTCCCAGACGATCTCGATGTTCCCCTGGCACGCCGGGGAGGCGAGGGGCAGGCTTCCGCACGGATGGGGGGCCAGGGCTCCGCCGCTCACCTCGTGAAGCAGGATCCCGGCGACCGTCCCGGGCGGTATCGCCACGGGCCCCACGAACGCCGAGCCCGCGAGCAGGCCCGCCCCCGCGACGAGGAGGATCGCCCATCGGGCGCGGCGCCCGAGCCGGTGGCGGGGGTCGGTCCGGGACGATCCTTCCGTAGCCGACGCGTCCCCCACGGCCTAGGCGCCGGGGTGGAGAAGGGCGGCGATGGTGGGGAGACCTTCGAGCAGCATCGTCGGACCGGGCTCGGTGACCAGCGTCGAATCGATCGGGTAGGCGTGACCGGCGGCGACGGCCGGCAGGTTCGCCCAGTTGGGCGCGGCCTGGTACGTCGCGAGGTCCAGCCCGAAGCCGGTCGCGTAGAGGATCACCTGGGGATCGGCCGCCAGGACCTGGGCCCCGGAGAGCTCGGGGTAGGCGATCGTCGCGTTCGCCGCGATCCCCACGCCCGCCGCGGCCTCGATCAGCGACTCCCCGAAGGTGCCGGGGCCGTAGGTCCAGTAACCCGGCGACGGGCTCGCGGCCGGGGTGACGTAGTAGGCCAGGAGGACCGTGGGGAACGCGGTCCCGTTCGCGGCGAGGGCGCCCGCGAGGGCCGTGGCGTTCGCCATCGATCGCTGCAGCGCGCCCACGAGCTCGGACGCGGGGGACCCGGGGAAGATCGTGTGGAGCAGGTCGACGTCGACCACGATCCCTCCGAGGGTGACCGGGGCGAGGACGACGACGGGGATCCCGTAGGTGGTCGAGATCTCCTCGATGTCGCTGAGGGAAACGATCGTCGAGGTCAGGACGACCTGGGGGGTCGCGTTGAGGAGGTCCTCGACGCTCAGGGAAGGCCCGACCTGGACGCAGAGGCCCGCAGTGAGGTTCCAGGCGGCGATCTGCTCCGGGGTGTAGTCTCCCGAGAGGCCGCCGAAGGCGGTGCTTTCGCAGTCGACCCCCACGACGCGCTCGCGCAACCCCAGGCGGACCATCGAGTCGAGGATGCTGGGGGAGAGGACGGCGACGCGGGTCGGGTCGACGGGGACGTTGACGGTTCGGCCGAGGTCGTCGGTGACGGCGACGCTCCCCGCCGCGCTGGTCCCGTGGGGGCGGAGCTCGAAGTAGGCCGCCGTCGCGGCGACCCCTGCGCCGGCCACGACCAGCAGGGACACCAGGAACAGGGCGGTGGGCACGGCCGCGCGACGGGATGCGGTCGCGAGGGGAGGGTTCAACGACATTAGAATCTACGCAAACGCATTTTCAGATAAACCTTGTCCCGACGCTCCGCGCACCGCCCCCCGCGAGCCGCGCCGTTCGCCGCGGGACGACAAAGCATATCTTCCCCGGGGCTCCCGCGCCGACGGAGGGAGCATAGGCTAATCTGGCAGACCAGCGGGCTCCAGTCAGGGCCCCGAACGGAGGCCCTGGGACAAGGGTCTGCGGAGGGACGCCCTCGGCGTCCCAATGACGAGTGACTGGAGCGCGCGGAGAGACCCGCATATCGGGGTTCAAATCCCCGTGCTCCCACCTCTCTCCGGTCTACTGCCGACGGGATTCGCCACCGACTCTACCCAGCCCTCGCCGGCGGGTTCCGTAGGGAGGGGCTTGAAACGCCGCTCTTGGAATTTCCGGTTCTCCCGGGTTATGGGTGGGTAGGCTGATGGCGTAGGAGCGGCTCCGGCCCGCCGGTGGGCGGCGTGCAGGACGCGGATCTCTGGAATCGATTGCTCGGACTGGAGCCTCCTTGGTCAGTCGAACGGATCGAACTCCTTGTACGGGAGAAGAAAGT
>DAHUXZ010000045.1 GCA_027315455.1 Thermoplasmata archaeon | reverse complement strand
GGGGTATCGGCCGTTCGGTTCGAGGAAGTTCACCGTGCTCAGGGTCGATCGGTTCGTCGAACCGTTCAGGGTCACCGACCAGTTCGTCCCCGTCGGGAGCCCGGACTCCGCGAAAACGACCGGGTACGTGAAGGTTCCAGTTGGTGCGATCGCGCTGACGGTTCCTGACCCGCCATTAGCGGTGAAGACCTCGCCCGTGGAAGGGTCGATCGCGAGACCGGTCGGGCCCCCGCCGACCAACACGCTCCCGACGATCTTCTCGGAAGCCGCGCCGATCACGCTGACGTTCGACTCGCCGCTGTTGGCGACGTAGAGGTCCCCGTCGGTGGCATCGAGGCCGATCCCCCACGGGCTCAATCCGACGGGAAGTTCCGCCACGGCTCGAGCGCTGGCCATGTCGACGACCGTGACGTTGTTCGAGTACCAGTCCGTGACGAAAAGGTCCCCCGTGGCGCTGTCGAGCGTCATTTCTACCGGTCCGCTCTGGGACGGAAGCGCCACCGTCTCGACCACCGAATTGTTCGAGCCGTCAATCACGCTCAGGTTGTAGGAATCTCGGTTCACGACATACACCTCGTCGTTCGCCGGGTTCAGGAGGAGACCCGTCGGGGTCGTGCCCACCGCGATCGATCCCACCACCGTGTCCGAGGCGCAGCTGAATACGGTCACATTGTCCGACTGCCAGTTCGTCACGTACACGTAACCATTCGCGCTGTCCACCAAGATGTCCTCGGGCATGCCCCCGACCGGAACCGAGCCGAGCACGGTATCGGTCGCGGCATCGATCACGCTCACGTTGTTGGAGCCCCAGTTCGTCACGTAGACCCGTCCGGAGGACTCGTTCACCGCGACCGACCGGGGCTCGACACCCACACCGATCGCGCCCTCCGCCGCACCGGTCGTCGCGTTGAGCACCGTCACATTGTCGGACCCTTGGTTCGCGACGTAGAGGCGATCATTGGCGGTATCCACCGCGAGTCCGTACGGGGAGGAGCCGACCGGGAACGAAACCGTGGCCGGACGGGGACCCGTCGACAGCAGGAGCGGAGCGGCCGGCGATGGGTCCCTGCCCAAGCGAACGGTCATTCGTCCTTGCGGGGCCCGGTCAGATTCTTGGTATGCGCCACCGGGGCCCGACGAGACGGCGGGGACGCTGGTCGCAGCCGGGGGTCCTCTCGCCCCGCTCGTTGGAACGACCCGCGGCTCCAGAACCGGCGGGTGGTCGATGCCCCAAAGCACGCCAGCCCCGATCGACGCGGTCAAGACCAAGAGGACCAGCGTCGACACTAGCGGGTCCCGGCACCCCGGTCGAGTCGAGGCACGCACTGAAATCGAACCTCGGCGGCTCTGAACAGGTACTACGTCTCGATTTAAACCACTTTTGTGGGCCCACTTCACCTTGCCTACGGCATCCAGTAACGGTCAAGGACAAGCTGGGCCCTTAAGGTCCATAACAAAGTAACGTTGACTTTTCCTACTCCTTCATCCATGACGTGGGACGCGGAGGATCCTGGAGTCCGTCTTCTCCCGACCCATCTGAGGACGCTCAACGAGGCCCAGGCGCGTTGGTTCGCCGGCTACGAGGCGCTGGCGCGGGGGCGAGGGGGACTCAAGGTCATGCACGAGCGGACGGGCCTCTCGCGCCCGACGATCCTGAAGGGAATGCGAGAGCTCCAGACGCGCGACCTGCCTCCCGTCGGTCGGATCCGCCGTCCCGGTGGAGGGCGGAAGTCTCTGGAAGCGACGGCCCCGGGGTTCCGACCGGTCTTGGAGGGGATCCTAGAGGAGACCACCGCCGGGGATCCGATGAGCCAACTGCGCTGGACCTGCCGGTCCACCTCTCAGATCGCACGGGAGCTCACCCGCCAGGACCACCCGATCTCGTCCATGACCGTGGACCGAAAGCCCCGGGAGATGGGCTACTCTCTTCCGGCGAATGCCAAGGCGAAGGAGGGGAAAGCTCCCCCCGAGCGGGACGCCCAGTTCGGCTACATGAACGCGCAGGCGAAGAAGTTCCTGGCCAGGGGGGGAGCCGGTGCTGTCGGTGGACACCAAGAAGAAGGAACGAGCGGGGGAGTTCAAGAATCCCGGGCAGACCGGGAGGCCCAAGGGGAAGCCGGTGGAGGTGAACGTTTCCGACTTCCCGGACCTGGGCGCGGGGACCGCGAGTCCCTACGGGGCGTACGACGTGGGCCGGAACCTCGGATTCGTGAACCGAGGGATGAACCACGATACCGGGGAGTTCGCGGTCGAGAGCCTCCATCGGTGGTGGCGAGGGGTGGGGCGGCGCCAGTACCCCACGGCGCGCGAGGTGCTGGTCTGGGCCGACGGGGGCAGGAGCAACGGCTATCGCCTCCACGCCGGGAAGTACTGCCTCCAACAGTGGGCGGACGCGAGCCGTCTATCCGTGACGGTCTGCCACTATCCCCCGGGAACGAGCCAGTGGAACAAAGTCGAGCATCGGATGTTCTCGTTCCTCAGCATGACTGGGCGCGGGGTTCCCCTGAGCAGCTACGAGACGGTGGTGAGCCTGATCGGGAGCGTTCGACCCCAGAGGGGGCTGAGGGCGAAGGCGGTGCGGGACCGGAAGGAGTGTGAGGCGGGCCTGAAGCTCTCCGAGGAGGAGACGGGGGCTATCAACCTGAGGCCCCACCCCACGTTCCCTCACTGGAACTGCACGATCGCTCCGCGACAAGAATGAATGTTACTTTGTTACAAACCCTCCGTTACCCGTCCCCCGCGCGGGCGGTTGGCGGCGGTCGCGCGGGATGCATCTTGAGCCAGACGTAGGTCGCGAAGAGCAGGAGCCCCCATATGGCTGCGAGTAGGGCAAGGCTTCGATTCTCCGCACCCCAGGGAGACGGAAGATCGAACGAGATGGTCGTGACAACGGCGACGGAAATGAAGAATGTGGGGGCGCCCCACCGTCGCGTCCTTGGCGAGAAGTGAACGACGAGAAGTTGCGGGTTCCTACGTTCGAGAAGCCACAAAGCTATACCTAGGGCCAGCAAGCCGGTCGCTGAGACGAGCAGAATCTCTTGTCCGAGCGAGATTGTCACGGTCCGCCCTTCGGTCCTGTCTCTACTGAGTCCAGCACTTGGCAATCAGCTCTTCCGTCATGGGATCACGTAGCCCTGACGACGGAGTCGCGTCGGTAACCGCCGATGGTTCGTCACGTGCGTGAGGTTCCCGAGGCGGTAGCCGATGGCCCGCAGGAGCATCTGGAGGAGGTCCTCGAAGCGGAGGAGTTCCTCGCGGATACGGAACCCAATCGGACCCTGACGGCCTTCGCTCGCGTAGAGCCGCTTGAGGATGACCCACTCGTTCTCCTCTGGTGATTCGCCGCCGAGTCCAGTGATGTGAGGGTTCCCGTCGAGGTCACGTTGGCCTCCCCGGCATCGCCGCCCTCCGAATGAGCTTGTCGAGCAGTTCGCTCTTTGAGGGAAGGGTGGTGCGCTTCGCCGCCCGTCGGACGAGCTTGGCGCGCTTGAGTTCGTAGAGCTCGGGCCTGCCCTCCTCGTAGAGCCGCCCGGTCTTCCAGATGCCGTACACGGTGAACGCGAGTCGGTGGGCGACCGCCATCAACGCCTTCGGACGACCGACCCGCTTCTCGAGCCGGCGGAGCATCAGGACAAACCGCCCCCTTCGTGTCTTCAGCAGTGCCTGTACCGCAATCGAGAAGGCGCACTTCAAACGGGGGTTCCCATGCCGTAGCCTCGCGTGCACGCCAACTCTCTCCCCGCTGTCACGGTTCTTCGGCACGAGGCCGCAGTAGGCGGCGAACTTCTTCCGGTTCGGGAACCGGTGTACATCGCCGACCTCGGCGAGGATCGTCAACGCCAGCACGTAGTCGATTCCCGGAACACTCTGCAGAATCCGGACAGCATCATGGTCGATCGCAACCCTTGCAAGCTCGTCGGTGAGAACCTCCACTTGGCGCTGGTAGAGTGCTCCCTCCTCGAGGAGGAGCGCCATCCGTTGCCGCTCGATCGGCTCAGCGAGCTCGACGTTCTTCAGCCACCGCAGCGCCTGCACGCCGAACAGATCGTCGTACTTCGCGGCCTCGTGGTTCAGGTGGTGGCCGACGAGGAGGGAGCGCAGCTGCTGCTTGGTCCGTCGGAACTTCTCGACTTGCTCCTCGCGCATCCGTACCAGATCGCGGAGCCGCTCGACCTCCTCGGAGGGAAGGTAGGCCCGCGGGAAGTAGTCGAGGCGGACCAGGTGGGCGAGCCTCCGTGCGTCGTTGCGGTCGGTCTTGGTCTCCGAGGCGGTGATCGCCTTCAGCGCTCGGGGATGGGCCATCCAGACGTCCCAGCCGCCGTCCCGAAGGTGGCAGGCCACCGCCTTGCCGGCGGTAGAGGCCTCGAGACCAACTCGGACCTCTACGACGCCGAGTCGTCGCCACTCCCGGGTCATCCGGTCCAACCCGGCGAGGTCCGTGCGCACCGTTCCCTCGCCCACCATCGTGCCGGTGGCGTCCACGAGACACCAGACGCACTTGCCCTGGTGGACATCGATCCCGGCGTAGTGTCGTTCGTCCATCGCTCACTCCCCTCTCGTCACGTTCATCTCGTTCGGCATGCTCTCCCTTCCGTGGCCACGAGTCCCGGCGGGCGGGGCGAGCCTATCGGCTCTCCAGGCTCCTCTACAGGTGACCGCGCGCTGGAACGCGCGTTCCCAGAATCTCTCGCCGGCGAGCGGCGCCCAGTCTGTAGCTGAAGCTCCCACGAGGGGGCCCAAAACGAGTGCCGGGCGCCGCGGACTCGGGGCCACACCCCGGCCAAAGGGCGAGCCAGTTAACGGCGAATCACCACGAGGTCTGGAGGAGCATCCCCACGCCCACTTGGAGGAGGCGCAGGGCCGGGGAGCGGCTCGAGGTGCGCGCCAGCGCCTGACCGAGAATCCTGTAGCTGGATTCGATCCCGAACCTCCCCCGATAGCGATCGGCGACCTCCTTCAGCGGCATCTCGCCGAGCACGGCGTAGATCAGGTACTGGCACCCATGCTTGCTCCACTTCCGCCCCATCTGGTAGCGCACCACGACGTGGATCGTCACTTCGAGGGGCGGGTCCCCGGGCCTCGGTCCCTTCAGTCGGTGGGTGGTCGTGTAGGAGCGCTGGCCTCGCTCCCACTTCTTGCGCTGACGAGAGCCGAGGCGCAACGGGACCACGGCGGTGATCCCTTGGGCCTTCAACCAGGAGAGGACGGCATAGTTGTAGAAGCCCCGGTCGAGGAAGACGGCGCGGAGCTTCCCTCCGACCATCTGGAAGTCGTGGATGGCAGCTCGCACGGCGGCGAGGGTGCCGCCGTTCTTCGGGTGGAACCGAAGGGAGGCGATGAGACGGAAGCGAGGCATCAGGATCGAGAGGGACGCGAAGCGGTGGGTCCGATGGGTCCCCCGCTCCTCTTTGGTCTTGACCACTTGGCGCCGACGAGGGTCCTGGGGTCGACCGTAGTACGGTCGGTCGTGGAAGTCGATGGCGATATCGACGGGCACCTTGGGGACATGGCCACGGATCTGCTTGCGGAGCGTGAGCGTGAGAGAACGCTGGGTCCGTCCGAGGCCGAGGTGACCAAACAGCCACCGGGCGGTGCGGTCGGAGTGTCCCCGTCGGCCCTGGGCGCGGGCTCGGTGGACCGAGGACCGGAGGACGGCCGCTCTCAGCAACAGATCCGCCGCATCGCGCAGGGTGGCGGGACGGAAGGCGCGGCAGAGGGCGCTCTTCAGGAACGGGAGGAGCCAGAAGAGGGCGGTCGAACGGACCTGTCGGTCGGAGAGGATCCTCGGCCTCCGACGGGTCCGGCGAAGCGGTGGGTATTTCTCTCCGTGACGAGCTCTCTTCGCTGCGGTCGCAAGACCGCCGCCGCGGCGTCTGGGGTACACACCGAGTCGTCCGCGGTGCTTCCCTCTTCAACGGGAATCTCCATCGGAAAGAGGACACGCAGGAACCCCCGAGAACTCAAGAGGTCACGTCAGGCGGCCGGTTGCCAAGTGCTGGAGTCGCCGCGGGGGGGCATTTGCGGCCCGACCCTGACTTCGACGTTGCAGCCCGCTCTCCGATAGAGAACGCGTAGCCCTGTAATCGCGCACATCACAACGAGACCGGCCAATCGTCGGTCACAGCCTCTTGAGACCGACTTGAATCGTCGGAGAACCACTCCGCCCTGCGTCGTTTTATACTCCCGCGACATGTAGTCCCTGAATGGGTTGGTCCTTCGAGTTCCGCAAGTCCCGCGCCTATCGCTACTTGTACCTCGTGCAGAAGGGACGCACTCCCCGCGGTCCTCGCAATGTCAAGCAGATCTACATCGGGAATGCCAACCGCCTGTTCGAGAAGCTCACCCAGCCGCCCCGCCATCTCAAGTCGTTCCCCCTCGGCAAGAGTGCCGCGTTGCTCCACGCCGCCCGCGCCACCGGCCTGTGGGAGTCGCTGCTCCGCCGTCTCCCCTCTCCGAGCGCCCGCGCTGCCTGGTTGTTGCTCGCCCAGATCCTCGCTCGCGCCGAGAGACCGCTCAGTCGCGAGGGGATGGCCCGCTGGTTCCCCGAGAGCTCCCTACCTCTGCTCACTCCGTGGGCGAAGCCCCCGTCCGGCCGCGCCCTCCGCTCCGCCCTCCGAGAACTCTACGGCACCGGCCTCGAGACCGAGAAAGGCCCGGTGATCACTCGGACGCGGGTCCGCGCCATCCAGGAGGACGTCTTCCGCGCCCTCCGGGCCCGCGGTCTCGAGCCGCGCCTGCTCCTCTTTGACGGGACCAATGAGTTCGTCCGCCACAGGGCCGGTCGGTGGACCCGAAAAGGAAAGAGCAAGGCCCGAAGGTATGACAAGAATCTCGTCGGGCTCGGGATGGTCACGATGGAGACGATCCCCGTTCTGAGCGAGGTGTTTCCCGGGAATCGCAACGACATGGACACCTTCCCTGAGGTCTTCGACGCCCTCCAGACGCGCCTCGAGCATCTGGAGGTGGCCACGGAGAAGCTGCTCCTGGTGGTGGATCGAGGCGTGAACAGTGTCGAGAACTTCGACGCGATCCTCGGGGTGATGCATGTGGTCGCCTCGCTGAAGCGGAACGAAGCGAAGGAGCTGTTTGAGGTCCCGCTCGAGAAGTTTCGCAAGGTCGGAGAGGACACGGAAGGTGTCCCGGTGCTGGGCCATTCGGCTCGGTGGGAGGGGTTCGAGGACGAGTGGCGGGTGCTGGTGACGTATCGACAGGCCGAGGCGGCGCACGCGGCGGCGCAGTGGGCGAGGGCGAAGGCACGGGTGCTGCCGAAGGTCGAGGCGTGGCGGAAGGGCCGTCCGAACGCGAAACAGAAGGTGGCGATGGCGAAGCTGGTCGACCTGATCCCGCGAGAATATCGAGGGATCTTCGACTACGGAGTGGAGGAGTTCGTCGTGCGGGACGGGAAGGGGAAGGAGGTCCGACGGTATCGTCCCCGATGCGCGGTGGACGCGAAGGCGGAGGCGGAGCTGGTCGCCTCGTTCGGGAAGGCGGCGATCATCACCGATGTCGCGGAGGACGAGTTACCCGACGGGGAACTGCTGAGCGCCTCGGTGGCGCGGGTCCAGATCGAGGAGGAGTTCAAGTGGCTGAAGGACCGGCTGGTGATCTCGATCAAGCCGGTGTGGGTCTGGAGTGACGC
>DAHUXZ010000044.1 GCA_027315455.1 Thermoplasmata archaeon | reverse complement strand
TGCGGCGTTGCGGACTGTCGGTTTCCCTGCGGCTTGGGCCGTTGAGGGCCTTGGCCTCGCCATAGATCGAAACTCCCTGGCCCGTTATTCAAAACGGACGCATGGATCCTGTGTCCACGGCCTTGCGGCCGCTTCGTTCCTTGGGGACCTCATGCGGCTTATCGTCAGTTGGTTTCAGGCTCTTTTCACCTCCCTTCCGAGGTACTTTTCAGCATTCGCTCGCGCTACTAATGCGCTATCGGTCTCGGGACGTATTTAGGATCGGAAGTCTGTACCTCCCAGCTTCCCGCGCGATATCCAACACGCGGTACTCGGGATACCTCCAATCTCGCCTCTTCCGTTCGCCTACGGGACTTTCACCCACTTCGGTCCGCCGTTCCAGGCACGTTCGGCTCCGGAAGCCAGCGAGTGCGGAGGTCCACTACTCCACATCTCCCCACCCTCGCCGGGCGGGGATTCGGTTTGTCCTCTGCCGTTTTCGATCGCCTTTACTTACGGCATCTCATTTGATTTCTTGTCCTCCCCCTACTAGAATGCTTTACTTCGGGGGGTTCCCTTTCCTTGCGGAATGTCCCTTGCGGGACCGGAGTTCCGATTCGGTGATCGGTGGATCAAAGGTTCCTTGCGCCTACCCACCGCTTATCGCAGCTTGGCACGACCTTCATCGGCGCCCGAGCCCAGCCATTCCCCAACTGACAGGAGTCAGCTACACTAATTGCTCTTGACAAGCGTCCAGAACGCGTGTGATCGGCGTCATCGGACCACCGTCCAGGGGACGGCGGACCCTCGCCCTTCCCCGGAGAGGCCCCGGCCTCCGCGGGTGCACGTGCCGTGGTCATCGACTGAGGTCGAGACTCGGCCTTTAACGGACAAGCGGCGGATATTTAACGGCTCCGAGGCCGCTCGCGGGGCCCGACGCGGTCAACGGAACGTCGGGTGCGACAGCGCGGCCACGTGGGCGCCTTCGAACCGCGCCGCGGCGTACCGGCACTGTCCGTCCCGGTTCGGTTCGCACGCCGCGCAGTTGCGCTCCGCCGGGACCGGCGGTCGCCGCCCATCGGTGCGGATCTGGAGCAGGGCCGCGCGCAACCAGTGCTCCTCGGCGTCCCCGTACGGGACCTCGACCCAACCCTCGTGCGTCCCGCTGCCGGCGACATCCCCGTAGAGGACGATCCCGTGGGTCGGCCGGCGGCCGGTGACGGCGTGCACCAGACGGCATTCCGCGATCGCCTGGATCGTGTCGAAGGACCGCCCGTGCGAGGCGAGGTGGAGCTCGTGGTGGATCTGCGGAAGGTCGAGGAACAGGTGCGTGGTCTTGTACTCGATGGGAACGAAGTTCCCGTCGGGACTGCGCACCACGAAGTCCGGCCGACCCCCCAGCCCCAGTTCCTCGTCGACCAGCGTCCCGCCGTGCCGGGAGAAGAGCGAATCGAGCCGGACCTGCTCGGCGGGGAAGAGCACCGGTAGGTCGTCCTCGCCGTCGTCGATGTAGACCAGGGTGTCGTGCGGGGCGACGTCGAGCCGTCCCTCGTTGACGCGCAGGCGTCCGAGGGGTGGCGCGAACAGGGGGGAATGCCGCTCGGGAACGACGTCGGCGGGGGTGACGGGGGTCACCGGGGTCGGGCTGTGCAGGCTCGCGCGCCGGGCCCGGATGAGCTCCATCTCGTGCGGGCACCGGGAGTAGGTCACAAGATCGTGCGGCGTGAGATGCTCGGGGCGGGTCTGCGGCAGCGCTACGCTCATGGTGGCGAAGGTTCGCGGGCCCATGGGCTATGAACCTGCGCTTCCACCCGTTCTGCAACGCGCGCCGCGGCGTGGACGATCGACGGCGCCGCTCGGGAACACGGTGTCACCGGCCTCCCGGCCGGCGCCCTCCGGAACCGGTCCCGAGCACCCCGGGCCGAGAGGGACGCGGCGCGCCGGATCCGGCCGTCACGGAGGCGGCAGGAGCTCGCCGACGGCCCGACGCACTCGGGGCTCGAGCCTCCCGTCTCCAAGAAGCTCGTCCAGCAGTGGGCGGTCCGTGGCGGCCGGACCGAGCCGCGCGGCGATGGCGCGGGCCCGGGCCAGGTCCCCACGCTCGACCGCCCGGACCAGCGCGAACTCGAGCCGGCTGACGCGAAGGCGTCGGCCGTCCCGCTCGATCGTCACGGTGGGGACCCGGTCCGGTGCGAACGACCACTCGCGCGCGCCGCCGACCCCCGGCGCCGCAAGGCTGGGGGCGGCCCACTCGACGCGCACGCCGTCCACGAGCGTCCCGACGAAGGCCCGCGCCCCGTGGCGGAGGTTCCCGTCCCAGCGTGTCGGCGCGACCGGCTCGATGAGGGATTCGCCGAGGGCGGCGCCGATCGCATCGACCCCGGCCCGGCTCGTGCCGAGGGCGATGCCGTGCGGGGCGACCGGGACGCCCTGGAGGTAGGCGGCCGTCGACCCGCCGATCCAGTACGGCACCCCCTCCTCCTCGAGGCGGCCGAGGACACGGGCGGAGATCTCGCGGAGGGCCGCCTCGATCGGGACCGGGGCGGACCCGTACCGTTGCTCGAGGAGGAGCCCGCTCACGAACCGCCAGCGGTTGTAGGCCCGGCGGACCGAGGCCGACTCCGACTCCGGAAGCGCGAACTCCCGGTGCCAGCAGTAACGGCCCCCGAACGGGCACGGGGTCTCGGGCAACGCGAATCCGAGCGGGCCGAGCGGACCCCGCGGCGGCCCTTGGGCGTCCGGCCCGCCCTCCTGGGCATGGTACGTGAAACGTACGCCATCGTCCCGCCGGTCCCGGCTGAGCTGGTGGAGGTAGCCGCCCCCGAGATCCGGCCCCGACAGCATCTCGCGCGAGCTTGGCATTCCCCGGGGCTCGGGGCCCTCCGTCCCCGGCGCCCCGGCTCCAGACTCCCCGCTTATAAACCCCTCCCGGGCGGACGCCCCCCCCTTTTTTCCCGCCCGTGCCGTGGGTGGCGCGGGAGGTCCTCAACGGATGGCGGGAGGTGCCGAGGGAATCGCCCGAGATCGGGTCGCCGTCGCCGGCGCGTCCGGGTTCGTCGGCCGGGCGCTCGTGCCCCGGCTCGTCGCGGACGGCGTACGGGTCCGGGCGATCGTGAGGGACCTCACCCGGGCCCGCACCCGGCTCCCGCCGACGGTCGAGCTCAGCCGAGCGGACCTCGCCTCGGGCGACGGGCTCGATCGTGCCGTCTACGGCGTGGACACCGCCTACTACCTGGTCATCTCGCTCGGCTCGGCCCGCGGGCGGGCGTTCGCGGAGCAGGACCGGGAGGCCGCGCGCCGGTTCGTCGAGGCCTGCGACCGGTCGGGGGTCCGGCGGATCATCTACCTCGGGGGGATCGGGGAGGCCGACCGCCCGCTGCCCGCGCACCTCGCGAGCCGCCGCGAGGTCGCCCGCATCCTGGGGAGCGGCAGCGCGGAGCTCACGACGGTCGGCGCGGCGATGATCGTCGGGGCCGGAGGGGCGTCGTTCGAGATGGCGACCCAGTTGGTCGAACGTCTCCCGGTGATGGTGCTTCCCCGCTGGGTCGAGACCCGGTCGCAACCGATCGCGCTCGCCGACATCGTCGAGTACCTGGCGGGTTGCCGGCGCCTCCCGGCGACCGCGGGACGCTCCTACGATGCCGGAGGCCCCGAGACCCTCCGCTACTGGGAACTGCTCCTGCGCATCGGCGCCCGCCTCGGCCGGGTCCCTCGGCTCGTGACGGTCCCCGTGCTGACCCCGTCGCTCTCGGCCCACTGGGTCGGGTTCATCACCGAGGTCGACGCGGCCACCGCGCGGCCGCTGGTCGACGGGCTCGTGACCGAGGCCGTGGAGCGGGACGATAGCCTCCGTCGGCTCCTCCCGTTCCGCCGGACGCCGTTCGACACCGCCGTGGACCTCGCCCTCGCCGCGCGCGCACCCGCCCCGGGCGGGCGATCCCGGATCCGATGGCGACACTTCCCCCGGAGCCTGGGGGGAGGGCCGCTCCGCCTCTTCCGGGGTGCCCGACGTTCCGGCTAGGAACCGGGGCCGACGCCGGCGAGATCGGGGATCGCGCCGGTCGTGACGGCGACGAGCCCGTGGGACGCTTGGGCGGAAAGGTACGTGCCGTTCGAGAGCGACCGCCAGCCCGGCCGGTGGGAGTCGAACGGCTCGCTCCCGACCAGGGCGACCTTGGCATCGGCGATGTAGGTCATCTGGTAGTAGGGCCGCGTGTGGTCGATGAGTCCGCTGCCGTGCTCCCCGTTCCAGAGGCAGAACGCCCAGAGCTCGTTCGGCCCTCGGGTGAAGAGGACGTTGAGCCCGGTGAACGGCCCGCCGGAGGGTCGCCCCCGCTCCTCCCAGACCCGAACAAGGTCGGCGACCGTCCGGCTGTACGCCGCGAGCGGATCGCCGAGGGTCTCGAGGTGCTTGAAGAGGAGCCAGAAGAGGACCTCGCTGTCGTTGACGCCCTTGAGGCGGGACTCGTAGGCGCCGAGCAGCGGACGGGTCTCGCGCGGAAAGAGGATCGACCCGTTGTGGGCGAACAGCACCCCCTCGTCGTGGAACGGCTGGGAGTTCTCGAGCCCGACCAGGCGACCGCGCGGGAGGTTCATCGGGTTGCTGGCGTGGCGGAGGTGGCCCACGACGACCGGACCCGAGGCGCGGCGCGCCGCCTCCGTGAAGCGGGGGCGCTCCTCCGGCCGGAACGCGCCGTGGAGCCCCTTCTCGACGCGCGCGCGGCGGCGCCCGTGGTACCAGCCGATGCCCCAGCCGTCATCCTGGAGGTGCTCGGGGTCGGCGTTCGACTGGGCGAGGAGGGAGCGGTCCGTCGCGATCAGCCACGGCTCGGCCGGCGTCGCCGCGCTCCCGATGAGCCCGAGGAGGCGGCACATCGGCGCGGAGAGACCGGTCGGCCAGATAAGCCTCTGTGTGGGGCCCGCGCCGGTTGCCGCATGCCGCGCAAGGCTTTTTACCGATTCCGAGGTAGAACGGGTGGGTGACGATATGGTTTCTATCGAAGTGACCCCACCGGCCCGGGAGCAGGTGCTCCGCCTGCTTGACCACGAGACGAAGCCGGACGCGGCGCTCCGCATCTACGTCCAGGGCGGCGGCTGCTCGGGTCTCACCTATGGGATGACTTTCGACCGCCAGGAGAGCGGGGACGAGGTCGCCTTCCAGGAAGGCGCGCTCAAGGTGGTCGTCGACCACGCGAGCGCCCCGCTCCTCGACGGCCTGCGGATCGATTACCTTCTCGGCCTGGAGGCGTCGGGGTTCAAGATCTCGAACCCGAACGCGAAGGAGACCTGCTCCTGCGGGAAGTCCTTCTCGGCGTAGCGCCCGGGAAACAGGACCGTTAAATAGGAACCCGCGCGTCCCATAGACGGGGTAGCGCGCAGGAGGGCCCCGACAATGAGTGTGAAGGTCGAAGTCACGCAGGAAGCCCAAACCCAGGTTCGGGAGCTCATCAAGGGCCAGAAGCCCGGCACGGCCGTCCGTGTCTTCCTCCAGGCGGGAGGCGGCGGGTGCGGCTGCGGCGGGGGCGGCGGCGGATGCGGCTCCGGAGGCTGCGGGAGCGGCGGCGGAGGTCCATCCTTCGGGATGGCGTTCGACAAGCCCCGCAACGGGGACGAGGTCATCCCGATCGACGGGTTCTCCGTCATCGTCGATTCGATGACCGCGCCCGAGGTCGACGGGGCGAAGATCGACTTCGTCCAGAGCCTCGATGCCTCCGGGTTCAAGATCGTCGCGCCACTGCGCCCGGAGTCCGAGGCGCCGTCCTCCGGCGGCGGGTGCGGCTGCGGCTCCGGCGGCTGCTGCTGAGCCCCCGGCCAACCTTTTCGTTCCCTTCTTCCGCCGCGGGCCGGCCGCCCGTCTGTCGGCCCCGTCGACCGGCGGGACGGGCTCCAAACGTTTTAGTCCCTCTTCGACGAGAGTAGGAGGGCGAGGGAGTCATGAGCCTCGCTGCGCTCACCGTGGGGGACCTCGTCGCGGCGTGCGCCGACGGGCGGTTCGACGTTCCGGAGTTCCAGCGGTCGTACGTCTGGCGCCCGGACCAGGTCCGCGCGCTGGTCGACTCGCTGTTCCGGGGCTATCCGATCGGCCAGGTCCTCACCTGGGCCGCGCCGCGGTACGGCGCCGGGGAGCCGGGGCCGGAAGAGGGGGCGGCGACGCGCTGGCTCGTGGACGGCCAGCAGCGGGCGACGGCGCTCTGCCTCGTCTTCGGCCGCCGTCCCCGCTGGTGGAACGATGAGCCGAGCTGGAGCCGCGGCCTCGCGGCGACCAATGTCCTCGCGGACGTCGCGAGCTCAGGAACAGGCGTCGAGTTCGCCCTCAGCAACCCTGTTCGCGCCCCGGACCCCCGGTGGGTTCCGGTCCGCGGCCTGCTCGCCCCCGACCCGACGGAGGGCGAGGCCGATCCGGAGCGGCAGGCGACGGCGATCCTGGGGCGGCTTCCGAAGACCGTACGCGAGCGCCGGAGCGGGACCGACCTCGCCGAGCGGCTCCGCGCGATCGCCGCCATCCGGGACCGCGAGGTGCCGGTCACCGAGGTCAGCCACGGGATCGAGGACGTCGCGGAGATCTTCACCCGCCTCAACCAGCAGGGGACCGAGGTCCGGGAGTCCGACGTCAGCCTCGCCGTCGCGGCCGCCTACCATCCCGGGTGGGTCCGGGGGGAGTTCCTGCCGTTCGTGCGCAATCTCGGCGACTCGGGGTTCGACCTCGAGAGCGGCGTGGTCCTGCGCATCCTCACGAGCCTCGGGTGCGGCTCGCCCCGGCTGGACGATGTGCCGCGCGACTTCTGGAGGGGGCCCGCGTTCCCCCGGGCCTGGGCCGAGACCAAGGAGGCGCTCTCGGGCACCGTCAACGACCTGATCGGGGCCCGGGTACCGAACGCCGCGCTCCTCCCCTCCCGCAACGCGCTCGTTCCCCTCGCGCTGCTCCGGGCCCGCTTCGCCTCGAGCGGCTACCGGTTCTCCCGCGCCTTCCATTGGTTCCTGCTCGCGGGAAGGGACGGGCGCTACAGCGGCGCCTCGACGACCGCCCTCGCCGAGGACGCCCGGTCCATCCGCGACGCGGGCTCGTTCGCCGAGGCGCTCGCCGCGCTCCGGGAAGCGCTCGCGGTCGAGCCTCGGGTCGCCCCGGAGGAGTTCGTCGTGCGGGCCGTCGGAAACCGCTCGCTCCTCCTTCTGCAGTACCTTGCGCTGACCGGCCACGGGGCCCTCGACTGGACCACCGGGGAGCCGATCGGCCGCCAGGGGGCGGCGCCGGAGGTCGGGTTCGTCCCCTACTGGCATCCGTTCTTCCCCACCGGGGCGAGCGGTCTGCGCTCCGCCCGGTACGACTTCACCGACGACGAGATCGGGGCGCTCGGGAACCTGGTCGTCCTCAACTCGCGCCCCGCCGCGAGGGCCTGGCGGTCGGGTGCCCCGGCCCGTTACCTCGCCGCCTCCTCGGTCCCCGACGAGCGCCTCGACTCGCAGCTGATCCCGCTCGACCGGGAGCTCTGGACCATCGAACGGTACCGGGACTTCCTCGAGGACCGTAGCCGTCGGCTCGCGCGCGCGGCGAACGCCTACCTGGCCGAGCAGCTCGGCGCGCCCGCGTGACCCGTTCGCCGGCGTCACGCCGGCGGGCATCATCGATCGGCGACTGGGCCGTGATCCAGCACGAGGGTGCTCGCGAGCCGCGGACCGAACGGGCGGCCCGGGATCGCCCGGTCGGTGCTCGCCTGAACGTAGGTGTGACACCGACGGCACCAGTAGCGGTGGACGAGGATCTTGAGGACCCAGAGGTAGGCCGGGATGAGCTCGGTGACGAACCGCTCGCAGGTGTCGCCGGGGACGCCGAGCGGATCGCCACAGGTGGGGCACTGGTCGAGCGTCAGGTCGAGGGTCTCGTCGACCCGGTCGGGCCGACCGCGTCCGTGGGGCGGATGGCCGGGCTGGCCGCCCGGACGGCGTCCCTTCGGTCGCGGTTCGGCGGGAACGGCGGGTCGGTGGAGCTTCTTGGAGGGGGGTGCGGCGACGTCGAGGGCGGCGAGATGGCGCTTGAGTCGGTCGATCTCCTTCTGCCGCTCGGAGAGCTCCCGGTCTTGTTGCTGGAGCTTCGACCGGAGCTCGGCGTTCTCCGCTTCGAGTTTCTCGAGCCGCTCGAGGCGTCGGAGGATCTCCAGGCGCTCCTTCTGGCTGAGGGAGACGGATCCCTCTTCCTCGGGAGACAGAAGCAGGGGGAGGTCCCGAGCGGCCACGATGCCCTCGGGCGAAGGGTGAACGGCTCGCTAGACTTAGTGGACATGCTTCCTTCCGCATGCGCGCGCGTCCGGGTTGCTCAACTCCGTGAACAGCTACGAGCGCGACAGGTCGAGCGACTCTCCGCACGCATTCCCGGCTTTTCGCGCCCACACTGGGGCCGGTGCGGGCAGCCAGGCCCCCGACCGGACGGAGTCGGGCTCCTGCGTTCGTCGGAGCGCTAGGTCAGCCCGTGCCGACCAGGTAGGCCGCGAGCCCGACGGCGATGGCGACCATCGTGAGGGTGAGCGCCCACTCCAGCCCGGTGCGGACCCGGTATCGGCCGGCGTCGAGGTCCTCCCGAGTGGCACGGAACCGGACGAAGGAGAAGACGAGCAGCGCCGCGCCCGCCACGACCAGGAGCACCCCCGTGGCTTCGGAGACCGGGGCCGGGATCGGACTTTTCGCGGAGCTTCCCGAGAGCTCCCGCAGGAGAAGGCCGAACTTTGCGACGACGAACCCGAACGCCATCACCGTGATCGAGGTCCGCACCCACGCGAGGAACGTGCGCTCGTTCGCGAAATAATCCGTCGGGGTGGCGCGATGGGCCAGCTCGGCAGGTGAAGGCGATCCGTCGGGTGCGCTCATCGGGTCGTCCCTCGACTGCTCGGACCCCTCATCAAGTTCGTGGTCAGGCCCCGTTCGACCGCCCCCGTGCGTGCGGTCGCTCGCCCGGAGGGCGCGAGAGGCCACGAACAACCTCGGGTGGGCGCTCAAGGGCGGCCGCCAGCCCAAGGCCCTCTACGTCGACAACGGGAGCTGTTTCGTCTCGAAGGAGTTCCGCGAATTCTGTGCGGCCCGAGGTATCTCGGTGATCTATGGCAGACCGTACAACCCTCGAGGACGAGGGAAGCTCGAGCGGTTCCACCGTATCCTCACGCAAGAGCTCGTGGGGAGGGTGCGCTTCCGTTCCCTCGGTCACTTACGTCGAGAGCTCTACACCTGACGGAGGCAGTACAACCGAGCCCGGATCCACGGAGGGATCGGCTAGGCCACTCCCCACGAGGCTTACCACGACCCCAAATTGAAGAGCAAGACGCGGGTCAGGAGCCGCTGGGGGCGGCAAGATCTCTTGACAGTCCAACCGGCAACATGTCCTGATACACTACAGCTAAGGGGCTCGGGTGCGTCGCTGACTCTTCAGCTCTGGACTACTTATGCGACGAGCAACTGCCAAATTGTGCCGGCCTGTGAAGTGGGAAACTTCGCCGTCTACGTGAACGGAACGGAAATCTGGGGCACCGGCGCATCGCCTATTCAGTTCTGGAGCACC
>DAHUXZ010000043.1 GCA_027315455.1 Thermoplasmata archaeon | reverse complement strand
TCTACGTCGCCGACCTCGGCCGGGCGCCGGGACGCACGGATATCGTCGACGCGGCCGGATCGTCCACCGTCGATGTCACGGGAACGACCTCGTACCAGTTCCAGCCGTCCGGGTTCAACGACGTCGCGCCGAACACGACCGTCCAGGTCACGTTCACCGATGCGGGCGCGCTGTCGCACACGTTCTCGATCCTGGACCGGCAGGGGGTCGTGATCCCGACCACCACCTCCTCGACGGCCCTCAACGCGCTGTTCACGCAGTACGGGGCCCTCGTCGTCGTCAACGCGAGCGGGGCCGGCAACTTCCCCGGCACCTTCACCTCCCCCGGCGTCGGCTGGTACGAGTTCGTCTGCCAGATCCCCGGCCACTTCCAGTCCGGCATGTACGGCTTCATCGCCTTCGGCGAAGCGCTCCCCGCGAACCTCACGGTCACCGCCCCGAACGAGGGCCCGGGCGCGGCCGTCTTCATCATCATCGGGACGATCGTGGCCCTTACCGTGGTCGCGATCGTGCTCGGCTTCGTCATCGGACGCCGCCGCGGCTCGTCGGACGAGATGCCTCCAGAGCGCCTCGGCTACCCGGAGCCGCCGGCCGCTCCGGACGGGTTCCCCCTGCCTCCGCCGCCCCCGGGCGCGCCGCCCGGCCTATAGTTCCGCGAAAGCGAAGCCTCTTAACCTACGCCTCATGTAGTAGGTTAGAGGCCCCGGAATGGCGTGGAATGCCCCAAGTCGAGAGCGTCGCGTCCTGAGGGCCGGTCACTCGTCGATTGCCGTCACGCTCCCGAAGCCGTGGGCCGAGGCGATGAACCTCCGGCCGGGGGACCTGATCGTCTTCGACCAGAACGACGACGGCACGCTCTACCTGAAGCCGGCTCCGGTCCCCGGCGCCGTCCCGGAATGCACGCCGTTCCTAGTCCAGGCGCGCTCGTTCGACACTCCGGGCGTCCTCCACCGGCTGATCGTCGGGGCGTACCGGGTCGGCCACGACGCGATCGAGATCCGGACGGACGTGCCGCTCTCCGCCGAACGGACCGAGGAGCTGCTGAACGCCGCCCGCGGCCTCCTCGGCGTCTCGGTCGTCGCCCAGGAACCGAACCGGGTCGTGCTGCAGAACTTCATCGACCCGTCGAAGTACGGGCTGCCGCAGCTGGTCCAGCGGATGAAGATGATCCTGGTCGCCTTCCTCGAGGAGATGGAGGAGGTCGTCCGCCGACGGGCCAAGGGTCGCCGCCCCGCCAACCTGGAGGAGGAGGCGAACAAGGTCCTCGCGCTCCTCGTCCGGCAGCTGTTCCTCGCCAGCCGGGACTGGGCGCTCGCCCGGCGGATCGGCAGTCCGGATCCGCGCCAGCTGTTGGAGTGGCGGGTGGCGGTCCACTCGCTGGAGGAGCTCTCCGCGCTGTTCGCCGAGGCGCTCGCGACCCTCGCCGCGGCGCCGCCCGCGAAGAACGACCCGGCGGCGGAGGCGCTCGCCACGTTCCTGCCCGAGCTCAAGGGGCAGCTCAAGGACGTGGTCGACTCGCTGATGCATCCGTCCCTCGACCACGCCTGCGGGGTCTACCACGCGGGCGGCGCGCTCGACGCGGCCGCCCCCACCGCCCGAGGCTCCGCGGGCCGAGGGTCGGCGGCCCGACCGGTGACGGTCCTGCTCCGCCGCGGCGCGGTCTGCTTGGGCCTCCTCGCGGAGCTCGCGATCGATCGCGCGGTGGCGGCCGGTACCGAGACGATCCTGGTCGAGGCGGCGTAGGTCCGTTATATACTTCGAGTACGGGCCGAACGTACGAGTCCGGTCCCACGGTACGAACGCCATATCGTCCCTGCGCGGGTCCGACGCCGAGGGAGCGGATGTTTGACTCCATCGATGACTGGCTCATCATTGCCGTGGTCGCGGGGATCCTGTTCTACGGCTCCTCGAAGATCCCCCAGCTCGCCCACAGCCTCGGGCGCTCGGTAGGGGAGTTCAAGCGCGGCCGTCTCGAGGTCGACCGGGAACTGAAGGCGGAGCAGGCGGCGCCGGCGGCCCCCGCCCCAGCCGGCGGCCGCAGCCCGTAGGGTCGCCCCGAGGCATGCGGAATCGAACGAACGAGCGCCACCGGCCCGGACGGCCGGTCGTGGGGCAGACCCCGGGGAGGTGGCCGGGTGGCTCATGAGCGACCTCCGACGGGTCCTCGAGCTGCTCGGGGAGGTTCGCCTGCGGCTGATCCGGATCGCGTGGGTGCTCCTGCCGATGTTCGGCTTCCTGCTGTTCTTCGAGATCGTGCCGGTCCGGCTCGACCTGTTCGGGCACCCGGTGCCGTTCGGCTATCCGTGGCCGAGCCCGTTCTACAACGTCAGCGCCCAGGTCTTCCGGTTGATGGTCGCGCGCATGCTCCCACCGGGGGTGGCGCTCCTGAACCTCGGGGTGGGCGACTCGATCCTGGTGCAGATGGAGATCGGCCTCCTCCTCACGCTTGTCGTCGGGATGCCGTGGATCGTGCACGAGGTGGGGGCGTTCCTCGTCCCGGCGCTCCGACGGAACGAGCGCCTGCTGATCCGGCAGATCGGGGTCCCCGCGACGGTGCTGTTCGCGCTCGGGACCGCGGCCGGGCTGCTGCTGATCACCCCGTTCACGTTCGTCCTGCTGTTCAAGTACGTCGCGGCGATGGGGCTCGCCCCGGTCCTGGGGGTCCAGGAGTTCGTCACCTTCGCGCTCCTCTACTCGATCGCCTTCGGGATCGTCTTCGAGCTCCCGGTCTTCGTCTACGCGCTCACCCGGCTCGGGATCGTCAAGGGATCGACGTGGAAGAAGCACTGGCGGGGGGCGATCCTCGGGTCGCTGATCTTCGGCATGATCATCACCCCCGACAACTCGGGCATCACGATGCTGCTGATCGCGACGCCGATGATCGCGCTCTACTTCGGGGGCGCCTACTTCGCGGCCCGGTGGGAGCGCCGGGCCGAGACGCAGCGCCGTCCACCGGCGGCCGCGGGAGCGGGGTGAACTGATCCGTGGCGCTCCTCTCCGACGTCGACTGGACGATCCTCCTGATCGCCGCGGCGTTCCTGCTCTTCGGTCCGAAGAACGCCGAGTTCCTCCGGACGCTGGGACGCTGGTACGGCCGGGCGACCCGGATGAAGCAGGATCTGCTCGCGGAGTTCTCCCGCGCGGCGGACCTGCCGGCGCCGGGGAGCGGCCGGACGATCCGGGGATCCCTCCTCGGCCTTGACGAGGCGCCCGGCGCCCGCGGGATCCCCGCGGCGGTCGCTCGCCCGCCGCCCACGAACCTCTCCGGGGCCCCCCCGCCGTCGCCGTACGGCGGGCCCCCGTGGAGCGGGGGCTACCCCGTGCCCACGTGGACCGCGACCGCCCCGATCGTCCCTTCCGACACCGAGGGGGTCCGATGACGCTCAGCCCCGACGATATCGTGACGCTCACCGAGGTCCTCGTGACGATCATGGGAGTCGCCGTGACGTGGGCCGTCTACCACGGCAGCGACCGCGCCGAGCTGCCGGGAGACGCGACCGTTCCCGATCCCCACGAGGTCGACGACGCCATGCCCGACACCCGCGGGAGGACGCTCTGATGACGTTCGAGTTCGATTGCACCGCCGGCTGCCCCCGAATGGCCGAACGACCGATCGCCCCGTTCGACTTCCCGGTCGGCCAGGTCCGCCGGGTCGCTTCGAACGATCCGCCCGGGGAGGTCGACGAGACCCGCCGCAACATCCTCAAGCTCGCCGGCATCGGCGCCCACGTCCTGGCGGGCCGCGGGCTCGGCGCCGCGGCGCTGCAGTACGCCCAGCCGCCGACGGTCGGGCTCACGAGCTACCCGCGGGTCCAGCTCATCGACGCCACCGGGAAACCCCTCACCCTCGCCGCGGTCGAGCAGGAGTACAACGTCGACACGAGCGACCTGTTCATCTTCAACTATCCGTTGCGCAACGAGCCGAACTTCTTCCTGAACCTGAGCCCGGCGAACGGCCAGCCCCCGAGCCCGTCCAACCCGGGGAAGTGGAATGCACCGGGCGGGATCGGCACGAACCAGTCCATCCTGGGGTACAGCGCGATCTGCCAGCACCTGGGATGCCCCGCACCGGCGATCTCGTACTACCCTCCCGGGACGTGCCCCAAGACGTTCGACAACGGGGCGCTTCCGTTCTACATCCACTGCTCCTGCCACGGGTCGACGTACGACGTGACGAACCGGGCGGCGAACCTCACCGGGCCGGCGGTCCTCCCGCTCCCGCAGGTCGTCTTCGACACGGACAGCAGCGGCAACATCTTCGCGGTCGGATTGAACGGGCCGCCCGTCAACGGGCACTTGAACTCGCTGCAGGGAGACTACGGGGTCGGCTCGACTAGCCAGCTGACCCGGGAGTCGCCGATCATCCTGTGCAGTTTCCCGGCGTAGGGGGTTGAGCGTGTCGGTCTCGAACTGGTACAACCGCTCCCTCAACAAGATCTGGGGGTTCGTCGAGGACCGGACGGCGATGAAGCGCTGGGCCCTCCGGCCCCAGCCCGAGTTCAGCTTCAAACCGTCGTACTGGACCGGGGCGTTCGTCGCCGTCGCCCTCGTCTACCAGGTGATCTCGGGCGCGCTCCTGCTGCTCTACTACCAGCCGAGCACCAACCCGACGCTGACCGCATGCGGGCAGGCGGTCGGGTCGGCGTCGACCGCGCCGGCGGCGTGGTGCTCCACCTTCTACATCATCCACTCCGTGCCGATGGGCGAACTGCTGCTCTCGAGCCATCTCTACGGCGCCTACGCGATGCTCTTCCTCCTCTTCCTGCACTTCTTCCGGGGCTACTACGTCGGGGTCTACAAGTCCCCCCGCGAGTTCTCATGGATGGTCGGGACCCTCCTCATGGTCGTCACCCTGGGGATGGGGTTCACGGGGTACCTCCTCCCCTACACCCAGCTGGCCTACAACGCGACGAACGTGGGAGTCGTCCTGGCGCTCCGCCTCCCGACGTTCGGACCGCTCCTGGGGCCGCTGATCCTTTCCGACGGGACCGGCCAGGGGCTGCTCTCGCGGATGTTCGACGCCCACGTCGTCCTCCTGCCGCTCGCGCTCGCGGGGCTGTTCTACGCCCACCTCTCGCTGTTCGAATCCCACGGGATCGCGCCGCCGGCGACCTCCGATCCGCTCCAGCGCCGCCGGTTCACCGACCGGGAGGAGAAGGAGCACGTCCCGTTCATCCCGCACATCTTCTTCTACACGCTCAAGTGGGCCCTGCTCTACCTCGGCGTGCTGTTCGGGATCGCCGCCCTCTGGCCGTGGACCCTGCCGACGTACGTCGGCAACACCGCCGCCGTCGGGGTCGTGACGGAACCCGACTGGTATTTCCTCTGGCTGTTCAAGCTCGTCGACTTCCAGGGGGTCACGCCGGTGATCGCGATCGGGGCGTCGAGCGCGATCCTCGTCTACATCCTCTTCCTGCCGTTCCTCGACCGGTCGAAGCGGACCCACCCGCGGGACCGCCCCGTCTTCATCTTCCTCGGCACGGCCCTCCTCGAGTTCTTCATCCTGATGACCGTCTGGGGCGGCGAGACGCCCGGGGTCCAGATCCTCCCCGTCTTGATCGCCGAGACGCTCGGGCCGCCGTTCGCCGTCACCGCGCTGGCGGTCGGCCTCTTCCACTGGCGCTACCGGGCGAGCTACCGCCGTCGTCTCGCCGCCCGGCAATCCCAAACGTTCGCGGGCCCGTATCCCCCGGCGGCCTCCCCGTCGGCGCACCCGACCCCGACCGCGACGGAGGTACCGGGCAGTGAGTGAGCCCGAGAGGCCCCGGTGGAAGACGGGCTGGCTGTGGGGGATCCTCGCCGCCTTTTTGGTCTTCGGCTCGGTGGGGCTCGCGACGATCGTCTACGGGGTAACCGGGATCGCCGCCGGCGACCCGTGGGATGCGGTCGCCGTGCCGGTCGGCGGGGTCGTCGCCGCGCTGTCGTTCCTGTTCATGGCCGGCATCCTCTACCGCGTCGACCGGTACCGCGGGACCGCCGGCAGGAGGGTCGAGCTCTTTGAGTGACTCCGGCCTCCTCCCCGCGGAGTACCTCCGCCTCCGGCAGCGGGTCCTCGATCTCTACGCCGCGACGATCCTGCTCATGCTCGTCGGGATCGGGATCCTCCTCCTCTACACGATCCTGCTGGTCGGCCCGCTCGACTCGCCCGGGGCCCAGGAGTCGTTCGGCCTCGCGCTCGCCCTCGCGTTCCTCATGGCCGCCGTCGCCGGCCACCTGGTCGACCGGATGTACCGGGTCTGGCCCCTCGGCCGGCGCATCCACCCGACCCCGCCCGGACCGGTGACGACCGCCGGAGAGGTGCGGTTCTGGAAGGTCCTGATCGTCGTCTGCGCCGTCGGCGCGATCGCCTATCTCCTGGGAGCGCTGATCGCGGGATGACGACGGAGGAGGGCTGAGATGGACCTGCAGACCACCGCGATCGTCGCCGGGCTCATCGCCGCCTTCGCGGGCTTCCTCCTCTGGGCGTTCAGCTACCGGGGCCCGTGGCTGGTCCGCGTGCTCAAGACCTGGCTGTTCACGACGGACCACCGCCGCATCGGCCTCCTGTACATCGGGATCGGGATCCTGTTCTTCTTCATCGGCGGGATCTACGCGACCCTGATCCGGACGGACCTCGGCCTGGTGCAGGGCCTGGGCCTCGATCCCCAGACGACGCTCGGGATCACGCCGGACGTCTACTCGACCCTGTTCACGATGCACGGGGTGCTGATGATCTTCATGTTCATCATGCCGACCTTGGCGGGATTCGGGAACTTCCTCGTGCCGTCGATGATCGGCGCGAAGGAGATGGCCCTTCCCCGGATCAACGCGATCGCCTTCTGGATGATCCCCCCCGCGGGCGTGATCCTGATCCTCTCGAACGCCTACGCGGGCTGGACCGGCTACTTCCCGCTCTCCCTCACCACGCTCCCGGGGAACCCGTATGGGGTCGATCTGTGGATCCTCGGGCTCCACATCCTCACGATCTCGTCGATGCTCGGCGCGGTCAACTTCCTCGTCACGATCCTCAAGCACCGGGCGCCGGGGGTCCACTACTGGAACATGCCCCTCTTCGTCTGGTCGATCCTGATCAACTCGGTCCTCCTGATCTTCGCGCTCCCGTCGCTCTCGATCGCCCTCACGTTCGTCCTCGCGGACCGCAACTTCGGCACCCACATCCTGGCGGCGGTCAACGGGACCCCGCTCGGCGGGGCGCTGCTCTACCAGAACATCTTCTGGTTCTTCGCGCACCCCGAGGTCTACATCATGGTCCTACCGGCGTTCGGGATCATCTCCACGATCCTCCCGAAGCTCGCCCGCAAGGACATCTTCGGCTACGGGGCGATGGCGATCTCGCTCGGCGTCTTCGCGGTGCTCTCCTTCGCCGTCTGGGAGCACCACATGTTCGTGACCGGGATCAACGTGAACATCCAGTTCGTCTTCATGCTCACGACGATGGCGATCGCCGTGCCGTCCGCCGTGAAGACGTTCAACTGGATCGCGACCCTGTGGGGCGGCCGCATCTGGATGGCGATCCCGATGTGGTTCTGCGTCGCGTTCATCACCGGTTTCGTGATCGGGGGCCTCTCCGGCCTCATGCTCGCCTCGGTGCCGATCGACTACCTCTACCACGGGACGTACTTCGTCGTCGCCCACTTCCACTACATCCTGCTCGGCGGGACCCTGATGGCGATCTTCGCCGGGATCTACTTCTACTACCCGATCCTGACCCGGCGCTGGTACAACCAGAAGCTCGCCCAGATCCACTTCGTCCTCACGTACGTCGGCGTCAACCTCCTCCTCTTCCCGATGTTCATCCTCGGCGCCGAGGGGATGCCCCGCCGCGTCTACACGTATCTCTGGGTCGGGAACTTCCAGGCGCTCAACTTCCTCTCGACGATGGGCGCCTACATCCTCGGCATCGGGCAGCTGTTCTTCCTCTTCAACATGGTCTACAGCTACTTCGCGGGCGAGCGCGTGACGGCGCCGGACCCGTGGGGCGAGGAGCTGGCGGCGACGATGACCGGACCGACGCATCCGGTGCCGGCGCCGGCGCCCTCCCCCCGTCCCCTCCCGACCGCGGGCCAGCTGGAAAGCCACTGAAGGGGCGAACGATGAGGGGCCACGATCTGTTCCGCGTCGCCGCGATCTTTGCCGTGATGCTCTGCTACTCGACGATCCTCCTCGGCGGGAACGTCATGGCGAGCAACAACGGCCTCGCCTGTCCCGACTGGCCCTCCTGCTTCGGGAACGGGAACTTCCTGCCCGCCCTCCACGGCGGGGTGATCGCCGAATGGGGCCACCGGGTCTCGGCGTTCTTCCTCTCGGCGTCGATCCTCGTCCTCGCGATCCTGGGCCTCGCGTTCGAGCGGAAGCGGCAGGTCCTCCTCCGGCTCGGGCTCGCCGCGCTCGCGCTCGTCGTCGGCGAGGCGCTCCTGGGCGGGCTCGTGGTCGAGAACCAGCTCGAGTCGTCGCTCGTGATCACCCACCTCGGGATCGCCACCGTCCTCTTCGGCGTCCTGCTCGTCGTCGCGTTGCTCGCGAACCTGCGCGAGCTGCCGGCGCGCTGGATCCGCTGGGCCCGCCAGGCGGCCGAGGAACAGACGCGCGTCCCCGGTCTTTCGGGCGGAGTCGGCCGCCCGGCCCCCGGGCGGGCCGATCCCGCCCCGGAGCGGGCCGCGTCCCGGGAAGCCTAAACCGTCCCGGTCGGGTCCGCGCTGGCGATGTCGGCCCCCGTCCCGGCCCCTTCGCCGTCGCCGGCCCCCTCTCCCGGCGGGCTGTCGGACTGGGTCGAGCTCACCAAGCCCGGGATCACCGGGCTCATCTGCCTGGTCGCGGTCGGCGGGTTCCTGCTCGCCGACCCGTCCCACGTCGCCGTCCTGCCCCTCCTCCTGGTGGTCGGGACCGGGGCGCTCGCCTCCGCCGGTTCGGCGATGCTGAACCATTACCTCGAGCGGGGCCGGGACCGGCGGATGCATCGGACCCGGGAGCGCCCCCTCGCCGCCGACCGGATCGGGTCCGGCGCCGGCGTCCCCCTGGTCGGGGGAGCGCTGGTCGCGATCGGGGTCGGCGCCGCCGCCGTCGTACTGAACCCCCTCACCGGCCTCTCGATCCTGTTGGGCGCGCTCACGTACGTGGTCGTCTACACGGTCTGGTTGAAGCCGCGCTCGAGCTGGAACATCGTCATCGGCGGCTTCGCCGGCAGCGCCCCGGCCCTCGCCGGGGGCGCGGCGGCGACCGGCCACTGGTCGGCCGGGATCCTCGCCCTCGCACTCCTGGTCTTCCTCTGGACGCCGCCCCACTTCTGGAGCCTCGCCCTCCTCCTCAGGGACGACTACGCCCGGGCGGGACTGCCGATGCTGCCGCGGATGGACGACGTCCGCTACTCCGGCCGCGTCGTCGTCCTCTCGGCGGCGCTGCTGGTGCCGGCCGCGGTCCTGGTCGGCGCGGTCGGGCTCGTCGCCTGGCCCGCCGCGCTCGCCCTCGTCGGCCTCGGGCTCGCCTTCACCGCCGTCGCCGCGCCCCTCGGCTGGCGGGCGGAGCGGGCCTCGGCGCGTCGGGCCTTCCTCTTCTCGGGCCCGTACCTCCTGGGCGTGGTCGCCGTGCTGGCGGCGAACGTGGCGCTCGTCCACGCCGGGGTTGCGGTCGGCCTGTAGGCCCCCCGCGCGTCGACCTTATCTCGCCCTCGCTCCTAGTTCCCTCCGATGTCGGACTCCGGCCGGGTAGGAGCGACGGGCGACCGCCTGCAGGACGCCGAGCGGGTACTGCGTCGATTCGGGTACTCCCGCATCGATCCGGCCCGCCGCGAGCCGCCGGGAGAGGCGGCGTTCTGGGTCCAGGAGGCCGGCGTTCCGCGCCGGACGTTCCCGGTGTATCTTGCCGGGCCCCGCGGCGACCCCGGGGCGGGGGTGGAACGATGGCTGAAGGGCGCCCGCGTCGCGCCCGCGGGGCAGCGGGCGATCTTCGTCGTACCGAACGACACGGCGGCCGAGGCGGCGTGGCACCGGCTCGCCGGCGTCCCGGGATCCACGATCGACCACGAGGTGTCGATCCTCGTCGTCCCGCCGGCCCCGGTCGTCGAGCCGGCGGCCCACTTCGCCCTGCGGATCCTCCCGCCCCGGGAGGTCTTGCGCGTCGGCACCGGGATCGTGGTCGGAATGTTCCGACGCGCCCAAGGGTCGGAAGGCGCCGCCCCGGTCGACTTCGAGGAGATGCTCGCCCTCCTGCGCGGCCGCTTCGGGATCGACGTCCACCGCTCGCTCGGGGTCACGTCGGACGAGGATGCCCTCTTCCTCCTGTACCAGCTCGCCCTGCGCGACTCCTACGCGCCGGGCGACCCGGGCTCGAACCTCCATCTGCTCGTCCTGAAGCCGACCGGCCCCGCCGCCCGGCTTCCCTGGTTCGCCGCCTGACCGGGGCGGTCGAACCGAACCGATAAGAACCGGCCCGAGGGTGGACGGGGGATGTCGGCTCCCCCGGACGGCTACCGCTTCCCGTACACCCCGACCCCCGGCGCCTCGATGCCGCCTCCCCCGACGACCCCCGCCGAGGGGGTGGCCGACATGTGGGGATACTTTTGGCTGGCGATCGTGAGCACCGCCATCATCGCCGTCACGGGCCTCGTCGCCTGGTCCTACGTGCACACCGGGATCTGACCCCCACGGCGGTCGGTGGGAGCTTGGGACAAAACCTAGCGGGAGGTTCCGAGTCGGAGACGGCGGGCCTGACGAGCTGTGAGGGCCACCTCCCACCATTCAATCTCGCGGGTCCACCGCCGTAGCTCCCGGACGAGCCGCGCACGATCCTGCGCGGAGACCACCACCACTCCCCGGCTCAGCTTCCAGTGGGGGATCTCGTCCAACACCCCGTGCCGCCGATACTTCCGATCGCCGACCGTTCTAGCCTGACCCAGCACGATCTGCGTGAATCGAGAGCGATGGGTTGCCGACACCTCGCCCAGGTGGTAGGCGATGAGCGCTCCTCGGACCGCGTGCGGGGTGGCGGGCATCGACGCTCCGACCCAGGGGCGACCCCCCTTATAACGACGGCGGGGGAAGTGGTGCCTGTATAGGCACCATCCTTATAGCCGGCCTCCTCCTGACCCCCTCCGTGGGTCCCCAGCAAGCCCGAGAGCGGCTCCAGGAGGTCGTCCGACAGGTCCGCGAACGGACCTTCCCGTATGTCCGTCGCCCGCGTCGA
Organism: Thermoplasmata archaeon; assembly: GCA_027315455.1. Classification (GTDB taxonomy): domain Archaea; phylum Thermoplasmatota; class Thermoplasmata; order Lutacidiplasmatales; family UBA184; genus Lutacidiplasma. Next base: position 1,027 of record DAHUXZ010000043.1, on the reverse strand, counting down.
CGGATCTGTTGGTCGCTCTACACCCGCGCCCAGACCCGTGAACTCCCCGACATGCTCGACCTCATTCGAACCACCGTGGACCTCTATGCGGCCGAGCATCCAGAGGCTCCGCCTACCTCTCGGCCGCAAGGTGGGCGACCGACGATCCCGCTCGCGGACCGAGTGAAGGGACTCCTCGCCCAGAGCTACCTCGGCCTTCCGAATCGCCCCACGGAAGGCGAGGTGGCGGCGTTCCGCGCCGCCTTGGGAGTGGGCTCCCTCTACGGCTACAAGACCGTAGAACGGAGCTACGGCGACCCAAGGGTCGTCACCGCCCTCTATGCCCTCCTCGAGATCACCAACCGACCGGTGCACGGCCTCGAGGTCGGCTTCACGGTCGATGGGACGGGTTCTCCCGTCACCGTGGGTCAGCACTATCGGAGCGCGCGAGCCCGTCAAGAGGCGAAGGAGCGAGAGGCCGGCCTTCTCCCTCAAGGAGAGCGGGGGTGGGTGTACAACGTGGGCACGGTGGGTCTTCGGTATGGACTGATTGCCGGGTGGGTCTCGTGGACCGATCGGAAGGTCGGGGAGGTCTCCCAGTTCCCGGAAGTGGCCCGCCAGACGAGGGAACTGCACCCGGAGTGGTCGAAGTTCGTCGGAGATGGAGCGTACTCGGCGCGGTGGGTCGTGGGGATGCTGGACCGTTGGGGAGTGCAGGCGTGGATCCTTCCCCGACGGAACGCGACGATGAAGTGCCTAGGAGAACCCGCCTGGCCCCGATCCCTGCTCGGACTCGTCCGAGACCCGCAGGCGTGGTTGTCGGAATACCACCAGCGCTCGCGGTCGGAGGCGACCTGGTGGTCGGTGGAGGCACGAAACCCCGGGAAGATCCGCAAGCGGCTCCCCGACCGACGGGAAACGGAGGGACTTCTGAGGGCCGTGGTGCGGAACCTGCGACGGCTTTGCTATCTCCGCTGGCTGGAGGGGGACACGAGATTCACGAATCCGACTCCCTGCGCGACCTGAAAAACGGGCGTCACTTCAGGAG
>DAHUXZ010000042.1 GCA_027315455.1 Thermoplasmata archaeon | reverse complement strand
GGGGCGCTCGGCGGGGAGGGGGGCGCCGCCGGCATGGGTGGGGATCCCGCGGACGGGGTGGACGGCGGGGGCGGCGGGGCGCGCCGTCGGGAGCGTCGGCGTCGCCATTCGCCGATCCGCCAGCCGGTGACGGTCGCGACGAGCATGATCACCGCGAACGCGATGAGGTTGTACGGGAAGGTCTGGATCGCCGCGAGGAATCCCGCGATCCCGACCAGGTTGACGGTGATCGACGTCGCGTTCATCCCGAAGTAGCCGTTGCTGCTGACCGTGGCCGTCAGGACCACGGTCGTGCCCAGATAGCAGCCGGGGACCGCCAGCGGGCTCGAGACGTTCCCCGCGACGTCGGTCGCGACGATGACGGTCTGCATCGTCCCCCCGCACGGCCCCACGTAGTTGGTCGCGCTGAGGACGAGCGTCACGTTGAGACCGGAGATGGGAAGGTGGTTGGAGGCGTTGGCGACCGTCACGGCCGCGGTCAGGGAGCCGCCCGGAACGACGGAGGCCGACGACACGGTGAGCGCGACGTCCACGAACGAGCCGGAGAGGTCATGGTAGAGGACGAGCGCCCGAGGGGTCCCCCAGCCGGTCGCCGCGTCCCAACCCGGGCCGGCGTTCGTGATGCAGGACGCCCCGCCGGTGATGTCGATGAGCCCGAGGCCGGTATGCCCGGTCTCCTCGTCGGCGCCGATGCTGTAGAGGCGGGGCGTGACGAACCCGAAGGGCGTGCCGTGGATCGCGTCCATTTCGGCGATCATCCCCGCCCAGAGGGGGGTCGCGAAGCTGGTCCCCTGGCCGGCGGCGGGTTGGCCGTTGTAGTAGAAGAAGTTGTACGCGGCGGGCCCGGCGACGTCGGGAATGCCGCGATGGCCGTTCGCGCTGATCACCGCCGCGGCGCTGCCGACCTCCTGCCAGGAAGGCGCCGCGTAGTCGGTCGAGAAGCCGCCGCCGCTGCGGTTCCACGCCGGCTCGCTGTCGATCCCGGTGACGGTCCCGAACGCGTTGAGCGAAAGGACCGGGGCCGTCCCCCCGACCGCGAGCACGTACGGCGAGGCCGCCGGGAACTCGGGCGACGGCCCGCCGGTGCAGTCGGCCTTGACGGTGCCGCCGGTATCGCCGGAGGCGGCCAGGACCGTGATCCCGCGGGCCGAGGCGCTCGCGAGCGTCGTCGTGAACGCGGCCTGGAAGGACGGGTCGGAGCCGTCCGGGGTCCCGAACGACATCGAGACGACGCTGACGTTCGGGGTGTTGACGGCCGTCGACAACGCGTCCTCGAGATTGACGTCCGTCGGGGAGTAGTTGTTCGACGCGGGGCCGTCGGGGGCATAGACCGCGTGGAGCGTGGCTCCGGGCGCAGCGGAGCCGGCCCACTCGAGGTCGAGGGTCATCTCCTGCGGCGCCCCGCTCGGGTCGTTGACCGCGGAAGCGGAAGGGAGGGGCGCGCCGTTGACCGGCTGGGCGACGACCGAGACCGCGGGGAACCCGGGAGGATAGTAGTTGGCGAAGAACCCGGAGAGGTCCCCCGGCGCGTACCCCTCGCCCCAGAGGACGATCGCGATCCCGATGCCGGTCGCCCAGTGGGGCGAGCCGGAGTAGTTGTACAACCCGTCGAGGTCGTACACCTGGTGGAGCGCCGCCGGATAGATGAAGTTCGTCGTCCGGCCCTGCGCGGGGGAGGTCGAGGGCGCCGGGAGGGCGGCGGCCGAGAACGGGAGCGAGAATGTCGAAACGCCGGAGGAGAGCCCGGAGATCGCCGAGACCTCCGACTCGAAGGGCTCCGGGAGGGACGGGGGCCGGTCGGGGAAGGTCAGCGGCCGTCCGTTCAGGGTGCCCGCGACGACCGTGGTCCCGAACGCCGCCCCCACGGCCGCGGCGGGACCGACGGCGGTGAGCGCGAGGTGATCCGGCGAGAGCCCGGTCACCGAGAGGCCGCTCGACGCGAGGTAGCCCTCGAGCGCCGAGATCTGCGTCGGGTCCGGCGCGAACCGCACCGAGTACTCGGCCGGCGAGACGGTGGGTAGGCCGGGGCGGAACATCGCGAGGTCCCGCGGCCAGAGCGTGAGGCGGACGGCCAGCTCACCGTTCACCGGGTTCGCGTTCGGAACGAGCCCGGGCAAGGTCGCGTTGAACCCCGCCCGAGACGCCCACGGCGCGGTGAGGGAGGCGGGAAGCGCGACCGGACCGGACCCTTCCGTCCCCCCGACCACCTGGGCGGTCGCGACGGCGGTCGGAAGTCCCGGCACGGGAAGGGTGGCGAGAAGCAGGAGCGCGACCAGCCCGACCCCCAAGGCCGGCGGGACCCGCAGACGGAGCATGGCATCGCATGGTTCGAGGTCGGCCTAAATAGTTGTGTGTCACGCCCGCGCCGGAATCTACAGGCGGATCGGCTTGGTGTATCCGGCCGGCAGGTGGAACGGCGTCGAGCCCCCGAACGGGTCGGGCCGCGGCCCCGGGGTCGCTCCGCGTCGGGCGCAGAGGTAGGCATCGACCGCCGCGGCCGCCTCCGACGCCGCTCCCATCGCGTAGACGACCGACCGGCCCCCGGCCGCGAAGATCCCCGGGATCCCGGTGGCGTACCCCGGCCCCTGCCCCTCGGCCCAGCCCTGAGATGTCGTGCGGAGGGCGAGCGCCGCGTCGAACCCGCGCAGGTCCGCCCGTTGCCCCACGGCGACGATGAGCGTGTCGCACGGGATCGTGGCTTCGGAGCCCGGAACGGGAACCGGGGCCCGCCGTCCCCCCGAGTCCGGTGGGCCGAGCTCCATCGACTCGACGACGAGGCCGTCGACCCGGCCCGTCCCGATAAGGCGCACCGGGCTGCGCTGGAACAGGAAGCGGACCCCCTCGGCCTCGGCACCCTGTACCTCCTCCGGGTCGGCCGGCAGCTCGGCCCGGCCTCGACGGTAGACGAGGGCGACCTCCGCCCCCGGGGCGAGACGCAGCGCGGTGCGCACGGCGTCCATCGCCACATCGCCTCCGCCGATCACCACGATCTTCCGCCCGAGCGGCGGCCGGGCTCCACGGTTGACCTCCTTGAGGAGGTCGAGGGCGGGGAGCATCCCCGGGAGCCCCTCCCCGGGGGTGTTGAGCACGCGGTGCATCGAGGTGCCGACCGAAAGGAAGACCGCCGCGTACCCCTGCTCGAGCAGGGCCGAGGGGGGGAACTCGATGCCGACCTTCGTATCGGTCACGAAGGTGATGTCGAGCTCGCGGAACCGGGCGAGGTCGACCTGGACGTCGGCATCGCTCATCCGGTAGCCGGGGATCGCCTGCATGAGGCCGCCGAGCAGTTGCTCCTGCTCGAAGACCGTCACCGAGTAGCCGCGCACCCCGAGCTCCCAGGCGGCCATGAGCCCGGCCGGCCCCCCGCCCACCACGGCGACCCGCTGGCCGACCGGACGGGAGGGGACGTAGACGAGGTCGGCGCGGCCGAAGTCGAGCGCCGCGCGCTTGAGGTGGCGGATCGCGATCGGGACCCCCTTCTTCTTCACGACGCAGGCGTCCTCGCAGTAATGGTAGCAGACCTTGGCGAGGCAGGTGGCGAGCGGGTCGTCCCGGAGGGTGACCCGGGCCGCTCCGTCAAAGTCCTCGGCCGCCACGAGACGGATGTACTCGCGCGCGTCCTGCGAGATCGGGCACGCCTCTACGCACCACGGGCGGCGGCACTGGATGCACCGCCGCGCCTCGAGGACCGCGTCCTCCCGCGAGTAGCGGTGGAGGACCTCGCCGAAGTCCCCCGTCCGTTCCGCAGGTTCCGCCTCCGGGATCGGTACCCGGACCGGGTTGAGCCGCGGCGGGGTTACCGGCTTCGCGGCGGCACTGGCTTCGCTGGCCATCTCCCCAGGAGTTTCACCGGTTCGGGCCGTAAAGAGCCTTTGGTCGGCCGGAGCGGACGCACCTCGCCTTTGGCGGCCCCTCGCGCGGTGGCCCCCAAAGATAATGTGGAGCGGACCCTGCGTCCGGCGGGGCGGGCGGAGCCCGCCGATGTCGATGGTGCTTGAGTCGCTGGGCCGGTCGCTCCGGGGCGTGCTGCAGAAGATCGCCAAGGGCGGCACGGTCGACGAGGCGCTCCTGGCCGAGGTCGTCCGGGATATCCAGCGGGCCCTGCTCCAGGCGGACGTCAACGTCCAGCTCGCCCTCGACCTGACCCAGCGGGTGAAGCGTCGGGCGAACGAGGAGAAGCCACCGGCCGGCGCTGGCCTCCGCGACTTCTTGATCCGCATCATCTACGAGGAGATCCGGGGAATCCTCGGGAAGGACCGTCCGTTCGAGACCCGGCCCCGCCGGATCCTCATGGCCGGGCTGTTCGGCCAGGGAAAGACGACCACCGCCGGAAAGCTCGCGCGCTACTTCCAGAAGAAGGGGGTTCGCGTCGGCCTCGTGGCCGCCGACGTCCACCGCCCGGCGGCGATCGACCAGCTCGAGCAGCTCTCGAAGAAGGTCGGCTGCGACTTCTACGCGAACCGGTCGGAGCGCCGGGCCGAGGTCATCGTCCAGGAGGCGCTGGCCCAGTTCCCGCCCCACCTCGCCGTCATCGTCGATACGGCCGGGCGCAGCGGGATCGACCCGGAGCTCATCGCGGAGCTCGGCCGGGTCCGCGACGTCCTCCACCCGGACGAGACGCTCCTCGTCCTCGACGCGGCGATGGGCCAGACGGCCGGTCGGAGCGCGCAGGCGTTCCATGCGGCCGTCGGCCTGACCGGGGTGATCCTGACGAAGCTCGATGGGTCCGCGAAAGGCGGCGGTGCCTTATCGGCGGTCGCCGTGAGCGGCGCCCCGATCGTGTTCATCGGTACCGGGGAGCACCTGGACGAGCTCGAGCGCTTCGAGCCGACCCGCTTCGTTTCCCGGCTCCTCGGGATGGGGGACATCCAGACGCTGCTCGAGCGGTTCGAGGAGCTCACGGACAAGGAGGAGGCGAAGAAGGCGGCGGAGAACCTCATGACCGGGCGCTTCTCGCTGCGCGACATGCGCGCCCAGCTCGACTCGCTCGGGCAGATGGGCCCGTTCTCGAAGCTCCTGTCGCTGTTCCCCTCCCTCGGAGGGGCGAAGATGGACGAGTCCCAGATGTCGGCGACCCAGGCCCGGCTCAAGCGATTCCGGTCCATGCTCGATTCGATGACCCCGGCCGAGCTCGACGATGCGCATCTCCTCAAGGGCGACCGCATCCACCGCATCGCCCGGGGAAGCGGACAGAGGCCCCAGGAGGTCCGGGCCCTCCTCAAGTACTACGATGCGACGCGCAAGGCGGCCCACGGCATCGCGTCCAACCGCAAGCTGCGCCGTCAGCTCGAGCGCCAGTTCGGGGCCAGGGAGCCCCCGAGCTGAGAGCGTCCGTCGATGTCGGCAGGTCTCGGCGAGGCGGCCATCGGCTTCCTTCTGCTCTTTGTCCTTCCGGGGTTCACCGTGACGAAGGCGGTCTTCCCCGAGTGGCGGATCCGGGGCGAGGACGCCCTCCTCCGGGCGACCGAGCTCGGCACCCTCACGCTCACCGTGAGCGCTGCGCTCGTCGTGCTGGTCGGGTTCGGGATCGAGAACGGGACCGCCGCGGGGTTTCAGGCCACCTGGTCGGACCCCGTCCTCGAGTCGGCCCTCGCCGTCCTCGCGGGGGTCGCGTTCGCCATCGGCTGGGTCCGCGGAGCCTACCGGCGCGCCCCCCCGGCCGCGCCGCCCAGGGAGCCGGTCCCGGGCGAAGAGGGGGCCTGGGAGCTCCTTCGCGAGCTCGACGGGCTCCGCAGGGAAGAACGGCGCCTTCGCCACTCCCTGCGTACCGCCGGGACCGCGGAGCGGCCCCGCCTCGAGGAGCGGCTAGCGGAGGTCCGGGCCGAACGGGCCCGGCGAACGTCCGCCCGGGAGGAGGAGTATGACCGGTAGGCCTTCCGAGTACAAGGTCGTCCTCGTCGTCCGCGGCGAGCTGCGCCTCACGGCCGGAAAGGCGGCCGTCCAGGTCGCCCATGGGGCGGTCATGCTCTACCAGCTGGCGGAGCGACGGCACGGCGCCGCGCTGGAGGCGTGGCTGAGGGGCGGACAGAAGAAGATCGCGGTCGTCGCCCCCACCCTCGCGGACCTCGAGGAGCTCCAGCGCCAGGCCCGCGCGCGCGGGATCCCGACGGTCTTCGTGGAGGATGCGGGTCTCACCGAGGTGCCCCCGGGGACCCGCACCGTTCTGGGGCTCGGCCCCGCGCCCGAGGCCGAGGTCGACCGGGTCTCGGGGTCGCTCCCGCTCCTGTGAGCTCCCTCCCGCGTCCCGGGTGGGAATTCCCGATAGAATCTCTATATAGGGGCGCCCGAATCGACCCGATAGCCGGCCGCCGGGGCCGGGCGCTGGGGAGGCGGAATCGATGAAGATGTGGATCTACATCGTGCGCCGTTTCCTGCTGCTCATCCCGGTGATCATCGGGGTGATGACGATCACCTTCCTCCTCACGTCGGCCCTCCCCATCCAGTACCGGCTCATCTCCGCCTTCGGGCAGTCCAAGTACGGCTACACCCCGACGGTGGACTGCAACCGGCTGGGGATCAATCAGTCCGGCCAGTGCACGAATCCGACCTACTACCGCGACATCCACATTCTCGGGCTCGACCAATCCCCCATCGTCCAATGGGTGAAATATGTCTACAATAGTCTCACGCTCAATTGGTCCTATACGTCGGGCCAGGGCCCGGCCGCCGGGATCGTCGGCCACTCCAGCATCCCGGTCACCACGGCGTTCTCCTGGTACCTTCCCTACACGCTCGAGCTCGCCGCGCTCTCCCTCCTGATCATCCTCGCTTTGGCAATTCCCATCGGCAACTACTCGGCCGTCTACCGGAACCGCCCGATCGACCAGGGGGCGCGGGTGCTCTCCTTCTCCGGGTTCGCCCTTCCGGGGTTCATCTTAGCGTTCCTCCTCCTGCTCGGAGCGACCATGCTCGCCGGAGGGTTCACTCCGCAGTGCAACAGCCTCTCCACGCCCTACTTCCAGTTCTTCGGCTCCTGGCCGGTCAAGGCGTGCTTCCCGAACCAGACGATCCCAAGCTGGATAGGTCTCAACTACCAGACGTCGCCCACCGGGTTCCCCACCATCGACGCCCTCATCCACGGGCAGTACTGGCTCGCGGGCGACACCATCTTCCGAATGCTGCTGCCCGCGTTCGTCATCGCCTACGGCTCGATCGCCGGCATCCTCCGCTACGTCCGCAACAGCATGCTCGAGGTCCTCAACCTCGACTTCGTCCGGACGGCCCGCGCGAAGGGAGCCCCCGAGTCGACGGTCATCCGCCGCCACGCCGGGCGCAACTCCCTCAACGTGACGATCACGGTGCTCGGTCTCGTCTTCGCAGGGTTCATCGGTGGATTCCCCGTGATCGAGCTCGTCTTCGGTCTCAAGGGCGTCGGGCTGATGCTCGCCTATTCGGTGCAGCCCCCCTACGACTACGGGATCATCTTCGGGTCCACCCTGCTCTTCACGATCATCGTGGTCTTGGCGAACATCATCGTCGACATCCTCTACGCCTACCTTGACCCGCGGGTGAGGTTGGGCTGACGATGGCCCAATCCTCCACTCCACCGACCTCCGCAGAGCTCCTGACCCGGAAGCGACCCAATCCCCGTATCGCCCAGTTCAAGCGCACGTGGTACTTCCTCAGCCGCAACACCCTGGCCATCGTCGGTCTCGCCATCATCCTGTTCTTCATCGCCGTCGCCGCCTACTCCTTCTTCTACCCCGCCTCCAGCACCCAGCTCAACCTCTACTGCGGCTCCTATGTCGGCCAGGGCAGCACGGGGACCAACAATCTCACCGGCGCGTGCATCCCCGTCTGCACCTACCCCTCCGGCAGCCCGCCCCCGGGCCCCAACTGCTACCCGACCGACCCCCTCGAACCGGACATCGTGGCCCCCACGGTCAATCTCCTTCACCTGAGCGGCGGCCCGCTCCCCCTGGGCTCCCTCGCCGGCGCCGGGTCGAACTACTTCTACAGCATCTACCAGGGCATCGTCAAGGGAGCCCCCTGGTCCCTCGGGATCTCCGCCGGCATCGTCTCCTCCGGCGCCGGCATCGGCCTCATGCTCGGGAGCGTCGCCGGGTTCAAGGGCGGCCTCGTCGACGAGATCATCATGCGCCTCACCGACATCTTCCTCTCCATCCCGGGCCTCCTTCTCGTCCTCGTCCTCCTCGCCGTCCTCGGCTCCTCCTTCACCGACCTTACCTCCCGCATCCTCGTCCTGATGGGGGCGTTCATCGTCACGTGGTGGCCGTTCTACACGCGTATCGTGCGCGGCCAGGTCCTGATCACGCGGGAGCAGAAGTACGTCGAGGCTTCCCGGGCGAGCGGGGCCGGTACCGGCCGCCTCCTCTTCCGCCACATCGTCCCGAACAGCCTCTTCCCGGTCTTCGTCCAGATGTCCCTCGATGTCGGGGCGATCCCCCTCGCCCTCGGGGCCATCGTCTTCCTCGGCTTCCACATCTTCCCCAGCCTCTACTTCCCCGAGTGGGGCTCCCTCTCCGCTCTCTCCATCCAGCCGATCCCCGACCTCCTCACCAAATGTTTTACCGAGCAGTCGCTGGGGCTGACGTGCAACTTCCCGTGGTGGCAGCTCCTTTTCCCCGGACTCACGATCTTCATGTTCGCGATCTCGGTCAACTTCCTCTCGGACGGGCTCCGGGATGCCCTCGACCCGAGGCTGAGGAGGTGACGACCGACGGCCGCGGCTAGTCGCCCGATCGAGCCCACGTCGGCGCTCCCGGCCGACCGCCCGGCCCCCGAGGTCCCTGCGGCGCTCCCCGCTACGGCCGAGCGCCCCGGGGTCGGCGACGTGATCCTGGACATCCGCAACCTGCGGACCTACTTCTTCACCTACGACGGCGTCGTCAAGGCGCTCGACGGCGTCTCCTTCGGGATCCGCCGGGGCGAGACGGTGGGTCTCGTCGGCGAGACCGGCTGCGGCAAGAGCGTCACCGCCTTCTCGATCACGAAGCTCATCGCCGACCCGCCCGGGCGCATCATGGACGGGACGATCCTGTTCAAGGGCGCCAATCTCCTCTGGGGGCTGGAGCGCGAGGCGGTCTTCAAGCCGGTCCGGAAGACCAACCGTGTCAAGGTCGGCCGTCGCTACCGCCGCATCCGTGCCGGCCAGGACCGGATGACCGCGGTCCGGGGCGCGGGGATCTCAATGATCTTCCAGGAGCCCACGAGCGCGCTCAACCCCATCTTCTCCATCTCGGACCAGATCTCCGAGGCGCTGCTCCTCCACCGGGGAGAGGCGATCATCGGGCAGCTGCTCAACGCGACTCCGACCGGGCCGGCCGTCGAGCCGGCGATCCAGAACCTGGTCAAGGTCGCCAAGGAGAACCAGTCGGACCGCCTGCGGGAGGCCGCGGTACAGCTCGGCGCCGCGACGGGCGTCACCTCGATGGCCACGCAGGCGTACTACCTGTTCCGGGGAGCCTGGACGGACCCGGAATCGAAGGTGCCGGCGCTCCGGAAGGCGATCCACCGGCTCCGCCTTTCCGGGCTGCAGCGCAGCTACCTCCGCCGCGAGCGGGCCCTCCTCGAGATCCAGGGACGCCTCAAGCAGCTCTACATGCAGGAGATGTCCCGCGGCCAGAGCGAAGTGATGGCCCGCCGCCGGCTCGGCACGCTTCGGGCGGCCCTGCGCCTTCGCACGCTCTACTTCTCCCTCTGGGGTATCCGGGGCAACGTCAAGCGCCCGCTCAAGGACGAGACGTTCTGGCGGACCGTCGAGATGCTCGAGGGGGTCCGCATCGCGAATCCCGTCCAGGTCGCTCGCGGCTACCCCCACGAGCTCTCCGGCGGGATGCTCCAGCGGGTGATGATCGCCATGGCGCTCTCGGCCGAGCCGGAGCTCCTCATCGCCGACGAGCCCACGACCGCGCTCGACGTGACGATCCAGGCGCAGATCCTCGAGCTGATGCGCGAGCTCAAGACGCGCGTCGGCACCGCCATCCTCCTGATCACCCACGACCTCGGGGTCATCGCCGAGGTCTCCGACCGGGTCTGCGTCATGTACGCCGGCAACATCGTCGAGGTCGCGGCGGTCCGCGAGCTCTACCAGCGCCCGCTCCACCCCTATTCCCAGGGGCTGCTGAGCTCCATCCCGAGGATGGACCAGCCGGACAAGAAGCTGGAATCGATCCCCGGCTCGGTCCCCAACCTGATTTATCCGCCGTCGGGCTGTCGGTTCCACCCGCGGTGTCCCCACGCCATGCCGATCTGCAAGGAGACCCGCCCGCCGACCACGCTGGAGGGCGAGGGCCACACGGTGGCCTGCTGGCTGTACCACGGGCCGGAGTACACGGGGTAGCCCGGGAGCGCACGGTCGACATGGACAACGGTCACTCCGAGACGCTGCTATCGGTCCACAACCTGCGGAAGTACTTCCCGATCCGCGGGGGGCTGCTGAGCTCGCACATCGGCGACGTCCGCGCGGTGGACGGCGTCAGCTTCGACGTCCGCCACGGGGAGACGGTCGGGCTCGTCGGGGAGTCCGGCTGCGGCAAGACGACGGTCGGCCGCCTCCTCCTGCGTCTGATCGAGCCCACGAGCGGCCACACCTTTTACCGGCCTCCGCCCGAGGTCCTCGCCCGGCTCGAGACGATCTACTCCACCCTCGGGCCGGCGTTCGTCCAGGGCGATGGCAGCCTTCCGGCCGGCTCCGAGGGGCTACTCACCGAGCTCAACGAGCTCGCGAACCAGTACTCCGTCTACCGGATGCGGGGAAAGCGCCTGCACGAGATGCGGGGACGGCTGCAGATCGTCTTCCAGGACCCGTTCAGCTCGCTGAGCCCGCGCCTGCTCGTCCGCGACATCGTCGCGGAGCCGCTCGAGATCCACCGCATGGGTACCCGCCGGGAGCGCTACGAACGGGTGGCGGAGCTGCTCCAGGCGGTAGGGCTCAACCCGGAGCACCTGTGGCGGTTCCCCCACGAGTTCTCCGGGGGCCAGCGCCAACGCATCGGCATCGCCCGGGCGCTCGCGCTCCGGCCCGACTTCATCGTGCTCGACGAGCCCACGAGCGCCCTCGACGTCTCGGTCCAGGCCCAGATCCTCAACATCCTGAAGAAGCTCCAGGCGGAGCAGAGCCTTGCCTACCTGTTCATCTCGCACCATCTGTCGGTGGTGCGCGCGGTGAGCCACCGCGTCGTCGTGATGTACCTCGGCAAGGTCGTCGAGCGCGCCCCGACGGAGGACCTGTTCTCGCGACCGATGCACCCGTACACCCAGGCGCTCCTTGCCGCGATCCCGATCCCCGACCCGTCCCTCCAGCGCGAGCGGATCATCCTCAAGGGCGACGTGCCGAGCCCCGCAGCCCCGCCCCCCGGCTGCCGCTTCCACACCCGGTGCCCGGCGGTGATGCCGGTCTGCTCGAAGGTCGAGCCGCCCCTCATCCGCATCCGCGGCGAGCACTTCGTCGCCTGCCACCTGTATCCGGCGCCCGAGACCGCGGCGGCCGGCGCGACCGCCACCGTCCGGGCGCCGGCGCTCGCCGAGAGCGCGTAGCGGGTCGCCCATGGGGCGCTGGCGGGACATCCTCGGCCTTCCCGAGACGACCGCCGACGAGCGGGCGCGGGCGATCGCCCACCCCGGCCCGTCCTGGCAGGAGTACTTCTATTTCCAGTTCCTCAAGATGTGGATCGCTCTCGGTTTCCTGATCCTGGACGCGTGGATCGCGGTCCTCTTCCTCGAACCGACGGACCTGCCCGCGATGGCGGCCGCCCTGGCGGGGGCGCTCTACCTCGAGTTCCTCGCCTACCGCTACCTGTGGTTCCGCCCCGCCCTCGACGAGAGCCCGCACTTCCAGTTCCGGCGCACTTGGAGCCGTCCCGTGCGGTTCGGCCGCTGGACGCCGGAGATGTTCCGGCTCCGGGAGGGCCTCGAGCCCTACCTGGACGGGACCCGAGGACCCGACCCCCGCGAGTTCCTCTGAGGACGCGGCTCGGAGGAACCCCCGGCGCGACCGCCTTGAGGGGGCCGGTCGAGTCTCGCCTCGCGACCCCGCACCATTGAACGGTCGACCCGGTTGGCACTCCCGACCGGGGGCTCGGCGGTCCGCCAGCTCGTCCGAGCCGCAATTTCGGGCGTCCCGCTTCCGGGATACGGGGCCCCATCCCAACTCGGCTCGGGGCGATCCGGGACACGCGTCCCGGACCGTTCACCGTAGCTCCCCGCCGGAGGCGATCCACGCCCGCGACGCCCGAGAAAGAGCGGGACGCCTCCCCATTGAACGTGAGCCGGAAAAGAAGCAGGTCCCCGGCGGAACTCCGCCGGGGACGGGAAAGGGTTGGTCCGTGCGACCTACCCGCTGCGCTTAGACGACCCCGTTCCCCTGGATGGTGAACCAGGTCTGGTCGCCGCCGCCACCGATGCACACGTTCTGGTTGATCGAGTTCAGGTTGATCCACGAGCTGCCCGAGAACACGACGTTCTGCTGACCCCAGTAGGTGTACAGCGCCAGGGCGTTCGCGATCTGCTCGACCTCGTTGTAGAGCAGCACCCGCTGCGGTCCGGCCGGCGCCACCGCGGCGATGCTCATCGCGTAGAGCATCGACTGGTAGGCCGGGCCCTGGCACGCCTCGGGAATGCCGCCCGTCGTCTGGGCAACGTTCGACCAGTAGGTGTAGTTCTGGGTGCTCGTCCCGCACACCGCCGTGTTGTCGAACTGCGGCAGCGCGAACTGCTCGGCGACCGCATCGGCCCGCGTGTACGTCGCGTCCGCCTGGTAGAGCGGGACGACGTAGTCCGTCGGGTCGGGGTAGTCAGGCGCCCAGCCGAGGTTGAACATCGGGAGCGGGTTCTGTCCCGGCGCCGACCCCGTCGACAGGATGACCAGGTCGACGAAGTTGATGTCGATCGCCGTCGGCTTCACCGCGCCGCCCGTGATCGTCTCGATCTGGCTGATCCACAGCG
>DAHUXZ010000041.1 GCA_027315455.1 Thermoplasmata archaeon | reverse complement strand
GAAATGACACAATTGACAGAGCAAGACGCACGCCAGATGATCGCCGTTGTGAACACCCGAAATGTCGACCGGATCGTGGAGCAGTACGCGGACGACGCGACGTTCCAGATCCCGGCGCTCAACTCGCCGCTCCGTGGGAAGGAGGCGATTCGCAGCTACTTCAAGGGAAGTTTCGAAGCGTTCCCCGATTGGACGCTCGACATCACCAAGGTCTTCGTCTCCGGTGATGAGACCGTCATCGTCAACTCGGTCAGTGGAACCCACAACGGGCCACTCGCCGGAGTCGATGGCAAGTCGATCGCTCCGACGCACCAGAAGTTCGTCGAGGACCAGATGACCCGGCTCGTCCTCAACGAGAACGGCAAGGTCAAGTCGCTTCGGGCGTACGGCAACCCGGCGGATCTCTACCGCCAGCTCGGCCTCTCGAAGTAGACCCCTCCCGACGTCTCGGTCTGGACGCGAAGGCGATCCCAACCTCTTCCCGGCCCGAAGGGCCGGACCCCTATCGCCCTGCGTTCCTCGGTTCGCCGAATCCCCGATGGCGAGCCGGCAAGACGCGTGGAGTCGACCATTCGGTTTCCCGTCTCCCCGAGGTCGCGCGCCACCAGGGTATTGACTTCGCACCTGCTCTCCGGCGGAGGAGCGCGCGGAGCGATCGGCTTCACCTTTGGTCGGGCGAAACCCGCACGTACGACGCGGCGCTCCCGTCTCCGCCCCGTTGAGGGTGCGCCCGGCGGCGCGCGGAACATAGGAATATAGACGACCGACCGGCCTCTCTTCCGGTCGGGGCGCGCGGCGGAGCGGCGCGCCCCGAGGTGGCGATGGCTTCTCGGGTCTGTGTCACGCGTGCGCGCAAGCGGGCCATCGCCGCTCTCAAGGGACGGCCGACCGCGGGCCCGCGCGCGGCGCCCGCCGGACCCTTGTTCCGTGGACGCCTCTACGTAGTCGCGCTCACGGCGAAGGGGCCCGCCTCGACCTGGTCGCTCGCGAAGGCCGACCTCGCCACCGTCGTGGCCTACCTTGAGCGCGCCGTCGTCCCGATCGCGGCCTACGCCGGGCAGTATGGCCCCGTGGGCCTCTCGGTCGAACCGGCCCCCGTGCCGCTTTCGGTCACCCTCGCCGACGCCTCCTATTCCGACGCCGACCTCCAGGGCTGGGTCGATTCGCTGGCCGGCTCCCTGGGCCTCCGCCCGGACGCAGCGGTCCTCTTCCTCAACCCGCCGGGGCTCACCAACACCGATGCCCGCGAGAGCGGGGGGGTCGGGGTGCTTGGCTACCACGGCCTCGCCCGCATCCCCTACTCCTTCGTCAACGTCCTGGGGAGAGGCTTCTCCCTCGCCGACCCCGCGGACCTCTACGCCGAGGCGGTCAGCCACGAGATCGCCGAGATGACGGTCGACCCGCAGGCGAACGACCAGAACCCCGAGGTCTGCGACGGCTGCGGCACCAACTGCCTCGGCCCGAACGCCTACCGCTCCTACTTCGACGTCGCGGGCGGATACCTCGGCAGCGCCTCCACGTTCCCGCCGGGCTTTCCCTATGCGTTCTTCGTGAGCGCCGTCGCGCGTCCCTCCGCTGCCACCGACTGTCCGGCTCCCGGGTCGGCGTGCGCCTACGCCCCGCCGGGGAAGGTGTAGGTCCCGTGACCGGGAAGCGCGAAAGCCGTACGCGCCGAGCGGCCCCGGCGCGAACCCCGGAGGGGATCCGGGAGCTGGACCGGATCGTAATCGTCCTCCAGGAGAACCACACGCTCGACAATTACTTCGGAACGTACCCCGGCGCGGACGGGCTCTCGGGCCGGGCGATCTGCCTCCCGAACTCCCCCGGCGCCTCGCCGTGCACCGCCCCTTTCCACAGCCCCACCCTGACGCCACGGGACCTCAACCACAACTGGGCCGCGGCGCACGCGGATTACGACGGCGGCTCGATGGACGGGTTCGTCTACTCGGAGGGGAGCCCGGGAACGATGGCCTACTTCGACCGGAAGGATCTCCCCCGGTACTGGACGGCGGCGGACCGGTATGTCCTGTGCGACCGCTACTTCACCTCGGTGATGAGCGAGAGCGCCCCGAACCATCTCTACCTGGTCGCGGGGTCGTCCGGGGGCGTCCGCGACGACCGGGTTCCGGTGCCGCTGGACGTCCCGTGCGTCTTCGAGCGGCTGGACGCCCGGGGGGTCTCGTGGAAGGTCTACGGATTCACCCAATGGTACGGGTCGTTCCGGTACGTGCAGGAGCACCCCGCGGTCCGGTCGCACTTCGCCACCGCCGACCGGTTCGCGGCGGACCTCGCCGCCGGTGACCTCGCGGAAGTGACCTGGGTGATCGGGGCTCCCGGCGGGGACGAGCACCCTCCGAAAAGCGTCGCCGCGGGGTCGGCCTCCGTCGCGGACACGATCGTGAACCCGCTCGGAATGAGCCCGTTCTGGCCCTCCTTGGCGGTCTTCGTGACGTGGGACGACTACGGCGGCTTCTACGACCACGTCCCTCCTCCCCAGGTCGACGCCTTCGGCTACGGGTTCCGGGTGCCGTGCCTCGTGATCTCGCCGTTCGCCCGACCGGGCTTTATCGACCACACGGTCTACGATCACACCTCGATCCTCCGGCTCGTGGAGGACCGCTTCTGTCCCGGGACCTTGGCCACCCGCGACGCGTCGGCCACGCCGATCACCGGCGGGCTCGACTTCACGCGGGCCGCCCGCCCGTTCGTCCCGATATGAGCGCATCCCCCGGCTCTCGGTGCCGGGGAACGCGTCGGTGGGGCCGGTGGGGGGCCCGAGAGAGCGCCGGCCCCGCCCCCCGCGGGATGCGGGCAGCGTGGACCCGACCGAAGCCTATTCTACGTCGGGGCGATACGGCGCCACCGGTCGGAAGCGCCCCGGCCGAGCAGGGGGCGGACGGGCGTGGCCT
Source organism: Thermoplasmata archaeon (assembly GCA_027315455.1). Lineage (GTDB taxonomy): Archaea > Thermoplasmatota > Thermoplasmata > Lutacidiplasmatales > UBA184 > Lutacidiplasma. Next base: position 10,112 of record DAHUXZ010000041.1, on the reverse strand, counting down.
CGGTGGGGGATCGCCGTCGGATCGAGCGGGGCGCCTTCCCCGCTCTCCTCGCGGCGCTCCGTTCGGAGGGCTACCGCATTCTCGGGCCCACCGTGCGCGATGCCGCGATCGTCTACGACGAGATCACGGCCGAGTCGGACCTCCCCATCGGGTGGACCGACCGTCAGGGAGCCGGCACGTACCGTCTCGAGCGGAGGGACGACGAGGCCCTCTTCGGCTACACCGTGGGCCCCTTTAGCTGGAAACGCCACCTCTTCCCGTCCCGCGAGCGGCTCTGGACGGCCCGACGCACGGGGGACGGGTTCGAGGTCGACCCCGAGCCACCGGACGACCGGCCGGTGGCGATCCTCGGTGCGCGGGCCTGCGAGATCGCCGCGATGGGGATCACCGACCGCGTCTTCGCCGGGGCCCACCGTGATCCGGGCTACCAGGCGCGGCGGAGCCGGCTGTTCGTCCTCGCCGTCCAGTGCGGCCAGGCCGGTGGGACCTGCTTCTGCACCTCGATGGGCACCGGGCCGGGGGTGACGGGAGGCTACGACCTCTCGCTCACCGAGATCCTCGGACCGGGCGGCCACCGTTTCCTCGCCGTCGTCGGCTCGGAGGCCGGCGGCCGGGTCCTCGACCGCGTCCCGACGGTGCCGGCGGGCGACGCGGACGGCGCGGCCGCGGAGGCGATCGTCGCCCGCACCGCGGCGTCCATGGGACGGTCGATGGACACGACGGGGATCCGCGAGCTGCTGCCAGGCCGACCGGAGCACCCCCGGTGGGAGATCGTCGCGCGCCGCTGCCTCGCCTGCACGAACTGCACGATGGTCTGCCCGACCTGCTTCTGCAGCACGACGGAGGAGGTCCCCAGCCTCGACGCCGAGAAGGCCGAGCGGTGGCGACGCTGGGACTCCTGCTTCAACTCGCAGTTCTCCCAGCTCCACGGCGGCAGTGTTCGCCAGAGCACCGCGAGCCGGTACCGGCAGTGGCTCACCCACAAGCTGTCGACCTGGCACGAGCAGTTCGGGACCTCCGGCTGCGTCGGCTGCGGCCGCTGCATCACCTGGTGCCCGGTGGGGATCGACCTCACCGAGGAGGTGGCGGCGATCCGCGTGCCGGCCCCGCCGGCGACGGCCCCGCGAGGAAACCGATGACCGAAAGCGTCCGCCCCCCGGAGAGCGCCCTGCGTGTCGCCGACCACCCGTTCCTCCGTGGCCTCGACCCCTCCCTGATCGAGAGCCTGGCCGAGCACGCCGTCGAGCGGGACTTCGAGCCCGGCGAGTTCGTCGTCCGGGACGGGGAGATCGCCGACGGGTGCTACCTCGTCTTCCACGGGAAGATCGCCCTCGAGGTCTCGGCGCCGGACCGGGGCCGGCTCACGATCCAGACCGTCGGACCCGGCGAGGTCCTCGGATGGTCCTGGCTCACGCCCCCGTACCGTTGGCAGGTCGACGCGCGGGCGCTCAAGCACGTCCGTGCCGTCCGGCTCGACGCCGAGGTCCTTCGCCGCACCTTCGCGGAGATGCCCGAGGCCGGCTACCAGTTTCTGCTCCGGCTCCTCCCGGTGATCGCGCAGCGTCTCGAGAACACGCGGATCCAGCTGCTGGACGTTCATGGCGTCTAGTGCGCCGGCCGCGACCGCGGCCGCCCCTCATCCCTACGCTCCGACGCCCTACCGGGTCCTCTCCCGCGTCTCGGAGACCGCCGACACGGTGACGATCACCCTCGCCCCGGCGCGCGGCGCCGCCCTCGGCGCGCACCGACCCGGGCAGTTCAACATGGTCTACGCCTTCGGGGTCGGCGAGGTCGCCGTGTCCATCAGCGACGATGCCGTCGCGCCGGCCCCGCTCGTCCACACCGTCCGCGCGGTCGGCCAGGTCACCTCCGCGCTCGCGCGGGCCGTGCCGGGGCAGGTCCTCGGGGTCCGGGGGCCCTACGGCCGGCCCTGGCCGATCGCCGGGGCCCACGGCAAGGACGTCCTCGTGGTGGGCGGGGGGCTCGGGCTCGCTCCGCTCCGGCCGCTCCTGAAGGAGCTCCTCGCCCACCGCGACCGGTTCGGGCGCATCGAGATCATCTACGGGGCGCGGACCCCGAAGGACCTCCTGTACTATCCACAGATCCAGAGCTGGCGCCAGCGCTCCGACTGGCGGGTCCAGGTGACGGTCGACGCGGCCGGGCGGGAGTGGTACGGGGACGTCGGCCTCGTCACGGCGCGCCTGCCCGATGTCCGGCTCGAGCCGGCCCGGACCGTGGCGTTCCTCTGCGGTCCCGAGATCATGATGCGGAACACCGCCCGCGACCTCGTCGACCGGGGGATACCCGAGAGCGCCATCTGGCTGTCGCTCGAGCGGAACATGAAGTGTGCGATCGCCCAGTGCGGTCACTGCCAGTTCGGCCCGGTCTTCGTCTGCCGGGAAGGCCCGGTCTTTGCCTATACGGAGATCCGCCGGCTGCTGGCGGTGCGGGAGGTCTAGCGTGGCGGATCTTCGCCGGCCGCGGCTCGCCGTGTGGAAGTTCGCCTCGTGCGACGGCTGCCAGCTGAGCGTCCTCGACCTGGAGGACGACCTCCTCGCGATCGCCGACCGGGTGGAGATCGCCAACTTTCGCGAGGCGTCGAGCGCCGTCGCCGACGGCCCCTACGACCTCTCCCTCGTCGAGGGGTCGATCACGACCCCGGAGGACGCGCGGCGGATCCGGGAGGTGCGGGCCGAGTCGCGCCTCCTCGTCACGATCGGCGCCTGCGCGACGGCCGGGGGGATCCAGGCGCTGAGGAACTTCGCCGATGTCGAGGAGTTCCGCCGCATCGTCTACGCCCGGCCCGAGTACATCCAGACGCTCACGACCTCGACCCCGATCCGCGAGCACGTCACGGTCGACCTCGAGCTGCGCGGCTGCCCGATCTCGAAGGCGCAGCTCCTCGAGCTGTTCAACGCGGTCCTCTTCGACCGGGCGCCCAACCTGCCCGGCGAGAGCGTCTGCATCGAGTGCAAGCGCCGGGGCAACGTCTGCGTGCTGGTCGCCCGGGGGACCCCCTGCCTCGGGCCGGTGACCCAGACGGGCTGCGGGGCGATCTGCCCGGCGTTCCACCGCGGCTGCTACGGCTGCTTCGGCCCGCAGGACACGCCGAACGCCGCATCGCTCTCCGAAGCCCTCGCCGCCCTCGGGATGTCGCCGGGGGAGCTGCGCCGGTTCTACCGGACCTTCAACGCCGGAGCGCCGGCGTTCCGTGCCGCCGCGGACGCGATCGCGGAGGAGCGGCCGGCGTGACCGAGCGGACGATCGCCGTGGACTACCTCGCGCGCGTCGAGGGGGAGGGGGCGCTCAAGGTCCGGCTGGACGGCGCCCGGGTCGACGCGGTCGAGCTGAGGATCTTCGAGCCCCCCCGCTTCTTCGAGGCGTTCCTGCGCGGCCGGTCCTACGCGGAGGCGCCGGACGTCACGGCCCGCATCTGCGGGATCTGCCCCGTCGCCTACCAGATGAGCTCCTGCCACGCGATGGAGCGCGCCATAGGGCTGTGCGTGGACAACGGCGTCCGCGCGCTGCGCCGGCTCCTCTACTGCGGCGAGTGGATCGAGAGCCACACCCTGCACATCTACCTCCTCCACGCCCCCGACTTCCTCGGCGTCCCCGACGCGGTCCACCTCGCCCGCGAGCAGCCGGAGGCCGTGCGCCGCGGGCTGGCGCTCAAGCAGGTGGGCAACCGCCTCATGACCCTGCTCGGCGGCCGCGAGATCCATCCGGTGAACGTCCGCATCGGGGGCTTCTACCGATGCCCGAGCCGCTCGGAGCTCGCGGCGGTGCGCCCGGAGATCGTGCGGGCGATCGATCTCGCGGAGGAGACCGTCCGGTTCGCGGCGTCGCTCCCGTTCCCCCCCGGGGAGGAGGACTACGAGTTCGTCAGCCTCCGGCACCCCGAGGAGTATCCGATGAACGAGGGGGAGGTCGTCTCGAGCGCGGGGATGCGCTGGCCCGTCGACGACTTCGAATCCGCGTTCGAGGAGGTCCAGGTCCCGCACTCGAACGCGCTGCACTCGGTGCGGCGCGGGGGCGGGTCCTACCTGGTCGGCCCCCTCGCCCGCTACGCCCTGAACCGCGACCGCCTCACCCCCCGCGCCCGCCGGCTCGCGGACGAGGTCGGCCTCGAGCCGGTCGTGCGCAATCCGGCCCGCGCGATCGTCGTCCGGGCGATCGAGGTCCTCCTCGCGTGCGAGGAGGCGCTCCGGCTGATCGACGCCTACCGGGAGCCACCGGCGCCGTTCGTCGCCCCACCCCCGGGGTGGAGGGGAGGGGTCGGCGCCGCGATCACGGAGGCGCCCCGCGGCATGCTCTACCACCGCTACCGGGTCGGCCCGAGCGGCCTCATCGAGGAGGCGAAGATCGTCGCGCCGACCTCGCAGAACCAGAAGCGGATCGAGGACGACGTTCGCCATCTCGTCGAGCGGTCCCTCGCCCTGGACGACGCGCATCTCACCGCGGCGTGCGAGCGCGCGATCCGCCACCACGACCCGTGCATCTCCTGCGCGACCCACTTCCTCCGGCTCGATGTCGAACGACGCTGATCTATCCGTGCCGCCGGCCGAGGACCGTCTCGTCATCGGCATCGGTCAGGATGGGCGGGGGGACGATGTGGCCGGCCGCGAGGCGGTCCGCCGTCTCGCGGCCCGGCACGTCGCCCCGTGCGTCCTCAGCGACGGCGAGCCCGGCCGCCTGCTCGAGCTCTTCGCCCGCGCCCCGCGAATCTGGGTCGTGGATGCGGTGCGCTCGGGCGCGCCGCCCGGCACGCTTCACCGGTACGAAGGGCCCGGACTACCTCTTAACCGCGGCCCGGGTCCCGCCTCGACCCATGGCCTTTCGCTGGGGGACGCGATCGACATCGCCCTCGCTCTCGACCGTCAGCCCGCCCGGCTGGTCGTCCACGGGATCGAGGCCGGCCCGGTCACCCTGGGCGAGGGGCTCTCCTCGGCCGTGGCCCGTGCGGTCCCGAGGCTCGTGGCCCGGCTGCGCGACGAGCTCGCGGCCGCGGGCGACGCCCTCGCGGCGAGGGGGGCCGGTCCCCGTGCATGAGGAGGCGCTGCTGCGCGACCTCGCCGAGCGCGTCGGGGCCGTCGCCCGGACGCACGGGCTCCTCCGCGTCCGTCGGATCCGGCTCTGGGTGGGGGCGCTCTCCCACCTCGAGGACGGAGCGCTGCGCGCGCGCTGGGCCGACCTCGCCACGGGGGGGCCGGCCGAGGGCTCGACGGTCGAGATCACGCGGTCGGCCGACCTCACGGACCCGCGGGCGCAGTCGGTCGTCCTCCTCGACGTCGTGGGAGAGGACGACGCTGCCGCCCCGCCGGGTTGATAGGGGACCGCGCGTTCCCGGCTCCATCCCGGGACCGCCGGAGCCCGGAGGGCAGCATCGGTATGTGCCTCGCGATCCCCGGCCGCATCGTCGCCATCGCGCGCTCCGGCGCCGACGGGCCGACCGCCGACATCGACTACGGGTTCGCGCGCCGACGGGCCTCGCTCCTGTATCTCCCGGACGCCCGGGTCGGTGAGTACGTGGTCGTCCATGCGGGCTTCGCGACCGAGCGGGTGAGCGAGGGGGAGGCCCGCGAGGCGCTCGAGTACGCCCGCCAGATCGACGCCCTCCAGGGCCCGGCCGACCGGACGGCGACGGGCTCGCGCGGGGCGTGAGGTCGTTGCCCCGTCGGGAGAAGGATGAAATGGGGCCCTCCGGTGCGGACCGGCGCGGCGGATGACGACGACGGCGGAGCGCCCGGCGACGTCCTCGATCGCGGGCGCGGGGGCGCTCCTCGTGCTCGTCACGGCGGCGGTCAGCGGCGTGTCGACCTTCGTGAACGCCTACGCCTCGGTGGCGACCTCAACGGACGCGTTCGTGACGGTGCGCAATGGCCTCGTGGCGATCGCGCTCGTTCCGTTCGTCCTGCTCCTTCGCCCCGCGAACCGGGTCCGGCTCACGCCGCGCGACGCGGGGCGCCTGATCGCGATCGGTGTCATCGGGGGCGCGGTGCCGTTCCTCCTGTTCTTCCACGGCCTGGCCCTTGCCGCCGCGGCGGGGGGGGCGGCGACGGCCTCGTTCGGGTACCGGACCCTCTTCCTCGTCGCGACGGTATTCGGCGTCGTGGTGCTGCGCGAGCGCCTCCACCTCAGGATCGTGGCCGCCGCCGGCCTGATCCTTCTCGGCAACGTCCTCCTCCTGGCCCTCACCGCGCCGGTCCTGGTCGACGGCACCGCGTTCGTGATGGCGGCGACCGCCCTCTGGGCCGTCGAGTACATGATCTCGAAGCGCGCGCTCGAGGATCTTCCTTCGGGGACCGTGGCGCTCGGGCGGATGGGGATCGGCGCCGTCGTCCTCCTCGGCTATCTCGCGGCGACCTCGCAGCTCGGCGCCGTCGCGAGCTTCGGCCCGGTGGCGTGGGGCTGGGTCGGCGTGAGCGCGGTGCTCCTCCTCGCGTTCGTGGCGAGCTGGTACGCGGGCCTCCAGCGCGTGGACCTCGGGGTCGCGACCTCGGCCCTCGTGCTGGGCTTCCCGATCACCTTCGCGCTGAGCGTCGCCTTCCGGGGGACTCCGTTCACCCTCGCCGAGGCCGCCGGCGCGGCGCTGGTCACGGCCGGTGCGGCCATCGCGCTCGGCCGGTCCGCGCTCCGGGCGACGGCCATTACCCTCCGCCGCCGGCTCCATGGGACATTCGCGGCGGTCCCGTGATCGACGGCGTCGCGCTCGGGGCCCGGTTCAGCCTCGCGACGAACCGGCTCGCCTTCTGCGGCCCGGCCGACGCCGAGCCGAGCCTCTACGCGGCGATCACCGGCACGGGGCCGGGGGGGCCGGCGCGCAGCGCCCTCGCCCGGTTCGAGGCGCTCATGCCCTACCTCGAGACGATCGGCCGGGTCCACGGACGGGACCCGTTCGACCCGGAGGTCGTGGAGGCGTACTGGATCGGCAATGCGCTCTTGGACGCCGTCCCCCGCAGCGCGTTCGTCGCGCTCATCGAGACGCTCGGGGGCCGCGGGCTCCCACGCTCGATCGTCCGCCGCCTCATCGACCGGCTTCCCGCGGAGGCGATCCCCCACCATCTGTTCCATGTGGCGTACGTCGGGGTCGGGGCCGTGACGGGTCACGTCGAGACGACGCTCGCGAACATGGAGGCCTGCCGGCCGGCGTGGGCCGAGATCCTACGGACCGAATCCGACCGCCTCGTCGTTCGGCACCCGCGCCTTACGACGACGGCGGGGGCTCTCGCGCTCGGACCCGAGGTCGAGGAGTCGGTGGCGTACGACCGCCGCGTGCTCCCCGAGACCCCGGCGGGCGATTTCGTGGCGCTGCACTGGCGCTGGCCGGCGCTGCTCCTCACGGCGCACCAGCTCCAGCAGCTCCGCCGCTACTCCGGCCGCGCCCTCACCGCGGCGAACGAGGCCCTCGCCGCGAGCCGCCCGGACCCCTGGGCCGCCCTCACGCCACCGAACGGGGGGGATTAGGGGGGCCCTCGTCCGATGCCGCTCGTCTACGGCGTCTACGCGCCCAACGCCCCCAACCTCATCGACCCGGAGGTCTTCGGCGGCGTCGGGCGGGAGACCGTCCTCGCTCTCCGCGGCCTCGCGGTCGACGCCCGTCACCGGCCCGAGGCGGTCCTTGTCGCCTCGCCCCACTGGCTGTCGCCGCGCGAGTTCCTCGTGGAGGAGTCCCCCGCGCCGCGGCAGATCTTCGATTTCACGGGGTTCCCGCCCCGCCTGCGCGAGTTCCGCTACGCCCCGCCCGGGGACCCGGCGCTGGCCCGGGCGCTCCTCGACGAGGGGCGCGCCCGGGGCCTTCCGGTGCGGGGGAGCGGGGCCTGGGGTCTCGACCACGGCGCCTGGGCGCCGCTCCTCCATCTCCTCCCCGACGCGAACCGGCCGACGGTCCCGTTGTCCATCACCTCCCGCTCGCCGGACGAGCACCGGGCCTGGGGGGAGGCGATCGGGGCCGCGTGCGCCGCTTCGCCCCGCCGCATCGCCTTCGTGGCCACGGGGTCGATCACCCACCGCCTCGACCGGATGGAGCTGTCGGCGACGGCAAGGTGGCCGGAGGGCGAGGCCCTCGAGCGCGAGGTGGTGGACCTCCTTCTCGCCCGCCGCTACGACGAGGTCGCCCGGTTCGATCCCGGGAAGTGGGCGCGCCTGGCCCCCGAGGGGAACCTCGCCCCGCTCTTCGAGCTCGTGGGCGCCCTCGGCCCCGCGTTCGTCCCCCGCCGGGTCGCCACGGGGCAGGCGTTCGGCGCGGCGGGGATGACGGTCCTCGAGTTCACGCCTCCGCCGGGCCCGGCCGCCGGTCAGCCGGAGCGCGCGAGGAGCCCGTAGAGGATCAGCCCGAACCCGAGCGCCATCGCCAGCGTCGTCCCGAGCTCGCAGTCGATGAGGTCCGCCCCGACGAAGTAGAGACCGAACCACGTCACCGCCGAGGCGACCGACAGGGCGACGAACCCCGAGGCGAGGAACCCCATCGACCGGTCCCGGTGCCGACGGTAGACGGAGAAAGCGAAGTAGCTCACCACCGCGCCCAGGAGGGCCACGATGCCCCAGCCGACGAGGGAGAGCAGGAACTCGGCCGACTCGTTCATCGTCGCGCCTCCGAGCGCATCGTGTGCCAGAGGTCCCGCAGGCGCTCGGCCGCGAGGTCCCGGAACCGGACCTGGATGCGGAGGGAGGGACCCTGGAGCTCGACCCTAAGCTCCTCGAGGAGGCTACGGTAGAGGTCGACGCGCTTCCCGTCGGCGGTGATCGCCGTCCGCTGCACCCCGACCAGGCCGAGCTCCTCGAGCTCGTGGAGCTTGCGGTAGAGGGTGCTCTGCGGGATCGCGCGATCGGCGAGAAGCTCCTGCGCCGAGTGCGGCGCCTCGTTCAGCATGAGGAGGATCCTGCGGGCGGCGGGGTCGCCCAACGCGTCGAGGATCCGCTCCCGGTGGTCGTCCCCCCGGGGACGGCCCGCGCCCCCGGGGGTCGGGCTCGCATCCACTCCGACATCCCTCCTACGGGCTACCCGCCCGCGTCGTTTCCCAGCCGTGAGAATCGCGGGCCGTCCGCGGGCCGGCAGCCGGCGGGACGCGCCGTGGACCCCGCGTCGGGCGACGGAGAGGGAACGCCGCGGTCATCCCGGCCTCGCCCCGCCTCCATCGGTGGTCCGACATCGGCCCGCGGCCCGGGGCCCACCGGACGGTCCACCCGGGCCGGCCTCATAGTCATTGTCATCCGGTTCATCGGCCGATGGGGGAGGACCCTCGGGGACCCCGGCTCCGGCGTGGGTACGATGGACGCGCGGGCGAGGGGGCCAAAGCCCCCCGCGGCGTCCGCCGGGTCCGGTCGCGCTCGGCTGACAACGTTCAAGTAACCCGCTCGGCTTCACCGGCCAGGGAGCGCATGCCGTTCGGAAAGCCGCCCGCGCCGAGCGAAGAGACCGAAGTCGGAGCCCCCGGCGAGGGGACCCATCTGGTCGACCGGATCGCGAGCGAGCTCGACCTGCTCGCACGGAACGTCGACATCCTCGAACGGCTCGCCGGCAATCCCCCGATGGGCATCATCCGGCTGTCGGAGGCGTTGCACCTCCCGATCCACAAGGTCCGCTACTCGCTCCATCTCCTCGAGCGCGAAGGGGTCATCCAACCGTCGGCGGACGGGGCCGTCGTCACCGACAAGTCCAAGGAGTTCTGGGCGACGCTCGACCAGTCGCTCGACCGGATGACGACGCTCATCCAGCATCTCAAGGACCGGGCGCGGGACTACAAGGACCGTACCGCGGCCCGGAAAGGCTATTAGATATGGGCATGCTCGGCGGCTCCGGTGCCGCCGTAGCTCAGCGGCAGAGCGATCGGCTGTTAACCGAAAGGTCAGCGGTTCGAACGTCCGCGACCCCGTCCCGGGGTCCGGTCCGAGACTCCGCTCGGCGGCGCCCCCGCGTCCTTCCCCGTCGGCTCCGGGCCCGTAGCTTAGCGGACTAGAGCGACCGGCTCATAACCGGTCGGTCGACGGTTCAAATCCGTCCGGGCCCACTGCCCAGTCGGGTAGTACCAATTCGCCGAAAGTTGCACTACCTCCCACTCTTTGACCCATTCCGCGAACAATGCCCGCGCTGCCATCTGCCGGCCAGCCTGAAC
>DAHUXZ010000040.1 GCA_027315455.1 Thermoplasmata archaeon | reverse complement strand
GGGACGTGCCGAGCCAGTACTCGGCCCGCGGGAAGGAGCAGCGGATGAAGGCGGTCCTCCAGGAGCTCCAGCGGGAGATGCGGCTCGCCGAGGGGCGCCGGGCCGGGAAGGGGGAAGCTCCCCCGCCGCGACCTCGGGGGATGCGCCAGCTCGAGGACTACGCGTGAGCCCGAGCTCCGTTCCGACCCACGGCCGGACCGCGCGGCCCCTCTCGGAGAAGACCTGGAAGGACTTCGAAGGGCTGTTCGCGAGGTACCACGGGGTCCAGGCCGGCTGCTGGTGCATGTTCTACCACCGGGAGGGCCCGACCGGACCGCTCGGAAGCCGCTCGCGGCAGGACGCGAACCGTCGGGACCATCGGGCCCTCCTCCTTCGCGGCCACGCGCACGGGATCCTCGTCTACCGCGACGGGCGACCGGCGGGGTGGTGCCAGTTCGGCCGTCGGGAGGACCTCCCCCGCATCGAACGGGGGCGGAAGTACCGCTCCCTCGCCGGCACCCTGGACGGACCCCCGGCATGGCGCATCACCTGCTTCTTCGTCGACCGACCGTACCGGCGAACGGGAATCGCCCAGTTCGCCCTGCACGCCGCTCTCGGGGCGATCCGGCGACACGGGGGCGGGATCGTCGAGGCGTACCCGGCTACGCACGGCCGAGCCGTCGCGACGTGGTTCGGCACCGTTCGGATGTTCGAACGGGAAGGGTTCCGGGTCGTTCGGCCCTTCGGGGCGAGCAACGTGCTGGTCCGGCGAAACGTACGGGGCGTTTCGGGTTCGTAGGGTCCGCCGGCCACTTCGGTCGGCGCCTCCCCGAGGGTGGGAACCGGCCCCCCGTGTCGGTTCGCCGCCGCCCGGCACCGACTGGGGCGCCGACGGGGGGAGACCGGGGCGCGCTACCGCATCGAGCGGCCACGGGAAAGCGCCCGTTCGATCGTTGTCGCTTCACGTGCGGGTGTCCACCGGGGAGGGGCTGGGTCAGCGATAGGGGCCCGCACGGGTCCGCGGCCCAGGCTTCCCCGGGGACGGGGGCCAGCGGACGGCCCTCCAGACCGTTGCGCATCGGGAGCCCCCTGCCGCGTCGAGCGGGAGGAATATGGGTGTCGAACGCTACCCTCGCTCGCCCGTGGTCGCGATAACCCCCCTCCTGGTCCTCCTCATCCTCGCAGTGGTCGTGGTGATCGCCGCGCGCCGGATCCGGCTGCCGTACACGGTGGCCCTGATCGCCCTCGGATTCGCCATCGGCCTCTTCGGGAGCGCCGTCGGATTCACTCCGCTATCGTCGAGCGTCCAGTCGCTCCTGGCTCCCAACCTGTTCTTCGATCTCATCCTCCCCCCGATCATCTTCGAGGCGGCGCTGCACGTGAACTTCCGCCTGCTGCGCCGGCGCGCCGGCCTTGTCCTGTTCCTGGTCTTCGTCGGCGTGATCTTCACGACGCTGTTCACGGGGATTGTCGTCGCCGCCCTGACCTCGTTCTCCCTGGTCGTCGCGCTGCTGCTGGCCGCGATCCTCTCTCCCACGGACCCGGTCGCGGTCGTCGACCTGTTCCGTCGAGTGCACGTGCCCGACGAGCTCTCGACGATCGTGGAGAGCGAATCCCTCCTCAACGATGCGGTCGGGGTCGTGCTGTTCCTCGTCCTGCTCGGGCTGGTGCGGACCGGAACCGCGGACCCTCTTTCCGCCGCGGCCCAGTTCGGTTACATGACGCTCGGGGGAGTCGCCGTCGGCCTGCTGGTCGCCGGGGCCGTCTACGTGCTGCATCGGCAATTGAGCGACCCGACCGTCGAGACCGCGGTCTCCGTGGTCGCCGCCTATGGCTCCTTCCTCGCCGCGAACGCGCTCGGGACCTCCGGCATCGTCGCGTGCGCCATCTCCGGGATCGCCGTCGGGACCTTCGTCGTGCCGCGGGCGATGAACGCGCAGTCCCGCGATGCCATGCACGTGTTCTGGAGCGTGATCGTCTACATCGCGAACTCGCTCGTGTTCCTGTCGATGGGCCTCCTCTTCGCCCTGAGCCAGCTGCGGAACTACCTGGGCCTCATCGTCGTCGTAGCGGCGGTGATGTGGCTTGGGCGGATCCTCTTCGTCTACATCCATCGGCCCCTCAGCGTTCCGGGCCGCTCGCGCCTCCCCGACACGTGGTACAACGTGATCGCCATCTCGGGGGTCCGGGGAGTCATCCCGGTGGTCCTCGCCCTCTCGCTCCTGTCGGATCCGCCCCCGTTGCCTCCCGGAACGCTCGACGCGGTCGTGGCGAGCGTGATCGGGGTGGCGTTCGTGACGATGGTGGTCGGCAACCTCGCGGCCGAATGGTACGTCGTTCACTCCTTCGGAGGGGCGCCGTCGCGGCGGGGGGGTGCCGGTAGCCCCGGAGACCCCGGCGGCGGAGGGCTAGCCTGAGCGGGCGAAGCGTCGGGCCGGACCGGTCGCGGAGGGCTGGCCGTGCGAAACTCCGAACCGGTGAAGGTGGTGAACACGGGACGGGCGCGGTGTGCGGCCCCACCGGGGCTTGACGGCACCGCTATGTCAGCGCCCGGAACTCCCTTGCCGGTGATCGGCGATGAGGGGTCCGCGCGGAGGTCGTTCGGGGCGCGGGGGCCACCGCGGGGCTCCGTTGACGCCCGTCCGACCCCGCGGGCCGACGCGCGGCGGCCCTCGGGAGCGTGACCCGCGCGTCCCGCGGACGGGCCGGCGCATGTCCCCGGGGTACCCCTGGAGGCCCGAGCCGGGTCTTCTCCTCGCGCGGCGCTACCTCGAACGCACCCCCGTGGAGGTCGTCGACACCCCGTTGACCGAGTTGCCGCAACTGTCCCGCCGGGTGATCGCCCTGGCCCTCAAGATCGCCCCCTCCTACCTCGACCGCACGGACCTGAGCGTGCCGATCATCGTCGCCGGCCGGGGGCCGACGGAGATCGCGCTCGACGGTCGTCACCGACTCTCGAAGGCGATCTGGACCGGTCGGTCGAGCCTGCCGACCGTGAGGGTGCCGTGGAGGTACGCCCTCGAGCTGATCGTCCCCGGGCCGTTCGAGGCGGAGTGGCTGTACCTTCGCCTGCGGCGCGCATTCCGCCGGGTCTCCCTCTCCCGCCGGTCGTCGGCGCGGCGGAGCGCTTAGATCAGGTGGAGCTCGCGGCAGGCCGTCTCGAACGCCCCGATCGCGGTCTCCAGGTCGGCGTCGGTGAGGGCGGCGTTCATGATGGTCCGGATGCGCGCCTTGTCCTTCGCGACCATCGGGAACACGATCGGCAGGGCGAAGACGCCGAGCTCGAAGAGGCGTTGGCTGAGCGCCTTCGCGCGGGCGCTCTCCCCGACGATCACCGGGGTGATCGGGGTCTCGCTCCGCCCGATGTCGAAGCCCAGATGGGCCATGGCCTTCTTGAAGCGGCGGGTGAGCGCCCACAGGCGCTCGACGTGCGCCGGCTCGTGCTCGAGCACGTCGACGGCGGCGAGGCACGCGGCCGCGACCCCCGGGGGGTGCGAGCCGCTCAGGAGCCAGGTGCGGGACTTGTTGTAGGCGAAATGGACGAGGTCGCGCGAGCCCGAGATGTGCCCGCCGACGACGCCGAACGCCTTCGAGAACGTCCCCATCTCGACCTGGACCGTCTCCCGCGAGAGCCGGAAGTGGGAGACGATCCCCCGGCCGCCCTCTCCGAGTACCCCCTCGCCGTGCGCGTCGTCCACGTAGACCATCGCGCCGTGCTCGGCGCCGATCGCGGCGATCCGGTCGAGGGGGGCGATGTCGCCGTCCATCGAGAAGACGCCGTCGGTGATGATCAGGATCCGCCTAAACGCCGGCGCGTGGCGTTCGGCCAGGGCGAGGACCCGCTCGAGGTCCGCGACGTCGCTGTGGCGGTAGACCGCCTTCTCCGCCTTCGACAGGCGCACCCCGTCGATGATGCTCCCGTGGTTGAGCTCGTCACTGATGATGAGGTCGCCGTCACCCGCCAGTTGGGGGATGAGCCCCGCGTTCGTGGCGAAGCCGGTCTGGTAGACGAGAGAGGCCTCCGCCTGCTTGAACGCGGCGAGACGCCGCTCGAGCTCCATGTGGAGGTCCATGGTGCCGGCGATCGGGCGGACCGAGCCGGAGCCGGCCCCGTGGCTCTCGATCGCCGCGATCGCCGCGGCCTTGATCTTGGGGTGGTTGGAGAGGCCGAGGTAGTTGTTCGAGCAGAACATGAGGACGCGTTTCCCGTCGATCGAGCACCAGGGCGTGCTCGGGCCGCCGAGGACCCGGAGCTTCCAGTCGAGGTCGGCGCGGACGAGCTCGTCGTACTCCTCCCGGAGGAACGCCGTCGGATCTCGCATGGTCGTCCTCACCACTTGGCTTCGAGCGATACTTTCGCGGCCTGCGTCGACTCGATGAGCGCCATCGCCCGGCCGAGCTCGGATATGGGGACCCGGTGGGTGATGATCTGCGCCATCCGCTCCCTGAACTCCGGACGCGCGAGGAGGCCCTTGACCGTGTACCACGTGTCGAACATCCGCCGACCGAAGATGCCGTGGACGCGGGCGGCCTTGAAGATGATCGCGTTGTCGAGGTCGAGCGTGGCCGCGCGGTCGAACAGTCCGAGCAGCGAGACCCGGCCTCCCGCGGCCAGGGCGCCGAAGACGAGGCCGAGGGAGGACGGGTGACCGGACATCTCGAGACTTACGTCGATCCCGTGCCCGCCCGTCCGCTCGGCGATCGCCGGCAGCAGCCCGTCGGGCTGCTCACGGGGGTTGAGGACGAGGTCGGCCCCCATCCGGTGCGCGAGCGCGCTGCGCACCGGGTTGACCTCGGTCGCGATGACCGTGGCCGCGCCGAACGTCTTCGCGGCCGCGATCGCGAGGAGCCCGATCGGGCCGCAGCCCGTGATCAGCACGTTCGCCCCCGCGAGGTCCGCCCCGGCGCCCTCGGGCAGGAGGCTGTGGACGGCGTTGCCGAGCGGCTCCTGGATCGCCGCCAGTGCCGGGTCGAGATGGGGGTCGTTGCGCCAGGCATTGATCTCGGGAAGCACCGCGTACTCCGCGAAGACGCCGTCCCGGTCCACCCCCAGGACCTGGACGTTCTGGCAGACGTGCATCCGGCCGGTACGGCACTGGAAGCAGGTGCCGTCCGCGATGTGGGTCTCGGCCGAGACATGATCGCCGACGGCCAGGCTGCGGACTCCCGGGCCGAGCTCCACCACCTCGCCGCTCAGCTCGTGGCCGAAGATCATCGGCGTGCGCTTCACGCGGCTCTGGGCCCAGTCGTTCCACTCCCAGATGTGGACGTCCGTTCCGCAGATCGACGACGCGCGGACCCGGACGAGCACCTCGCCTTCCCCCGGGCGCGGGTCGGGGACCTCCCGCAGCTCCCCTCCGGGCGCCCGGCTTCCCTTCACGACCGCCTTCACGATCGAACCCGGGCGTGGGAGGAGGTCGACCGCTTAATGCTTGAGGCCGCCCCGCCTCTCCCGCCGACCCGGGCGCCGCCGCCGTTCCGCTCCCGCGTCAAGCCCGGTTGACCATCGAAAGAAGTATCGCCGTCGACCTTACGTGGACGGGAACAGGGTACTCGGACGAGACGGGTCGGTGGGGTCGAAGGGGCTCCCCAGGAGGAGTGGGTCCCCGACGATGCCACGGGTCCACGCGGTCCGTAACCTGTTCCCTGCGCGCGCGACCGTCCCGGACGGACCCGCGGTGCGAGGTCCGGCGGGAGGGGGGTCGCCCCGGGACCGGATCCCGGGGCGATCCAGGGGGGCCGTCAAGGGCTCTTGACCCGACGGCTATGGTGCCGGGAAAGATTCCACGGGCGGTGATGTCATGCTCGCCGGTCAGCCGATCATCCTGCTCCGGGAGGGAACGGAGCGGAGGAAGGGAGAGGACGCCATTCGGGACATCCTTCACGCGGCCCGCGCGATGTCCGAGTCGATCCGGACGACGCTCGGTCCCCGCGGGATGGACAAGATGCTCGTCGACACCGCCGGCGACGTCGTCATCACGAACGACGGCGCCACGATCGTCCGGCAGATGGAGGTCCAGCACCCCGCGGCGAAGATGCTCGCCGAGGTCGCGCGCGCCCAGGACCTCGAGTGCGGGGACGGCACGAAGACCTCGGTCATCCTCGCCGGGGAGCTCCTCCACCGGGCCGAGGAGCTTCTCGAGGAGCGGATCCATCCGACGCTGATCGTCCAGGGCTACCGGCTCGCGGCCGCGCGCGCCCTCGAGGAGCTCACGGCGATCGGGCGGCCGGTCGGACGGGAGGACACGGAGATGCTCCTCACGATCGCCCGGACCGCGATGATGTCGAAGGGGGTCGCGGCCCACCGGGACTACCTCGCGCAGCTCGCGCGTCGCGCGGTGGTCGAGGTCGTCGAGGACCGTGGGGGCCAGCTCCGGTTCGACCGCAGGAACCTCCAGATGGTCCGCCGGACCGGCGGCGAGGTGCGGGACTCGGAGCTGATCGAGGGCCACCTCCTCGAACAGGGCGCGCTCCATTCGGCGATGCCGAAGCTCATCGAGAACGCCCGCGTCGCGCTCGTCGAGGGTGCCCTCGAGGTGAAGAAGACCGAGTTCTCCGCGGAGATCCGCATCACCGACCCGGCCCAGCTCTCCTCCTTCCTCGAGGAGGAGGCACGGATGGTCTCGGGGATGGTCGACGCCGTCGTGCGGTCGGGCGCGAACGTCCTCTTCTCGGGGAAGGGGATCGATGAGGTCGCGGCCGAACATCTCGCGAAGGCGGGCATCTACGCAATCCGGCGCGCCAAGCGCTCCGACCTCGAGCTGCTGGCGAAGGCGAGCGGCGCGCGGATCGTCGCGCGCGCCGAGAATTTGGGACCGGAGGACCTCGGTACCGCCGGCCGGGTCGAGGAACGGAAGATCGGGGACGACCCGGTCACGCTGGTGACCGGCTGCCCGCACGCCCGGGCCGTGACGCTCCTGCTGCGCGGGGGCACGGAGCACGTGGTCGAGGAGGTCGAGCGTTCGATGGTCGACGCGGTGAGCGTCATCGGCCTCGCCCTCGAGGACGGGCGCGTCGTGACGGGAGCGGGGGCGGCCGCCATCGAGCTCGCCGCGCGCTTACGGGAGTTCGCGCCGGGAGTGGGGGGCCGCGAGCAGATGGCCGTCGAGGCGTTCGCCTCGGCCCTCGAGGTGATCCCGCTCACCCTCGCCGAGAACGCGGGCATGGACAAGATCGACGCCCTCATCGAGCTGCGGCATCGCCACAAGGCGGGCGAGGTCGACGTCGGGGTCGATGTCCTCCGCGGCAAGGTCGGGCCGATGGGCGAGATCGCGATCGAGCCGATCCGCGTCGGCCGCCAGGCGATCGCCGGGGCGACCGAGACCGCGGCGATGCTGCTTCGCATCGACGACGTGAACGCCGCGAAGCGGTCCGCCGGGGGCCCGACGGGGGGCGGGCCTCCGCGCGGCGGCCCGGCGGGGGTATCCCCCTCAGGCGAGCGGCAGGATCGCCGAGGGCTCGTAGCTCTCGGGGAGCCGGCCGACGATCGGGATCGGGTGGCCGCAGGCCCGGCACCGGTTCTGGGCGTCGAGCCTCCAGGACCGGATGAAGAAGCCGTATCGTTCGACGGCGACGGCGCCGCATCCCGGGCAGTAGGTGTGCTCGAGGCGGTGACCCCAGACGTTGCCGAGGTAGACGTACTCAAGCCCCTCCTCCTTCGCGATCGCGTGCAGCCGCTCGAGAGTGCGGACCGGGGTCTCCGGCAGGTCCATCATCCGATAGTCCGGATGGAAGCGGAGGAGATGGAACGGCGTCTCGGGTCCGAGCTCGTCGTGGACGAAGCGCGCGAGGGAGCGGAGCGCCTCAGGGTCGTCGCCGACCTCGGGAACGATGAGGTCGGTCACCTCCACGTGGGTCCCGCGGCGCTGAAGGTCGACGAGCGTGGACCGGATGGGGGCGGGGCCCTTCGCGGTGATGTACTTGCGCATGAACGATTCCGCGCCGCTGCCCTTGAAATCGACGCTGACGGCGTCGAGACGTCCGTGGAGCGCCTCGACGGTCTCCGGGGTCATGTAGCCGTTCGTGACGAAGTTCGCGAAGAGGCCCGCGCGGTGCGCCGCGTCGATGATGTCGATGGCGTACTCGACGAAGATCGTCGGCTCGTTGTAGGTGAACGTCACCCCGTCGCAGCCCGTGCGCCGGGCCCACGCCACCGCGTCGGCCGGCGGGAGCGATCGCCCGGCCACCACGTGCTCCTGGGAGATCTCGGCGTTCTGGCAGTAGAGGCAGCGCCAGTTGCAGCCGACGGTGCCGATGGAGAAGACGCGCGAACCCGGGTGGAAGTGCGACAGCGGCTTCTTCTCGACCGGATCGATCTGGATCGCCGCGGCCTGGCCGTAGGTGAGCAGGACGAGCCGGCCGCCCTCGTTCTTCCGGACGTAGCAGAAGCCGTGGGAGCCCGAGGGGATCACGCAGTAGCGCGCGCAGGCCGTGCAGCGCACCTTCCCTCCGGCGAGGGGCGTGAACAGGGTGGCGGGATGCGCGGGCATCAGCGGCGCCCGGACGGGCGCCGGAACGAAGGCCCGCACGGCGATAACGGTTCGCTGACCCCTGCCTCACCCACGGCGCAAGGTTTCATGCCCCGGTGCCGTTCGGCCGGCGATGGCCCGACCCCCGGGGGACGCCCAGGCGATCGAGACGGCGGTCCTCGAGGCGATCCGCCCCGATTCGGCGACCCGCGAACGGCTCGACACCGCCCGCCGTCATCTCCTCGAGCGGGCCGAGGCGGCGGCACGGGAGATCCAGAGCCCGGTCGTCCGCTGCCTCGTGGCCGGGAGCGCCGCCCGGGGCACCTACCTGCGCGACCGGATGGACATCGACCTCTTCCTTCTGTTCCCCCCGGCGCTGGCCCGTGACGCGTTCGAACGCGCCGGCCTCGACCTCGCGCGGGCGATCCTTCACAACGGTCAGATGCGCTACGCCGAGCACCCGTACCTCCGCGGCGAGTTCGAGGGGTTCCAGGTCGAGGCGGTGCCGGGCTACGCCGTGGAAGACTCGACACGGCCGCAGAGCGCCGTCGACCGGACCCCGTTCCACCAGACCTACGTCACCGAGCGGCTGACGCCCGCCGTGGCCGACCAGGTCCGACTCACCAAGCAGTTCCTTCGTGCGCTCGGGGTGTACGGCTCGGACGCCCGGACGGGCGGCTTCTCCGGCTACCTCATCGAGCTGCTCCTTTTGCGCTTTCGCACCCTCCGCGACCTCCTCGCGGCCGCCCGGGCCTGGCGGATCCCCACGACGCTCCTCACCGCTCCGCGGGCGCCCCCGCGGCTTCCCGATTCGGTCGCCCTCGTGGTCGACGACCCCGTGGACCCCGAGCGGAACGTCGCGAGCGCCCTGAGCCGTCGCAACCTCGCCTTGTTCATCCTGGCCGCCGGCGCCTACCTCGACCGGCCGGACCGCTCCGCCTTCGAGATCGCCCCGCCGCGCGGGGTCGGACGCGCCGAGGCGCTCGCCCTCGTCGCCGAACGGGGGACGACCGTGGCGGTCCTCGCCTTCGACCGCCCGGACCTCGTCGACGACGTCCTCTTCCCCCAGCTGCGCAAGGCCGAGCGGGGCCTGGTCGAGGAGGCCGGGCGGCTCGGTTTCCGGATCCTGGGAAGCGCCTCCGCCGCGGATGCGACCCGGGGGGCCATCGTCCTCGAGGTCGAGCACGCGCGCCTTCCCGCGGCGAAGGTCCAGGATGGACCGCCGGCCGGTCTCGACCGGGTGGACAGCTTCCTCACGAAATGGGGGGCTTCCGACGCCCCGGTCCTCCAGGGCCCGTACGTCACGGCCGACGGGCGGCTCGCCGTCGAGGTCCGCCGCCGCGAGCGGGACCTCGCCCCCCTCCTGACGGACGCCCTCGCCCGCCTGCCCCTCGGCCGCGACCTCAAGCGCTCGCTACCGGCCGAATCCCGCCTGGGCCTCCTTGACGAGGCGGCGGACGAGCCGGTCCTCGCCGTCGCGCTCGCCGAGCTTCTGGTTAAGCGCCTTCCCTGGCTCGACGGGAGCCCCCCGGCCGGGACCCCGGCGGGGGCGTCCGGCTAGGGCTTGACGACGTCGCTCAGCACGAACCAGAAGCCGAGCCAGCCGAAGATCTGGACGAGGAGGAGGGCGGCCCAGTCGCCCTTCGTGTACTCCTGCGCCCCGGCGCGGAGGCGTCGGATCAGGAACGGGGAGGCGATGACGACCGCCAGCCCGGCGACGGCCGGGACCTCGATCGGCAGGAGGGTGACCTGCAGCCCGAAGGAGACGAGGGCCGCGAGGAGCGCGAAGGCGAAGGCCAGCGCCGTCGCGATCGTCTGCTCGAACTCGTGGCGCAGGAACTTCTCCTCGTCGAACTCGGGGAACTCGAACGCCGCCTCCTCGGGCCCGTCGACCTTCTTCTTCTTCGCCAGAGGCTATCCCCCCGGGCGTCGGCGGGCGCGGCGGTAGAGCTCCCCGGCGCGGTAGGAGCTGCGGACGAGCGGGCCCGAGGCGACCCCGGCGAAGCCGAGCGCCTCGGCCACGGCCGCCCGCTGGCGGTTAAACTCCTCCGGAGGCACGAACCGGACCACGGGGAGGTGCTCGGCGCTCGGACGGAGATACTGCCCGAGCGTGAGGAGGTCGACCCCCGCGGCGCGGAGGTCGGCGTAGCTGTCGGTGAGCTCGGGGTCGGTCTCTCCCAGACCCAGCATGAGGGACGACTTCGTGACGAGCTCGCGCCCGCCGATCGACCGGGCCCGGGAAAGGAGCGCGAGGGAGCGGTCGTAGCCGGCCCGGCGGTCGCGGACCTCCGGGGAGATCCGACGGACGGTCTCGAGGTTATGGGCGAGCACGTCCGGCGGCTCGTCCAGAAGGGCGCGCAGGGCCCCCTCCTCCCCGCCGAGGTCCCCGATCAGGAGTTCGACGAGCGTCGAGGGCGCCTCGGCCCGGATCGCGCGGACGGTCTCGGCCAGGTGGGCCGCGCCCCCGTCGGGCAGGTCGTCCCGGCAGACCTGGGTCAGGACGACGTAGGAGAGCCCCCAGCGGCGGACCCCCTCGGCGACGCGGGAGGGCTCCGTCGGGTCGACCACGCCGCGCGGCCAATGGGTCGTCACGGCACAGAAGCCGCAGCGCCGGGTGCACTCGGCGCCGAGCAGCATGATCGTCGCGGCGCCGGCCGACCAGCATTCCGGAAGGTTCGGGCAGCGCGCCTCCCGGCAGACCGTGGCGAGCCTCAGCTCCCCGAGCAGGCCGCGGACCTCGGGGTAGTGGACCCCCGCCGGAGGGCGGACGCGCACCCACTCCGGCAGTCGGGCCGGCGGTCCCGCCGGGAACGGATCGGCCTCGGCCACGCCGGCGCGAGAGGGGCCCCCGTCTTAGGGCTTGCGCCCGCGACGGCCGCCGACGCGGCCCTCGAGCAGGGTGGTGAGGTAGCTCGCCGGCATCTCGTCCATGCTGAGGCGGTTGCTCTCCCCCGCCCCCGTCGGGGGGTCGATGTGGAGGAGCCCCTCCCGCTCGAGGTCGCGGACGTTCCGCCAGAAGGTGACCCGGCTCATCGGGCGGACGCCGTGCTCCTCGGCGAGCGCCCGGTAGCTCTCGCGCACCCGGTCCGTGGTGACGACGCTGCGCCGTCCGCCGAGCGTCCGGGCCAGCGCGAGGAGGACCCACAGGCCGGCGTCGCTGAGCTCCTCGAGCCGCGCCTCCGTGACCGTGGGGTAGATCGACCCCTTCGCCGCCCGCACGTGCTCCGCACCGATCTCCGCGGCGCCCTCGGCCTCCGCGGCGCGGGCGGCTCCGCCCAGCACCTCGAGGGCGAAGCGGGCGTCGCCGTTCGCTCCGGCGATGCGCGCGATCTGGCCGAGGATCTCCGGCGACGCGCTTCCCCGGCGCAGGGCGACCTCGGCGCGGTAGGCGAGGATCTCCGCGAGGTCCTCGGCGGAGTAGGGCCGTAGGTTCAGGCGGTGGGTGACCCCGAAGCTGGAGCGGCTCGCCGCGTCCAGGTACGGGAGCACGTCCTCGGGGGCGATGAGGAACAGCGAGATCGACCCGAGCCCGACCTCGGGCGACCGGGAGAGGAGGTAGACGAGCTTCGTCTCCTGGCGCACGAGGGCGCTGACCTCGTCCAGGATGACGAAGATGTGGCGGGGCGCCCGGCGGATCCCCTGCTCGAAGACGTCGAGCATCTCGCTGAGGGAGTAGCCCCGGTCGGGCAGGGAGACCCCGACGCCCCTCAGGAGCTGCAGCAGGATCGTCCGGTCGCTCGAGCGGCGCCAGCAGTTGATGTAGAGCTTGAGGACGGGAAGGGTTCCCGGCTTCCCCGACCGCGCGAGGTCGTCGCCCAGCCGCTGGGCGAGGGCGGTCTTCCCGCTCCCGATCCCGCCGGTCAAGAGCTGGTGGTACGGCACGCCCTTCCCGAGCGTCTCCCGATAGCGCTGCGTCAGGAGCTTGAGCTCGGTCTCCCGGCGGACGAGCCGCGGAGGAACGTAGGACGGCTCAAGGGTCTCTTCCGCGACGAGGATGCGCCCCACGTTCCACCGTGCGCGGGGGGAGACCGGGGCAGATTATCCTCTTTGCCGCCCCGCGGCCCGAGGGCGTCGCCGGCGCGCCCCGGCGACGACCCGGAGCGCCCGGGCGAGGAGGTCGGGGGCCGGGGCCCGCGCGTCGAGGACGACGAAGCGGTGGCGGCGGGCGAGGCGGGCGTAGGCCCGGTGGACCCGTACGAGGATGCGACGGCGCTCGAGCGGGGCGCGTCGATACCCGCGGGTTCCGACGCGGGCGAGCGCGAGGCCCGGCTCGAGGCGCAGCCAGAGGACCCGGTCCGGCCCGGGCGAGGCGCCGGTCTCGAGCTGGACGAGGCGGCGGGCGCGGGCGGCGGGAAGGGCGCTTCCCTGGTAGGCCAGGGTCGAGTAGAACGAGCGATCCGCGACGACGACGTCGTGGGTCCGCAGCAGCCGCTCGAGCTGCGGCCGGGCGAGGAGCCGGTCGAGGGTGAAGCACATCGCGGCCCCCCAGGGGTCGTTCGGGCCGAGCGCCTGGGCCTTCCGGCCGAGCCCGGGGTCCGTCGGCTCGTGCCAGCCGGCCACGCGCAGTCCGTCCGCCCGAAGTCGGGCCACGAGGCGGCGCTTGAGGGTCGACTTACCGGCGCCGTCGATCCCTTCCAAGGCGATCAGGAGCCCCCGGGTCCGCACGGTCATGCCGGACCTCCGGCCGCGAGCTCGAGGCCGTAGACCGTCCGGACCGCCTCCTCGAAGGGGATCCGCAAC
>DAHUXZ010000003.1 GCA_027315455.1 Thermoplasmata archaeon | reverse complement strand
CGGGTGTCGCAGCGCCCCGTAAGGCCATGCCGGGAGACCCCGACCTGGGAGAGCAGAAGATCCGCTGGGCCGAGTCGCGCATGGCCGTGCTCGCGGGGGTCCGCGAGCGCTTCACGCGGGAGCGGCCGTTCGCCGGCCTCACCGTCTCCGCGGTCCTGCACATCGAGGCGAAGACCGCGGTCCTCGCCCGCACGCTGAAGGCCGGCGGGGCGCGCGTCCTCCTCGCCGCGGGCAATCCGCTCTCGACCGACGACGACGTCGTCGCGGCGCTCAACCGCGGCGGGATCGAGACCCACGCCCGCAAGGGCGAGACGACGGAGGAGTACCGGGCGGCCGTCGTGGCGATGCTCGATGCGGACCCGGACGTCCTCATCGACGACGGGGCCGACCTGGTCGCGCTGGCGCACACGGCGCGCGCGGACCGCGGGAAGATCCGCGGCTCGACGGAGGAGACGACGACGGGGGTCACCCGCCTGCGCGCGCTCGAGCGCGAGGGCCGCCTGCGCTTCCCCGCGATCGACGTCAACGACGCCGAGATGAAGCACCTGTTCGACAACCGCTTCGGCTGCGGGCAGTCCGTCCTCGACGGGCTCTTTGGCGCGACGAACCTCCTCATCGCCGGGAAGGTCGCCGTCGTCGCCGGCTACGGCTGGTCCGGCATGGGCATCGCCTCCCGCCTCCGGGGCCTCGGGGCCGAGGTCGTGGTGACGGAGGTCGACCCGGTCCGTGCGATCGAGGCGCGCCTCGAGGGGTTCCGGGTGGTGCCGATGCTGGACGCGGTGCGGACCGCGGACCTGATCGTCACGGCGACCGGCAACCGCGACATCGTGCGCGCCGAGCACTTCCGCCTGATGAAGTCCGGCTGCCTGCTCGCGAACGCGGGCCACTTCGACATCGAGATCTCCAAGCCCGACCTCGAGGGGCTCGCCGTGGCCCGGCGGGTCGTCCGCCCGGGCGTCGAGGAGTTCACCTTCGCCGACGGCCGGACCGCCTGCCTCCTCGCCGAGGGGCGGCTCATCAACCTCGCGACGGGGCAGGGTCACCCCGTCGAGATCATGGACCTCAGCTTCTCGCTCCAGGCGCTGAGCGCCGAGCACATCGCGCTCCACGGCCGCGAGCTCGCCCCGAAGGTCCTCCCCGTCCCGCGCGAGCTCGACCGGGCCGTCGCCGAGGCGGCCCTCGCCCCCCTGGGGGCGGCGATCGACACGCCGACCCCGGCGCAGCGTAAATACGCCCAGAGCTGGATGGAGGGGACATGACGGAGACGAAGCTGCCCGCGGAGCTCCGCTACACGAAGAGCCACGAGTGGGTCCGCACCGACGGGGACGAGCTCGTCGTCGGCATCACCGACCACGCCCAGGCGGAGCTGACCGACATCGTCTTCGTCGACCTGCCGGCCGCCGGAAAGGCGGTGGCCGCCGGCCAGGGGGTCCTCGTCCTCGAGTCGGTCAAGACCGTCGCCGACATCTATGCGCCGGCCGCCGGGACGGTGACGGCGGCGAACGCGGACCTCACCGCGCACCCCGAGCTCGTCAACCAGGACCCCTACGGGAAGGGCTGGCTCTACCGGCTCCGCCCGAGCGCCCGGTTCGACCCCGCGACGCTATTGTCCGCCGAGCAGTACCGCGCGACGCTCGGTGCGTAGGCCCCGTTTACCGGCAGCCACGGCCTCAGCCGCGGACCATCCCCCGGGCGGGCCCCCCGCCACGGGCGGCCCGGAGCCGGAGGGGATGGCCGGCGCTGGCGTGCCGCACGGCGAAGACGGACGCCGTCACGATGCGCCGGCGGAGGGAGATGGGCGCGGTCGTCCCCTCCTCCGCGAAGGGGCCGCGGGACCGCGTCGCGTGGCGGCGCTCGGCCGTCGTGCACCTCCTCGAGCGCTACGGCCTGCGGGGCACCAGCGGACGGGGGCCGCCGCCGGTACAGCGGGTCGACACCATCGCCGCCCGGACGGGCTTCGAGAGGTTCGATGGGCTCCGGACCGGGTCCCGGCGGGCCGAGGACGTCCCCACGGCGCTCGCGGACCTCGCGGTGGCCCCGGTGCGCCGGGCGGCGCCCGTCCCGGACCGAGCCGGTGGACGAAAGCGCGCTACCGACCCTCGAAGCGCGGCGTCCGCCGCTCGAGGAACGCCTGCATTCCCTCGGCCTTGTCGTGCGTCGAGAACGTGTGGCCGGCCGACTCCCCTTCGAGCCGCAGGGCGCCGACCATCGGCGCGTCCATCCCGTGGTCGATCACCGACTTCCCCCACGACAGGGCGAGCGGGGCGAGCGATGCGATCCGCTCCGCGAGCGCCTGGACGTCGGCCGTGCCGGTATCGGACGGGACGAGCCGCGCGACGAGCCCGAGGCGGTGCGCCTCCTCGGCCCGGACGGTCTCGGCGGAGAAGAGAAGGAGCTTGGTGAGCGATCGTCCGATGAGGCGCGTAAGGCGGCTCAGGCCGCCGAACCCCGGGTGGATGCCGAACTTCGCCTCGGGAAGCCCGAGCCGTGCGTCGGGCGTGGCGACGATGAAGTCCGTGGCGAGCGCGAGCTCGAGGCCGCCGCCGAGGGCGAACCCGCGGACGAACCCGATCACGGGGTGGGGGAACTCCTCGATGCGGCGGCACACCGCCTGGCCGACGAACCCGAAGGCCCGTCCGCCGACGGGGTCCTTCCCCGCCATCTCGGCGATGTCGGCCCCCGCGCAGAAGTTCGGGCCGGCGCCGGCGAGGACGACGCAGCGCAGGTCCGCGTCCGCCGCCAGGTCGACGAACGCCGCGTCGAGCTGGCGGAGCAGCTCGGCGTGGAGCGAGTTCATGGTCGCGGGCCGGTCCACGAGGACCCAGGCCACGGGGCCCCGCCGCTCGGTGCGGACGTAGCGGATCGTCCAGGCCGTCTCGCCGCGCTCGGCGCGGCCGATGAGCTCCGGCGCGACGGGGAACGCCTCGCCCCACCGGGCCGCGTAGGCGCGGACCCGCGCGAGCGCCGCCGGGACCCCCGCGCGGTTGAGGAGGGCGAACGGAGGGTTCCGCCACTTGAGGCCCAGGAGCGCGCCGGTCTCCACCGCCTCGGGCGTCGCGACGCCCTCGTCCGCGAGCTCCGTCGCGATCCCGAAGAGAACGCCCTCGAACCGCTCGCGAACGGCGGCCTCCCGCTCGGGCTCGACGACCGCCTCGCGCCACGCCCACGTCGTCCGCCGGCCGGCCATCTCCTCGAGGAGGTGGGCCGGGGCGTAGGCGGGCCCGAACGCCTCCTCGAGCGACTCCATCGCGTGGAGCGCGATGGGCAGGCCGGTGAGGTTCATCACCTCGAGCGGACCGTTCTCGGTCCCGGTGAGCTCGCGGCCGACCTTCTCGATGGTGGCGAGGGAGGCGACGCCCTCCTCGGCCATGCGGACGGCCTCGTTCATGTAGGGGACGAAGAAGCGGTTGACGGCGAACCCGGCGTGGTCGCCGACCCGGATCGGGACCTTGCGCAGCCCCCAAGCGAACTCCTCGAGGCGCGCAACGGTCGCCGCGGTCGTCGGGCCGCCGCCGATCACCTCGATGAGCTTGTTCGTGATCGCGGGGTAGAAGAAGTGCAGCCCCGCGAACCGACCGGGGTCGGGGACCGACGCCGCGAGGCGCGTGACCGACAGTGACGAAGTGTTCGTCGCGACGATCGCGGTCGGGCCCACGAGGGGGCCGACGGCCTCGAGGAGCTTGCGCTTCTCCTCGAAGTCCTCGAAGATCGCCTCGATGACGAGCGCCGCGCCCCCGACGGCCGACGCGAGGTCGGTCGTGAAGGTGATCCGCCCGAGGGCCGCCGCCGCCTCCCCGGAAGAGATCTTCGCGCGCTCGACGGCACGGTCGAGCGACTTCTGGATCCGACCCTTCGCACGGTCGAGCAGCTCCCCGGTCAGGTCCCTCAACCGCACGACGTAGCCGGCCTGGGCGCAGGCCTGGGCGATACTGCCCCCCATCGTGCCCGCCCCGAGAACCGCGACGACCGCCGGCGGCACGAGCTTCGCCTCGCTCATCGACTTCCACCTAAAGGGATCGGCCTCTCCGCGCTCGCGGAGCTTGGCGGACTAATAACCCCCCGGGCCCGACGGCGCCGGGAGGGAAACCGTCCTTAACTCCGGTCCCTACCCGGCGCGATGGACCCCGCCGAGCGGAGCGTCGCCGACGCCCTCGCCGAGGAGCGCGCGTACGTCCTCGCGATGGGCGGGTTCGCCCTCGAGCTCGCCGGGGGGACCCTCGTCACGAACGAGCGGGTCCCGGTCCCCCGGTTCAACTTCGTCCAGGAGGTCCGGGCCGGGCGGGAGCGGCAGACCGCCTTCTTCGAAAAAGCGCTCGACCACTACTTCCAGCGCGCGCTCCGTCCGACGTTCCGCCTGATCGAGCCGGCGGCCCCGCATCTCCTCGCGACCCTCGCCGCCCTCGGGTTCCGCCCGCGGCCGCAGCCGCTCACGCTCCTCCTCGCGGCGGCCCCCGCATCGCCGGCGCCCGTTCCGGGGCCGCAGCCCCGGTCGGCCCGCCCGGAGGAGCTCGACCTGCTGGTCGGGTTCTGGGCGGACGAGCGCGAACGCGACGAGCTGCGGCGCGCGATCGACGTCGTCTGGAACCACCCCGACCCCGGCGAGACGCTCCTCCCCCTCCTTCTCGAGGACGGCGACCGCCCCGTCGCCGCCGCCCTCCTCTACCGGCGGGGACCGACCGCGGGCCTCCACGGCGTGGCGACCCAGCCCACGGCGCGGGGCCGCGGGCACGCCTCGGCGCTCGTCGCCGGGGCGCTGCGGGCCCTGGGCGCGGACGCGCCGGAGCACTGGGCGATCTGGGACGACTCCGGGCGGCTGGCCCGACGCCTCGCGCCCCTCGGCTTCCGTCCCGCCGCGCGTTGGCGCGTCTTCGAGCTTCCGCGCGACGCCCAGCTCGCGATCCCACCGCCGGGCCCGCCGGGTCCCCCCCGGTGGAGGCCCCCGCGCCGCGTCCGTCCCGATTAGGGCGGGGCCGAGCGACGGATCCCCTCGAGCTTCATCCGCTGCTCGAGGGAGGCGATCGTCCGGATCGTGGTGAGGACCGTGTCGGCGTTGAGGGAGATCGAGTCGATGCCGCGCCGCACCAGGAACTCCGCGAACTCGGGGTAGACGCTCGGGCCCTGCCCGCAGATGCCGACGGTCCGGCCGGCGGCGTGCGCCCCCTCGAGCAGGAGCTCGACGGCCCGCAGGACGGCCGGGTCGCGCTCGTCGAAGTAGCCCATCCGTCCGAGCGTCTCCGAGTCCCGGTCCGCCCCGAGGACGAGCTGGGTGAGGTCGTTCGAGCCGATCGAGAAGCCGTCGCAGTGCTTGGAGAACTCCCGGGCGAGCAGCACCGTCGACGGGACCTCGGCCATGAGGTAGAGCTGGAAGTCGCGGGAGCGCTTGAGCCCCTTCTCCCGCATCATCTCCTCGATCTGCTCGAGCTCCCAGGTGTTGCGGACGAACGGGAGCATCACGTGGGCGTTCTTGAGCCCGCCCTCGGTCCGGATGCGGTGGATCGCCTCGAGCTCGAGGAGGAACGCGGGGCGGTAGACGGGGGAGATGTACCGGGAGCACCCGCGCCAGCCGATCATCGGGTTCTCCTCCTCGGGCTCGAACGGCTGGCCGCCCGGCATCCCGCGGTACTCGTTGGTCTTGAAGTCGGAGGTCCGGATGATCACGGGCCGCGGGTAGAACGCCTGGCAGACCTCGGAGAGGCCGGCCGCCAGACGGTCGACGAGCTCCTTGCCGCGTCCCTGCTGGATCAGCGCGAGGGGGTGCTCGCGCACATGGGCGGTGAAGATGAACTCGATGCGCAACAGGCCCACGCCCGCGACGGGAAGGCGGGCGTACTCCGCGGCCTTCTCCGGAACGCCCACGTTCACGTAGATCTTCGTCGCCGTCACCGGCACGGACCCGTGGTGGACGTCGGACCCGATGCTAAAGGCTCCGGCCGCCGCGGGCGCGGGGGCCGAGCGCCGCGCCCGCTCGAGCCCGAGATAGACCGCGCCGGTCTTCCCGTCGACGGTCACCTCGGCCCCGTCGGCGATCGTGCGGGTCGCCGAACGCGTCCCCACGACGCACGGCACTCCGAGCTCGCGCGAGACGATCGCCGCATGGCACGTCATTCCGCCCTCATCGGTGACGATCGCCGCGGCGCGCGTCATCGCCGGCACCATGTCCGGGGTCGTCATCGCGGTGACGAGGACCTGCCCCTGCGTCAGGCGGTCCATCTCCGCCGGGCCCGCGAGGAGGCGGGCGACTCCGCCGGCGATCCCCGGGCTCGCTCCGAACCCGCGGAGGATCGGCGCGTCCCCCGCGCCACCGGACGCTGCCGCCGACGGCGCCGGGGACGCCGGGGCGGCCGCATGCGCGTTCCCCGCGGCCGTCCGCTTCGACGGGGGGATCGTCGTGACCGGGCGGGCCTGCACGATGTAGACCACGTCGTCGTCGGCACACCACTCGATGTCCATCGGCCGGCGGTAGTGCGACTCGATCAACTGGGCGAGGGAGGCGAGCTGCTCGATCCGCTCGTCCGGGAGCTTCTGCATCCGGCGCTCGGACTCGGGAACGGTCTCGCGCCGGTTGCCGCCGGAATCGTTGCGACGCAGGCGGACCGACTGCTCGGAGATCTGCTTCTGGATGATACGGTGCGTCACCCCGTCGAGGACGTAGTGGTCGGGGGTCACCTCCCCGCCGACGATCGCCTCCCCGAGGCCCCACCCCGCCTCGACGATCATGTGGTTCTCGCCGGTGTTGGGGTCGCGGGTGAACAGGATGCCGCTCACGACGGAGTCGACCATCTTCTGGATGAGGACGGCGAGGCGGACGGAGCGGTGGTCGAACCCCTTCCGGGCCCGGTAGACCAGCACCCGCGGGGTGAACAGCGAGCCCCAGCAGCGGCGGATCGCGCTGAGGATCTCGTCGGCGCCGGTGACGTTGAGATAGGTCTCCTGGAGGCCCGCGAACGACGCCCCTTCGAGGTCCTCGGCCGTCGCCGAGGAGCGGACGGCCGAGAAGCGGACGTCGTGCTCGTTCGCGTAGCTGTCGAAGGCCGCCCGCAACGCCGACTCGAGCTCGGGGGGGAACGGCGTCGCCTCGAAGGCGTCGCGGATGCGGCGCGACACCGCATCGACGCTCTCCGGGCGCTCCAGGGCGAGGGTCGCCAGCGCGTCGGGGATCTCGGCCTTGAGCGGGGTCGCGTCGACGAACGCCTGGTACGTCTCGGTCGTGACGATGAACCCCGGCGGGACCGGCAGACCCTGCCGCACGAGCTCCCCGAGCTTGCCGGCCTTGCCGCCGACGAGGGGAAGGTCGGAGTCCGAGACGTCGGCCAGGTTCACGATGAACGGCATGGGTCCTACCCTTCCCCGCGCCGCAGCTCGTACGCGACGAGGTCCGAGCGCGGGGAATAGGGATGGACGACATGGCGGTCGGCCAGCTGCCAGGCCCCCGGGGCACCGAGCGTCGTGAGCAGCCGGGCGGGTGCGCCAGCCTCGGAGCGAGCGGTCACTTCATAGTAGTGGAGCGCACCGGCGCGCGCCACCACCGCTCCCACCGAGGCGAGATACTTAATCCCTTCGTGCGGGAGATTGAGCACGACGCGCTCCGCCGGTCCGGCGTCGGGAAGGAACGTCTCGAGCGACGCGAGGACCGGCCGCACGCGGTCGGCGAGCCCGAGCCGCTCGGCGTTCTCGCGCAGGAGCGCGATCGCCGAGGGGTTGAGGTCGACCGCGACGACCTGCCGGGCCCGGCCGCTCGCCGCGATCGCCAGCGCGAACGGCCCGATGCCGCAGCAGAGGTCGTAGACCCGTTCGCCCGGCCGCACGGCGGCCGCGACGCGCGCGTGCTCGCGCCCGAGCCGGGGAGAAAAGTACGCCGCCTCGAGATCGACGGCCAGGTCGAGCCCGTTCTCCCGATGGCGGGTCCGCCAGGCGCCGGCGCCGGCGATGCGGACGAGCCGGCGACGGCGTTCGACCCCTTGCACGCCCTCGTCCCGGCCCACGAGGCGCGCGCCCGGAACGAACGCGAGCAGAGCTTCGCCGATCTCCTCCGACCGGCCGCGGAGCGCCTCGGGGATGCGGACGAGGACGACGTCCCCCACCACGTCGAAGGAGCGCGGGAGCCGGCGCCGTTCCTCCTCCGGCCAGGCCAGGAGGTCGGCGTAGCGCCGCGGCGCGGGAGCGCGGGGCGGGGGGAAATCGTGGGCGATGAGCTGCCCGGCGGTCGGTGGGGCCTCGGGGGCCCGGAGGAGGGGGAAGACCACGAACTCCCCCGTCCGCTCCGCCCGCACCCCCGGCGCAAGGCACCCGGCCCGGGAGAGCTCGCGTCGTACCGCCTCGGCGTCCGCCCGCGGGACCCGCCAGGCCGGTCCGCTCATGCGGGGGGACCGGGCCGACGGCCGACGAGCAACGGCAGCACGTCGGCGCCCATGAGGTGGCCGAGGGGGCCGCGCTCGGCCGCGGCCTCGCCGAACTTCGCCGCCGGGGGGACCGCCGGGTCGACCCCGGCCCCGGCGAGGAGCAGCGGGACGGGGTCGTCGGAGTGGCCGCGCACGATGCAGGGGGTCGCGTGGTCCGCCGTCACCGCGAGCCGGACCCGGGCGAGGTCCAGCCCGTCGAGGAACGGCCCGAAGAACGCCCGGTCAAGCGCCTCGATGACCTCCTGCTTCGCGAGCGCCTTCCCGTCGTGCCCCGGCTCGTCCGGGCCCTTGAGATGGACATAGACGAGGGGGAACCGAGCGAGGGCCTGCCGTGTGATCATCGCCCGTTCCGTGAGCGAAGCGTCGCGGTCGGGTCCCATCGGACCGACGTAGAGGTCCACGAGACCGAGGAGCCGAGCGATCCCCCGCTCGACCGGCATCTCGGTGATCGCGGCGGCCGCGCTCAGTCCGAGCCGGGCCGGCAACGGCGCAAGGGGGGTCGCGGGAGCGGCCCCCGCGTTCCGGACCAGCAGGGCATTCGCGATCCGCCGGCCCCGCATGGCGCGGCGGGCGTTCACCGGGTGGCCCGTGAGGAGGTCGCCCGCGCGGGAAAGGAGCGCATTGACCGCGGCCGCCGTCCGGGCCGCCTCCGGTGTCGGGTCGAGCGGCTCGACCGTGAGGATCCGCGCCTCCGAGACCGCCCGCGCCCGACCCATCCCGCCGACCCGCTCGTAGAACGGGTCCGCGTTCGAGATCTCGGGAGAGAGCCGTCCCCCGCGGACCGGGTGCAGGAAGAGGACGCCGCGGTGTCCGACCGTCGCCCGGATTTCGGCCTCGATCCCCTCGGGAGCCAAAAGATTCGCCTCCGTGAGAGAACGGGCGAGCTCCTTCGCCTC
Source organism: Thermoplasmata archaeon (assembly GCA_027315455.1). GTDB lineage: Archaea > Thermoplasmatota > Thermoplasmata > Lutacidiplasmatales > UBA184 > Lutacidiplasma. The sequence goes on along the minus strand of DAHUXZ010000003.1, from coordinate 95,898 downwards.
CTCGGTGGCGAGCGTCCGGCCGACCCGGGAGTCGAGGATCGCCCCGTGGCCGTCGCCGGTCGCGAAGTTGAGGCGCAGCGCGACGTCCCCGGGGCCGAGGTCGAGGCCGACCCCCAGCGACTCGAGGACCCCCCGCCCCGGCGAGTCGCGGACCGGGTCGTAGCCGAGGAGCGCCAGAACCCCGGCATCGGACTCCGGGGCGACCCCCGGACCGATCAGGGTCACCTGTCCCATGCGGCCGGCCGCGGCGAGGCGGTCGAGGTTCGGCGTAGCGGCGGCCTCGACGGGGCTCAGCCCGTGGGTGTCGGGGTGGGGCCGGTCCCCGAGGCCGTCCAAGACGATGAGCGCGGTGTGAGGCGGGGGTGCTTCGGTCACGGGGGCCCCTGATTGCTTATATGGGGTGGCCTGCTCGCCTCTCTCCGCCGTGAGTCAGTCGGCGGGCGATAAGAGCCTTTTCGCCGGATTCCGGCGATTCTTCGCGACCCGGGCCGGTCTTGTCGTCCTCGTCGCCATCGCGATCCTCACCCTGACCGGGAGCTTCCTCTACCTCGGCCCGTTCCTCGCCATCGTCGCCTTCCTCCTGTTCGGGCTCGCGGTACCGATCTACGCCGGCTGGAAGCGCCCCCGCCTCCTCGCCGTCCTCGGCCTCACGGCCCTCCTCATCGCGGGGCCGCTCACGTCCGTCCTGTACGTCGCCACCGTCGTCCGGGTCCCCTCGGCCGCCGCGGATTCCGCATCGACCCTCCCCTACGGGAAGGGGGGACCGATCCTCGAGGGTGCCCAGGTCTCCCCGTTCGCGAGCGACGGCAACGGGCCGTTCAACTTCTCGGTGACGGTCAATCCGCAGTACCTACCCACGAATACGAGCGGCCTGCTCTGGCTCGACCTGTTCGTCAGCACCTGTCCCGGGGCGACCGGGAATAGCTCGCCGTACTGCCAGGCCGGCTACCCGTTCTACTCGTTCAACCAGACGCTCACGAACCTCAGCCAGCCCACGGTGAAGTCGTTCAATGTCCACCTCCCGGCCCCGAACGTCTGGTGGTGGCAGATGGCGACGGCGTACGTGGGGGCCGCCAACGGCTCGATCGTCTGGATCTTCCTCGCCGCGTCGAGCGGATACTCGGGGGTGCAGGGCCCCATCAGCGGCGACTTCGCGAGCACCCTCTCGATCATCCTCATCCCGGTGTACCTCGACATGATGATCTACCCGGGGATCGTCTTCTTCCTCGGGCTCGTCGTCTACGTCTACCTCAAGCGCCGCCAGGCGCGCCGCAGCGGCGGCATGACCCCGCCGCCGGCCGGCGCCCCGTCCCCCGAGGCCCCTTCCCTCGAAGGGCGGACCGGACCGTCGGGGCCGAACGAGCGCGCGTGCCCCAACTGCCAGGCCGTCGTCTACGCCAGCGAGGCCAGTTGCTGGAAGTGCGGCGCCGCCCTTCCGGCGCCGACCCCGTCGTCGGGAACGGCCCTGCCGTCGGGCGGCAGCCCGCCCACGAGCTGAGCCCCTACCGACGCCGCCGGTCGGGGCCTAGGTGAAGGTCGTCGGCTGGTTGAGGATCGACATCGCGATCTGGTTGTTGGGGCTGAAGTAGTCGCTCCCCGAGACCACGATCACGACGGACAGGGAGTAGGCGCCGCCCCCCGGCGCCTGCCAGTAGAGGGTCACGAACGCCACCTGGCCGCCCGCGCCGACCTCGGCCGTCGCGCTCACCGAGGCGCCGTTGTACGTCGCCGGCGTCCCGTTGACGTAGAGGAGCGCGGTCACCGGTGCGCCGACCGGGCCGTTCGCCCGCAGCCCGACGTACACCGTCGAGACGAGGCTGTGCGACTGCCCGACGAGGGTGGACTGCGCCACCGCGAAGTCGGTCAGGGCGCGGCCGGTCTGGGTGCTCGTCGAGAGCCCGCAGAGGGCATTGAGGGCGTTGTAGATGACGGCCGTGCCCGCGGTGCCGGTCCCCCAGCTGTTGCCGCTCGGCAGCGGGGTCGTGAGCAGCGGCGTGCTCGTCGCGAGGGCGATCCCCGTGACGAACGAACCCTTCGCGGCATAGGCGCCGACCGGGTGGGTCCCTCCCTTGAGGAACGCCGTGTTCGTCGTCCCGAGGGCGAAGTAGGTGTAGGGAATGTGGTGGTTCGAACCGGCGAGGGTCGCGTTGATCGTCATCGAGGAGGGGATCCCGTCGGAGCGCAGGCCCACCCCCGTCGCGGCCGACCAGGTCGCGGAGGCCGTGGCGTTCGGGACCGTCACGCAGGTGCTGCCGCTCTGCCAGGTGATGCCGAACTCGGCGAAGAAGGACGACGAGTACGAGCTGCAGGAGGTGAGCCCGAAGGCGTTCGAGCCGGTGACGAGGAACTTCGTCGAGGTGCTACCGGTGATCGTCCCCTGGTCCGTGGTGCTCGGCGCCTTGGGACAGCTCGAGTAGCCCCAGTTGCTGCCGAAGTCGATGATGACGACGTTGTACGAACGGATGGAGGTCGGGATCGCGCTGGTGCACGAGACGAACATCGTCGAGAACGGGAACCCCGCGGCCGTCAGCTCCTGGGCGAGGAAGCTGCTGCCGTTGAACGCCGTCCGCGTTCCGGACGGTACGTTGTGGGAAAGGAGGAGGATCGACGGGAAGACGGTGAGGTTGAGCGAGGCGCCGGTCGCCCCCGTACCGCTCGTGTTGGCGAACACCGAGATCAGGTAGACGCCCGGTGCCGTCGGGGTCCAGGACCTGGTGAAGGCGGCCGTCGAGCCCCCACCCACCACGCCGCTCGTGTTGCCGATCGGGGTGCCCGAGACGACGTACTGGACCGTCACCGTGGCGGAGCCGGCCGCGAGGTTCTGGACGTAGGTGATCAGCGATACGGCCGAGTTGTTGATCGGCGCGGCGGGATTGGCGGAGAGCGAGACCGAGAGCGGGCTCGCGACCGCGGCGATCGGGATCGTGAACGCGATCGAGTTCGGCTGCAGCGCCTGGTCGGTCGCGTTGATGAACGCGAAGAACCGGCCGGCCCCCGTCGTCGTCCCGGCCCGGACGTAGTAGCTCCACGTGCCGTTCGCCGCGGAGTAGGTCATCGAGAACCGCCCGGTGCCGGTGACCCCGGGGATCTGGGAGAGGTTCACGAAGACCGAGTGGGTGTTGAGGTCGTCGTCGAGGATCTCCGCGTAGACCGTGAACGGCTGGCCCACGCCGGGAGTCGCCGGCAGCACGCCCACGTTCACGAACGTCGGCGGGATGTTCGGGTTGGTCCCGGGGAGCGTGACGCGGAACAGGAGCAGGGAGTTGGTGACGATGGAGATGGTGATGTTGTCCGGGGCCGCGAGGCCGTAGGACGTGACGTTGAGGACCCAGGACTGGCCGAGGTTCCACACGGACCCGCCGCCGATCCCCTGCGAGACGCTGAACGGAGTGGGGAACGCGTTGGGATGCCGGGCCGAGTAGAGGTAGACGAGGGCGTTGCCGGCGACCGTGGGGCCGGAGAGGTGAAGGACGCTCACCCCGGTGATCGTGGTCCCGCCGGAACCATAGGCGAGCTTGGCGGAGAACTGGTTCGCCGGGGACGGTTGCGGGCGCGGGAAGGTGTTGACGAAGAAGAAGATGGACGAGAACAGCGTGACGGTCAGCGCGAGCAGCAGGATCGTCGCGACGACGTCGGAGACGGCGCGGGAGTTCGACCGGCGGCGGCGGCCGTGCAACGAGAACGAGCGACGAGCGGTGGTGGCGAGAATGGGCCCCCCTGCGCCCCGAGAAACGGGGCACTGATGCGTACAAGGGCGGGGGCCTCTATTTAGACGTTCTCGCGGGACGACGCGGGGATCGGCCGGCCGACGCACGGCCCGGACCGTGGCACGCATAGATGCGCACGAGGGGTGCGGTCGCTCCGGAGACCGTTCCGGGCCAGTTATACGCCCGACTTCCCACGACGACGCACCGGTTCGACCCCTAGCGGATTTGTTCGACACGTCAAGAAAGTGTGAGCCGGGGACCGGTTTCGTTCCTTCGGCGCAAGCCCGTGCATCAGTTTAAGTAATAGGATTTTGCATAGCTCGGCCCAGTCGTGTTCGACAAAGTGCCCCGGTCCAAGGACGAGCGCTACGGTGCAGCGCCCGACCGTCGGATCGGTCCCGAGGATGAGCGGATCGCGCTGCGGTGCAACCGCAAGGAGCTCGGGCTCCTGGACTCGTTCGTTGCCAACGGCGAGTTCCGGAGCCGGTCCGAGCTGATGCGGGCAGCGCTCCACGAGTTCCTCCGGGCGCGGGCCCTGTCGGCCGTCCCGACCCCCGCGGCGGCGCTCCCGCCCGGGTTCGTCGAGGTGCCCATCCGGCTGCGGCCGGAGGAGGCCGAAGCCTATGCGACCTACGCCGATCTCGTCGGGAACGGCCGCGCGCTCGCGGACGTCCTCGCCGAGGTGCTCCGGCGCGGGGAGCTAGAGCTGAAGGTCTCCGAGCTCGTCGCGCGGTCGCGCGCCTCGGTCCACGAGGCCACGGCCCAGCGCGCGCGGCTGCGGGGTCTCGAGGCGAGCGGACGGGACCTGGAACGGCAGGGGGTCGTCGGCCGCTAGCGGCCGGGGGCACGTCGAGCGACGGGGGAAGCGGGTGGTGGCCACGTACGAGAGCGAGCCGAGGGGACCAGAGTTCGACCGACCTCCGAGCAGTCGGGGGGACGAGATCTACGAGGACGGGTTCTACGAGAACCTCCGTCTCGGCCATGACCTGAGGTTCCTCCTGGTCTGCGTCGGGGGCGGCGCGGTGCGCGTCGGGCGGGAGATTGCCCGCCACCACCTGCGCTACCTCGAGACCGTAGCGATCAACTGCGACCCGCACGTCCAGGACGTGGAGGAGTTCGACCGGCGTATCTACCTCGGCCCCGAGAGCGGGCGGACGGCCGACACCGGCGGCAGCGTGCCGTTCGGAGCGAGCCTCGCCCAGGCGGCGGCCCCGGCCCTCGAGCGAATCTTCGACGGCGCGACGTTCGTCACGATCATCGGCAGCCTCGGAGGCGGCAGCGGCACCGGGGCGCTCCCGACGGTCCTGGACGCCGCGGCGCGCGGCGCGGAGGTACTGAGCGTCTTCGTACTCAAGCCGTTCGCGTGCGAGGGGGAGCGGCGGGCCGTCGCCGAGCGGGCCCTGGGACGCCTCCACTTCGTCGAGTCGTTCGTCGAGAAGCGCCAGCGCGGGGTCGCCACGCTGACCGTCCTCGACAACGAGACCCTCGTCCACCAGCGACCCTCGATCCCGTTCAACCGCCTCAACGCCCACTGGGGAAGCGAGATCGCGGGCCACATCGAGCGCGCGTTCATCGCCCCCGCGGAGACCTCTCTCGGCACCGGTCGACCGGTGACCCCCGCGGCCGAGCTCGAGGTGATCGCCCGGCCGACCGCGCCCGCGCCATCCCGCCTCGACCCGATCGACGGACCGGGCGCCCCCCCGATCGCCCCGAGCTTCGGGCCGGGGCCGGCGGGAGAGGCGGAGGTCACGTTCGAGGTGGAGCTTCCGTTCCCCGGCCCACCGGTGGGCTAGCGGAGCGGACCCTACGCTCGGCGGGACGAACCGTTAAGAGGGGGGCGCCCTCCCCACCGGCCGATGGACGGCCGCGCCCTTACCGCCCTCCTCACCCTGGCCCTTCCCGCGGGGCTCATCGGAGTGACGATCTGGCAGTTCGCCGCGAACCCGCTCGCGATCCTCGGCCTCCTGGTCGTGATGGTCGTGGGGAGCTTCTACCTCCTCAGCTACACCGAGTCGTTCTGACCCGGCCCGCGCGGCCCCGAGCGTACTACTGGTACATCGTCGGCTCGGGCTCCGTGGAGGATTCCGGCTCCGCGGACTTCGGACGGCGCCGCATCGCCTCGCGCAACGCCTTCTCGATCGCCTCGGCCTGGCTGCGAAGCGGCCCCGTGTCGATCGCGAGCTCGGGAAGGATGCGGTCGAGCGCCTCGATGAGCGCCGCGGCGGCCCGGTGGTCGGGGTAGCCCTCGGTCGCCCGCGCGCTCACCAAGGTCACCGCGACCGGCACCGTGCGCCGTATCCCCGCGACCAAGAGCGAGCCGGAGAGTCCGCCGATCACGCCGTCCTCGAGCGCCCGGGTCCCGGCCGCCTGGAAGGTGCGCATGAGCGCGGGATCGCTGCGCGCAAGGACCGCCCAGACGCTCTCCTCCGCCGCCTCCTCCTCGGTGCCGAGGGGCTGCGGGACGACGCCCTCGAGGGCGAGCACGAGCCGCACGCGACGGCTCTCGGCCCCGTCGAGGATCGCCCGGGACAGCGACCCGACCGACGCGAGCGGCGGGGGGAATTCCGAGACGATGACGGCGAGGTCCTTCCGGCCGTAGACGCGGACGGGCGGATGGACCTTTCCGGACTGGATGATGGCGACCGGCGGGGTGTCGGGGAGCTCGAACAGGCCGATGCGCGGCAGGCCGAGCGCCTGGACGATGTAGTGTGCGGCCACGGTGGCGGCGAGCCCGGCGCTCGGGAAGCAGGAGAGGAGGACCCCGCCCGGCTCCAGCAGTGGCACGCCGGTCTCGTCGACCCAGCGCGGTGCGGTGGACTGCATGGCCCCGTCACGGTCCGCGCTCTACATGAGCATTCGGTCGACCGCGGCGCACAAAGGGCCAAGTACTTACCCCCGTTCCCGGCCGCCGTGGGGTTGCCGTTCCGGGACCTCGTGAGCCCCCAGCAGCTCGACTGGCCGGCGCTCGCGGGCCGTCGGCTGGCCGTCGATGCCTACAACGCGATCTACCAGTTCCTCGCGACGATCCGCCAGCGCGATGGACAGCCGTTCTCCGACGCGGCGGGACGCCCGACGAGCCACTTGATCGGCGTCTTCTACCGCACGACGGCCCTGCTCGGGCAGGGCGTCCTCCCGATCTGGGTGTTCGACGGCCGGCCCCCGGACCTCAAGGCCGGGACGCTCCGGGCCCGGTTCGTCGCGAAGGAGCGCGCCGAGTCCGAGTGGAAGGAGGCGCTCGCCGCCGGGGACCTCGAGACGGCGAAGCGGAAGGCCGCGGCGACCTCCCGGCTGACCCGCGGCATGGCCGAGGAGTGCCAGGAGCTCCTGACGGCGCTCGGCGTCCCCGTCATCCGCGCGCCGTCCGAGGGGGAGGCCCAGGCCGCCGCGATGGCCGCCCAGGGCCAGGCATGGGCCGCCGCGAGCGAGGACTACGACTGTCTCCTCTTCGGGGCGCCCCGCCTCGTTCGGGGCCTCGCGGCCCGGGGCCAGCGGAGCGGCTCGCCCGGGGCCCAGGTGATCGACCGTGCGGAGCTCCTCGCCGCGCTCGGGATCTCCTCCGAGGAGCTGCTCCTCATCGGCCTCCTCGTGGGGACGGACTTCAACGACGGGGCCCCCGGCGTGGGGCCGAAGAAGGCCCTCACGCTCGTTCGCCGGCATCTCGGGTGGGAGGCGACCCTCGCCGCGGCGGGGCTCGATGCGGCCGAGCTCACCCCCGTGGCCGAGGTCTTCCGCCACCCGGAGGTCGCCGAGGTGCCGCCGCCGGTGTTCGGGCCGGTCGACGACGGGGCCGTGGAGCGCCTCCTCGTCGAGGGTCACGGGTTCTCCCCGGAGCGGATCCGCGCCGCCATCGGGCGTGCCCGCCGCCGGCCGCCCGTCGCGGCGTCGCCGGCGGAGAACCACGGACGCCAGACGCTGATCGAGGCGTTCGGGGGGGACGCTCCATGAAGCTGTTCGAGGCAGTGCCCAACTTTTCCGAGGGGCGGGACACGGCGAAGGTCGACCGGATCGTCGCCGAGGCGCGCCGCGTGGCGGGGGTCGAGGTCCTCGACGTCGAGATGGACGCGAGCCACCACCGCAGCGTCGTGAGCCTCGCGGGGGAGGGGGGACCGCTCTCCGAGGCCGTCTTCGGGATGATGCGGGAGGCCGTCCGGACGATCGACCTCAACCACCACCGCGGCGAGCACCCGAGGATGGGGGCCGTCGACGTCGTCCCGTTCGTTCCGTTCGGCACGGCGACGATGGAGGAGGCGGTCGCGCTCGCCGAGGCGCTCGCCGCCCGGGTCTGGAAGGAGCTCGAGGTCCCCGTCTATCTCTACGCGGCCGCGGCCCGGGTGCCGGAGCGGTCGGACCTCGCCGTCGTCCGCCGTGGCGAGTTCGAGGGGATACGGGCGTCGATCGCCACGGACCCCGCGCGTCGGCCCGACGTCGGGGAGCCGCGCGTCCACCCGACGGCCGGGATCGTCGCGATCGGGGCCCGCCCGGTCCTGATCGCGTACAACGCCTACCTCACCACCGCCGACGTCGCCGTCGCGAAGAAGATCGCCCACGCGATCCGCGGGCGGGACGGCGGGCTCGTCGAGGTCAAGGCGAAGGGGTTCGAGATCGCCGAGCGCGCGCGGGCGCAGGTCTCGATGAACCTCACCGACTACCGCCGCACCCCCGTGTACCGGGCCCTCGAGGCGGTCCGTCGGGAGGCGGCGCGCTACGGCGTCGGCGTCGAGGAGTCCGAGATCGTCGGCCTCGTGCCCGAGGACGCGCTCCTGGACGCGGCCGAGTACTACCTCCAGCTCAACCGCTTCGACCGCGCCGCCCTCCTCGAGCGGAAGCTCGCCGGGCGGAAAGCCGCGCCGGGGGCCGAGTCGCTGGCGGGAATGGCGCTCACCGACTTCGCCGCGCGCCTCGCGGCGCGGACCCCGACCCCCGGCGGCGGGAGCGCGGCCGCGGCGGCCGGGGCGTTCGGCGTGGCTCTCGGGGAGATGGTGATCGCCTACTCGGACCGCGCCGAGGCGCCGGATCCGGAGCTGCGCGCCGCCCGGGACGAGCTCGGGCGCGACCGCGCTGAGCTCCTCCGCCTCGTCGACGAGGACAGTCGCGCGTTCGAGGAGGTCCGCGCCGCCCGACGGCGCCGCAAGGAGGCCCCGGACGACGCCGCCGCCCGCGAGGCGTGGGGCGCCGCCCTTCGCCGCGCGGCCGAGGTGCCCCTCGGCTGCGCGCGCCTGGCCGAGCAGGCCCGGGCCCGGCTCGTAGCGATCGCCCCGAAGGTCAAGGCGACGATCGCGAGCGACCACACGACCGCCCTCGGGCTGCTCGGGGCGGCGCGCAGCGGAGCGCTCGCGAACGTGACGATCAACCTGGACGACCTCGCCGCCAACGGATTCCCCTGCGACGACCTTAGGGCCGAGCGCGATGCGCTGCAGCGCGCGGGCCCCTGAGGACGATGGTGTCCGGCGATCCCGCCCGGCCGCGGGTGATCGTCAACTGCGCCGTCTCGGTGGACGGGCGACTTGCCTACGCGCAGGGCCGCCGCGCCCATCTCTCCGGCCCGGAGGACCTCAAGCGGGTCCACGCCCTCCGCGCGGAGTCGGACGCGATCCTCGTCGGGATCGGCACCGTCCTCCTCGATGACCCCTCGCTCCGCGTCAAGCCCGAGCTGCTCGGGGCGACGCACGGCGGCGCCCCGCTGAGGGTCGTCGTCGACTCGCGCGGGCGCACCCCGGCCGGCGCGCGGGTCCTCGACGCCTTTGCCCCGACCCTCGTCGCGACGGCCGGGGCCTGCGACCGCGAGTTCCCCTCGCACGTGGAGGTCCTCCGGTCCGGGGTCAACGAGGTCGATTTGGGCCGGCTCCTCGCCCACCTCGCGACGCGCGGCGTCCGGTCGGTGATGGTCGAGGGCGGCGCGCGCGTGATCGCGAGCTTCGTCCGGGGCGGACTCGTCGACCGCCTCTACGTCTACGTCGCGCCGGTCCTCATCGGGGGGACGACGGCCCCGTCGCTGATGCTCGGTCCCGAGTGCCCGGGGCCGGAGTCCGCCGTCGGCCTGACCGTGGAATCGGCCGAACGCCTCGGCGCCGGCACGCTCCTCCGGTACCGTCCGAGCCCTCACGCCGTGGCCGCGCACGCGGCGCAGTAGCTCGCGCCCCGCTCCCGCACCGAGGCCGTGAGGCAGTCCGTGCACAGGGGCCGGCGGCAGACGACGCAGCCGCGCCAGGCGGCGCGGGCGGGCACGGTCCGGCCGCAGGTCGCGCAGCTCGGGCCTTCGATCATCGGGCGGGAGCGCGGGGGGGACCCGGCCGGGGCCGCGGCGGTCGAAGGGACGGCCGTGGAACCGCCCGACCCCGTCGACGGCGGTTCCGGGCCCGGCGGCGGCGGGGACGGGGCCGCCGGCGAGGTCGGCCACGACGGGGGAGCCGGCGGCTCGCCCGTCGGCCGGGACTCGGCGGCGGCGAGGGTGCGCACGCGCGAGACGAGGCGCTCCCACTCGGTCCGGGGGACGATTACGACATCCGGCTCGGACGGAAGGGGAGCCGTGGGAGCGGGGGCCGCGGCGAGCAGGAGGACGGCCGCCCCGCCCAGGGCGATCACCCCGATGCCGAGGGCGAGGACCCAGAGGGGGAGGAGCGTGTGGCCCGACGCCGCGGGGCCCGTGCGGAGGTAGGCCGCGAGCCCGGCGCCGGCGCCGCCGAGGACGAGGAGCGGGAACGCGGCCCGGAGGCGGAGCGACCGCCCCACGGGATCGGTCCCTTCCGCCCCCGACCCCACCCTACGGGCAGGTGCCGACGGCAGGGCAGACCTGGGAGACCTGCTGGACGCTGTTGAGGACGATGCTGGCGGTCGCGGCCGACCCGAGGTCGTACTCGAACGTGAACTGGGTCGCCGTCGTCGGCGAGGTCGAGGGGGACTCCACGTAGACGGTGACCTGGGTGAGTGTCGGGGTCGTCCCCGTCGAGACGGAGAACGTCAGCTCGACCTCGGTACCGGTCGGGGCTCCCGCGGCCTCGGTCATGGCGAAATAGTGCGCGAGGTCGCCGGACGTGCCGGCGTTGATGAGGTAGCTCGTCGCCGACGCGGGGAGGGTCTGGGGCGCGGCGGCCGTTGTCGCCGTGAGCGAGGCGGGGAGGGTCGACGGAACCGTGGTGAGCCCGACGCCGGCCTGGCTCCACCAGGAGATCGCGGTCGTGGACTCGTAGTTGCCCCCCGCGGCCTCCGGGGAACCCTGGTTGACCGTCAGGGCGCCGGCGAGGGCGAATCCGCCGATGAACGCCGCCGCTGCGAGGAACGTCGCCACATACACCGCCTGGGTGGGGAGGGAGGGTCGCTTCATGGACACCGGGGGGGGCCATGGAAGCCCCCGGTATATAGGAGTGGTTTCGGCGCGGCAACGGTCCGTGCGCTCACGCGCACGCCCCCAGCGCCGCGCACTGCTGGAGGAGCAGGGAGGCGGAGGAGAGCGACGCGCCCGACAAACCGAGGTCGAGGTAGAGGCTGATGACGAACGGCCCGGTGGTCGCCGTCGCCGGCGACTCCAGGTAGGCGGTCACCGTCACAGGGACCCCGGAGGAGGCGTTCATCCCGCTCGCCGTGACCTCCACCTCGGTCGAGGCCGGCGCCGAGCGCAGGGTCAGGTTCCAGAGGATGGCCGAGTGGCCCGCGGTGCCCGACCCCAGCTCGAAGACGGCGTTCGTCGCGGGGAGGAGCGTCGGGGACGCGGCGGTCGCGCCGGCGCTCACCGGGACCGGCCCGGGAACGGCCCCGAGCGCCACCAGCGTCTCCGCCAGCCACGGAAGCTCCTGGGCCGTTTCGGCGCTGCCCCCCGCCGACTCGGACCCGGAGAAGATCGTCGCCGCGCCGAGCGCCATTCCGACGGCGAAGGCGACGCCCGCGACGGCGAGCACGGCGAGAAGGCCCCGGGGGGGCCGAGGTCGGCCGCTCACGGGCAGCTCCCCACCGCCGAGCAGAGGAGCGGAGACACCGTGACGGACTGGATCGTCGCGCCGCTGAGCGTCAGCGGCCCGGTCGCGAAGAGGAAGCGGACGAGGACCGGGAACGTCGGCGGCGAGGTGCCGGTCTCGATGTACCCGCGGACCGTAACGGGCGGCCCACCCGTCAGGGAGAGAGTGAAACGCAGCTCGACCTCCGCGCCGCCCGGGGCCGTCACGCTCTCGCGGTAGTCGATGGCGATCGCCGCGGTGCCGGCCGATGCGGAGTTGAGCAGGTAGGAGACGTTCGCTGCCGGAAGATGGGTCGGCGCTGCGGCCGTGGTGTTGAGCGAAGAGGGGACGACGGGAGGGACGGCCGCCGAGAGGACCCGAAAGCCGGTCCACCAGCTCGGTAGGCCGCCGAGACCGATGTCGACCCCGGACGCCCGCTCCGCGCTCGCATGGACGACCCGCAAGGACGCGGCCGCCGCCCATCCGGCCGCCACCGCGAACGCCGCGACGAGCGCGGCGACCACGGCCGCGCGCAGGGGACCGTGGCCCCGACGGCGTCGCGCTACGTCCACCGGCCGCCTCCCGGGTCCGGCAGGCCGGGGCCCCCTCTAAAGCCGTAGGTTCGACCGGCGGGGAGGGACCGCGCCTCCGGCGGGGCACGCTTATGCTCAACGGCGGCTCCGGGCGCCGAGGCCGGTCGGCGTGAAGCTCGTGCACTTCCTCCTGAGCGACCAGTTCCACTTCGGCATGATCACCGATGCGAACGAGTACATCGACCTCGACACCGCCTGCCGCGACTACTTCGGGGTGAACCCGGTCAAGGGAGCGGACCCGAGCCGCTTCCGCGACATGCGCCAGTTCTTCGCGGGTGGGGCCGATTCGGTGCAGCTCAGCCGGAAGATCCTCGAGTACATCGACCGCCGCCGCAAGGCGGGCTGGACCCCCCGCGCCGCGACGGGGGCCCGGTTCCTGTTCAAGCCGGAGGAGGGGATCCGTCTCCTCGCACCGGTGTCGAGCGGCGCGAAGATCTACTGCCTCGCCGCGAACTCCCGCAGCCACCTCGCGGAGCAGAACCGTGCACCGCCCGCCCGCCCGTACTTCTTCACGCGCTTCTTCAACAGCCTCAGCGGGCCGGGGGAGCCGCTCGTGCTCCACACCGCGGGGACCTTCCCCGACGTCGAGGTCGAGCTCGCGGCGGTGATCGGTCAGCGCGGCAAGCACATCAGCGCCGCGAAGGCGTTCGACTTCGTCGCGGGCTACACCATCGCCCTCGACATGGGCTACCGCGACCTCCAGTACCCGCCCGAGGGCGGGGCGACCGACTGGGTGATGGGCAAGGGGTTCGACGCGTCGATGGCGGTCGGGCCCTGGGTCGTGCCGAAGGAGGAGGTCGGCGAGCCGTACCCCCTCAAGATGGAGCTCAAGGTCGGGGAGACGGTCCGCCAGAGCGGCGACACGGGCGACTACCTGTTTCGGATCCCGGAGATCCTCGCGCACCTGTCGAAGGGCGTCACCCTTGAGCCGGGCGACGTCATCTCGCTCGGCACGCTCGGCGGGACCCCGGGCTTCGAGTTCGGGAAGGAGAGCCGGCGGCTCAGGGCCGGCGAGACCGTCGAGGGGACGATCGAACGGATCGGCCGGCTCACGGTCCCGATCCGGGCCGAAGCTCCGCCTGCCCCCGCAGCGTGAGGAACAGCGCTTCGGCTACGGGCAGCGAGACGACGTCGCCCGCGTCCCCGCGCACCGGGCCATCGGGGAACGGATAGTCGACGCGGTCGGTGAGCCCGACCGAGACCTCGTCGGTCCGGGCCGGGATGCGGGCATCGCGGAACGGGTCGAAGGCGTTTAGCCGCTCCCGGGTCAACGGGACGACCCGGAACCCGGTCCCGCCGTGGAGAGAGCCGGGGAGTCGGATGAGCCGGTGGATGTCCGTCGTCACCGGCGCATCGGTCTCCCCCTGGACCTCGATGGCGGCCTGGCGCAGGACGACCTCCAGCAGCTCGCGGGGGATCTCCCGCGGGAACACGTCCAAGGACAAGCTCTCCCGGATCGCCGCGGCCTTCCCGCCGGTGACCAGGAGGCGCGCCAAGTGCCGGGCCTTCCCCCGCGTGACCCCGGCCCGCTCGAGCTCCTCGGCGGCCGAGTCCGCCCCCGCGGACTCCCATCGGGAGAGAAGGCGGACGACGGAGCGCGAGGTCCGGCCCCGCCAGCCCGGAGCATCGGGCGGGTAGAGGCTCTTGAACGCCCGGCCCGGCCCCCGTGGCCGCAATCCCTCCTCGGCGTCGGGGGCCGCCGGCCCGCGAGAGGCCCGGACCGCGTCGGCCGGATCGAACCCGCTCCCCTCGATGTACTCGACCAGCTCGCGGCGCTCGGGGCTGGTGAGCCCGAGGAACTTCTCGTCCAGGAGGTGAACGTGGTAGCCGCGGCCGCCGGAGAAGACGAGCCGCGTCGCCTCGGGCGAGACGCCGAAGTCCCCGAAGAGGAAGTCGTCGAGGAGGGCCGCGACCTTCTCCTTGACGAGGGCGAGCTGGCCGGCGTAGTCGCGCCCGGCCGCCTGCCGCAGGTGGTCCGCGTCCAGGTCGAAGATCACGTCCGCCCCGAGCCACTCCTTGCCGTCCATCTTGGGATGGTCCGGGATACGGTAGTACGCCGAGGAGTAGTAGACGTGCCGCGGAACGTCCCGCTCGAGGAGGTGGTGGAACTCCTCGACGGAGCGCAGGGCGAGGTGGCGGCGCATCGCGGTCTCGCCGCCGAACGGGAACCACGCGAACTCGCGGCGGGCGAACCGCGACGGGGGCTCGACGTGGACCGACGCGTAGTAGCGGGCGAACTCCGCCCGCGCCCAGGCGAGGGTCCGCCCCTCGAGCGCGACGGTCTTGGCCACGCTCAGCCCTCGTCGGGAAGGGACGGCGCGACCGCCTCCTCGGCGGCCTGCTCGCGCCGGGAACGGGCGAGCATGTGGAAGACGGCGGCGTGCTCGCTCCCCCGCAGTAACAGCTCGACGGCCCGGGTCGCCGACTCGAGCTCCCGCTCCCGGCCGATGACGGCGACGGTCCCCCCGTAGACGCTCACCGAGGCCCCCGAGAGCTCCTCGATGCGGGTCCGCGCCTTGCCTCGCTCGCCGATCAGCCGGGAGCGGATCCGCCAGAGGGAGGCCTTCTCGCGTCGTCCGGTGACGCGCTTGATGTCAATGATCCCGAGGTAGGTGTCGGGCCGGAACAGACGTTCGGCCCGGGCCGGAGAGAACCCGCGGCCGATGGCGAGGACCAGGTCGCGGGCCAGCATGGCGCCGACCGGATCCCCCTCGTCGACCGACGCGATGCGGACCTCGCCGTCCTCGGGGTCGATCTCGATGTGCGTGCGGGTCCGCGACTCAATGTCGCGCTTCGTCCCCCCGCCGGAGCCGATGAGCACCCCGAGCCGGTCGTCGGGGATCCGGGCGTAGAGGACCGGCACCGTCAGCCTCCGTGGGGGAGCTCGTTCCCGCCCGCGCGCGCGAACAGCTCCTCCGGCGACGTATCGATACCCAGCTTCTTGAGGAAGCGGGCGAAGTGGGCGGTGTCGCGCCGGAGCAGGCCGGCCGCCTGGGGATGGTCCGTCGCGACCGAGGAGGCCACGTCGATGAGCACGGCGCGGCCGTCCTCGCCCAGCAGGACGTTGTACGGGGAGAGGTCGCCGTGGACCAGTTTCGCCTCGACGGTCATGCGGTGCATCTGCTCGGTCAGGTCTGCGTAGAACACCGTCGGGTCGGGGATCACGGCGTCCCGCACGCGCGGGCACGGGAGCCCCCCGACGCCGATGAACTCCATCACGAGGACGTTCCGCAGGAACCCGTAGGGCTGGGGGACGCGCACGTGCGCATCGTACAGGCGCCCGAGGGTCGTGTACTCGCGCCGGGTCCACGCGTAGACGAGGCGAGCGTAGTTGCGGACGCTCGCCTCGCGTCGGAGGTCCTCGAGCGCGTGCGGGGGGAGGCGGCGGAAGATCGCGTTGCCGATCCGGTAGACCTTGACCGCGCGGAAACCGCCCGGACCCGTCGCCCGGAAGACGCCGCCCTCCTTTCCCGTCGATATCGGGAACTCGAGCGACTCGAACTGGCCCTGGCTGATGAGGCGGGAGACCGCGAGCAGGGTCGGATGGTCGAAGAACTCCCCCGCGAGCTTGCGGTGCTCGCGCTCCTTGCGTCGGTCCTCGAACCGCTCCTTCCGGGTCGGGAAGAGCAGCTCCTCGGGGCGCGGCATTCGGCCGGGGTAGCGGTCCGGCCACATATGCTGGCGCCGCCCGCGCCGGGGCCGGGCGATGCTCCTCGCCGGTTCGGCCGCGACGGTGGCGGGCGGGTTACCGGGGGTATAAATGCCCCGAGGGAGCTCGTCGGTAGGATGGCGCTCGGGTTCGACGTGCAGCCGCCCGTTCCGAAGGGCCCGTCGGCCCACGGGCCAACGTCCGCCGCCCCGTCGCCGACGGAGGGAACGCTGCCGCTCGCCCGGCTCCTGGACGCGCCGGCGACCTTCGACCAGGTCTTCCAGGTCGTCCGGGGTGCCGTGCGCCGGGTCCTCGGCGTCGAACGCCCGGGGCTCGGGCTCGGGCTCTCCGACCTCCCTCCGACGCTCGGCGCGTACTGGCAGGTGACGGGGAACCTGATCGTGATGAACGAGGGGCTCGTCCGGACGATGGAGGCGAACGCCCGCTCCCCCCGCGAGTACAACTCCTTCGTCTTCGTCATCCTCGCGCACGAGTACCTGCACGCCCTCGGCTATCTCGACGAGAGCGCGGTCCGCAAGGTCACGGCCAAGGTGGCGCGTGCCGCACTGGGTGCCGAGCACCCCGCGACCGGGATGGCGGAAGGGGACCTGTGGCGCATGTACCCGTTCCTCGCGTTCGCGCCGCGCGGCGAGGGCCGGCGGCTGCGGGTCGTCTCCCGGTTCGACCTCGCGACCACGGACCATTACATTCGCTGACCCGTTGCTCCGCGTGGGATGCGCGGGACGCCGGCTTGGGTGCCGGGGACCATCTTTATGGCCCCCGTCCGCTTGGTCGCGCCGCAGATGGCGTTGGGTGGGGTCGGTCTCGCCGGGGTCGTGGCCGCCAGCGTGACGACGGTCACGGTCAACGACACCATCGGCATCCTGCTCGTCATCGGAGGGGTCGTCCTCTTCGGGGTCGAGCTCGCCCATCCCGGGGCGCTTCTCCTCATCCCGGGGACGATCATGATCGTCGCCGGCCTGCTCTATCTGCTCCTCCCAGGGATCCTGCTCGGCACGCTCTACGGCCCGCTGATCGTCGTGCTGGCCGCCGTCGCCGCCGCGGTCCTCACCGTACCGTTCTACCGGTGGATCGCGCCCGTCCACCGCCCGATGAGCACGACGTCCGCCGGACTCGAGGGCGAGGTCGGGGTCGTCATCGCCCCCGTCGTACCGGACACGCTTCGGGGCAAGGTGCGGGTCCGCTCGGAGATCTGGTCGGCCCGCGCGCACATGCCCATTCCGGCCGGCACGAAGGTCCGGGTCGTGGGCGGCGAGGGCGTTTCGATCCAGGTCGAGCCGTTCGGGGAGGCTCCCGCGGCTCGTCCCCCCGCCCCCGAAGGGAGCCGCTCGTAGGAGAAGACGCACATGTCCGACGTAGGGACCACGGTCGCCATCATCGTCATCGCCCTCTTTGGCCTCTTGATCTACCTCTCCCGAGCGATCAAGACGGTCCAGCCGTACCAGCAGGGCATCGTCACGGTCCTCGGGTCGTACAAGCGCATCCTGAATCCGGGACTGAACTGGGTCAACCCGCTCGCGGTGGTGATCAAGGTCGACCTGCGTACTCAGGTTCTCGAGGTCCCCCGCCAGGAGGTCATCACCAAGGACAACTCGCCGACGAACGTCGACGCGATCATTTACATCAAGGTCGTCGACACGCCGAAGGCGATCTTCCAGGTCCAGGACTTCCATGTCGCGACGGTCGCCCTCGCGCAGACGACGCTGCGGTCGATCATCGGCGACATGGAACTGGACGAGGTCCTCTACAACCGCGAACGGATCAACACCCGGCTCCGGGACATCCTCGACGAGGCGACGGACCGATGGGGGGTCCGGGTCGAGGCGGTCGAGATCAAGGAGGTCGACCCCGTCGGGCCCGTCAAGGCCGCGATGGAGGAGCAGACCGCGGCCGAACGCCAGCGGCGGGCCGCGGTCCTGCGCGCCGACGGGGAGAAGCGCTCCGCGATCCTGGTCGCGGAGGGCCAGAAGCGCTCGCGCATCCTCCAGGCGGAGGGGGTCCGACAGTCGAAGATCCTCGAGGCCGAGGGCGGGCGGATGGCGACGATCCTCGAGGCCCAGGGAGAGTCCCAGCGCCTCCGGATCCTCTCCCTGGGAGCCGGAACGCTCGACGCCAAGGCGCTCACGGTGCTGTCGCTCGACACCGTCGCGCGCGTCGGCGACGGCCAGGCCACGAAGATCCTCTTCCCGTTCGAGTTCACGCGCCTGATGGAGGGTGCGAGCGAGTACCTCGGCACCTCGCGCACGGTCCCCGACCGCAGCCTCAACACCCTCGACGACCTCGAGAAGCGGATCGGGACGGCGGACGACGTCCTCGGGCCCATCCCGCGGCAGCAGGAGCTGCTGACCGAGATCAAGAGCATCGAGGACGAGATCCGGGCCGAGGCGGACGAGTCGGCCGCCCTCGTCAATCCGTTCGGCTCGGGCGGCGCCAAGCCCGGGGCGGACGCGACCACCTCCGGTTTCGCTCCCGCCGCGGCATCGGCCGGAACCGCGGCCCCCTCGCCGTCGCCGGCGGCGCCGCCGGCCGTCTCGGTCCCCGCCGCCGCATCGTCGACGCCGGCGAAGAAGCCGCCCTCGACCGCGAAGTAGGTCGCGGGCCTTCCCGGCGCTACCCGGCGATCGCCGGGGAGTCGGCCTCCCGCGGGTCGTCCGCCGGGGTGGTGCGGACCCGGGGCCAGATGGCGGCGCGGGCCCGCCGACGGTCGAAGCGGGCCGCGAAGTGGGCGGCGGCTTCGATTGCAAGCAGGGCCGCGAGGCTGCGGAGCCCCCGGGGCGACGAACGCGTCGCCTCCCCCACGAGACGGATCGCGTTGCGGGGGCGGGCCCGCGCGAGGGTGAGGACGGTGGCCGGGGTAAGGCCGGTGAGCTCCGCGACCTGGGCGTGGCCGGCGAGGATGCGACGGCGCTGGCGGAAGTGATCCAGGAACCCGACGGGGGTCGCGACCCGGACGGCGGCCGTCGGGGCGTAGAGGAGCTCGCCGCCCTCCCGTCGGATCCACGCCGCGTAGAACGCGCCGTCGTTGATCACCCCCGGGCCGAGGGGCGGGAGCGCCGCGACCGGCAGGAGGAGCAGCTCGTCCGAGAGGTTCGCGGCCGGACCATCGGACCGTATCGCGAGGTGGAGCCGATGGTGGATCTCCCAGAGTAGGGCGATCGCGTCGGCGCAGGGACCGGCCGGCCGCGGGGACGGCACCGGCCGGGCCATGACCGCGAAGGGCCGGCGGGCCCCGGCCGCCGTCCGCCAGAGGGCGAGGAGCGAACCGGGCTCGGCCTCCGCGTCCCCGTTGAGCAGGACGAGGTAATCGCCCTCGGTCCGCGCGAAGATCTCCCCGAGCGCCGCGGACTTGCCGCGACGCACCCGCTCGGGAAGGACCACCACCCGCCCGTCCCCTGCCGCGGCCCCTTGGGCCGCCGCCAAGGTCTCGCCCGAGCCCGGGGCGACGACGACCCAGAGGCGGAGCCAACGTCCGCCGTGAGGCAGATCCTGGGCGAGGAGGGATCGGATCGCCCGGGCGACCCGCGGACCGTCGCCGCAGGCGACGATGCCGCCGCTGAAGACCGGCGCGAGCCCGTCGCTCGACGGAACGGTCACGGCGCCTCGGGGCCGGGGGCGGCGTAGGCGCGGGCGAGCTCCTCGAAGCGGAGGGTCTCGAAGGCGAGACGCCCGGGGCGGGTCACGGTGCGGAACGCGCGGTCGGGGAGCCCGCGGCGCCTCAGGCCATGGTTGCGCAGGAGGCCGGCCATCTGAAGGTACGCGGCGAGCCACGGGAACACGAGCGCGTTGGCGCAGCGGACCAGGAGGGACGTGGACGCGGGCCGCGCCGTCGGCGGGAAGCCCGACCCCTCCCACCGGGAGTAGAGGCGGGGGAGCTCGGCGCGGATCCACGGGGCCGAGGCGAGAAGGCCGCGGTAGAAGTCGCCGCCCTCGATCACCCGGGCCGCGAGCGCCTCCCGGGCGAAGAGGAAGCCCCGGCCCGAGGCGTAGCGGGTCCGGGCCGCGTCCTCGTCGAGCACGTAGTTGAAGCAGGGGGAAGGACCCGGCCGCGCCGAGGATCGGACCCGATCCCACCGCAACGCGAGATAGGTGAAGGCGAGGAAGAGCCACACCGATCCCGGGCGGGTCACCACCATGAAGTCGAGGTCGTCCCCGTCCTCGGGCTCCCCGTAGGCGGTGCTGCCCGTGACCCCGACGAACCGCACCATCCCGCGAACGAGCCCGAGGGGCCCGTCCACGATCCTTCGCGCCTCGGCGAGGTACTCCCGGGCGCGGGCCCTACGTCCCTCAAGTCCCGGGGGCGGGGTCCTCGCGCGCGCAGAGAGAGCCAGGTCACCCTCGACCCACCCGCGGTCCGGGTGCTCCGAAAGCCACCGGGCGACCTCGAGCGCGGAGCGCGGCCCGGCCTCGGGGAGCAGGTCGGTCAGCTCCTTTAGGGGAACCGCCGTTCCGTGGGCGTGCGCCACGTCGAGGATCGGACCGACGCGGTCGTCGGCCGCACTGTCCTCCCCCCACGCCGCCTCGGCGCCCACGGCGATCCCGGGGCCCCCGAGCCTGCTGCTCGTATTTAGACCGCAGTGCAGTTCCCGCCCGGTGTCCCCCGCATAAGGGGATTTAGCGGGCGTGGGGTTGCCCGCCCCGTGGACCGGCGGCGATCGCTCGCAGTGCTCGGCGCGATCGGGCTCGCGGTCCTCGTCGGACTCGTACCCTACTGGGTACCGGCAGGCGCGCTCCCCGCGGCGCGGTCGACGTACAACCTCGACCCGGCCTTTGCCGACGCGAACAACGACCTCGTCTGGGACCCGAACTTCATCCCGGGGTTCGCCGTCACCCCCGGGGTCCACATCAACTGGAGCGATCCCGTCGGCGGGCCCGGTACGATCGACTACTACGTCGGTCCGTGGGCCAACGCGACCGTCGCTCCCTATCCCCACTTCACGGTCGGGCCCCAGGCGTTCAACTTCGTCGAGGTGCCTCGCACCCAGGGCTTCCGCAGCCCACAATGGGGGGACTTCGAGACCGTCCGCTCGGGCTTCCTTCCCTGCGCCGTGAACCTCGGCAACTACACGGTGAACGCCACCCAGGCGATCCACCCGGTCTACATCGGCATGCCCGTCGCGGGGGTGAACTGGACACTGACGGTCCCCCTCACCTGGGACGCCCCCGAGTTCCCGACGACGGGGCCGGTCTCCGGGGCGTTCGCCCTCGGGGCCACCCTCGCGCTCCCGCCGCTGCCCGGCGCCCCCGGCGCCCGGCTCGTCTACACCAACCTCATCCTCTGGGATGCGGGGCCGATCGCCCCGTCCATCGCTCCCGTCGTCGGAGGCGCGAGCGGGGGGGACGTCGGGCAGGGGACGTTCCCCCTCGCCCCGCTCCTCGGCGCGTCGACGAGCCGGACGGTGACCGTGGACCTCGAGGCGTATCTCGTGGCGACGCTCAAGGGGCTGGGCCTACCGGTCAGCTCGGCGCTCCTCTCGTACGTCTACCTGGAGGTCTCCGGCTACAACGTCCACCTCCACCTCGCGTTCGGTGGACTCGACCTCGAGGGACCGTCCGGGCTCTGCGGCCCGTCGGGACCGATGAGCCTCGGCGCCGCGATGGGCGCCTTCGCCGGTGACCTCGCGTCGCGCGCGCCGCGGGGAATCTAATGTCCCGGCCCGCGTCGGCGGAGCGCGAGCGCGCTGGCTGCGCTCCCGAGGATGACCCCCACGGCCGCCGCAACGACCCACACGGGAACGGCTCCGATGGTGCCGTTCGGCCCGATCACGCCCCGGCTGGGCGCCGTCAGGTCGGCCGCGAGCGCCGTGACGTTCGCGTAGACCGCGCCCGAGACGAACGCGTCGGTCGTGAGCCCGTAGATGTAGAACGCCCCCAGGCTCGCCCAGGCCACCGGGTACGGCGGGACCAGCACGGTCCCGTCCCAGAGGACGGTCAGGTTCCCGGTGATGTGGCCGTAGTAGCCGGTGACGGCGTACGCCGGGACGGGAGGAGCCGTTTCCGTGTACTCGAGAGCGAGGGTGTGCCCCACGAAGTCGGAGGGCCCGGGGGAGACCGGGGTGCCGTCGAACACCTCGAACCCAAAGGTGTCGTTCATCGCGAAGGGGATGTACTCGATCCGGAGAAGGCCGGCGGCCGACTCCTGGACGATGAGGAGGGGCGTGATGTTCGTCTCTTCGGGCCCGGCGGGGACCGGTCCGAGACCGACCTCCACTTCCGCCCGGTCGGCCGGGACGGAGGCGTTGGCGACGAGCGTGCTCGTCAGCGTGACGGCGAACGAGGCAGTGGCCGACGGTTCGAGCTGCACCATGTTCGTCGCGAAGGTGAGGTTGTGGTCGGTGGTGTTCGCCCCCCCGAGCGGAAGGAGGTAGCCCGCCGCGGCCGCGGTGCCGGTCGCGGCGCCCGGGGCCGTCGCGAGGAGCCCCACCGCCACGAATACGGCGAGCGCGCCCGCAGCGCCCGCGGACCGGGGACGCCGCCTCCCCCCGGCGCGCGCTGGGTCGGCCATGGCCCTGCGGAGCTCGGCGCGGCTCTTCAGCGTATCCGTGATTCCCGGACCGGCTCCGGCGGCCTCCACGCGAACGGGACCGGGGGCCGGTAGGAGGACCTCAGGGTGTCGGATCCTAGCCCCCCGCACCTCGATCTTCTCCTCGGCGCCGAGCGCCTCCCGCTGCGCTATCTCGCCGAGGGGGGACGGCTCTACCTGCTCGCGGGTGAGATTTCGGCCGCGTGGCCGCCGAGGGCCCTGCGCGACGGCACGGTGCGGGTCGAGCGCGAGGGGCGGGCCGAGCGCTGGCGCGTCGGCCTCGTCGCGGAGGCGGCCGAGCGCGCGCGCGTCGTCGCGCGCTTTCGCACGGAGGCGGGGGAGGCCCGCTTCCAGGAGTGGTTCCCCCATCCCGGCCGGCTCCTTCGCCTGACCCCGGCCGAGGGCGCACGGGCCGCGGAACCCGCGTACGACACCTGGCTCCGCTCCGAGTTCGACTCCGTGGCCGAGAGCTACGCCGACTCGATCCGCGGGAACCCGATCGAAGCGTACCTGCGCGAGCGCTCCCTCGACTACCTCCGGCGCCATCTTCACGGTCGGCGGCGACTCCTCGAGCTCGGAAGCGGGCCGGGGATCGAGACCCTGCCGCTGCTCAAGGACGGGCACGAGGTCGTCGCGGTGGACGTCTCCGAGGCGATGCTCCAGCGGCTGGGCGCGAACGCCCGGGCCGCGGGGGTGTCCGAACGGCTCACGTCCGTCCGCGGCCGGCTCCGCGACCTCGCCTCGCTCGAGATCGAGGGACCGTTCGACGGGGGCTTCTCCACCTTCGGCGCGCTCAGCTGCGAGCCGGATCTGGCGCCCGTCCGCGATGGGCTGGCGGGGATGTTGAACGAGAACGCCCCGTTCGTCGCCGGCGTCCTCAACCGCACTCCGGCGCTCGAGCTCTTCGCCTACAGCGCCTCGGCCCGCTGGCGGCGCGCGTTCGGCCGTCTCCGATCCCCGGTGCCGGTCGGCCGGTCCCGGTTCTCGGTGGACTGTTTTGCGCACTCCCCCGCCGGCCTCGCGCGCCGATTCCGCCCCGGATTCGTCCCCTCCGACCTCGAGGCCGTCGGGGTCGTCGTCCCGCCGCCCGACCTGGCGGGCCGCGTCGGGAACCGGTGGGCGCTCGACCGGCTCGGGCGGCTCGACCGGGCCCTCGGCCGGCGGACCCCGTTCCGCAGCCTCGGCGACCACTTCCTCATCTGCCTCCGGCGAGTCGCGCCCCCGATGGCCGAGGCCGCATGAGCGCGACGCCGCCCCTCGCGGTCCGGCCGTCCCGGACGAGCACGATCGTGGTCGTCGCGGCCGTCCTCATCGCCGCGGGCGGGCTCGCCCTCGGCGTCGCGCAGCATCCCTTCCTCGGCGGATGTGCGCCGCTGACCGGCGGCGCCGTCGGTCCGTTTCCCATCACGCACATCTTCGTCCTCGTGAAGGAGAACCACGCCTTCGAGAACTACTTCGCCACGCTCCCCGGCGCGCTCGGCACCCCTCCCTCCGGTGCGCTGCCGGTCGCGTTCGGCTCGAACCGCACGATCGCCCCCTTCCCGCTCAACGCGAGCAGCACGCCGGACCTTCCGCACGACCGCGCCTCCGATGTCCGGGACGTCAACGGCGGCCAGATGAACGGGTTCGTCGCCCAGGCCGCCGCCGCCGGATACGACGCCCCGAACGACGCCGTCGGCTACTACACCGCGGCGCAGATCCCCCAGTACTTCACCCTCGCGCACACCTACGCCCTCGACGACGAGTTCTTCTCCGGCATCCTGGGACCGACCCTGCCGAACCGGATGTTCGACATCGCTGCGACGACCGGCGGTTGGACGAGCGACGCGATCCCGCCGGCGTCCACGATGTCGTTCCCGACGATCCTTTCGCAGATGACCGCGGCGGGCGACGCCTGGGCGTACGACTACGCGGGTTCCGAGGCGAACCTCACGCCGGTGCTCTTCCCGGCGATCGCGGGCGACCCGTGCGCCCTCGCGCACGTCCAACCCCTGTCCAACCTGACCCGCCAGGTCGACGGCCCAAACCCCCCGGCCGTCACGTTCATCGACCCGTCCCACGACTTCACCTACTCCGAGCACCCCGACCAGAACGTGACGCTCGGGGCCGACTGGACCTCCACGGTCCTCAACACGATCTTCGACAGTCCGATCGGCCCGTCCTCCGCCGTCTTCTTCTTCTATGACGAGAACGGCGGCTTCTGGGACCCCGTCGTCCCGCCGACCGTCGGAGCGCTCGGGGACGGCGTCCGCATCCCCTTCTTCGTCATCTCGCCGTACACCGTCCCGGGACTCGTCCACCAGGTGCTCGACCCCGCGAGCGTCCTCGGCTTCATCGACGGGCGCCTCGGCCTCCCGCCGCTCAACGACCGCGTCGCCTCCGCCCCATCGCTCTCCGGCTTCTTCACCTCCGGCTCCGCGGCGCGTCCGTGGACGGACCTTCCCTCGCCGCTCTCGTTCACCCAGATCAGCGCGAACCGCTCCACGCCCCTTCCGGTCCTTGTCGGTCCTCGCGCTCCCGCCCCGTCCTCGGACCGCTCGACGCCGGGGCCGTCGCTCGCCCCCCTCGCGCTCGCGGGACGGGAGGGTATATCCTCCGCCGCGCCCTCGCCTCGGGTGTGGCCCGGCGGTGGATCTCCGAGCGGCGGACGGTCAAGATCCTGCTCGAGCCGCAGGGCGCGATCGTGGCCTTCACGATGAAGACCTACTCCTACCTCTTCTTCGTGACCCGCCGGTTCGTGGGCGTGAAGAAGATCCGAACCGCCGATCGCATCGTCGCCCGGGCCGGCTATTCGGCGCCCGGCGCCCTCGACCTCATCGCCCGACTCTATCCCTCCGGCCCCTGATCGGCCGCTCGGACGCCGGTCGGGCTCCCGGTCCCCGACGGCCGCCCGGGGCCACCGTGCGACTTATCTTCCGCATCCCTTCGATGGGCCGGAGCGCACCATGTCCGAACCCATCGTCACCCGGACGCACGGCCCGGTCCTTGAGATCCGCATCTCCCGCCCGGAGCGGCTGAACGCGCTCGACGTGCCGTCGTTCCGCCTCCTCCGGGAGACCCTCCAGTCGGCCGGCCTCGACCCGGCGGTCCGCGCGGTCCTCCTCACCGGGGAAGGGACGGCGTTCTCGGCCGGAGGCGACGTGGGCGTCATGGAGGAGTACCGGGCGCGCGGCGAACTGCCCCGGCTCTTCCACGAGCTCACGGGGGAACAGGAGCTCAGCGTCCGGGAGATCCTCCAGATGCCGAAGCCGGTCCTCGCGGCGCTCCCGGGGGTCGCCGCCGGCGGGGGGCTCTCGCTCGCCCTCGCCGCGGACTGGCGGATCGCGAGCTCGACGGCCGTGCTCGTGCCCGCCTTCCCCGCCCTCGGCGCCGTCCCGGACGGGGGCCTGACCTACTTCCTCCCGCACTTTCTCGGCATCGGGCTCGCGCAGGAGCTTTTGTTCACCCACGCGCGCATTCCCGCCGAGCGGGCCCGCGAGCTCGGACTCGTGCACGAGGTCGTCCCGCCCGCAGAGCTCCCCGGTCGCGCCGCGGCGCGCGCCCGGGAGCTGGCCGAGGGACCGACGTTCGCCTACGGCTGGATGAAGCGTCTCCTCGTCTCCGCCTACTCCGAGAGCCTCGAGACCCAGCTCCAGCTCGAGCGGCGAGGCGCCGTGGAGGCCGCGCGGCGCGCCGAGCTGCCCGAGGGGATCCGGGCCTTCCGCGAGAAGCGCCGGCCCAACTTCCCCCCGCCCTGATCAGGCGGGGACCGGCAGCCCCGCCCCGGGCCACGGGCGGCGGCTCAGCCGCTCCAGCCGCGCGCGAACGTTCGGCCACTCGTCGGCGACGATGCCGTAGACGACGCTCGAGCGGCGGTACCCGTCGGGCATCACCATGTGCTCGCGCAGGATCCCTTCCCGAGTGGCTCCGAGCCGCTCGATCGCACGCTGCGAGCGCTCGTTCCGGAGGTCGGCCTTGAACTGCACCCGGTGGACGCCCTCGGTCTCGAAGGCGTGGCGGAGGAGGAGGAGCTTCGCCTCGGTGTTCGCCGGGCTGCGCCAGAGCGCCCGCGCGAGCCACGTCCCACCGATCTCGACCCGCCCATGGTCCCGGTCGATCTCGAGGAACCGGGTCATGCCGACCGGCGTCCGGCTCGCCGCGTCGGTGACCGAGAACACGAGATCGGTCCCCGCACGCTCGCGCGCGAGGAGCCGGGCGATGAGCCCGCGCATTCCCGCCTCCTCCGGTGGGGCGGGGAGAAGAAGGAAGCGGCCCACCTCGGGATCCGCCGCCGCGCTCGCCAGCGCGGCCGCGGCGCTCGGGACCAGCGGCTCGAGGCGGATCCATCGCCCGACCAGCGAGACGGGGGGACGGAACTCCATCGGTCCTCTACCGCACACCGAGCCAGATGCCGGCCTATATCCCCTGCCCCCGGAGGCATGCTACACTGACGTCCGGTCGGCGTGCCCGCGAGCCGTTAAATAAGGTGGGGCGGTCGGAGCGCGTCGAGCGCATCGTCAGCCGAAGGAGGTACCGCGATGGAGGCCGGGGTCGGGACGTTCCTCGTCTACGCGGGGATCGCCGCAGTGTTCGGCGTCGGGTCGATCGTCGCGAACCGATTCCTCGGCGCGCGGGCCCGCCGCTCGTACCTGCAGCGCACGACGTACGAGTGCGGCGAGGAGGCCGAGGGCGAGGCGCAGATCGACTTTCCCACGCAGCACTACACCTTCGCGATCGTCTTCGTCGCCGTCGATGTGATCGGCTTCATCCTCGCCCTGTGGGGGCTCACCTTCCGCGGGATCAACTCGAGCTGGTGGCCGTCGTTCATCGCCTTCGGGTTCACGGCGCTTGCCCTCGTGGGGATCTACTACGCCCTCTCCGGTGAGAAGCGGTGGGTGGTATGAGCGGCTCCGCCCCGCCCCCTTCGAGGCCCGCGGTCCCGGTCGCGGGCGACGAGCTGCCGATGGTCGGCCAGCCCGCCGTGCCGTTCATCGAGATCGAGGCGCTGCGGGCGCGCGAGTTCATTCCCGCGGCGAAGGAAGCGCTCACCGACATGATCGGCGAGCAGGCGCAGGGGAAGCTCATCCGCCCGGTCTTCAACTGGGCCGGCCGCAACTCCCTCTTCCCTCTCCACTGGGGACTCGCCTGCTGCGCCATCGAGTTCGCGGCGGCGTTCGGCGCCCGCTGGGACGCCGAGCGGTTCGGCGTCCTCCCGCGCTCCTCCCCCCGCCAGTGCGACCTCCTCATCGTCAACGGCACGGTCACCTGGAAGGTGGCGCACAAGCTCATCACGCTCTACGAGCAGATCCCCGAGCCCAAGTGGGTGATCGCGATGGGCAACTGCGCCACCGGCGGCGGCCCGTTCCGGACCGCGTATTCGGTGGTGCCGGGCGTCGACAAGCTCGTGCCGGTCGATGTGTACATCGCCGGCTGCCCCCCGCGGCCGGAAGCGATGCTGGACGGGATCCTGAAGCTCGAGAGCCTCATCCGGGAGCGCGGCGAGTAGACCCGGTGCGCCGGGAACGACAGGTCGAGGAACGAGGCGATGCAACCGGACGTCCTGCGAGAGCGGCTCGGACCGATCCTCGGGCCCCGGCTCCTCGCCGTCGAGCCGTTCGCGGGGACGGCGGGACGGGTGCGCTTCGCCCGCGAGGGCGCCCTCGAGCTGTTCCGGGCCGTCCGGGACACGCTCGGCTATCGCCATCTCGCCATGGTCGGCGCGATCGACTGGGTCGACCACCGCGAGGTGTTCTACGTCGCCTGGTCGGACGAGGAGCGGGACTACCTCTTCCTATCGACCGACCTCCCCGCCAGTGATGCCCACGTGGAGTCGGCGACCCCGGTCTGGCCCGCGGCCAACTGGCACGAGCGCGAGGCGTTCGAGATGGTCGACGTTCGCTTCGACCACCACCCGGACCTCCGCCACCTCCTGACCCCGGACGAGTACGCCTTCCACCCGCTCCTGCGCTCGTTCAAGCTGCACGAACCCGAGGAGCTGGAGGTGAAGACGCGCAATGTCTGAGATGTGGATCAACATGGGGCCCCAGCACCCCATGACCCACGGCCTCTGGAACCTCCGGGTGCGCATCGAGGGCGAGATCATCGAGGAGGTCGACCCGGAGATGGGCTACCTCCACCGCGGCATCGAGAAGATCAGCGAGGACCGCCACTACAACGAGGTGATCACGCTCATGGACCGCACCTGCTACGTGGCGGGACTGGCGTGGGAGCATCTCTACATCATCGCGGCGGAGCAGGCGCTCCACCTTGAGCCCCCCGAACGGGCCCAGTACATCCGCACCCTTTCCGATGAACTGCAGCGGATCGCCTCGCACCTCATGTGGTACGCGGCGTTCGTCCAGGACATCGGCCTCATGACCCCGTTCCTCTACGCCATGCGGGACCGGGACCTCGTCCTCGATCTCTTCCAGAGCTACACCGGCGCGCGGATGACCTACGAGTACAACCGCGTCGGCGGCGTGCGCAACGACCTTCCCACGGGCTTCACCGACCGGACGCGCAAGGTGATGGACTGGATCTACGCGCGGTTCGTCGACTACGACCATCTCTGCCTTGACTCCGACATCTTCCACCGGCGCTGTGACGGCATCGGCGTCCTTTCGGCCCGGGACTGCGTGGACTGGGGGGTGACGGGGCCGATGCTCCGCTCCGCCGGCGTCCGACGCGATCTGCGCAAGGACCGCCCCTACGCCGCCTACGACCGCGTCGAGTTCGACGTCGCCGTCGCGGACGGCGCCGATGTGACGGCGCGCTATCTGGTCCGGATGGAGGAGATGCGCCAGGCCGTCCGCATCGTCCGCCAGACCCTCGACTGGCTGGACAAGAACCCGGGGCCGGTCCTCGCTGATCGCCTCCCCCGCTGGCTCGGCGCGCCGTACGCCCCGGTCGGCCGCGAAGGCTACCTCCTCAAGCGCAACTTCCCGACGGGGCGCGGCTTCTCCTCCGTCGAGGAGCCGCACGGCGAGGCGCAGGCCTACGTCGTCAACACCGGCGGCGAGCACCCCTACCGCGTCAAGTTCCGGTCGCCGGTCTTCGCCAACATCGCCGCGGCCCAGAAATACCTGCCCGGCTACCGGGTCGCCGACATCCCCCCGATCATGGGCAGCGTCGACATCTGCGTGGGCGAGGTGGACCGGTAGGCGGCCATGACCGGTGCGACCCTCTACTCGGTCTCCGCCGCGCTCAGCGCGCTGCTCCTCGGGGCCGTGGCCTCGATCCTGCCGGCGCCGGTGAGCGGCTGGCTCACGAGCGCCGATGTCGTCACCGGGCTCGCCGTCCTGATCTTCTCCGCGATCCTCCTCGTCGCGAGCATGATCAACACGATCATGCTGATCTGGTTCGAGCGCAAGATGCTCGGCCGGTTCATGGACCGCCGGGGGGCGATGCACGTCGGGTACGCCGGGCTGCTCCAGAACTTCGCCGACGGGCTCAAGCTGTTCCGCAAGAACACCTTCCGCCCCCAGGAGGCCGACTCCCTCGGCTTCTACGCCGGCCCGACGGCCTACATGGTCACGTCGATGATCCTCTTCGGGGTCCTGCCGATCTCCACGGGGTGGTCGAGCGGAGCCCTCCCGCTGAGCCTGCTCCTCGCGCTCGCGATCTTCTCCTTCGCTCCGCTGTTCATCTTCGTGAGCGCCTGGTCGAGCAACAACAAGTACTCCCTGATCGGGGGGATGCGCTCCGCGGCGCAGATGATCGCCTACGAAGTGCCGATCCTCCTCGCCGTGGTCGCCGTGGTCATCGTATCGGGCAGCTTCGACCTCAACGTCATCGTCAACGAGCAGCAGAACTACTGGTTCTGGTTCCCGCTGCTCCTCGCCCTCATCGTCTTCGTCGCGGGGATGCTCGCCGAGATGGAACGGATCCCCTTCGACCTGCCCGAGGCCGAGGCCGAGCTCGTCGAGGGCTGGAACACCGAGTACGGAGGCATGCTCTTCGCCTTCTTCATGCTCGCCGACTACGTCCGGGCCCTCATCGGGAGCATCCTGGTCGTCCTCCTCTTCCTCGGCGGCTGGACGATGCCGAGCTGGGTCCCGGCCGCCGCCACGTCGTTCCCCCTCGCGGGGATCTTCTGGTTCATGATCAAGACCTACGCGGTCTTCGGTCTCTTCGTCTGGATCCGGGCCTCCCTGCCGCGGGTGCGGACCGACCAGCTGTTGCGCGTCGGCTGGAACCGCATGATCCCCCTCGCCCTCCTCTCGATCGTCCTCGCGGCCGTCCTCGTGACCGTCCGTTGCCTGCCGTTCCTGGGCTGCGTGCCCCCGGTGGGGGGCTAAGGAGAACCATGGCCGCTTCCGCACCGAAGGAGAACCCGACGAACCCGCTGTCCGGGGTCGTGCGTCCGCTCGCGACAGCGGCCCGGCAGTTCACGAAGTCGCTGATCCGTCCCTCGACGATCGTCTACCCGTACGAGCGCCTCGAGGACCCCAAGTTCCGCGGGAAGGTCGCCGTGGCCTCCGGCCGGCCCATCGGCGTCGGCGACGTCTGGGACAACTACCGCGGCGTCCACGCGTTGAACATCGCGACGTGCATCTCCTGCAACCTCTGCGCGTTCTCCTGCCCGGACATCTGCATCGAGATGGTGAGCGTCGCCGGGGACGACCCGAAGCACCCGAAGAAGTGCCCCCAGATCGACTACGGCAAGTGCAGCTACTGCGGCTTCTGCTCCGACGCGTGCCCCGAGGGCTGCCTGACGATGACCACGCGCTACGAGCTAGCGGTGACGAAGCGCGCGGAGATGGTCTACTCGCCCGAGCGCCTCCACGAGGTCTTCCAGCGCAAGCTGCCGATGAACCCGATCCGGCTCGAGCGGCCGGCGAACGAGGACGCGATCCTCCTCGACGCGCCGCTCTGCATCGGGTGCAACGCCTGCGCCCGCGACTGCCCGACGAAGTGCATCACGATGCTCGACGTGCCGAAGCCCACGGCCCGGCCCGGCGAGAAGCTCCCCCGCCGCATCTGGAAGGAGCCGGTCGTGAACGACTCCGATTGCGTGCGCTGCGGCACGTGCATCAGTGTCTGCCCTAAGGAATGCCTGTTCTGGGGGACCCATAAGTGATCCTTGAGGAGGTCGCGTTCGTCGCCCTCGGGGGCGTCGCCATCGCCACCGCCCTCCTCGCGCTCCTCGTCCGGGAGCTCGTCCACACGATCCTCTGGGTGGCGGTCTTCTTCGTCGACCTCGCGGCGATCTACTTCCTGCTCGAGGCCCCGTTCCTGGGCGTGCTCCAGCTCGGCGTCTACGCCGGGGCGGTGACGATCCTCCTCCTCTTCGGGGTCATGGTCACGCGAAAGCGCATCTTCTCCCGGGAGGCCGCGACCGGGATCGGGCCGGTGCCGCTCGCTCTCGCCCTCCTCGTCATCGTCCTCGTGGGGACCGCGGCGAGCGTCGTTCCGACCGCCCCGCAGCCGATCCGGGCGTACGACGTCACGGACCTCTCCTCGACCCTCTTCGTGACCGACGGCGGGTGGCTGCTGCTGCTCGGGCTGACGATGATGGGCGCGCTCGCCGGGGCGATCTATCTGGTTCGGGAGGGACGCGAGTGAGCGCGATCCCCCCGGTCGACTTCCTCGCCCTTTCGGCGATCCTGCTCGGGATCGGGCTGTTCGGGATCCTCACGCGGCGGAACTTCATCCTCCTCCTCATCTCGATCGAGATCGCGATGAACGCCGCGATCCTCAACTTCGTCGTCTTTGCCGCCTACTCGGGGACGGGCGGCGGGATCGGGGGCCAGGCCGCGGCCGTCGTCCTGGTGGGCCTCGCGGCGACGGAGGTCGCCGTCGGGCTCGCGATCGTCCTCGCGCTCAACCGCGTCCGTGGATCGATCAACGTCGCCGAGGCGACGACGCTCCGGCAGTAGGGGACGATGGGCGCGCTCGATTTCCTGTTCGGCTGGGCGTTCCTCGTCCCGTTGCTGCCGGCCCTCGCGTTCGTCATCATCGGCCTCGGCGGCAGCCGGATGAAGCGGCTCGAGTGGGGCGGCTGGGTCGCCGTGGGCCTGTCGTTCGTCGCCATGGTCATCGGGGTGCTCATCGGCATCGGCGAGATGCTCAGCCCGGGGACCTACACCGACACCAGCACGGTCTGGCTGAACGTCCCGACGCCCGTCGGCCCCTTCCCG
This sequence comes from Thermoplasmata archaeon, assembly GCA_027315455.1. Lineage (GTDB taxonomy): Archaea > Thermoplasmatota > Thermoplasmata > Lutacidiplasmatales > UBA184 > Lutacidiplasma. The sequence goes on along the minus strand of DAHUXZ010000003.1, from coordinate 63,362 downwards.
AACGGCTTCTCGCTCGTCATGGGGACGCTCGTCGACCCGGTGAGCGCGCTCATGCTCCTCGTCGTCACCATCGTCGGCTTCCTCGTCATGCTGTACTCGATCGGGTACATGCACCACGACCGGGGCCTTCCCCGCTACTACGCCGAGCTGTCGCTCTTCCTGACCGCGATGATCGGCCTGGTCCTTTCCGACAACCTGCTCGAGTTCTTCCTGTTCTGGGAACTGGTCGGGGTCTGCTCCTACTTCCTCATCGGGTTCTACTACGAGAAGCCCAGCGCGGCGTCGGCGGCGAAGGAGGCGTTCCTCGTCACCCGGATCGGCGATGTGCTGTTCCTGCTCGGTGTCTTCCTCTACTTCGCGACGTACGCCCTGGCGGGCGGTGGGGCCGGGTGGGCGGCCGCCGGTTTCAAGTTCGCGAGCGGGAACGGGCCGTTCCTCGGTTCGCTCGTGACGAGCGCGAGCTCCCCCACCCTCACCATCGCCGGGCTCATGATGCTCGCGGGCGCCGCGGGCAAGAGCGCCCAGTTCCCCCTGCACGTCTGGCTTCCGGACGCGATGGAGGGCCCGACCACGGTCTCGGCGCTCATCCACGCCGCGACGATGGTCGCGGCCGGCGTCTACCTCCTCGCGGTGACGAGCCTCTTCCTCGGTTTCACGCCGACGGACCAGCTCGCGATCGTCGCCATCGGCGGCTTCACGACCTTCTTCGCCGCGACGATGGCCGTCGTCCAGCCCGACATCAAGCGCGTCATCGCCTACTCGACGATCAGCCAGCTCGGCTACATGGTCCTCGCCGTCGGGGCGGGATTCACGATGGTCGGGATGTTCCACCTCTTCACCCACGCCTTCTTCAAGGCGCTCCTGTTCCTCGCGGCCGGCTCCGTGATCCACGCCATCGGGACCCAGGACCTGTTCAAGATGGGCGGGCTCCGCAAGCGCCTGCCGCTCACCTACGTCGCGTTCCTCGTCGGGGCCCTCTCCCTCTCGGGCATCCCGCCGTTCGCCGGGTTCTTCTCGAAGGACGACGTCCTCTCCTCCGTCTACTCCCAGCTCGGGAGCCACCCGGCGTACTGGCCGTTCTTCCTCCTTGCCCTGGGCGCGGTCTTCCTCACGGCGTACTACATCTTCCGCGCGTTCCTCCTCGCCTTCCACGGCGCGTCGCCGCGCGACCCCGCGCTGCCCGAGGCCCACGAGGGGCCCTGGGTGATGCGCGTCCCGCTCGTCGTCCTCTCCGTGCTCGCGTTCGGCGCGGGCTTCTTCGTCTTCGTCCCGGCGTTCGCCGGCCTCCTCTCCCCCGGCTTCACGATCGGCGGCGTCGTGCCGGCGCTGCAGGGCGTCGCGCTCGGGGCCAACGTTCCGCCGGTCTACGGGACGGCGGACCTCGCGATCTCCGCCGTCTCGCTCGCGCTCGCGGCGGGCGGCGTCCTCACCGCCTGGCGCCTCTGGGGCAACGGGCGGGTCTATGCGCTGCCCGAGGGTTCCGGGCTCGCGCCCGTCCGCCGCCTCCTCCTCAACCGTTACTACATGAAGGCGGGCTACGACTGGGTCGGGCAGCGCGCGGTCTACTCCGTGGCCCGGGCGGCGGACTTCGTCGACCAGTTCATCATCGACGGAACGGTCCGCGGCATCGAACGGACCTTCGCCCGGATGTCGGACGGGCTGCGCCGGATCCAGACGGGCGTCGTCTCCGACTACGCGGCGTACGTCGTGACGGGCGTCGTCGGCCTGCTGCTGCTGTTGCTCTTCCTCGGGCCATGGATCGTCACCGCGATCGGAGGGGGATAGGCGCATGTTCCCGATCATCTCGCTCACGCTCGCCACCCTCCTGGTCGGCACCCTCCTCACCTTCGTGGCCGGCGCGCGGGCGCGCTGGGTCGCCCTCGCCACGTCGATCGTCTTCCTCTTCGAGGCGTCGGCGATGCTCCTCGGCTTCACCGGCCTCCCGCAGTTCGGATCCGGCGGCACCGGGTTCGCCGAGAGCGAGAGCTACGCGTGGATCCACCTGGGCTGGCTCACCATCAACTACTCGGTCGGCCTCGACGGCATCAGCCTCGTCCTGGTCCTGCTCACCGCCTTCCTCCAGCTCGCGACGGTGATCTACTCCTGGGAGGAGTCGCGCCGGCCGGGGGCGTGGTTCGGGCTCGTCCTCCTGACGTGCCTCGGCTGCCTCGGGGTCTTCGTCGCGCTGGACATCCTTTTGTTCTTCCTGTTCTGGGAAGCGGTCCTCGTCCCGATGTTCTTCCTGATCGCCTACTGGGGCGGCCCCCGGCGGCGCTACGCCGCGATGAAGTTCTTCGTCTACACCCACGTCGCGAGCGTCGTGATGCTCGTCGCGCTCTTCGCGATGGCCTTCTACTCCGGCGCGGCGTCGTTCGACTTCCCCGACCTCTACGCCGCGACCCACGGCCTCGCCGCGACGACCCAGGTCTTCCTGGCCCTCGCGCTGTTCTTCGGGTTCGGGGTCAAGTTCCCGATCGTCCCGTTCCACACGTGGCTTCCGGACGCGCACGTCGAGGCGCCGACGGGCGGTTCGGTCCTCCTCGCGGGCCTCCTCCTCAAGCTCGGCGGCTACGGGCTCATCCGCTGGGTCGTCGAGCTCCTCCCGCAGGGGATCTCGCTGATCGCCCCGCTCCTCTTCGTCATCGCGATGGTCTCGATCGTCTGGGGCAGTGTCCTGTCGCTCTCTCAGCGGGACCTCAAGCGGATGGTGGCCTACTCCTCGATCAACCACATGGGGATCGTGCTGCTCGCGATCGCCGTCCACTCCCCCGTGGGCCTCATGGCGGCGGTGCTCCTCATGTTCGCCCACGGGATCGTGAGCGGACTGCTCTTCATGGTCTCCGGCAGCGTCCACCACACCTACGGGACCCGCGACATCCCCTCCGTCGGCGGGATCACCTCCCGCACCCCGATGCTGGCCACGATGATCATGGTGGGCTCGCTCGCCTCGCTCGGCCTACCGGCGCTGATCAGCTTCCCGGCGGAGTTCACCGCGCTCCTCGCGACGTGGGACCGGCTCGCCTACTGGGTCGTCGTCCCGCTCGTGATCCTCGTCGTGACCGCCGCGTTCTATCTGTGGATGATGCAGCGTCTCCTCTTCGGCCCCGCCAAGGGCGGGCCGGAGGTCGTCCATGACCTGCCGTGGTACGAGGGGGCGGGCATGGCGATCCTCGTGGCGCTCACCGTGCTCTACGGCATCCTCCCGGCGCTCCTCGTGAACGTGATCGTACAGTCGCCGGTATCGGGGCCGTTCCCGTAGGGGGGATCGAGACGACCGCGCTCCCCGTGCTCGCGTTCCTTCCCGAGGTCGTCCTCCTCGCCACCGCCCTCGTCATCTTCCTCCTCGACGTGGTCGGCGAGCGTCGCCTCGAGGTCCTGGGCGGCATCGCCGTCGCCGGGCTCCTCGCGTCGCTCGCCCTCGTCCTCGCCGACCTCGGCTTCGCCCCGCTCGCCGCGCTGCGGACGCTCCCCGCCGCCGACGTCGACCTCATCCCGGCGACGAGCGCCCTCTTTGCGTTCACGAGCCTCGGGCTCGCCTTCGAGGCGATCTTCCTCACCGCCGCCCTCCTGGTCGCGCTCGCCTCCCTCTCCCGCCCCTCCGGCGAGAAGGGGGCGGCCGTCTTCTTCGGCCTGCTCCTCATCGCGACGCTCGGGATGACGACCGCCGCGATCGCGGCGGATCTGATCTTCCTCCTCCTCGCCGTCGAGGTCGTGGGGATCTCCACCTACCTCCTGGTCGGCTACCCGCGCCGCGACCCGCGGGGGCTCGAGGCGGCGATGAAGTTCTACATCGTCGGGGCGCTGTCGACGGCGCTGTCGTTCTTCGGCGCCTCGCTCCTCTTCGGTGCGTACGGCTCCACGAACCTCGTCATCCTCTCCCAGGCGACGGGGTCCGTCGGCTACCCGGCCCTCGCCCTCGCCGGCTACGCGCTGCTGATCGCCGGGCTCGGGTTCAAGCTGACGATCGTTCCGTTCCATGCCTGGGCGGTCGATGTCTACGACGGGGCGCCGACGGACGTCTCGGCGTTCCTCGCCGGCGGGTCGAAGAAGGTGGGGCTCGTCGCGTTCTTCTTGCTCTTCATCGGGCCGGTCAGCCTGATCGTCGTGCGGCCCGTCGCGTGCGTCGGCGGCGTCTGCCCGACGGCGTTCGACTTCGCCCCGACGCTCCAGCTCGCCCTCGGGATCCTCGCGGTGCTCACGATGACGGTGGGGAACGTCCTCGCGCTGCTGCAGCGGGAGATGAAGCGGATGCTCGCCTACTCCTCCATCTCCCAGGCGGGCTACATGCTCCTCGGGATCGCCGTCGGGACCGCGCCGGCGCTCGCGGGGGCGACGTTCCAGGTCCTCGCGCACGTCTTCATGAAGTCCGGCGCCTTCCTCGTCGTCGCGGGCGTCGCGGGACTCGGCGTCGGCCCGCTCATCGAGGACTGGCGGGGCCTCGGCCAGCGGCGGCCCGTCCTCGCGACGGCCTTCGCGCTCATGCTGCTGTCGCTCGCCGGGATCCCGCTCACCGTGGGCTTCCTCTCGAAGTTCGTCCTGTTCAGCGCGGCCGTGAACGCCCAGGGCTACTTCGTCTGGCTCGCCGTCGCGGGCGTCCTCAACAGCGCGCTGTCGGTCTTCTACTACGCGCGGGTCCTCAAGGTGATGTACGTCGACCCCTCGCCCGCGGAGATCCCCGCGCCGCCGGCCCTCCCGTTCGGTGGCATCGGCTACGGTCGGGCCGCGGCGATCGCGCTCGTCGTAATCGCGATCGTGGCCCTCGGCGTCGACCCGCAGCCGGTGCTCGGCCCGCTACAGTCCGCGGCGAACCACTTCGTTCTGACCGGCCCCTGATGGCCATGGACAGCTACGACGTCGTCGTGGTGGGGGCCGGGCCCGCGGGAAGCACCGCGGCCCGCTTCGCCGCCCGGGGCGGAGCGCGGACCCTCCTGGTCGACCAGCGCAGCGAGCTCGGCTTCCCCGTCCAGTGCGGGGAGTTCCTCCCCGCCCCGCACGAGCTCAAGGACCTCTTTTTGTGCCCGGAGGTGATCGACGAGGCGTTTTGCATCCCACCGGGGACCGTCGAGCGGACGGTGGCCCGGATGACCTGCATCGCCCCCACCGGACGGCGCTACTCCTTCCCCCTCAGCGGCGTGTCGGTGAGCCGCCGCGCGTTCGACCAGGCCCTCGCCCGCGAGGCCGAGGCGGCGGGCGCCGAGCTTCGCTACCCGGCGGGGGTGACCCGGGTCTCCGACGACCGCGTCGAGTTCGCCCGCGGTCCCCCGGTGCGCGCGAAGGTCATCGTCGGCGCCGACGGGCCGCTGTCGACGGTCGCGCGCGGGACCGGGTTCTCGGTGCCCCGCGTCCTGTTCCGGATGATCACCGCGACCGCCGACGGGGAGTTCCCGCCCGAGATCGACCTCTACTTCGGCCGGGCGGCCCCGGGCGGCTACGCGTGGATGATCCCGAAGGCCGGCGGCGCGAACGTCGGCCTGGGGGTGAACGGCGCGCCGCCCGGGACCCGTCTTGCGGCCCTCCTCGACCGCTTCCTCCGGCGCGAGCGGCTCGGGCGGGCGCGGGACCCGACGCGCTGGTGGGTCCCGATCGGCCCGCCTCCCTCGAGCGCCGTCCGCGGCCGGGCCCTCTTCGCCGGCGACGCGGCGAACCTCGTGATGGCGACGAACGGCGGGGGGATCCCGACGGCGATGATCTCCGGCCGCGACGCCGGGGTCGTCGCGGCGGACCACATCCGCGCGGGCCGCCCCCTCGCCGAGTACGACCGCCTCCTCGCCGCCCACCTCACCGGGCCCCTCGACCGGGCCCATCGCATCCAGCGGCTGACCGACCGGGTCGCCCGCCACGACCTCCTCCTGGCCCTGGGCATGCGATATATCGGGGCGCGGGGTCTGGATGCGGTGATGCGCCTGCGCTGGCCGGCGCACCTCGGGAGGAACTCCTGACCGCACCTGCCCCCGAGCCCGAACTGCCGCTCGAGGTCCTCGTCAGCCGTGCCCTCGGCACGGAGACGACGGGGGCCGCCGCCGAGCTGCTGCCGGAGCTCGCCGCGGACCTCGCGGCGATCGACCTCCGTCTCCACAGCGTCCTCCACGCGCAGTACCCCCAGCTGACCGAGGCCGCCGCCTACGCCTGCAGCACGGGCGGCAAGCGGGTGCGCCCGCTCCTCATGGCCGTGACCCACCGCGCCCTCGGCGCGAGCGTGACCGAGCCGATCCATTCCCTCGCGGCCGCCTTCCAGCTCATCCACACCGCCTCCCTCGTCCACGACGACGTCATCGACCACGCCGAGCAGCGCCGCGGCCGCCCCTCGATGCCGCGCGCCTTCGGCCTGCCCGCGGCGATCGTCACGGGCGACTTCCTCTTCGTGCGCGCCTTCGAGCTCGCCGCGGAGTACCCCCCCTCGATCATCCTGCGCTGCGGGGAGTCGTGCGCCGACCTGGTCGAGGGCGAGGTCCTCCAGGACGTCGGCCGCTTCGACCTCACCACGGGGCGCGAGCACTATTTCCGCGTCGTCGAGCGGAAGACGGCCGCGATCGTCGCGGCGGCCCTCGCGAGCGTGGCCGAGATCGCCGGGGCGCGCGACGACGTGGTCAACGCCTGCCAGGCGTACGGCCGGGCGGTCGGGATCGCCTTCCAGATCCGGGACGACCTTTTGGACGTCTTCGGCGACCCCGACCTCCTCGGAAAGCCCCTCTATTCGGACTTCCGCGAGGGCAACCCCACCCTCGTCTCGCTCGAGGCGTACCACCACCTCGACGGCGCTCGGCGGACCGAGTTCGAGCGGCTGTTCGCCCTCCGCCGCAAGCCGCCGGGCGAGCTGTTGCGGCTGCGCAACCTCGCCGAGGCGACCGGCGCCCCGGCGCTCGTCGCGGCGGAGGCGTCCGAGTGGGCCGAGCGCGCGGTCCGGGCGCTCGACCCCGTGGGCCCCTCGCCGTACCGCGACCTCCTCGAGCGGATCGCCCGGGGCGTGGCCGAGCGGCGGTTCTGAGCCGCCGCTCCAGCGAAACCTACTTGTTCGGCCGGCGGGCATCCTACCGTTCCCGGGGCCCCCGTGTCGAACTCCAGTGCCGCCTCCCATCCGTCGGCCCACCGCACGGCCGCCGTCGACCACCTCCCCCCCCGCTGGACCCCGACACCGGCCGCGCCCAGCCTCCCGATCGGCGTCGCGGTCCTCGCCGTCCTGATCGCGATCGCGGGGCTCGTGGTCCTCCTCGCCGGGGTCCTCTACCTCTTGAGCGCCTACTTCACGAGCCTCGTCCCCACGACCCTCCTCATCGTCCGCAGCGTCGACCCGGTCGGCGCGGCCGTCCTGGTCGTCCTCGGGGCGATCCTCCTGGCCGTCGCGACGTCGCTCTGGCGCCTCGAGGCGTGGGCGCTCTGGACGACGGTCGTCGCGCTCTTCCTCGCCGTCGCCTACCTGTTCTTCACCGCGTCGATCACGGTCCTCTTCGTTTTGCTCCTCCTGCTCTTCATCTACCTGTTGACCGTCCGCCATCACTTCTACTGATGCGGGTCCTCCTCGCCCAGCTCGCGCCGGAGCGCGGAGCGGTCGCCGCGAACCTCGACCGGCTCGAGCAGGTCGTCGCCGGGGGGGCGGGCGACCTCGCCGTCTTCCCCGAGCTGTTCCTCACCGGCTACCTCGTCGGCGACGCGGTCCACCGCCTCGCCGTGCGGCCCGGCGACGCGACCGTGGAGCGCCTCGTGCGCACCGCCGAGCGTCACCGGATCAGCCTCGTCGTCGGCGCCCCCGTCGCCCTCGATCGGCCGGGAGAGGTCGCGAACGCGGCCCTCCTCGTGACGAGCGACGGCCGCGTCGTGTCGCAGGTCAAGCGCTACCTGCCGACCTACGGTCCGTTCGAGGAAGGGCGCTACTTCGCGCCGAGCGACGAGAGCCGGGCCCGGGACCTCCCCCCCGCGCGGGTCGGGCTCGCGATCTGCTACGACGCGTTCTTCCCCGAGGTCGCGCGGGCCCTCGCCCTCGACGGCGCCGGGCTCCTGGTCTATCTCTCGGCGTCGCCGGTGACCTCCCGCCGCCTCTTCGAGCGGATCCTTCCCGCCCGGGCGATCGAGAACGCCCTGGGGGTCGTCTACGTCAACCGGGTCGGGGTCGAGGACGGGGTCGTCTTCGGCGGTGGCTCGGGGGCGTGGGACCCGCGCGGCGAGCCCCTCGAGCTCGCCCGGGTCCCCTTCGAGCGCCGGGAGGACGAGGAGGAGGTCTACGCGGTCGAGGTCGACCTCACCGAGGCGGCGCGCTGGCGGCCGTTCCGCCCCGTGCTCCGCGACGTCGCGTCGCGGCCCGGAACGGCCGCGCACCCTGGGGCCCCCACCGGTCGAACCGACGCTTTATAGGAGCCGTCGGCTCCAATCTCGCCGGTGCCGGCCCGGTCGCTCGCCCAGCAGCTCGCGGCGAAGCAGCGCGAGATCTCCGTCGCCGAGTTCTTCGAGCGGAACCGCCAGATCCTCGGGTTCGACAACCCCCTTCGGGCGCTCCTGACCACCGTCAAGGAGGCCGTCGACAACGCCCTGGACGCGTGCGAGGAGGCCCAGGTCCTCCCCGAGATCCGGGTCGAGGTCGCGAAGGAGGGAGCGGACCGGGTCCGGGTCCTCGTCGAGGACAACGGCCCCGGCATCCTTCGGCGGGAGATCCCGAACGTCTTCGCGCGGCTCCTCTACGGCTCGCGCTTCCACGCGAACCGCCAGTCCCGCGGGCAGCAGGGGATCGGCATCTCGGCGGCGGTCCTCTACGCCGGCCTCACGACGGCGCGGCCGGCGCGCATCACGAGCAAGGTCGAGGAGGAGGAGGCGGCGCACGTCGTCGACCTGCTCATCGACACCCAGAAGAACCTCCCGCGGGTCGTCACCGAGGACCTCGTCCTCTGGGACCGCCCCCACGGCACCCGCGTCGAGCTCCTCCTCAAGGCGAAGTACCAGAGGGGGCGCCAGTCGCCGTTCGAGTACCTCAAGGGGACCGCGATCGTGAACCCCCACGCGCGGATCGTCCTCACCGAGCCGGACGGGACGCGCGTCACCTACGAGCGGGTGTCGACCGAGGTGCCGCCGGTCCCGAAGGAGGTGGCCCCCCACCCCTACGGCCTCGAGCTCGGCGAGCTCGGCTCGCGCCTCAAGGCGGCCCGGTACGCGACCCTCCTCGAGACCCTCCTCAAGGACCTCGCCGGCGTCTCGCCCCGGGCGGGGCGGGAGGTCCTCCAGGCGGCCGGGCTCACGGGAAAGGAGACGCCCGGTGACCTCCACGGCGAGCCGCTCGAGCGACTGCTCACCGCCCTCCATACCGTCCCCCTCGTACCCCCGTCCGCCGACTGCCTCAGCCCGATCGGCCCCCTGCTCATCAAGCGGGGCCTGCGCAACGTCCTCGGGGAGGTCCGTCCGGACTTCTACGCTCCCCCCGTGAGCCGGCCCCCCAAGGTCCGCGGCGGGTTCCCGTTCCTGATCGAGGTCGGCCTCGTCTACGGCGGCGGGCTACCGGCGGACCAGCCGATCCAGCTCCTCCGGTTCGCGAACCGCGTCCCGCTGCTCTTCCAGCAGGGGGCCTGCGCGATCACCGCCGGCGTCGAGCAGATGGACTGGCGGCGCTACGGCCTCGACCAGCGGGGGGGCTCGGGGCTCCCCGTGGGTCCGGCGCTCCTCCTCGTCCACCTCGCGTCGACGAAGGTGCCGTTCACCAGCGAGGCGAAGGAGGCGATCGCCGCCGACCCGGAGATCGAAAAGGAGCTCACGCTCGCCCTCCAGGCGGCGGCCCGGCACCTGAGGACCCACCTCTCCCGCCGCAGCCGGCGCGACCAGGCCGGCGAGAAGTTCGCCATCATCCAGCGGATCCTCCCCAAACTGGCCGAGAAGACCGCCCACCTGGTCGACCGGCCGGTGCCCGACCTCACTCCCGTGATCACCCGGATCATGGACATCGTCTACCTCGACCTCACCGCCCCGGAGGGGCCGGCGCCGGCGTTCCGCGCCGAGATCACGAACTACACCCCGCGCCCCCGCGTCCTCGAGACGTTCCTCGAGATGCCCGCGGCGCTCCTCGGCTCCGCCACGTTCGACCCGGCGCCGGACGGGACCGACGCCGAGCTCGGCCGCGCGTGGTGGACCCTCGCGAAGCTCGCCCCGAACACCCGCGCGACGATCGTCGTCACGTTCCCGACGAAGACCGAGATCGAGGCGTCGGACCTCTCCTTCTATGTCGCGGGGGTCGACGAGGCCCATCTGCTCGGGGCGGAGCCGCTCCCCGGCGACTGGGATATCCGGCTTCCCCGGGCCGTCATCGAGGCGGCCGCGGAGGCCGGCGAGCCGCTCCCCGGGACGGACGATACGGAGGTGGACTACGATGCCGCCGAAGCGAACGAAGGCGCCCGCGACGAAGACTGAGGAGACCGAGGGCCGGCACGTCGACGCCCTCCAGCCGACCCGCGCGCTCGCCCGGTCGATCTACGAGCAGCTCGACGCCGGGGAGATCCCCCGGATGCGCCTGCCGCTACGGACCAAGCAGAACATCGCCTTCCAGATGCGCGAGGGGGTCTGGAGGCTCGGCCGCGCGCTCGGGACCCGCAGCGCGCGCAAGCTCGACGGGGCGCTCATGCTCCTGAGGACGTTCTACCTGGTCGACTTCATCAACGAGATGGCCCGCGATAACAAGACCTCGACCCTGCGCGAGCTCTACTACATCAGCGAGGGGTGGGAGGAGTCGAAGTTCCACAGCGAGGACGAGTCGAACCTCCTGATCGAGGACCTCGAGGTGCTGTGCGAGCGCCTGCGGGAGGACTTCCGCCTCCACCCCGAGGAGAACGGCGCCTCGGTGATCGGCGACCTCACGATCCGCGAGCGCAACCGCAAGGGGATCGTGAAGAAGATCAACTGCCGGGACGACGTCGGCGACGGCGGCTACGCCCTCCCGTTCAACGTCGAGTCGGAGAAGATCTCCATCGACTCCACCTCGGCGAAGTTCGTCATCGCCATCGAGTGCGGCGGCATGGTGGACCGCCTCGCGGAGAACGGGTTCGACGAGAAGAACGACGCCCTCCTCGTCCATCTGAAGGGCCAGCCGGCGCGCTCGACCCGGCGGTTCATCAAGCGCCTCAACACCGAGCTCAAGCTGCCCGTGGTCGTCTTCACCGACGGCGACCCGTGGTCGTTCCGCATCTTCGCGTCCGTCGCGTTCGGCGCGATCAAGACCGCCCACATCTCCCAGTACCTCGCGACCCCCTCGGCCGAGTTCCTCGGCGTGACGGCGAGCGACATCGAGAACTACGACCTGCCCTCGGACAAGCTGAGCGAGCAGGACGTCCGCGCCCTCGAGGCGGAGCTGACCGACCCCCGCTTCCAGACCGCCGACTGGCGCGCCGAGATCGAGCTCATGCTCAAGAACGGGCGCAAGGCCGAGCAGCAGTCGCTCGCCAAGTACGGGCTCAACTACGTCACCGACACCTATCTGCCCGAGAAGCTCGGGGAGATGGGGGTCCTCTAGGACGGCGCGGTCCCGAGGGCCGCCCGGGCCGCCGGCGCGCTGAGCGCCTCGGCGAGCTCCCGCGGAAGATAGACGAACCCGCCGTCGGGGAACGGGTCGCGCCGCCAGGCGACCCCCTGCTCGGTGAACTCGCGCGCCGTCGCCGCCGCCTCGGCGGCGGTGCCGCCGGCGCGCGGCCCCGGCCGCACCCCGTCCCGGCCGATGGCGAAGAGGTCCGCCGCGACGTCGTAGACGACCCAGTCGAGGGGCACGACGAGGCGCAGGTGGACGACCTTCGGGCGGAACTTCGCCTCGCTCTCGGTCTCGGTGCGCGCGAAGACCACGTACTCCCGCCCGTCGACCGTCGCCGTGCGGTCGAACGAGAAGCTTCGCTGGAGGAACCCCATGAGGTTCGTCTCGAGGTCGGCGGCGTCGACCATCCCCCCGCGCAGCGGGGCCGGCTACATAACGGGGCGAACCCGCCGCTACCGGCGGTAACCCCGGCGGCAACTCTTATAATGGGTCAAAAGTACCCCGCGCCACCTCGGACGCGGTGGAATGAAACGGAGCTCGCGCGTTTGGAAGAAGCGCGGCCACATGCGGTGGAAGTGGCGCAAGAAGCGGATGCGCCGCCGCATGAGGGCCCAGAAGATGCGCAAGCAGTAGTCCACCCCTTCCGGGGAGGGAACGCCCCTCCCCGTCCTTCCTTTTCGGTCGGGTCCCGGCGGCCGGGTCACCAGGCGAGCCGATCGAGCGTCCGCTCGCCCCGGGTCGCCTTCTTCCACTCCTTGTAGTGGGTGCGGCACAGCGGCGCGCGGCGGCCCGAGTCCGGGAGGTTGGAGAACGCCCGCTTCGCCTCGGCGAGCGCGAGATGGCGGGCGACCTCCTCCTCGCAGCCGGGAACGACGCAGCGGTCCGGCACGCGCGGGCGGGAGGACCGGGCCCGCTCGGCGGGAGCGCTCATCGGCGGCCGCGCTCCGCCAGCGCACGCGCGACCAGGTCGGGGATCTCGTAGGGGAAGTCCGCGACCTCGGCCCCCGCGGCCTTGAGGGCCTCGAGCTTGCTCGCCGCCGTCCCCTTGCCCCGCGCGATGATGGCACCGGCGTGGCCCATCCGCTTTCCCGGGGGCGCCGAGCGGCCCGCGACATAGGCGACCACCGGCTTCGAAAAGCGCGTCCGAAGGACCTCGGCGGCGTCCTCCTCGGCGGTCCCGCCGATCTCCCCGACCAGGACGACGAGGTCGGTGTCGGGGTCCGCCTCGAACAAGGGCAACGCGTCCACGAACGTCGTGCCGATCACGGGGTCCCCGCCGAGCCCGATGCAGGTGCTCTGGCCGAGGCCGTGCTCCTTGATCCCGTTGACGATCTCGTAGGTCAGGGTGCCGCTGCGGGAGATGACCCCTACCCGACCGGGGCGGAAGACCACGTTGGGGATGATCCCCGCCTTGGACTTCCCCGGCGCCGCGATCCCCGGGCAGTTCGGCCCGATGATGCGGGCCCCCTGGGCGTGGGCGTAGTGGTACATCGTCAGCATGTCGTGGAAGGGGATGTGCTCGGTCACGACGACGGCGAGCCGGAGGCCCGCGTCGACGGCCTCGAGCAGGGCGTCCTTCGCGAACGGCGCCGGCACGAAGATCACGGAGGTGTTCGCCTCGGTGCGGTCGACCGCCTCCTGGACGCTGTCGAAGACCGGGACCCCCTCGACGGTCTGCCCGCCCTTCCCCGGCGTGGTCCCCGCGACGACGCGCGAGCCGAACTGGAGCATCTGGCGGGTGTGGACCGTTCCCTGGTGGCCCGTGATCCCCTGGACGACGATCCGGGTCTCCGCGTCGATGAGCACGCTCACGGCCGTCCTCCCGCGGCGGCCGCGACGGCGGCCTGCACCGACTCGCGGAGCTCGTGCAGCGAGGTGACCCCCGCCGAGCGGAGGATCGCGATCCCCTCGTCCTCGTTGTTGCCGCGGATGCGGGCGACCAGGGGGAAGCGCTCCTCGGGCGGGACCAGCTTCATCGCCTCGACCAGACCGCGGGCGACGGTGTCGCACCGCGTGACCCCGCCGAAGATGTTGAGGAAGACCGCGGCCGGCCGCGCCTTCGACATCAGCAGGAACGCCTCCGTCACCTTGTTCGGGTCGTCGGTCCCGCCGAGGTCCAGGAAGACCCCGGGTCGACCGCCGAACTGCTGGAGGACGTCCAGCGTCGCCATCGTGAGCCCCGCGCCGTTCGCGATCACGCCGATGTTGCCGTCGAGCTGGACGAAGGCGATCTCCTTCTCCCGCGCGATCTCCTCGAGGGGGGTGCGGTCGTCCCGCACCTCGGAGTACTCGGGGTGGCGGAACGAGGCATCGTCCTCGATGATCACCTTCGCGTCCAGGGCGATGACGGCGTCTCCGACAACGGCCAGCGGGTTGATCTCGACGAGCTCGGCATCCTCGCGCTCGAAGATGCCCCAGAGCGCCGTGAGGACCCGGTCGAGGGACCGCGCGGCCCCGCCGGTGAGTCCGAGCGCCTTCGCGATGCGCCGGCGCTCGTAGCCGGTGAGCCCGGCGAAGGGGTGGACGGGGAGACGGAGTATCTGGGCGTCGTCGACGTTCTCGATCTCGACCCCGCCCTGCGCGCTCGCCATCACGATCGGCAGCCGTCGGCTGCGGTCGAGGGCCACGGAGAGGTAGAGCTCGCGGGCGATCGGCAGTTTCTCCTCGAGGAGGACCTCGCGCACCCGCTCGCCCTTGAACTCGAGGCCGAGGATCGCCCCGGCCGCGGCCTCGGCCTCCGCGGCCGTCGCGGCGAACCGGACCGCACCGCCCTTCCCGCGACCCCCCGCGAGCACCTGCGCCTTCACGACGCACGGCAGCGGGACCGCGCCCGAGGCGACGGCCGTCGCCGCTTCGGCCGCCGACCGGACGACCGCGCCGCGGGGCAGGGGCATCCCGTACCGGCGGAAGATCTCCTTGCCTCTCCACTCCGCGAGCTTGACCATCGTGGATGCCTCGCGCCGCCGAGGCGACCGACTTATTAAGAGGAACGGGGCGCGCGCCGGCGGTGCGAGGGCCGGCGGCGCCGAGGGCGCCCGGACCCCGAGCGCGCCCGCGCGGGCGTGTCGGGCGGGCCCGCCGCCGGGATCTCGGCCAGCTCCCGGGAGAGGTCGTCCAGGATCTTGCCGGCCACCTCCTCCTTGGGACCTCGCAGCCAGCGCCGGTCCCCGCGGCGGGTCAAGATCAGGACCTGGGTCTGCGGCGACCCCATGACCGCACGGTCGTTGCCGATCATCCAATCCGCGCCGGAGCTCTCGAGGAGGGCGCGCGCCTCCGTCTCGAGCGTCACCGAGCCGGCGCCGGCGAGAAGCTTGAACCCCACGAGCCGGGTCGGCGCGGGGGCCCGCCGTCGGATCTCCTCGAGGACCTTCGGGGTCCGCTCGAGAGTGAGGGTAAGGCGGGGCTCATCGCGCGAGGAGATCTTTCCCGAACGGGGCGGCAGGGTGTAGTCGCTCAGCGCGGCGGGGACGATCACGGCGGCCGCGCGGGCCAGCTCCCCGCGCCGCTGGCGCGCGAGGGTGAGGAGGTCGGCGACGCTGCGCCAGCGTCGGACGGGGATCCACGGCGGGACCGGCAGCTCGAGGGCGCCCGCCCAGAGCTCGACGTCCGCGCCGCGGTAGTGGGCCAGGGTGGCGAGCGCGAGGGCGGTGGCCCCGCTGCTCTCGTTGGTGATCGAACGGACCGCGTCGATCGCCTCGCGGGCCGCCCCGCCGATGACCACGACCGGTCGGCCGGCGAGCGGACCCCGGGCCAGCCGGTGGAGGACGGCGGCGGCGATCTCCTCCGGGCCGGCGAGCTTCTCCTCGCCCTCCGCGGCGGTCGGGGCGACGATCCCCACCCCCCACGACCGAAGCCGCTCGAGGTTCTCCTTGACCGCCGGGTTTCGGGCCATGTCGGCGTGCATCGCGGGGGCGACGAGCACGGGGACCCCGCCCCCCAGGGCGACCGAGGCGAAGCTCGTCACCGGCGTGTCGTCGATCCCCTGCGCGATCTTGGAGATCGTGTTCGCGGTCGCCGGGGCGAGGAGCAGAAGGTCGGCGCGGCCGGCCCCCGGGCCGAGAAGCGAGACATGCTCGACCTCACCCGTCAGCTCGACGATCGGCGGCCGGCCGGTCGCGAATCCGATCGCCTCCGGCGTGACGAGGCGGGTCGCCTCCCGGCTCATGACGACGATGACCTCGGCTCCGTGGCGGATCAGCTCGCGGGCGACCCTCGGCGTCTCGATCGCCGCGATCGAGCCCGAGATGCCGAGCACGATCCGGCGCCCGGCGAGAAGCTCGGAGCGGTGGCCGCGTATCGCACGGCTCGGGTGCATGGGGCCTCCTTTGCCTCCGAGACGGCCCGGGACCTAAAGGTTCCCGCGTCGGAGCGCGGTCCATCGGCTTAATGAGGGCCACCGGCTCGGCGGGGCGTGGCCGACCGCCAGCGCCCCCGTCGTGGGAACGGACGGACGAGCCCCCCCACGCCACCGTCCGACAGCGGGCCGGTCGGGACGCCGCTTCCGGTGCTGCCCACGTCCACCTCGCAGTTCACCGAGGTCGCGCGACCGCCGGTGACGGAGCCTCCCGTGGCGCCGCGCTCCGTCGCCCGCGGGGTCCTCGTTTTCGACCTCGATGGCACGATCCTGGACGACATCGGCCGCATCAGCGAGGTCGCCGCGGCGATCCTTCTCGAGGCGTTCGGCACGCCCCCCGAGGAGGGCCGCATCCACTACCTCGCGACCACGGGGATGCCGTTCGAGGCCCAGCTCACCCAGCTCTACCCCGACGTTTCGGCGACCACCCGGTCGGGGGTGGCCCGCGCCTTCCATGAGCGCAAGGTTCGGGAGGCCTACCCGCAGGCTCGCCCGTTCCCCGAGGTGCCCGGGCTGCTCAAGCGGCTCGGCGGCGACGGATGGACGCTGGTCGTCTCGACCGGGGCCGAGCGCGAGATGGCGGATCTCGTCCTCGAACGGGAGGGGCTGCGCTTCTGGTTCGAGGGCGTCCTCGGCTCCGGACAGGGGACGAAGCGCGAGCACCTCGCGGAGTACCGCCGGCGCTACCCCGATGCGCCCGTCTTCCTCATCGGCGATTCTCGCTTCGACATGGAGGCGGCCGGGTCGGTCCCCGGGGTGGTCGCCCTCGCGCGCGCGTCGAACCTTCCGGGCTGGACGCTGACGCCCGCCGACCTTCTCCAGTGGGGGGCGCGCTGGGCCGACTACTCGCTCGCGGCGCTCCCCGAGGTCCTCGAGGGGCTCCGCCGACCCGCGGCGCCGGGCGGAGCCTCTCGCGCCCGCCCGCGGCGGGGCAGGAAGAGAGGGCCGGGACCGAGAGTCTCCGGAGGCGGGGGTGGTCCCCGCCGCCGTTTGAACCCGGGTCGAGGGATCCACAGTCCCCCAGGATAGACCAAACTACCCCATCCCGGCCGCATCGTGCCGAGGAAGGGACGCAAAGAAAAGCCTTGTGCTCCGCGGGGGCGCCGGGCCAGCGGTCGAGACTATCGGCTCCAGCGGCGCGCGATCTCCGCGCGGAGCGCGGGGGGGAACCAGGGGGGTTCGCCGGCGGCGGCGTTCTCCTGGGCATGGTCGGCGCGCGTCGTGGCCGGCAGGACGACGCTGACGCGGGGGTCGGACAGGCTCCACTTCAGGGCGACCTGCGCCCACGTCCGGCATCCGAGCGCCGCGGCCTCCGGCGGCACCGGCCCTTCCCCGCCGGTCAGGAGCCCTCCGGTGCCGAGCGGCTGCATCCCGAGGACCCCGAGCCCCCGCTCCTCGGCGACCGGCAGGAGCTCCTCCTCCGAGCGGCGGGCCACGGGGTTGAGCGGCAGCTGGACCGCGTCCAGCGCCTCCGTACGGAGCCGGCGGGCGAGGTCGGGGAAGGCGGCGGGGTCGTAGTGCGTCACGCCCACGTAGCGGACCGCGCCCTCGCTCACGAGGCGGCGCAGCCGCGGAAGGAGATAGTCGACCTGGCGGAGATTGTGGACCTGGTGGAGCTCGACCCGACCTCCGAAGAAGCCGAGCGACCGCGCGATCTGGCGCTCCGCCTCCCCCTCGGTCTCGGCCCAGACCTTCGTCGCGACGAACACCTCGTCCCGGAACGGGGCGATCGCATCCCCGAGCACGCGCTCCGCCTCGCCGTACATGGGGGAGCTGTCAAAGACCCGGACCCCGGCGCGGAACGCCGTCTCGACGACGCCATGCGCCCGCCGCTCGGCCTCCGCTCCGCGAACGTCGAGGACCTTTCAGGTCCCGAACCCCACGACGGGAAGCCGGTCCCGACCGACCCCGAGCGCGCGGCGCTCCATCCGGCGTTCACCCGCCCCCGGGCGGTGGGCGCTGTGCCGGGCCCGTTCCCCGCGACCCCCCGGCCAGGGCGAGGAGCGCCTGACGATCCGCCCGCGCCTGACGACCGACCCCGATGAAGAACGCGCCGAACCCGATCAGGAGAAGGGGGCCGAGGAAGATCCCGACCCCGTAGCTCCCGGCGTCGGTCGCGTAGAGGAGCACGGCGAGGGCGGCTCCGAAGACGATCGTCAGGATCCCGCCGAGCTCGAACACCCGCTCGACCAGCATTCCCCGTCGGGCGGGGTCGTCCGCCCGCTCCGGCGCCCCTACGGCGTCTCGGGCCATTAACCTTCGGCGCGAGCCGGGCCGAGGGGTTATCCCCCCGGGCCGCTCACGGCCGGCCGTGCCCACTCCCGGTCCCGAGGGCCCGACCGGCCGGCTGCGACGATGGCTCGAGGTCCCCTCGGCCTACGCCCCGTCGGTGACCTACGACGGGGAGTCGGTGCTCTACCTGTCGAACGCCACGGGCCACCCCCAGGTCTGGACCGTCCCCTCGGCCGGGGGCCCGTCCCGGCCGCTGACGGCCGGTGCGGACCGGATCGGGGGCGTGCAGGCCTCTCCCACCGCCCCCCAAGCGATCGTCTCGGTCGACCGCGGAGGCGATGAGCACTGGCAGCTCGCGCTGCTCGACCTCGGCCGGGGAAAGGGCCCCGGGGCCGCCCTTCGTCCGCTGACGAGCGCCCCCGAGGTGGTCCACGCCTCGGGCCGATGGACCGAGGACGGACGCGCCTACCTCTTCGCCTCGAACGCGCGGGACCCCCGATTCTTCGACCTCTACCGGATCGGCATCGACCCGCCCTCCCCCCCGGCGCGCCTCTTCACCGGCGACGGGACCCACATCGTCCTCGACGTGCAAGGGGACCGGGTCCTTTTCGCGCGGGCGACCACCAACCTCGACGCGGACCTCTTTCTCCTCGAGGGCGAGCGGGTCGTCCATCTGAACCCGCACACCGCGGAGGTCACCGTGCACGGGGCGGCGTTGCGGCCGGACGGGGTCTATGCCGCGGCGAACCCCGGTCGCGAGCTCACTGCCCTCGTCCGGTTCCGTCCCGGGGTCCCCCACCACGAGTTCGTGCGGGAGTTCGCCGGGGACGTCGAGCAGCTCGTCGCCGCGCCGAGCTCCTCCCTGCTCGCCCTCGTCGTCAACCGGGACGGCTTCGGGGAGACGCACCTGTTCGACCCGATGACGAGAGAGGACCGGGCGGTCCTCTCCGGCCCGCGCGGGGTCATCGGGGGCCTCTCGTGGCTCCCCGACTCCTCCGCGTTCGCCTACGAGGTGAGCTCGGCCGACAGCGTCGACGTCTACCGCCGCGCGGTGGAGACCGGGAAGGAGCGGCGGCTCACCCGCCCCGCGGCGGATCCGCCCGCGTCGGTCTTCCCGCGCCTCGACCGGGTCCGGGCGCGGGACGGGGTGACCATCCCCTTCTGGGAGTACGCCCCCCGGGGGACCCTGCGCGGCACCGTCGTCTACGTCCACGGTGGACCGGAGTCCCAGGCGCGGCCCGGGTTCAACCCGTTCCTCCAGTTCCTGGCGGGCGAGGGCTTCCGCGTCCTCGCGCCGAACGTGCGGGGCAGCACCGGCTACGGCCGGACGTTCGTCCATTTGGACGACGTGCGAAAGCGCATGGACTCGGTGCGCGACCTCAAGGACCTGCTCGACGCGCAGGTCCGCCAGGGCCGGGCGGTCCCCGGGCGGGTCGGGATCCTCGGCGCGAGCTACGGGGGGTTCATGGTCCTAGCGGCGATGGGCACGTACCCGGAGCTCTTCGGGGCCGGCGTCGACCTCGTGGGGATCGCCAACCTCGTGACGTTCCTCGAGCGGACCGGTCCGTGGCGGAGGCGGATCCGCGAGGCCGAGTACGGCAGTCTCGAGCACGACCGCGCCTTCCTCGAGGAGATCTCGCCGGTCGCCCACGCCGACCGCATCCGGGCCCCGCTCCTCGTCATCCATGGCCGCAACGATCCCCGCGTCCCGCTGCACGAGGCCGAGCAGATCGTGGCGGCGATGCAGCGCGGGGGCCGGCCCGTCGACCTCCTCGTCTTCGACGACGAAGGACACGGGATCGTGCGGCTCGAGAACCGCCTCGTCGCCTGGACGCGCGCCGCCGAGTTCCTGCGCGTCCATCTCGCCGCTCCCGGGGATGCCGGGGCGGCGCCCGGCCCGCACTAGTCGGTGCGAGCCGGCACGTGAGCGAGCAGGTCGAGCACCCCCCTGCCGAGCCACTGGCCGCCGTCCACGGCGAGGACCTGGCCGGTGATGTACCCCGCCTCCGGCGACGCGAGGAACGCGACGGCGTGGGCGATCTCCTCGGGGGTGCCGAACCGGCCCATCGGGATGCCGGCGACGATCGCCTCGACGAGGGCCGGGCTGACCCAGAGCTGGCGGTCGGTCCCCTCGGTGCGGACCGGTCCGGGCGCGACCGCATTGACCCGGATGCGGTGGCGGGCCCACTCGACGGCCAGGGTGCGGGTGAGGGCGAGGACCCCGGCCTTCGCCGCGGCGGAGGGGGCCGTGCCCGGGCCGGCCATCCAGGCGTACGCGGCGACGATGTTCACGATCGCCGCGCGCGGCGAGGCCACGAGCAACGGGAAGGCCGCCCGGGAACAGAGGAACGTCCCGTCGAGCACGATGCCGACCACGGCGCGCCAGCCGTTCGGGGAGATCGACTCGGCCGGCGCGATGAAGTTGCCGGCGGCGTTGTTGACGAGGAGGTCGAGGCGGCCAAAGTCGCGGCGGACGCGGTCGACCAGCTGTTCGACCTGCGCCGCGTCGCGCACGTCCGTCGGGACCTCGAGGACGCGCGCCCCGGCCGAACGGAGCCGCTCGGCCCCGGCCCGCAGGTGGTCGGCCGAACGGCTCGCGATGGCGAGGTCGTAGCCGTCGCGCGCGAGACGCTCGCCGATGGCGAGCCCGATCCCTGTCCCGCCCCCCGTCACGAGCGCCACCGGCTTTTCCTGCGGCGACGCCGGCGGTGGAGGCCCGCCCGCGCGGCGGCTCGCTCCGTGCCGAGCCCGCGGCGTCACAGCGGCGGGTTGCCGTAGACACGGTAGGTGACGAGGTCCGCCACGGTCGCCCCTTCCTTCGGGTCGGCGATGAACTCGTGGGGGGTCAGCGGCGGGATGTAGTAGGCGTCGCCGGCCTGGACGCGGATCTCGGTCATCTCCCCACGCGTCGACCGGCCGTGCCGGACCCAGAGCAGCACCCGGTGGAGCCCGGAACCCTCGATACAGATGCCCATCTGCGCCTCCTGGTGGCGATGGAGCGGGGAATGGGTCCCGGGATCGAGACGGTACAGGGCAAGGGTAACGACCGGGCCCTTGAGGACGATGCGCTGGCGGATCCCCGGAAGGTAGGCATGCCACCTCCCGGAGACGACGCGCGTGCGGCCCCCCACGCGGGCGGCAAGCCCGGCCCGGCTATTTGGTCCTGTCCCCGCCGGCGGTGGGGTCCGCCCCCGCGCCCCGGGTCGGCTCCGACCGCGGCCGGGTAGGTCGCCTCGGCCCGGGCTTCGACCCGTTCGGCGTGCCGGCCGAGGGCTCCCTCCGGACTCCGCCGCTGGCCGGGGCCCCGACGCCGCCGGCGCGACCGGCCGGAAGTGGCGGCCCGGGATCCGGGAACCGCGACTCCCCCAACCGCTCCCTCCGGGCGATCGGCCGTCTCTTCGGTAGCCGAGCCCCCGTCCCCGGTCCCGCGGAACCCCCGAACGACTCGAGCGGATGGGCGGCCACCGGCACCGGTGGGTAACGGAGGCGCTCCCCGTCGACGACCGCGAACGCGGTCCGGACGTGGGGCGAGGGGCTCCGCCCGCCGATGATGTGCAGCACCCGCACCCCCCGGACGTCCAACGCATCCGCGACGAGCGACCGATGGCATCGCCACGGCACGGCCTCGGCACAGAGGATCGCGAGCGGGGTGGCGCGCGCCTCCTCGACGAGATCCCGTATCGCCCGGTCGAAGGTCGGGGTCTGCATGTAGTCGGCGAATCCGCGGAACGACGCGTTCCGCCAGCCCCCGTTCGCCGAGTCCCGCGCCGGGCGTCGCAGGCCTCCCAGCTCGGGGGCGTGCCGGTACCCGATCCCGTGGGCCGCCAGGGAGTCGGGGAAGGTCGCGCGGTCGAACTGGGGATTGTGCCGGGACCGGGGGATGGTGCGGAGGTCGATCACCCGGCGGACGTCGGCGGCCCGGAGCAGGTCGATCAGCACCTCGACGCTCCGTGTCGAGTGGCCGATAGTGTGGACGATGGGGGGGCTCGGCGCCGTCTCGGCCACGCGACGCTACGGCCTCGTAGACAGATACGCGGGAGGGGGCGGCGGCCAAAGCCGCCCGGTCGCCGGCCAACAGATAAGCCCTAGCGACCTTCCGCAACGCATGCACGCGCCATCCCCCCTCGTCCCGCCCCTCTCCGTCGGACTCGTGGGCCTCGGGCTCATGGGGGCCCCCATCGCGCGGCGGCTGCTCGCCGCAGGGGTTCCCTTGGTCGTCTACAACCGCACCGCAGAGCGCGCGCGGGAGATCGGGGAGGCGGGGGCGGCCGTCGCCGATCGACCGATCGACGTCGGCCGGCGGGCTTCGGCCGGCATCGTCTTCGTGATGGTCACGGACCATCCGGCCGTCCGCGCCGTCCTCTTCGGACGGAACGGCGTCGCCCGCGGGCTTTCCGCGGGGGCGCTCGTCGTGGACCTCAGCACGGTGAGCCCGGCGCAGAGTCGGGCCACGGCGGAGCGGCTCGCGAAGCGCGGGATCCACTTCGTCGACGCCCCGGTCGGCGGCAGCACGGACCTCGCCGAAGAGGGACGCCTCACCGTCTTCGCCGGGGGCGAGGCGGCCGACCTGGAGCGCGCCCGACCCTACCTCGAGCGATTCTCCGTGCGCATCGAGCACCTGGGCGGCGTCGGCGGCGGCTCCTCGATGAAGCTCGTCAACAACCTCCTCACGATCGGCCACGTCGCCCTCGCGGCCGAAGCCCTCGCCCTCGCCGAGGGCCTCGGCCTCGACCGCCAGCGGACGATCGACCTTTTGTCCACCGGCGGCGGCCGCTCGACGATGCTCGATCGGAAGGCGGACATGTTCCGAAAGCGGAGCTATCCGGCCCACTTCCGGCTGCGCCTCGCCGACAAGGATGTCCGTCTGGTCGAGGCGGCGGGACGCGACGTCGGCCGGTCGACCCGCCTCGGACGCGAAATCCGCCGGCTCTACGACGCCGCCATCGCGGCCGGCCTCGGCGATGCGGACTTCGCCGCCGTTTTCGACACCCTCCTTCCCCGTCCCTCGGGCACCGGGGCTCCGCCCCCACCGGTGGCGCCGGCGGCCTAGGACGCGGCGGCGGTCCGGTCGACCCCGAGCCGGTCGACGAGCGACGTCCAGAGCCGGCCCGCGCTCTCCGTCGAGGTCGACCTCGGCGAGCCGGGGCGGACCCGCGATCTCACCACATACGCCCCCGTCAGGTCCGCGAACTCCGGCTCGCTTGCGACCGCGAGCGGCGTCCGCGCCCCGGCGACGGGGCCGATCGCGAAGAGGGCCGCGGCGACGCGGACGCCGCCGCCGAGCCAGCCGCGGTTGTTGAGCCCCCAGCGCGTCCGGACGAACCCCGGGTGGACGGCGTTGACCCGGACCCCGCTCGGGCCGAGGCGACGCGCGAACTCTCGCGTCAGGAGGATCAGCGCGAGCTTGGAGGCGTTGTAGGCGCCCATCCCCGAGTAGCGCCGGCGCAGCTCGAGGTCGTCGAGGTCGATCCGCCCCATCCGATGGGCCTCGGAGGCGACCATCACGACCCGGGAGGGAGCCCGCGACCGAAGGCCGTCGAGCAGGAGCTGGGTCAGAAGGAACGGCGCGACGACGTTGAGCGCGAACGTCCGCTCGACCCCCTCGGCCGTCTCCTCGCGCCGGGCGTAGACGGCCCCGGCATTGTTGATGAGGACGTCGATCCCCCCGGGGTAGGCGGCCGTCACCTCGGCCGCCAGCCCGCGCACCCCGGACGTCTCCGCGAGGTCGTGGACCATACCGAGGATGTTCGCCGCCGGGACGCGGGCCTGGACCTCGGCGATCGTGGCCCGGCACCGCTGGTCGTTGCGTCCCGCCGCCAGGACCGTCGCTCCCCGTTCGGCGAGCGCGCCGACCATGACCTTCCCGATGCCCGAGGTCGCCCCGGTGACCAGGACGATCTTCCCGGCGAGCGGCCCGGAAACTGCGGTGGGGGGGGCGGTCACGGAGAGCGAACCCGAGGCCGGGGTAAAGGCGTTTGCGCGGGCGGACGCCCCCCGGTGGCGCCTATCGCACCGGCCGACGTCGCGATCGGCCCACGGTGCACCGGCGCGGGAGACCCGCTAAATACCGTTCCGTCGTGGACCCGCGATTCCCATGGTCTCCGTCGAGGTCGCCCACGAAAAATGCACCGGCTGCACCCACTGCCGGGACGTCTGTCCGGTCACGGTGTTCGAGATGCGCCCGAGGGACGCCTTCCCGGGCATCGTCGATGACCCGAGCGTCGCGGCGAAGTTCCAGTTCCGGGCGGAGAAGTCCGCGGTGATCGCGGGCCCGGACTGCATCGTCTGCGAGGCGTGCCTGTTCGAGTGCGAGGGCGAGTGCATCACGATCGTCGACGACGAGGGCGCCGCGCACCACTCGACCTACAAGTAGGGACGCGCCCGTGTAGCGGACCGGCTAGGTCCGACCGTACGGCGCCGGGCGCCCCTGCGCGGCGGCGCGTCGGCGCCGCACCTCGCGGGCGAGCGCCTCTCCCCGCGGGGTGAGCCGGTAGACCTTGAGCCGCCGCGGCTGGCCCTGGACATGCTCCAACTGGTCATGGACGATCCCCGCGGCGACCAGGCGCCGGAGGACGTTGCTCACCTGGTTCTGCCCGGTGCCGAGCCGCTCGCTCATCCCCTTCTGCGTCCAGTCGAGGGACGGGATGTCGTCGGGCCCGAGGATCGGTAGCGATCCCAGGTACGCGACCACCTCGCGCGACCAGCGCTTCGGCTCGTCCTGGGGCGGGGCGAGGACGACCGGCGCGCTCCGGAGCGAGGGCAGGAACGGTGGGGGGGTGGACCGGACGCCGTCCGGGGCCGGGGCGGTGGCCGTGGGACGGCTCTCCTCGGTCGCTGGGGCAGGGATCGAGGCGGAGGCGACCGCCGCGGCCGCAACGGCCCCGGGCAAGACATCCCCGACCGCCATCCCCCGGGCCCCCGCGAGCGCGCCGGGGGGGATACCGGACCCCGCGTCGGGCTCGTCGAAGCTGGCGGCGCTTCTCCCGCGCCGGCGCCGGCCCAGGTAGAGACTGCCCCAGGCGAGGCCCGCGCCGACGATCCCCGCCGTGGCGAGGGTCGTCGGGACCGACCATGCCGAGATCCCGGCCGCGGCCGCGGTGGGAGCGCTGACGTTGACCCGGACGGAGGCGCCGACGGTGTCGTTGGCGCTGTCGCGAACGGTCAGCGTCGCGGTGAAGGCGCCCTGGACCGGATAGGTGTAGTTGACCACCGGCCCGGCCCCGACGGCCCCGTCGCCGAACGCCCAGGAGAACGCCGTGTACGTCCCCGTGCCTCCCGAGACGAGCGCGCGGAAGGTCACGCCGAGCGGCGCGGCGCCGCTCTCGGTGGTCACCGCGATCGCCGCGCTGAGCGGACCGCTCTCGACGCTCACCCGCGTGAAGGCGCTGGACGTACCCGACGTCTCGATGACCGTCGCCACCGCGACGAACGTCCCGACGCTCACGTAGCGGTGGAGCACGTTCAGCGCGGCCACGCCGGTCCCGTTCCAGCTCGCCCCGTCGCCGAAGGTCCAATCGACCGCGGAGGGCACCCCCGCCGTCACCGTCGCCGCGAAGCTCACCGTGAGGGGGATCGTCCCGGCGCTGGGCGACGCCGAGACCTGGACCGCGAACGGGACGGCGGCCGCGGACGCGCCGAACGCCGCGCCGGCCGGCAGGAGGAAAAGCGGGGCCAGCGCCGTCACGGCGATCCACCCCGCGAACCGCGAGAGCGCGGACCGCCGGCGCTTCGACCGAGCATGGTTCCGCACGCGACCCACGACCACGGACCCTCACCGGGTACGTGGGGGTAACTTCTCCGGGTTCTTAGTCTCCTCGATATCCCGCACGATGGCATTCCCTTCCTCCTCGAGACGGCGTTGGTACCGGCTCCACGCGTAGACGACCCCCGCCACGGCCGCGGCGCTCGCGACGAGCAGGGTGAGTCCGTAGGACAAGGACGCGGTGACGGCCCCCGGGCCGATGAGCGAGGTGCCGGTGGCGTTCGCCGGCGGGGCCGCGAGGACGTCGATCATCGGCAGCACGTCGACGACGAGCCCCCCGCCCGAGTCCCGGGCGGTCAGGACCGGATCGAACGAACCGGGAACGCGGTAGGTATGCGACGCCGAGGGGCCGGCCGCGACGGGCGAGGAATCGCCAAAGTCCCACGTGAAGTTGTACGGGGCGGTGCCCCCGGTGACCGTCGCCGACAGGACCACCGTGAACGGGACCGTGGCCCGGGTGGCGCTGATCGAGTAGCCGATCTCGAACGGCACGGCCGCCCCGGTGCCGTTCGAGGACGGGCCGCCTCCCCCCGCGCCTCCGCTCGAATTGCCCGAGCCCGACCCGCCGACGGTGCCGTTCGGGTTGCCGACGGTCGTTCCGAGGCTGCCGTTCAGGGGGGCGGGATACACCCAGGTGTCGCCGAGATACAGACCGTTCGAGGTCCCGCCGAACAGGACGACGACGCCCTCACTCCCATCGAACGCGATGCCGGCCGCGTCGCGCGCGGGCGGCGCGGTGACGAGCGTCGGCGCGAGTGACCCCCAGTCTCCCCCGGAGAGCGAGTAGGTCGTCGACGCCGAGTAGCAGAGCCCCCCGATCTGCTGGGCGCCGCCGAAGACGATCACGGCGGTGTCCGTCGCGTCGTACGTCCCCGCGGCGAACAGGAGCGCGGGCGGCGAGTGGGTCGTCGCGGAGACCGTGTAGATGCCGTTGAGGAACAGATACGTCGCTCCGCTCGGGTAGCAGGTCCCCGGGGTCCCGCCCGGGGCGACCGAGCTGCCGCCGAAGAGGACGACGGCACCGACGGCGGGATCGTAGGTGGACAGGGCGCCGATCAGGGGCGGCGGCGCGTCCGTCACGCTGCGCGTCGCGTTCACCCAGCTGCCGCCGCGGTACTCCCACGTATCGTTGAGGACGGTCCACGGACCGCCGGTGAGGAGGCTGTAGCCGCCCCCCTGGAGGAGGACGTAGCCGTCCGCCGCGTCGTAGGTCATGGCGAAGAAGGCGCGGGCCGAGGGAGCGATCGACGGCATAAGCCGCTCCCACCCCGCGGCGGTGAACCCCCAGGTGTCGTTGTAGAACCCACCGAGGCCCCGGCCCCCGAAGAGGACCAGAAGATGGTCGGCGGGGTCGTAGGTGAGAGCACCCCCCCAGCGCCCCGGCGGGGCGGCGGTGAGGTTGCCGGTGAGGTTGAGCCAGACGTTGTTGACGAATTCCCACGTGTCCGCGAGCGCGGTGTCCGTCGGGGAGTACCCACCGAAAAGGAGGACGGCCCGCAGATCCGGATCGTAGGCCATCTGCGGGGAGGTCCGGGGCCCGGGCGACGCCGTTAAGGTCGTCACCTCGGCCCACTGGTGCTCGTTCTGCCAGCCGGTGATGACCGCGATGACGAGGCTCCGGGCGAGGTTCGTCCCCGTGGCATCCGTCACCGAGGCGGTGGCGGAGTAGTTCCCGACGGCGGAGTAGGTGTGCTCGACCGCGGTGACGTTGAGCGCGAGACCCCCGTCGCCGAACGACCACTGGATCGCGTAGGGTGCGGCGCCCCCCGTGACGTTGAGCGCGAAGGAGACATTGAGCGGCCCGACGCCGGCCGTCGGGGTCGCGGAGAGGACGACCGCGAGCGGAGGGAGCCCGTAGCCCCACGTGTCACCGTACGTGGTGAACGTGCCCGGGACGTAGCCGCCGAAGAGGACCGCCCGTAGGGTTCCCGGCTCGTAGGTCATCGCCGCCCCGGCCCTCGGGGCCGGACGCGCACCGGCCCCGCTCACGTTCTGCCAGCCGTTCGGCCCGTACTCGAACGTGGTGTCGGTCGCTCCCGTCGCCCCCGCTCCCCCGAACAGGACGAGCCCGTCGGCCTGCGGGTCGTAGGCGATGGCGGCGCCGCCCCGCGCTCCGGGAGAGGTCGCGAGCGAGAGGGTGAGATTGGACCACTCGTCGCCCGTGAACTGCCAGGTCGATGAGGACCAGGCGTCCGGGGCCGTGGCGATCTCGCCGCCGAAGAGGACCGCCGCCGCCGCGCTGGGGTCGTAGCCGAGCGCCCCCTGCATGAGGGAAGGTGGGGCGGCGCCGTGGAGCGAGGCGGAGAGGTTGACCCACGAGCCGCCGCGGAAGAGCCAGGTGTCGTTGAGCAGGTGCGTCCGGCCGGAGAGGGTCGCGGAGGCCCCGCCGAACAGGAGGAGCCCGCTCTCCGCCGGGTCGTAGGTCGCCGCAGCGAACGCCCGCGACGACGGCCCCGAGTCCGTGGTGACCCGATGCCAGCCGGTGGAGTTCAAGGTCCAGCTGTCGCTCAGGTACCCGGTCGCGTTCTGGCCCCCGAAGAGGACCAGCTCGCTGTCCGCCGCATCGTAGACGAACGCCGCACCCCAGCGGGCCGAGGGCGCGGACTCCCCCGAAGGGTACCACGCGCTCCAGCTTCCATCCGCCGCCTGCCAGAGGTCGCCGAGGGCAGTGCCGTACGGTCCGAGGCCGCCGAAGAGTACGGTCCGGGCGATCGAGGGGTCGTAGGCCATCGCGGCGAACGCGCGCTCCGACGGGGCGGGGTCGAACGGCGCGGTGAGGTTCGCCCAGATGAGGCCGCTTCCGCCGTTCAGTGGCGCGCGCGCCGGGGCGCAGGCGGCCGAGGGGGTGCCGCGGCATCCCTCGGCCAAGGCGCTCGCCCCGCTCCCGGGGATCGCAACGCCCCGCCCCGCGGCCGGGGCGACACGGTCGTGGACGCTGCCGGCGGCCCCCCCGGTTACGTAGACCCCGATCGACGGGACCCACAGGCCGATGACGATGGCCACCGCGAGGGCGGTCCGCGCGCGCCCCTCGGGGGAACGGCCTCCCCAGGAGCCGGGGAGCCCCCCCGGTCGGGAGCGCTGCGGGGCGGGGACCATCGCACCGGACGACACCTGGGCCTTCTTAAACGCCGGCTCCCGCTACACCCGGGATACACTGCCCGACGACCGCGCTCGGTGTAACGGCGCTGTCCCGCCTTCGGCGGCCGGCGCCTACGCGTAGCCGAACTGTCGCCGCGCGAATTCGCTCATCCGGTCGGGGCCCCAAGGCGGGTCCCACACCACCTCGACGTCCGCTTGGCGGACCCCGGGGACGCCCAGGGCGACCTGGCGGACCTCGTCGACGAGGAGATCGGCCACGGGACAGCCCGGGCTCGTCATCGTCATCCGGATCGCGACGTGGTCGTCGGCCGGCCAGTCGATGCCGTAGATGAGGCCGAGGTCCAGGATGTTCATCGGGATCTCCGGGTCGAAGACCTTCTTGAGGCCGAACCGGATCTCGCTCTCGCGGGCGGACCGGTCGCCCGGGGCCGCAGCGGCCGGGGCGGCCGACGGCCCCGGCTCCGTCGACGGGAGGTTCGGCCCGGTCACCCGGAAGCCGGCGCCCCCGCCCTCCGACACGTAATCGATCGTCGCGTCCTGGAGGAACCGCAGGCCCGCCGGATCGACGACGACCTCGATCTCCCCGACGCGCGTGCGAACGTCCGACGGCCCGGGCCGGTCCACGAGCATGCCGACGCGGGGGTGGATGCCGGGCTCGATGAAGAGGCGGACGACGGCGCCGTCCCCTCGCGCCGCCAGGGCCTCCCGCAGCGGGCCGGTAGCCGACGGGCGCACCGCGACCCGCAAGGTCGCCTCGGCACCGGGGCTCGCCCCGGGTTCTCGGGGGCTCGATCGGGCGGTCATCGTCCGGACGTACGCGCGACCGGGATTTACGCACGTCGGACCCCATAATCCCCCCGTGCGGGACCGTCGCACCCACCGAGTACGAACCTATCCAAGAAGAATCCTCCGCGGGCTCCGCCTTCGATGTACGGTGGGTGGGCCGCCGCGCCCGGTGGACTGCGATGACCGATCTTCCTCCCGGCGACGGGGCCTTGGCCCTCGGGGTCCTCGCGGCCCTCGCGCTCGTCCTCACCGTCGCGGAACTGCGGCGCTACCGGGACGGGCGGGGTACCGCCCACGCCTACTGGGCCGTGGGGCTCGCCCTCGTGGCGGCGACCCTCTTCGAGGAGGCCGCCTTCTACGCCGGGGTCACCTCCGTCGCCCTCCTTCAGGCCTACCTCGTCCTGGTCGCCGTCCTCGTCGGCACGCTGTCGCTCGGGTCGGCCCAGTTCTGGGCGCGACCCCTCTACCGGCGGCTGTACGCCGGCTACGTCGTCGTGAGCTCTGCGGCGACGGCGATCGCGTGCGCGGTCACCGCCGCTCCCCTCTCGATCATCGTGGGGGGAGTCGTCACCGGCAACCCGCCGCTGGCGATCGTCGTCACCTCCTCCCTCGTGACCTTCCCCGCGGCCGCCGTGATGGTCGTGGGGTCGCTCCGGGACGCCTTCCGAACCAAGGTCTGGCGGCTCCTCTACGTCGCGGCCGGGGTGATCGTGATCAGCATCGCCGGCGGCCTGTACATCGCGGCGTTCCCGATCACGCTGTACTTCGCGGAGTTCGCCGGGGTCTTCCTCCTCTTCCTCGGGTTCGGCGTCGTCCCGAGGCGCGCCCCCGCCACCGCAGCCCGCGCCGCGCCGACCGGGGGCACGTAGCCGCAGCCCTTCGGCCGCTACGATCGGCACAGGCGGGCGGGAGGTCCGAGGGTGTCGCTGCTCGACTCCCTCGTCCTGGGGGTGCACCTGGTCGGTGCCTCGATCTGGGTCGGCGGCTCGATCGCGCTCGCGGTGACGACCGCCGCGCTCGCTCGCCACCACCGCTCGGAGCCGGAGGCGGCCGTCCCCCTCGTCGCGGCCGTCGCCCGGTCCATGTCGTGGGTCATGTGGCCGGCCCTCGGGATCACGATCCTCACGGGCCTCTACAACCTCAGCTGGTACCTTCCCCCCGGTACTTCGCTGGGCGCGGAGCCGGTCCTCGAGGCGAAGGTCCTTCTGGTCGGGCTCGTCCTCCTCACGAGCGGCCTCCACACGTTCGTCATCGGCCCGCGTCTTCGCCGACGGCGGGAGGCGGGGGCCTCGCCGGCCTCGCTCGCACCCTGGCGCCGGGCGAACCTCCTCCTCGCCCTCCTCTCGATGGTCGCGACCTTCGGCGTCGTCCTGCTGGCGGCGTTCCTCGGGGGCCCGTAGCCCGCCGCCGCCGCCCAAAGGTATTTCCCGCCGGGGCGGGGATAGTACGGCTCTTGAGCCCTCCTTCGGATGCGTCCCCGCATACGTTCACCGGTCGGCCGTTCCCCCCGCCTGCTGGCGCTGGCCACGCTGCTCGCCCTAGCGGTGCTGCTGCCTCCCTCCGGGGGCGTTCCTTCGGCCCCGTCGGTGCTCTCCCCTCCGGTCCCCGCCGCGCCGGGCCCGGTCACGGGTGACGCCGGCCCCTGCGTCGCCCCGGCCGGCGGATGCCTCCCCGCTGCCGCGCCTGCGTCGCCCCTCGCCGGCGGACCGCTAACCTGGTACAACGTCTCCCGCGGGATGAGGATCGCTCCCCCGCCGCTCACCGGTGCGTCGATGCTCTACGACCCGATCGACAACTACCTCGTCATGTTCGGGGGCTGCACCGCGAAAGCGTGCCCGGCGCCGGCCCAGACCTGGAAGTACTCCGGCGGCGCCTGGACGAACCTCACCAACCTGAGCGCCCAGCCACCGGCCCGCACGCAGGCGAGCTTCGTCTTCGATGACCGGAACGGCTACGCCCTCCTCTTCGGTGGATGGGCCGGGCCGGGCCACCTCCTCAACGACACCTGGAGCTTCCTCGGGGGGCGCTGGACGAACCTGACCGGGGCCATCGCGCCCGCCCCGCGCCGGAGCGCCGGCCTCGTCTACGACCACGTGGACAACGAGATGGTCCTGTTCGGTGGCTGCGGGACCGTCTGTCCGATGAACGACACGTGGAGGTTCCTCGACGGCAACTGGACGGACCTCACGGCGATTGTCGGCGCGGCGCCGCCCGCGCGCTGGGGGGCGGGGTTCGTCTACGACGCGGGCGACGCCTACGCGCTCCTCGTGGACGGGTGCGGGGCGAGCGCTTGCCCGCTCAACGACTCCTGGTCGTTCGTGCGGGACCGGTGGACGCTCCTTCTGCCCCCGCTCCTCCCCCCGGCCCGCTTCGGCGCCGGGCTCGGCTATGACGGCGGACCGAACGCGACCTTCCTGGTCGGGGGCAACAGCTCGCGGGGTCCGATCTCCGACACGTGGCGCTACGCGGGCGGTCGCTGGACCGACGTCACCTCCACCCTGGGGTCGGGGCCGCCGGGACGGTCGGGCGCCGCCTTCGTTCCGACGACGAACACCTGGCCCGGGCCGGGGCCGCGCCGCTGGCCGTACCTGCTGCTGTTCGGCGGCACCCCGACCGGCTGCCTTCCCTGTGCGGCCCCGTCACCGGGGGATACGTGGGTCCTCGAGCCGATCCTGACCGTCACGCCGACCGCCCTCCCGACGGTGGTCGAGGTCGGCCAGCCCGTTGCCTTCTCGGCGACGGCCGCGAGCGGGACGGCCCCGTACATCTACCTCTGGCTCTTCGGCGACGGGACGAGCGCGTTCCTCAGCGCGACGACGCATGCCTACGCCCAGGTCGGGAGCTTCAAGGCCACGGTCAACGCGACCGACGCCTCGGGCGCGTGGGCGCTCTCGACCATCCTCGTGAGCGTCGTCGCCGGACCCTCGGTCAGCGCGACGGTCCGGCCGAACCCCGTCGATGCCGGACGTCCGGTGACCTTCCTCGGCTCCGCGGCGGGAGGGACCGCCCCGTACGGGTTCGTGTGGACGTTCGGGGATGGCGCGAGCGCGACGAGCGCCAACGCGACGCACCTCTACACCACCCCCGGCTCATACCCAATCAATCTCACCGCGACCGACGCGGTCCAGGGCGAAGGGATCTGGTCCGGCGCGGTCGTGGTCCACCCGGTCCTCCATCTCACCGCCCGGGCGGCGACCTCGCCGGCGTTCACCGGTGCCCCCGTCAACTTCTCGGCCACCCCCTCCGGCGGGACGCCCCCGTACACCGTCTACTGGTCGTTCGGGGACAGCGCCGTCGCCTCCGGAACCGCGGTGAGCCACACCTTCCCACGGCCGGGGACCTTCAACGTCACCGCGACGGTCATCGACGCGACCGGCAACGAGGTCGCGACGAACCTCTCCGTGGTCGTGGGCAGCCCACCTCCACCTCCTCCGCCGCCCCCGCCGCCCGGCTGGTACCCGTGGGGGATCTTCGCCGGGGCGCTCGCGGTCGGCGGCATCGTCGGCGCGGTCACGTGGGACCGACGGCGCCACCACCGCGGCCGGCCGCCCGCGACCCCGCTCGCCGCGGCCGCCGTCGGAGAGGAGGAGTGGGAGCGCGCCGGTGCACCCGGCGCCTCGAGCTCCTCACGGAGCATGCGGCGATCGGCCGGCCGGGGCCGTCGCTGACCCGGCCCCGGTGGCGACTCGGGCCGCCCTTACCCGGGCGTCCCACCAGAGCAGATCCGGTCGTGGCCCGACGTCCGGGTGCACTCCTCGCAGACCATGACCGGCGCGCCCCCGCCGGCGGACGGTCGGGGGACGTGGAAGAGGACCGGACAGCCGCACGTTTCGCACGGCTGCAGTCGGTTCATCCTTCGCCTCGCCTCCCCCTGAGCCGACCCGCCAGATACCGTTACTGCCCCGCCCGCCACGAACGCCGCGGTGAAGCGGCCGTTCGGTCGGAGCCGCTTGGGGACGGGAGCATTCGACCGGCTCGGCGACGATCACCGCGCAATCGCGGCTGTGATGGCCCCGTCCCCGGCTCGCCCGCCCTCGCGGAAGCGGGCCGCCGGGAACGGGCCGGCGAGCTGCGGCGCGTCGCCGGCCCAGCGGCCGGGCTCCCTCCCGGGCGCGAGGGTCAAACGGTGTTCACGCCCCGTAGATGAGCGTCGGCGTCGTCCGGAAGGACGACGCCCATGCCGGTCCTTAACCTCCTGAGCTCGACGCTGATCACCCCGAAGAGCGAGTGGAGGGCGACGCCCCCGCCCCCGACGGTCTGGGACGTGGTCCTCCGCGAGGGGACCGAAGCCCACGTGCGGGCGATCGGGCCCGACGACCGGCCCGGCGTCGCCGACTTCGTCGCGCGCCTCTCCTTTGGGTCGCTCCACCAGCGCTTCTTCGCCGCGATCCGTCCCGAGCTCGCGGTCGAGGAGCTCGCCGAGCCGGGCCGCCGGGGAGAGCGCCAGCTCCTCGGGCTCTTCCTCGGCCCGGGCGATGGCTACCGCCTCATCGGCCACGCCGTCTACGATCGGGACCTGCCGCTCGGCGACTCCGCCGAGGCCGCGTTCGTCGTCGACGACGCGTTCCAGGGTCGGGGCGTCGCGACCACACTGCTGAGCTGCCTCGCCGAGATCGCGACGGAGCGCGGGATCGCCCACCTGCGCGCGGTGGTCCAGGCGGAGAACCACGGGATGCTCGCGGTCTTCCGCGGCTGTGGGCTACCCCTCGAGGAGGTGCCGCTCGGCAGCGTCGTCCACGCCCGGCTCGCCACGACCCGCCCCATCGGCCGCTCCACCCCGGGCGTCGAGGTGCGGGCGATCGGCCGCTGCCGGGTGCGTCGCGTCCCGCAACCGGGGTGAGCCACGGGCGATTGCCCGGTGCGCCCGCGCGCCGACGCCGTAGCTCCGACTACCCTTGGACGCCGAACGAGTCGAGGAAGCGCCACCAGCTGCCGAGCGCCCCTTCCACGCCGTGGAGCGCCTCGCGTCCGGCGATCGGGCTCCGCGCGACGAGCGCCTGCAGCACCTTACGCTCCGCGGCGGAATGCTCGACGTCCGCGGCGGTGTGGACCCGGAAGAACTCGTGGGCCGCCGGCTCGTCGATCCCGTAGTGGGCCTTGAGCCCGCGGGACTTCTCGGCCGCGACCTCCGGGAAGATCGACTCGTACGCGTAAAGGGCCCCGAGCCCGGACGGACCCGTGCCGTCGACGGTCAGCCGTTCATAGGTGCGGCACAGCTGCGCCGTCGCCCCGCGCGCCGGCCGAGCGCCGAGGGCCGCCCTCGGGACCCCGAGCCGCGCGGCGAAGTCCGCCCAGAGGGCGGGATGCGTCGGGTCCCGCCCCTCCTCGTCGGTGAGGTTCTCGAGCAGGAGGCGGCGGGCCCGGGAATCCGCCATCCGCGCGTAGGTGCCCCCCACGTACCGGGGGAAGTTCGATTCGAAGTGGTAGTACTCCCGCGCGTAGCGGGCCAGGGTGGGGAGCGAAAGGCCGCCCGAACTCCAGGCGCGGTAGAACGGGTGCTTCAGCAGGTGCCGCTCGGCGATCCGCGCATCGATCGAACGGAGGGTCGTCACGCCGGGGGGACGGCGCCGGGTAGGTTAACCTTTCGATGCGGGAGCGGCCTTCCCCCCCGACCGCCGGACGTATAGGTCCGTTCCGCTCTCGCCGGGGCGTGACCGCCGCACGGCAGCCCGGAAGACGACGGCCGGCCCGGACGGCGCCGCTCGACGACCTCTCTCTCGAGCTGATGCGCCAGCACACGCTCATCTCCGTCATGACGGCGCGGATGCGCGAGACCGCCGAGAGCCTGGCCCGGGGGTCGACGCCCGATCCGCGTCGCCTCGATCGGGCGCTCGGGGTCTACCGACGCTTCCACCGGGAGGTCCACCACGCCGACGAGGCGCGCCTGGCCCGGTCGCTCGCGCGGACCAAGGCGCCCGAGGTACGTGCGCTCCTCGCCGAGTGCGCCCGGGAGCACCCGTCCGCCGAGGCGTTCGAGAAGGACGTCCGTGCCGCCGCGAAGGGCGACCTGGCCCCTCGGGGACCGGCGGCGCTCCGCCTCTCCGAGCTGTTCCGCCGGGAGGCCGACCGGGTCGAGCAGCACCACGAGCGCGAGGACGACGTCTACCGGTCCCTCGCCCGGTACCTCTCCCCCGCCGTGCGC
This sequence comes from Thermoplasmata archaeon, assembly GCA_027315455.1. GTDB lineage: Archaea > Thermoplasmatota > Thermoplasmata > Lutacidiplasmatales > UBA184 > Lutacidiplasma. The sequence goes on along the minus strand of DAHUXZ010000003.1, from coordinate 27,499 downwards.
CGGCGGCTCCTCGGGGAGATCCGGCGGTTCGACGGCCCGCGCATCGCGGCCGAGATCGACCTCATCGCGTGGGCGTCGCAGGTCCACCCTTCGGCGGACTGACCGTCCGCCCGCCCGGCCGGCGTCGCCAACGCGGCCGGGGCGGAACGGTGCCTTTTTTAGGCCGGCCCCCGCAAGAACCCCCCATGGGGGGCGCCCGTCGAGCCGCGTGCGGGACCGCCCGCTCCCCGGCCGTCCTGGCGCTGCTGACGGCGCTCTTCCTCGTCCCGGCGGTGGCGACCCCCCTGACACCGGGAGGTTCCCCGGCGCCGGCCGGGAGCGGGGACGCGAGCGGCCACCCCGCGGAGGGATCGGCGACCCTCTCCGCGGCCATCGCGGCGCTCGCCCACGGTGCCGGTCCGGCCCACGGCCGCCCGGTCCAATGCCATCCCCTCGGCGTGGACGGGGCGAGCTGTAAAGGTCCCGCGACCGCGCCGCTCGCCGGCGCTCCCCCTACCCTCACCTGGGAGAACTCCACCGATCCGGGCCCGGGGGCGGGCTACGGGGCATCCATGGCCTGGGACCCGGTCGACGGGATGGTCGTCTACTTCGGCGGGTGCGACGCCGCCGCCTGTCCGGACAACCAGACGTGGGGCTTCTCGCAGGCGGGCTGGGTCAACCTCACTCGCCCCACCGACGCCCCGCCGGCGGTGTTCTTCGGCGCCCTCGCCTTCGATTACAACCCGGCCGTCGACAGCGTGGTCCTCTTCGGAGGGTGCGGGGCGAGCGTCTGCCCCATGAACGAGACCTGGTGGTTCTCGGGCGGGACCTGGACGAACCTCTCCGGGCCCCGCTGCTTCATCGCCTGCAGCTGGCCGCCCCCGCCGGAGCTCCTGGGCTCGTTCGGCTACGCGAACGGATCGAGCGCCGCGACCGCGGTCCTCTTCGGGGGATGCCTCGACCGCACCTGCACATCGACCTCGAACGCGACGTGGACCTACGGTCCCGTCGGACCCGGCGCGTTCGCCTGGAGCCCGGCGACGACCTCCGGCGCCTCCCCCCTACCCCGGTTCGGTGCCGGGATGGCCTACGACCCCGCGCTGCCCGGCCTCGTCCTCGTGGGCGGCTGCACCGCCGACGGACGCTGTCCGCTCAACGACACGTGGGCCTGGGCCAACGGTACCTGGTCGAACGAGACCGCTGCGATCCTGGGGACGGTCCCGACCGGCGGCCTCGGCGCGGTGACGTGGGACGGGCCGGACGGGCTGCTGCTCGTGATGGGCGGCGTCAACGCGACGGGATCGATCGAGAACCGGACCCTTGCGCTCCGCTGCGCGGGCACCTGCGCCTGGACGGACCTCGCCCCTTTGCGATCGCCCGGCGCCCGGGCCTACCCCGCGGCGGCCGCGGAATCGACGTCGTTCCGTCCGATCGTGGTCGGAGGAGAGACCCCGACGGGCCCCGCCGCGACCGCGACGACCTGGGTCTTCGAGCCGACGCTCGCCGTGGCGGTGACGGTGAGCCCCGGCACCACCGTGCCGGCCCGCTCCCCGGTCACCCTCACGGCCAACGCCACCGGGGGGAGCGCCCCCTACCTCGTCCTCTACCGTTTCGGCGACGGCAACACGACGGCCGCCGTCGGAAACGTGACGTACCGCTACCCGCAACCGGGGTCGTACGTCCTCGAGGCCGCGGTGTATGACGCCTACGGCGTCGGCGCGTACGCGAACGCGACCGCGATCACCGCCACGGGTCCCACGGTCGCGATCTCCGCGGCCTCCCTCGTCACGGATCCCGGGCTCGCGGTCGCGTTCTCCGCCATCGGGCTCACGGGCGGGAACCCGCCGTACGCCGCGAGCTGGACGTTCGGCGACGGGACGAACGCCACGGGGACTCTGACCTCGCACATCTACCGCGCGGCCGGCGACTACCCCGTGGTCGTCACCGTCACCGACGCGACGCGGCTGTCGGCGAGCGCGAGCACGATCGTGACGGTGAACCCCACGCCGGTCGCCCATGCGGGAGCGAACGCCACGCTCACGGACGTCGGCCGGCCCGTCGCCTTCACCGCAACGGTCACCGGCGGGACGGCGCCGTTCTCTTTTCTCTGGTCGTTCGGCGACGGCGCCACGGCGGCGGGGGATGCCGCCGCCCATTCCTACGCGCACGCCGGCACCTTCGCGGCCGTGGTCCGGGTCACGGACGCCGTCGGCGTTACCGACTCCGGCCTCGTGAACTTGACCGTCGCCCCGGTGCTCGGCGGCGCGATCACCGCGCCGACGGCGGCGGCGGTCGGGGCCACGGTGGGGTTCGTCGCGAACGCCACGGGGGGCACCGGGCCGTACGCCTTCCTCTGGAGCTTCGGCGACGGAGGCGTCGCGACCGGCCCCCGTGCGGTCCACACCTTCGCCGGGACCGGGAACTTCACGGTGTCCGTGCGCATCAACGACTCCGTCGGGGCCACCTTCGTGGGTTTCGCCACGGTCGCGATCACCCCGGCGCCGCCCGCGTCTCCCGCCGCCCCCGCGCCGCTTCCCGCGGAGGCCGGCTACACCGTGGCGGCGACGATCGTGGCGATCCTCGCGGCGGGGGCCTTCGCCGTGGTACTCCGTCGGAAGGGACGGGGACCGGCTACCGATCTACCCCCTGTAGGGGCTCATGCGCCGGGATCCCCGGCGACGGACGCCCCCGGGCCCTCGACCGAAGAGCACCCGCCGACCTGAACGGCCGGTTTGGCCCTCGGGGAAGCCTCCGGCTACCGAGGGCGCGGCGATTCGCTGTCGGCCAGGAAATCCCGCCGGATCCGACGATACGCGGATCTACCTGCGGGCCGCTCACCTTGGTGCTTCGCGGCGGAAGGGGTTCGCGCGCGGTCCGTCCGCGGGTCTACTCAGCGGGCGGCGCGGCCGGCGGCGCGGTGGCCGGGGCCGACGCGGCCGGGGCGGCCACGGGGGGCGGGGATGCCTTCGGGGCCGGCGGGTTGCGGACGGCGCCAAGGATCGCGAGGACCAGCCCCACCACGAGGAGGAGCACCCCGACGATCCCGCCCGCGAGCGGCTCGGTCACGCCCGCCGTGACGGTGGCGGTGCCCGAGGGAACGATGAGGTAGTAGTTGCCCTTCGGGCCCGTCCACGAGAGGCTGCCGGTAGAGCCCGTGGCCGTCGCGATCGCGCCGGTATGGATCGCGTTCGTGCAGGAAGTGTCCGTCCCGCAGTCGTAGACGTTGACCGTGATGCTCGAGCCGGCCGACCAGTTCGCCGAATAGGTGAGCTCGGAGGAGAGGATGGCGAGGGGCGGGTTCGCGCTCAGCGTGTCTCCGGCACCGGTCGGCACGGTGAGCGTGCTCGTCACCGGCTGGATCGGCAGGTACCAGAGGACCACGCCGAGGATCAGAACGACGATTCCGGCGAGCAGTATTCCAGTGCGCATGGGGGCCTACCTCCCTCTCGCATCGATTCATGATATTTAATCCTCCATGAACCTCCACGGGGACGACCGGGGGTCGGGGATCTGCGCGCGACGCGTCCGTGACCGCGGCACCAACGGTTATGGACCGCGGGTCCCTGCCGGGTTCCCGGCCCGCCCCGCGGCTCGGGCTGCGGACATGGTCCATCTGCGCACGGACGAGCGTGTTCTTGCCCACCTCGCGACGAGCTGGGGCGGGCGCCCGGCGGTCCTTACGCTGACGAGCCGACGGATGGTCGTCAGCCGTCGTACCGGACTCCCCCGGCGGACCGACCGCACGTTCGTCTCGATCGACTGGGGCGAGGTCCGCCGCACTTCGGTGGAGGAGCGAGGCCGGTCTCCACCGGTCCTCCTCCTGGTCGCGAGCTCGGGGGACTCGGACGCCGATCGGACCGTCGAGCTCTCTGTTGACGAGCCGCTCAAGGTCCAGCGGACGATCGACGGCCTTGTGGAGGAGACCCTCGCCCGTCGGCGGGCCGCGGAGCCCGCCGCGACCGGTTCCCCCGCCGTCCATCTGCACCTGACGCTCCACCAGCCGGCCGGGACCCACGGGCCGGTGTACGTCCGCTGCAGCTACTGCCGGACCGTCTATCCCGAGCTGGCCGGAAAGTGCCCGAGCTGCGGCGCTCCCTTCTGATCCCCGTCGGCGAGCGGACGGATCGGCCCGCCGGGTCGACGGAGCCCTGGGAGGATACTCCGGCCGATCGAACCGGCGGGCGTCCGGCCCTTGGGCCCCGCGGTCATCGGCCCTCCGCGGGCGCAGGTGCGCTCTCGGCCCGGGCCGGCCGTGCACCGAGCGCAAGGCGGCCGCCGGTGCCGACGGCGATCACGGAACGGCCGGCTTCTCGAGCAGAAAGCGGTGGACCGCCCACCCGCGGCGGACCGGCAGCAGGATCCACGGCCTTCGGTCGCGCAGCGCGCGCCATCGACCGGCGGTGACCCGGAGCACGACGCGCCCGCGCCGGCCGGGAACCGCTCCCCGCGGGTACGTAACGAGGACCCGGCCGCCCGGGCGGAGTACGCGCCACGCGGTCTCCATGGCGCCCTCCTTGTCGACCAGGCAGCAGAGGACCAGCGAGAGGAGCACCCGGTCGGCGCTCGCGTCCGGTAGGGTCGGCACCGCGGCGGCCGTTCCCACGTGAACGGTGACGCGGCCGTCGTCTCCGAGACGGTTTCGGGCGATCGCGAGGTTCTCCGCATCGATGTCGACGAGGTCGAGCCGTCCGGTGGGGCCGACCCGGCGCAGGGTCTCCTCGGCGAAGTAGCCGACCCCGGCCCCGAGGTCCACGACCCGCATCCCGGCGGCGACCCCCAGGGCGTCCAGCTCCCGGGCCGGCGGAGCCGCCCACCGTCGAAGCCGGTTGTCGAGCGGGCGCGGGCGACACCGGCGGTCCTCGACGACGGGCAGTCCGGGCCCGGTGGTCCGACCGGGACGGGTAAGCTTCCGAGCCGTCCTACGCCCCCTGACCGCGCGGCGACACGATGGCGACCGGGCCCGTGGGGAGGCCGCGGGGCGCGTGAGCGAGGGGGAGCGCGGGCGTCCCCGTGCAGGTGGCGTTCGCCGGGCTCGTGCCGACCAGGGTCCCGAGCGTGGCGTTGATCGTGACGTTGAACGCCGGCGCGCTCGAGCCGGGCACCGCGGTCGCCCCGCAGGCGCTGTAGAGGACCGACCACTGCGAGCCGGTGCCGAACCCGAACAGGCTCAGACCGCCGGTGAGCCCGAAGGTGACGTTGGCCGTCGGATGCGCCGCGAGGAACGACGTGCCGCCGGCGCTGCCGGCGGTCGCGAGCGCGGCGGTCGAGTCGATCGCCGAGTCCGGGACGACGGCGAGGAGGCGAAGGCCGCCCGTGCAGCTGGGTCCCGAGATCGAAGCGACCGGGCTCGCGACCCCGCTCAGGACCGCGACGAGCAGGCCGTCGTTCGTGCTGTTGCGCAGGAGGAACAGCCAGGCCGGGGAACTTCCCGACCCCACGTCCCGCCCCTGCGCGGGGAACGTCAGGTTCGAGGTCGCGTACGCCCCGATGCCCGTCACGGTGCACCCGGCCAGGCCGACCGCGCTCCCGAAGCTCGCGGTGCTCGTGGCCGCCTGGCCGTTGAGCGCGCCGGCGTACAGGACCGACCAGCTTCCCCCCATCTGGGCGGCCGCATCAACGGCGCGGGTGCGGGCTTGGGAGTACGGGACGGGCCCGGCCGGGCCGGAAGAGGGTCCAACGCCGGGAAGGTCGCCGAGCAGCGCCAGGCCGACGAGGCACAGGACCACCACCACCGCCGTCGCCCCGGCCACGACCGGCCATCGGGACCGGTGGCGGGTCGGCGAGGTCGGGGGAGCCACGGCGGCCGGCGGGGAGGACGGTGGTACGCCGGGGGGAGGGGAAGACGGTAGAGACATCCGTGCGGTGCCGCACGATACCGCCCGGCTCTCAAGACGCTTCCGGGGCGCCGGAACGCGCCGGCTCGGCGGGGCGGGCACCTCCCCGTTCCCCCAAGGAAGGCCGGTCCCACCACCGACGCGGCGGCGGGGAACCTCTCGCCCGGCCGACGGCGGACCGGGCGAGCGGCGGATCGCTCGCGCCCCCCGGACCGGTCGCCACGGGAGCGCTCGGGCCCGGGCGAGAACGCGCTCGGGAGGGTACGCCGTCGGTCCCCAAAGGAGTTGCGGCCGGTGGTGGAAAGGGTCAGCGCTCTTGTAGCCGGGACGGGTTGTACGGTACGATGGTCGGAGTCGAGGCCCTCAAGAAGATCTGGATGGACGGCTCCCTCGTCGATTGGGATCGGGCCAACGTGCACGTGCTCTCGCACGGGCTCCACTACGGCTACGCGATCTTCGAGGGGATCCGCTGCCACGCCACCCCGAAGGGGTCCGCGGTCTTCCGCCTCGACGAGCACCTCGACCGGTTCCTGCAGAGCGCGCTGATCTACCGGATGAAGCTGGGCTACTCGCGGGAGGAGCTCCACCGCGCTACGCTCGACCTGATCCGGGCGAACGGGGTCGACGAGGCGTACATCCGGCCGATCGCCTTCTCGGGGTACGGCCACATGGGGCTCGACCCGACCCCCGCGAAGGTCCAGGTCGCCATCGCGATGTGGCCGTGGGGGCCCTACCTCGGCAAGGAGGGCGTTGAGCGAGGGGTGCGCGCCTCGGTGTCGAGCTGGATCCGCGTCGACCCCCGCTCGATGCCTCCCCAGGCGAAGTGCGCGGCGAACTACGCGAACTCGGCCCTCGCGAAGATGGAGGCCGTCGCGGCCGGCTACGACGAGGCGATCCTCCTCAACGGCGCGGGGATGGTCGCCGAGGGCCCCGGCGAGAACATCTTCAAGGTCAAGCGGGGGGTCGTGGGGACGCCCCCGGCGAACTCCGGCATCCTGCGGGGCGTCACGCGGGACTCGGTGATCCGCTTCGTCGCCGACGAGGGCCTCGACTTCCAGCGGAACGACTTCAGCCGGGAGGAGCTCTACAGCGCCGACGAGGTGTTCTACACGGGGACCGCGGCCGGCATCACGCCGATCCGCGAGATCGACGGCCGTCCGATCGGCTCGGGCGACTACCCGGTCACGCGCCGGCTCCAGGCGCGCTACGACGCCGCGATCCGCGGCCGTGCCCCGCAGTACGAGGGCTGGTTGACGTATGTCCGCCCTCCCGCGCCGAAGGCCGGCGGGCGGTCCGAGGCGCGGGGTCGCCGCTAGGTCGCGTCGGCCCGCCGCCCCGCCCCACGTCGGGGCCCGTGGGACCGGACGGGAGCTCCTCCCGCTTCCGTTCGTCCATCAGGTCTAAGCGCAGGGGGGCCCCTGCGGCCGCCCGGAATGCCTCTCGACCCGCGCCTCGCCGAGCGCCTCGAGTTCGAGGCCGAGCAGTACCCGGACCTCACCTCGGTCCCCATCGAGGAGGGCCGGACGATCGTGCGCGAGATGGCCCGCGAGACCGACCGGATCGCCGGTGGGGCCCCCTCCGTCGCCCTCCTCCGGGAGACCTCGTTCCGAGGTCCGGAGCGCCGGCTACGGGTGCGGGTCTACACCCCGGTCGAATCCGGTGAGCGGCCGCCGGTCGTGGCGTACTTCCACAGCGGCGGGTGGGTCTTCGGCGACCTCGACACGCAGGACGGCCTGTGCCGGGAGATCGCCCACCGCGCGGGGGCCGTCGTCGCCTCCGTCGAGTACCGCCGGGCCCCCGAGGATCCCTTCCCGGCCGCCCTGAAGGACGCCGAGGCCGCGGTCCGGTGGCTGGGCGAGCCGGGGACCGCCGCGCGGCTCGGCTACGACTTTGGCCGCCTGGCCGTCGTGGGCGACAGTGTCGGGGCTAATCTCGCGGTCGGGGCCGCCCGCCGCCTCCGCTCCGCGGGGCCCCGGCTCTCCGCGATGGTCCTCGTCTGCCCGATACTGGCCGGGGGGCAGGGAACCGCGTCGTACGGGGAGTTCTCGACCGGCTACGGGCTCGAGAGCACGTTCCTCGCCTGGGCGTGGCAGCAGTACCTTCCCGACCCCGAGCTCCGGCGGGACCCCGGGGTGGTGCCGCTCGAGGACCCGGATCTCTCCGGTCTCCCCTCGGCCCGCATCCTGACCGCGGAATGCGACATCGTGCGGGACGAGGGGGAACGCCTCGGAGATCGGCTCCGCGGCGCCGGGGTCCCGGCCACGGTCACGCGCTACCCCGGGGTGATCCACGGCTTCCTCGACTATCGGGGGCTCGTCGAGGAGGGGAGGCGGGCGCTCGACGAGATCGGCGCGGCGCTGCGCGCGGCCTTCTCCGCGCCCGGGCCGGTGGCGCCGGTCCCGGATGCGCCGAAGGACGGCTAGCGCCGCGGTGGGACGGCAGGGCTCTCGGTCACGGCGCGAACGTCGACGCGGATGCCCGCCCGGGCGAGCATCACGCCGACGGGGGCGGTGTCGATGGCCGTGCGGACCAGCTCCTCGACGTTCGCGGACGTCGAGCGGGTGCGCACCCGCACCGTGCCCCGGACGCGGCCGTTGCCGCCCGTCGGCCCGGCGGGATCCTCCTCGACCGCGATGGTGAGTCCCTCGACCTCGACCCCCTGCCGCCGCGCGTGGACGAGCAACGTCGTCCCCAGGCTGCCGGTCAGCGCCATGAGGACGAGGTCCGAGGAGGAGGTCCCGGTGCTCCGCCCGCCGGCCTCGGCCGGCAGGCCGACCACCACGCGGTGCGTCCGCCCGTCGTCGCAGGCGATCTCGTGGCCGCCCCGCCACACTCCGACCACCGGCATGGGCGGCCCCCGCTCAGCCGTTCGGCGGAGCGCGGAAGAACGGGCCGGCGAACCGCTCGGCGTTCTCGCGGAACATCCGCATCCCCCAGGAGGCCCAGAGAGCCGCCAGGGAGCCGATCCCGCCCAGGAAGATCACGAGCACGACGACCACGTTCGAGTACCACGGAAGGGTGCTCGCGGAGAACCCGAGGTAGATCAGGAGGAGGATCGCCCCCCCGAAGACGATCCCGATCGAGGCGACCACCCGGGTCGCCAAGCCCCGGACGGAGAGGTACGGAACAGGACGGGACGGCGCCGTAGGGGCCGGGGCTGCCGCGCTCATGGTTCCGGCCCGGGGAGCGGGGGCGGGGTCCATAACCCTGCAGTGAGGTCCGCTTGACGGAGGCCGCGGCCGCGGTCCACCCGAAAGTCCTTCTGGCCCGACGCGGTACCCGCGAGCGATGTCCGCGGCGGCCTGCCCGCGTTGCCAGCGTCCCCTGCCGCCAGGTTCGGCGTTCTGCCCGTTCTGCGGCGGTCCGGTCTCGGCCGCGGGACCCGCCCCCCCCGCCCCGGCTCCCCCGGCTCCCGCCCCGCCGGCCCCCGCGCTGGCCCGGACCTGTGTCAACTGCCAGAGCCGGATGCAGCGGACCGGCGAGCTCGCGTTCCGCGTGGGCGGGTACGTGGGGGGGCACGCGACCCTGATCGGCGCCTCCGGCGAGTTCCCCGAAGGACTGCAGCCGTTCGCGGTCTACTACTGTCCGCGCTGCGGCAAGGTCGATCTCTACTACCCGGGAACCTGAACCGGCCCGTCCGAGGGCCGGACCGCCACCGAAGGCGGCGTCCGGGCGCGTCAACCTTCACGTTGGAGGGTTTCTGCCGAGGGTTGTCCCAAGATCGCCCGATGGTTTGGGACGGCCGATGTGAAGTCCTTAAACGGGGAACCGGTGCCGGCCCCCATGGCCTCCGCGCGACCGGGTACGTGGACGCTCGCCGTAGTGATCGTCTCGCTCGCTGCGCTCTCCCTCTCGTCGATCGGCCTCGTGCCGGGGACCGCCCCGGGCCGGTCGGCGCCGGGCACGACGCCGTCCGTCTCGGCCGCCTCGCTCGTCCGTCAGGCGCTCGCGGCGATGCCGACCGGGGCGGCGGCCCCGCACGCGCCATCGGCGAACCCGACCTGGCACAACCTGAGCCTCACCGACGCCCCCCCGGCCCGGGCGCAGGAGGCGATCGCGTACGACCCCGTGGACCACTACGTCGTGATCTTCAGCGGCTTTGCGGGGGGGAGCAAATACATCTTCGGCGACACCTGGACCTATGCCCACGGCGTGTGGACAAACATCAGCGCGACGGCCGGCTCGCCGGGGGCGCGGCGGAGCGCGATGATGGCCTGGGACGCGAAGGACGGCTACATCGTCCTCTTCGGGGGCACGTCACCCGCGGGCGCGTACCTCAACGATACCTGGAGGTTCGTGGGGGGGAAGTGGTCCGAGGTCTTTACCGCGGTCGCGCCGGCGGCGCGGCGGTCGCTCGGGCTCGCCTACGACCCGACGGACCACGAGGTGCTGCTCTTCGGCGGCCACGGCAAGCGCATCAACCCGCAGAGCGGCTACATCTTCCTGAACGACACGTGGGCCTTCGCGCGGGGTCAGTGGACCGAGCTCCACCCGGCGGTGAGCCCCTCGGCGCGGGCGGAGCCGAACCTCGCGAGCGACCCCGAGGATTCGGGGGTGCTCCTCTTCGGGGGCTACGGCAACCCCGACGTGCCGGCCCTCGCGGACACCTGGGTCTTCTCCCACGGCAACTGGACGAACCTCACTGCCCACCTCACGGTGGCCCCGGGCGGCCGCGATGGCGCCGGGCTCGACTACAACTATAGCGCCCACTTCGTCCTGATGTTCGGTGGGCACAGTGAGGGCACCCAGTACAATGACACGTGGGCGTTCTACCAGCATCACTGGATCCTGATCGTGACCCCGACGGCGCCCGGACCGGTGAGCGGCGACCGCGTCTCCTGGGACGGGACCGACCACTACCTGGTCGAGTTCGGGGGGAACCGATTCCCGAACTACGCGCAGAACAGCACGTGGGTCTTCGACTGAGGCCTCCGCCGGGGCCGGAGCGGTCCGCCGCCGACCCGCCGGTCAATTCGGCTCGACGGGGGGTCTTTCGGGAGTAGTCCCGTCCTCCGGACGATCGCCATGGAGAGTCTGGCCACCCGCCCCCGCGGGGCACTGCGCGACCGGCACGAGGCCGGAGTCCGCCTCGCCGAGCGCCTCCTCGCCTACCGCGGGACCGACGCCGTGGTCCTCGCGATCCCGCGGGGGGGCGTGCCGGTCGGCCTCGAGATCGCGCGCCGCTTGGGCCTCCCGCTGGACCTCCTGCTGGTGCGCAAGGTCGGGGCTCCGACCGACCCGGAGTACGGCCTCGGTGCCGTCGCAGAGGGCGGGATCCGCGTTCTCGATCGGGCGCGCGCCCGCGATCTCGGCGAGTCCGAATCGTCGCTCGAGCCGGTGATCGCGCGCGAGCTCGCGGAGATCGATCGGCGCTCCCGCATCTACCGCGCCGGCCGCCCGGCGATCGACATCGGGGGTCGCACCGTCATCGTCGTCGATGACGGCATCGCGACCGGGGGCACGGTGCGCGCCGCCGTCCTCGCGTTGCGGGCGAAGGGGGCGCGCCGCATCGTGCTCGCTCTCGGCGTGAGCCCGGCCTCCACGGCCCGGTCGCTCGCGAAAGAGGTCGACGAGCTCGTGGCCGTCCTCACTCCCGAGGTCTTCTACGCGGTCGGCGAATGGTACCTCTCCTTCCCCCCGGTCGAGGACGAGGAGGTCCTCGCGCTGCTGCGCGCGCCGTCGGAGAGGGGGGCCGATGGGGCCCGCTAGCGACCGCGACCCTCCGTCGGCGTCCCGAAGCCGTGCGATCCAGGTCCCATTCAACGCGCGACACCTGGACGCGGATCTCGTCCCGGCCCGCGGACCGGCGGGGATCGTGCTGTTCGCCCACGGGAGCGGCAGCGGCCGCCGCAGCCCGAGGAACCGGGAGGTCGCGCGTCAGTTCCAGCGCCTCGGGCTCGGGACCCTCCTCCTCGACCTCCTGGAGGCGGAGGAGGCCCGCGTCGACGAATCGACGGCGTCGTACCGGTTCGACATCCCCCTGCTGACCGGACGGCTCATCCGCGCGACCGAGTGGCTCCGTGCCCGGCCCGAGGGGGTCGGTCGCCGGCTCGGTTACTTCGGGGCGAGCACCGGCGGCGCGGTGGCCCTGCGCGCGGCGGTCGCCCACCCCGAGGAGGTCGCCGCGGTCGTTCTCCGCGGAGCGCGCAGCGACCTTGCCGACGAGGTGGCCCGCGAGGTCCGCGCGCCGACGCTCATCCTGGTCGGCGGCGAGGACCCCGAGATCCGGATCCTCAACGAGGCGACCTATGGGCTCCTGCGCGCGCCGAAGAGGCTCGTCGTCGTTCCCGGTGCCGGGCATCTCTTCGAGGAGCCCGGCGCGCTCGAGGCGGTCGCCCGGGAAGCGGGGGCGTGGTTCCTTCGCCACCTCACCCCCGCGTTGACGGGGGCGCCAATCGCAGGGTCCGCGGCCATCCCGTCGGCCGCCCGTCGCCCGGGCGGGCGCTGACCCCCGCGCCGCGATCGCGGGCGCAGGCGGGTCATCCCGGCGGCCCGAGACGGATCCCGTGGGGTCCCGTAGACACGGATGCCGCGGCGAGCGCCTCGGGGACGTGGCGCGGGGTCGGTTCGACCGCCGGGGTAAGGGGGATCGTCACCGCTCGCTCGTAGCGCCCGGACTTCTCGGTCAGCCGGATTCGGTAGACGACGATCGGCCGCCCGGACGGGGCCCCGAGCGGCGGGCGCCCCGCCTCGGTGAGCTCGACCTCGAGGGGGGCCGAGCGGGCGGTGGTGAACGGGTTGAGCCGGTGCTCGAGGAATCGGGAGGCGCGGATCGCGGCATCGCCGTGAAGCTCCTCGAACGTCCCCCACGCGATCACCGACTGCCAGTTCGCGAGGTCCTCGACGCGTTCCACCTCGAGGCAGACCGTGGGGTTCCGCCGCATCACACGGATCTTCTCGCCCTCGGCGGAGTGGCCGTAGACGTACCGGCCGTCGTAGGCATACGTCACGGGAACGACGTAGGGCCGGCCGGCCTCGGCGCACCCGAGGCGAGCGACCACCTCCGAGAACAGCACCTGCTCGATCTGCGTCGGCGACAGCTCGCCCAGCATGGACCTCGCCCGATACCCCGGGGGGCGTGGAGGAGGAATACGGTTCCGTGAACTCTCGATGACGCCGGGCCGCGGCTCCCGGTCCTGCCGAAGCGGGTCAACCGCGGTAGAGGGGAAGTTGAAGAGGCGCCGGCCGGGTCGAAGTAAGGGGTGATCGCTTGGCGATGGCGGCGGGTGCCGGGTCGCCCCCCCTTTCCGGGGAGGAGCGACGCTGGCTGCACGACAAGTACCAGGGGCTCGCGGAGTACGAGGCCCGCCTCGCCGACTACCGGACGAGCTACTTCGCGGCGATCGTCGCTGCGCTCGTGGCCGCCCAGGTCCTCCTCGTGATCAACCTCCTCTATGCACCGGGGGTCTTCGCCACGGTCTCGACCCTGCTCGCCCTGTTCGGGCTGTTGATCTGCGGCGTGTGGGGCCTGGTCCTGCACCGGACGATCTCGGCGATGGACCTCTGGCGGGAGGCGGAGGCGCTGCTCGAGAGCGTCGCGCCCCCGATCGCGCGGCCGCTCGAAGCCCGCCTCCCGGCCCGCGCCGGAGTTCCGGAGCTGAGCGTTGATTTGTCCCGACCGTTCCAGACCTACGCCCGTCGGTTCTCTCCGCAGGCCGGGCTCGCGTGGGCGGACTCGATCCAACCCGCCCGGCTCTGGGCGGACGTTCCCGTTCTGATCGCCGGGGCATGGGCCGTCGCCATCGCCGTCGTCTGGACGTGGTACTTCGTGTCCGCCTGAACTCCCGGGGACCGGGGGGCCTCGCGGCCACGCGCGGGGGCGGGGCCGCCGCGGCGGGAACCAGACAGGTATACTAATAGGCGTGCGCAGAGGAGTAGGGCATGGCGCCTTCCTCCGCCCACCTGCCTCGCCGCACCCTCCGACGGCTCGGACCTCTCGCGCTCGCGATCGCCCTCGCCGGGGCCGCTCTCGGCCTTGCGGGGATCGGCACCGGGCTCGCCGTCCCCCGGACGGCCGCCCCGGGCGGGGGGACCGTGCTCCAGGTGAGCGCCACCGCGAGCTTCACGTTCGTCCCGTCGCAGCTCACCGTTACGGCGGGAGAACCGGTCGAGCTCGAGGTCACCCAAGAGGCGAACTTCAATCACACCTTCACGCTCTCTTCGGTCGCGGGCTACACCTTCCCGAGCTCCGCGACGGCGTCGGACATCTTCGCGTACTTCGCGGCGCACCCTCCCCTCGTCAACCTGAGCCTGGGGGACGTCCCGGGCCGGACGACCTATGCCAACTTCACCGCGCCGCCGGCCGGGGCGTACGAGTTCCTGTGCGAGATCCCCGGCCACTTCCAGTCCGGCATGTTCGGGACCCTGACCTCGACGGCGACGCCGAGCCCGTCCTCCCCGCCTCCCCCCCCACCGACCTACCTCTACGTCGGGATCGGGGTCGCGATCGCCGCGGTGGCGGTGGCCGGGGTGGTCCTGTACTCGCGGCGCCGTCCGAAGCCGGCCCCGCCCCCGGCCGCATGAGCGATCCCGGTGGCGGCCCGGGGGCCGAGGAGTCCGCCGTCCTCGGCGGGGGATGCTTCTGGTGCACCGAGGCGGTCTTCGCCGACCTCGCGGGCGTCCGCGAGGTCGTGCCGGGCTACGCCGGCGGACACGCTCCGCATCCGACGTACGAGGAGGTCTGCACGGGCACGACCGGCCACGCCGAGGTGGTCCGGGTGCGCTTCGACCCGACGGAGCTCGCGTTCCGCGACCTGCTCGAGATCTTCTTCGCCACCCACGATCCCACCACGCTCAACCGTCAGGGCGACGACGTCGGCACCCAGTACCGGTCCGTGATCCTCTGCCAGGGTCCCGAGCAGCGCGCGACGGCCGAGGCGGTCCGCGCGGAGGTCGCCCGCGCCCTCGGTCCGCGACGCCGCGTCGTGACCGAGATCGCGGACCTGACGGAGTTCGTTCCGGCCGAGGAGTACCATCACGCCTACTTCCGGCGGAACCCCGAGCGGGCGTACTGCCAGGCGGTGATCGAGCCGAAGCTGGCGAAGTTCCGCGCCCGCTACGGCGACCGCCTGCGCTCGAGCCGACCGCCCCCGGGCGGCGCGCGCGGGTAGCCCATCGGCCGTTGCCCGCGCGGCCCCGTGCGGGGCGCGCGCCGTGGGGCGGGTGGCCACCGGGGCGGTGCGGCCGACGCCCCCTTCCGGATCGGGAGCGGCCAGAGCCCGGCCGTCGACGGACCGGGCCCCTAGAACCCGAGGGCCTCCGGGACGAGGATCATCGTGATGCGGCCGGGCCGGACTTCCCGCTCCATGACGAGCAGCTTCGCGACGACGCTTCCCATCCCGTAGGCGACGAGCGCCCGGCGATCCTCGCGGGGATAGGCGTACTCGCGGATCCGTCGGAACGCTTCGTCGAGACTGGGGACGATCTTCTGCGCCCCGACGACCCAGATTACGTGCTCGGCCCCAAAGACGTACGGCGCGAGCTGGCTGCCGGTGGCGGAGGCGATCACGACCTGCCCCTGCTCGGTAACGGCGTGGACGCTGCCGACCACCCACTCCGGTGCGGAACCGAGTCGGCGCTGGTCGGAACCCCGGCCCTCCTTGGAGAGGCGCGCGAGCTCCGGACGCAGGTCGTGGATGCGCCCGGGTTCGTGGAGCGCCTCGCCGATACCGGTCTCAATGAGCGTCTGGGAAGTGGCGTCGAGCACCTCGGCCCCCCGAGGGATCAACTCGAGGGCCACGCGGCGGGCCTCCTGCCGGTCCTTCACGACGATCGCCCGGATCCCCCGGGACTCCAGGGCCCGCGCCGTCGTCTCGATCCGCGCCGCGGCGGCGGGATGGCTGAACTCCGGGTTCGGCTCGGGGGTCGAGGGCGAGGGGGTCGGCGAATGAACGCTCCGGGGGGGCGACGATGCGGGCATCGGCCAACTATACTTTGGAAAGTATTTATACTATCCAATGGCAACGAGGTAATCAGGTGGCCCGGCCCTTTCCCCCCAACCCTCGCCGGTCCGGGTTCCGCCTCGAGCGGCAATCATTAACACTATCCTTTGCATAGCATTGGCGATGTCGAGATCGGCCCGAGGGGGATCGGCCGCCGGGCCGGACGGTTCCGGCGCTGGCTGCGAGGTCAGCGCGCTCTTCGCCCTCCTCGGCCAGCCCCACATGCTGCGCATCCTGCATCTCTTCGAGGCCGGAAAGCCCCTGCGGTTCACGGAGCTCGAGCGGGCCCTCGTCCTCTCCCCGAAGACCCTCAGCCAGCGCCTGCGGGTCCTCGTCGACCACGGATTCCTCGAGCGGCGCTCCTTCCGCGAGACCCCCCCGAGGGTCGAGTACCGGCCGACGGCGAAGGCCGCCGAGCTCGAGGCGATCTTCCCCGTCCTGGCCCGCTGGTCCCGGCGCCACAGCCTCACGGAGATCGCCGCGGTCACCGTCGTGGGCCGCGCGCCGCGCTGACCCCGCGGCCTCGGGCCGGCCGCGGGCGCCAACCCTAAGGCTTCCGAGTCCTTCGCCCCGCCCTACGGACGGGGGTCATCGATCGAGATGAGCGCGGCCACTACCTGCCGATGGTGCGGAGCGAGCCTTACGCCGGGAGCGGCCGTCTGCGGATCGTGCGGCCGGCCGTTCAATCTTCCCGACCCCCCCAAGGACGCCGTCGCGGATGCCCTGGGGGAGGCGCGACGGGCGGCGAAGGAGCTGGCCGCCGCGACCGCCCGCATCTCCGAGTACGTCCTCGCCAAGGCGAAGACCGCCGCCGCGGACCCGCCCGGTGCCGCGCGCAAGGTGCTCAAGAAGGCCGCCGACGACCTCGAAGCCGTCCGGCAGGACGTCGAGCGGGCGCTCAAGGAGACCAAGTAGCCGTACCCGCCGCCCGGCCGCGGACCTCAGCGCATCGCGAGCCCGAGGAACCCGCCCGCGGGGTCGAGCTCGTCGAGGGCTTTACCGGGCCGGATCCCCGCCCGCGCCAGGACCGCGTCGAGGGAGGTGATCCGCGCCCGGTCGTCGCGGCGCGCAGAAGCCTCCCGGCCGGGGAGATCGGCCAGCAGGGAGCTAACCGAGCGGATCCCCCAGAGCGCGGGAAGGTACCCCGGCGCCCGTGCATGGGCGTCCGCGTAGTCGGACCGGCTCCGCTCGAGCTCCCGGACCCGGTCCCGAGGCCCAAGGTCCGCCCCCGGGGCGGTGGCGTAGGCGCGGCGCACGTGGGCGAAGAGGCCCGCGACGAAGAAGCCGGTGGGGAGGAGCGCTTCCACGCTCCGGATCTCCGTCAGCGCCTGGTCGTAGAGGCGGCGGGTCTGGCGGGGGGGCGACGAGGCGGGGGCGACGGCCATGAGGTCGCTCAGTACGACCGCCCGTCGGGCGCGCGCGGGCGCGTCCCGCGGGTTCTCCGCGACGATGGCGGAGAGGATCGACGCCGCCTCGTTCAGGTGTCGGAGCGCGGCGCCGTGCCGAGCCGGCACGCGGGCTTCGAGCCGACCGATCGCCCGCAGCGCGTTCGCGAGATCGCGTCGGTGGCGGGAGTCGGACTCGCTGAGCCGGACCGTCCGGCGGCCGGATTCGAGGGCGGCGCGCGCCGAGCGGAACGGGCTCTCCGCCGGTTCGAGCGCCCTCGCCACGGCGCTGCGCACGAGCAGGATGCGGGTGAGGGTCGACCGGAGCTCCGGCCGCTGCGGCGCGAGGGCGACGGCGTCCCGCGCGCGGCGGACCGCCGCGTCGAGCCGCCGGCGCGCCGGGCGCGGCCGGCCCGAGAGCGCGCCGATCACGGCCTGCCCCGCGAGGGCTTCGCCCATCTCGGCCCGCAGCACCGGCGAGCCGGGCTGGAGCTCGAGGGCCCGAGCGAACCCGAGCTCCGCGTCGCGGTAGGCCCGGTGGGCAAGGTCCATCCGCAGCTCGAGCACCCTGAGCCGCGCGACCAGGAGGAGGGTGCGGGCGACTCCCACGTGCGGGCGGATGTCCGACGCGGATTGCCCCCGTCCCGCTTCGATCGCGACGAGGGCCCGGGCCAGCTCCCGGTCGGCGGCGCGCAGCTGCGAGCCCCACACCGCCGAGTAGGCGAGCTGGGTCCGTGCGGCGGCCGCATCGATCCCGGCGAACGCGAGGCGGGGCCATCGGTAAACCGCCGCCTCGCTCGACCGAACGGCCTCGGCCCAGTCCCGGTCCGACGCCCCGAGATCGAACCGGTGGCGGGCGATCTCGGCGCGGAGCCCATGGAGCGCGCCGCGCACGGCGAGCGCCCAGGCGCCGGGCCGACCCCGGGTGGGGACGCTCCCGAGGAGCGCCAGGGCGCGGTCCACCTCCCGGAGGCCCGCGGCCGCGCGGCCCTGGTGCAGGTACAGCTCGGCGAACCGCCGGTGGACCAGGGCGTGGAAGACGCTCGCCGAGGCGGCGGCCGGAGCGTCGGGTAGGAGGCGCTCGTAGGCCGAGTCCGCGTCCCGCAGGGCCAGCTCCGCGCGCCCCGTCGCGTGGTCGAAGAGCAGGAACCCGGCCTCGGCGCTGAGCGCGTCGGCGCGGGCGAGAGGATCGGCGGCCGCCCGGGCCGGTCGGTGCGCGAGCAGGTATCGGCAGTCCCCCAAGCGGCGCTCGGCGAGCGCGACCTCGAGGCCGTACGCCCAGGCCCGCGGGTCGGAGTGGGTGCGCCGACCGAACCCGCGCGCCGCCCCCGGGGTGGCTTGGGCGGAGCGGTCCGCCCAGTCGAACGCCGCCTTCAGTAGGCCGGTCGAGGGGTCGGCACGCGGGCGCACACGACTCGCACGCGTCGGCGCTACTTGTACGGTTCGGCGTCCGCTCCGCCGACCCGCGGGGCCCCCTCGATCGGCGCCCGCGGCCGCCCGGCTCACGGGGGGGCGTGCCGGCCGAGGGCGGCGAGCTCGTCGAGGCTCGCCTGTCCTTCGCGCAGGGCCACCGCGACGAGGTGCTTGCAGGGCAGTCGGGCCGCCCGCCGGCCCGCCAGGGGCACCCGGGCCCAGCGCCGCGCCCACGCCGGGCATTCGCAGGACGGCGGGTCGAGCCGGACGACGTAGCGGCCGTTCGCGACCCAGACGCCGTCGCGGCGCTGCAGGTGAACGCTCCGCGACCGTGCGATGACCTCCTCGAGCGCGACGGCCCGGCGCTCGCGGCGCTCGGTAGCGGCGTGGATCGCCTCGTCGAGCGCCACGGTGGCCGCGCGGGCGACCTCCGCGTCCGCGGGCGGCCGGACCACCTCGAGCCGGTAGCCGCCGGCCCTCTCGAGGAGGCGGCGAAGGCGCTGCGCGTGGGCCCGGGAACGGGCGTCGAGCCGCGGCGCGCGCCCCTCCACGGCCCGGACGAGGCGAAGGTCGTCGGTCCGGACGACCACGCCGCGGCACCCCGCCGTCCCGACCGACGGCGCGGCCAGACGGAGGGCGAGGAGCTCGGCCGTAAGGCGCGAGCGGCCGTGCCGGCGCGCCCGCGCGACGACCGGCCCGGGACCGCTCGGCGTCGTGAGCCGCCAGGCGAGGCCGGCCGCGCGGAGCGTCGATTCGAACGCCACGGCGAGCGTGAGCCGGCACTCCTCCCCGGCGAAGGGGACCGCCTCCGCCGGGGGAGGGGCGGCCGGTGCGGGAACCTCCGGGGCCGATCGCCCGTTCATCCTCCCCCCCGGCCCGGAAGGGAGGGCCCGGTCCCGCCACCGAGCCGGCGCGCCCCGACGTCGGGAGCGGCCGGGCGCCGGGACGCCGGGGCCAGGAGGAAGACCCCCACGAGGACGAGCGCCCCTCCGAGGTACTGCAGCGGGGCGAGCAGCACCCCGAGGAAGGCGAGGGAGGCGAGCGCCGCGGCGATCGGCTCCATCGTGCCGGCGACCCCGGCCTCGGTCGCGGTGAGCGGGCCGAGGGTAGTCAAGAACAGGCCGAAGGCGAGGAGGGTCCCGAAGACGATGACGAAGCCCCCGAGCCCCACGACCGCCCCGAGGGCCGCACCGGCCCCGGGGTAGCCGGTGAGCGAGAGGAGCCCGAGCGGCAGGCTCGCCGCCCCGCCCACCAGGAACCCCCACGTGACGGTCGGCCACGACCCGCTCGACCGGATCATGGGGCGGGCGGCGAGGATGTAGTACGCCGCCGTCACCGCCGAGAGGAGACCGAAGGCGAGGCCGAGCGGGGTGACGGCGAGGCCGAGACCTCCGCTCCGCCCGAGGATCAGGAGGACCGTTCCGGTGACGGCCAGCGCGACGGCGGCCGCCCAGCGGCGGTCCGGTCGTCGGCCCTCGACGGCGATCTCGTAGCCGGCCATCATCGGCAGCGACAGGCTCTGCAAGAGGGTCGTCGTCGTGGCGTTCGAGTACGCGATCGCGAGAAAGAACGTCAGCTGGACGCCATAGAGCCCGAGGACCGAGAAGGCGAGGAAGCGGGCCGGGGCGACCGAGGGGAGGCGGGGGCGAAGGACCGCAAGGAGGATCGCCCCCGAGACGAGCATGCGCAGCGTGACGAGGGCCGGGGCGGGGAATCCATACCGCTGGAACAGCGCCTGGCTCGCCGTCCCGGAGAGCCCCCAGAGCGTCGCCGCGACGAGCGCGGGTCCGAAGGCCCTTAGACGGCTCCGGCTCGGGCCGCGGGTGGCGGCCGTTCCTCCCTGCATCCTCCGTCCGCCGCGGCGCCGGCCCCCGTCGGGGACCGGGCGACGGCCGACCGGTTGATACTCCTAGGGACGGCGGTCCGGTCCGCCGCTACGTCCGCCCGGCCGCCGGCTCCGCCGCACCGGGCGTCGACCCGCCCTCGGGCCCGGCACCGGCCGCCCCGGGGGTCCACGGCGTCGGCGCGCGGGGCGGGCGGCGCCGCCGGCGCAGGAGCAGGACGGCCCCCCCGAGGATGAGCGCCGCCAGGACGACGAGACCGAGGGTGAGGTACCCGAGGGCGGCCGGGCCGTTGCCGGAGGCGACGGCCGTCACCTCGAGGGCCACGGTCGCGTTCGCGGACTGCCCGAGCGCGTCCGTCACCGTGACCGTCACCGCGTAGTGCCCCACCGCGGTCGGAGCGCAGGAGATCGACGAGGCGTTCGCGCCCGAGCAGCCCGGCGGCAGCCCGGTGTAGCCGACGCGCAGACCTCCCGTCCCCCCGGACGCGGTGGTCGAGAAGGTCACCGCGCTGCCGAGAGCGACGCTCGACCGCGAGACCGTGAACCCGCCGATGGACGGGAGCGCGTTGACCGTGAGGGCGACGGAGGCCTGGGCCGAAGCCCCGCGCGCGTCCGTCAGCGTCAGGATGACCGTCACCGGGCCGGGCGCGCTGGGAACGCACGGGAGGACCGATGCGTTCGTCCCCACGCAGCCGGGGGGGAGGCCGGACCAGGTGTACGCGTACGGCGTCGTTCCACCGGCCGGCGTCGTGGAGACCGTCGTCGTCATCCCGACGTCGAGGGTGGGCGGGGAGGCACGGAGAGGACCGAGCGTAGGGGCCGGCTCGACCGTGAGCGACGCGGTCTCCTGGGCGGAGACGCCGTAGAGGTCCGTCACGTTCACATGGACCACGAAATCCCCGGCCGTGGTCGGGGTGCAGGGGAAGCTGGCCGCCGAGGCGCCCGCGCATCCCCCGGGGAGACCGGAGTAGGCGTAGGTGAAGGGGGCCGTGCCGCCGGCCACCGAAACGAGCACGGTGGTCGCGACGCCGACGTCCGTCGTGGCCGGGCTGATCAGAAGCTGCGAGACCGTGGGGAGCGCGTTCACCACCAGATCGGCCGTCACGAGCGCCGACGCACCGAGCGCGTCGGAGACGTTGACGACCAGCCCGAAGGTGCCGCTGGCGGTCGGCCTGCAGCCGAGCACGCTGCCGGTCCCGGCGCAACCGGGGGGAAGGGACTGCCAGACGTACGCGAACGGCGCCGTTCCCCCGCTGACGGCGACGCTCACGTTCGTCGTCATGCCGAGGTCGATCGTCCCCGGCGAGAACGTGATGGCCGCCACGACCGGGCCATGGACGATCAGGGCGACGGGCGGAGATCCGCCCTGCGCACCGAAGGCATCGGTCACCTCGACCGAGATCGGGTACGAGCCCGCCGACATTACCGAGCAGGTGAGCGCGCTCGCGTTGGCGGAGGCGCACCCCGAAGGGAGGCTCCAGGCGTAGGAGAAGGGCCCGCTCCCGTTGACGGTCACCTGCATCGACACCGGTCGACCGACGTCCGCGGGGTTGGGGGTCAGGGCGACCGCGGCCACCCCGAACGGGGCGGCGATCGCGGTGATCGTCCCCGAGCCCGCGATTACGAGGGTCGTCGCGGCCGACGGCGCGGAGACGACCCCGAGGCCCGGCGCGGCGCTCCACGCGTCGAACGTCTCGTTCGCCAAGGTCGTGACCAAGAGCGGGTAGGTGCCCGCGGCCAGCCAGGTCGTCGCCCCGGAAGTGAGGGTACGGTTGCCGAGGGCGGCGGTGACGCCGTACGGGTCGTTCGCGACGAAGGTGACGGCATAGAGCGTCGCGGGGACGCTTGCGAAGTCGACGGTGACCTGGGCGGCCCCGGTGACCGTGACGGCCGGACCGAGATAGGTGGAGGTGAGGCTCGCGTTCCCCGTGACCGAGATCCCGCCGGTGAACGAGTAGCCCGGTGCCGGCTCGGGGAGGAGGGCGTAGGTGCCGTTCGCGACGGAGGCGTTCGCGCTCCCGTTCGCATATCCCACGCCGTTGAACCCGACCTGGCCGCCGGCCGCCGGAACGGTCCGGAACCCGACGACCGAAACGAAGCGCGAGGCCGCGAAGCTGGCCGTGAGGGTGACCGAGCCGTTGAGCTCGACGTAGGTCACCGCCGCCCGGGGAGACAGGACGTAGGCGAGGGCGGAGTTGTTCACCGACCAGCCGGTGAAGGCGTACCCGCCGCTCGGGGCGGCCGAGAAGACCGTGTAGCCGGCGAACCCCGCGATGACGGTCCCGTTCCGGACGTAGGTCGCCCCTCCGTCGGCCGAGACGGCCCCCCCCCGGCTCGGCGCATCGAGGATCGTCACGTTGACCGGTACCGGGAGCGGCGTGAACTCGACGTAGAGGTACGATGAGCCGTTCTCAAGCGAGACGTTGGTCATCGGGTCGAAATCGGTGACGACCGCGCTCGAGCCGTAGAAGAGGCCCGCGTAGGCCCAGCCCGCCGCCGGGGTGGCGACGAGCGGGTAGGCGCCGACGGGGACGGTGAGCACGAGGGAGCTGCTCGTGGACGTGCCGTTGAGCGAGACGTTCCCGCTTCCGCCCACGTAGACGTAGGCCGTGTCCGTGCTCGCCGACGGGACGAACTCTGCCGTGAGGGTCGCGTTCCCCCCCGTCGCGAGGACGTCCAGCCACGCGTAGGGGAAGTACGCCGGGGCGACCGAGATCGATGCCCCCGCGACGCTCCATCCGCTGAAGTTCGCGCCCGGGGGCGGGAGCGCCTGCACCCCGTAGATGCCCGGCGCGAGGGAGTAGGACGACCCGTTCGCGAGCGTCGCCAGCGGATGGCCATCGGTGTAGAGCCGCGCGGGGCTGAGGACGATCGTACCCGGCGCCGCCGTCCCCGCGTCGTCGAACGTCACCGTGGTCGCGGGGGAGGCGCCAAAGTCGGCGGTCACGCTGCCCGGTCCCTCCACGACGAGCGTCGCCCAGGGGTCGAGGGACGAGCCGAGGATCGTCACCCCGCCCGTGGTGCTCCAGCCGGTGAAGCCGGCCCCGGTGGGAGCGTACGGGCGGATCGAGTACTGCCCGGGCAGGAGGGGGCCGAAGCCGGTGGCGCCGGTCACGTAGCGGGAGAGGAAGTACACGGCCCCGCCCGTGACGCCGCCCGGACCGACGGTCACGTTGTACGCGCTCTGCCCGCACGTGGGGATCGAGAAGTTGGTCGGCGGGAAGAAGCCGAACCCGAGCCCGTTCGTCTCGAGGACCTGCGAGTACTCGTTGTACTGGCCGAAATCGTTGGAGACCCCGGGATAGTCGGTCGCGCCGAACTCAAAGGCGTGGGCCGGGCAGGAGTAGGAGTACCACGGGTACGAGCAGTAGGCGCTCCCGAGCTGGCCGGTGCAGGCGCCGTTCCCGATCGAGGAGATTGCGAGGGCCCCGCCGAAGTCCTGGGTGAACGCCACCTGCGCCGGGGTGGCCGTGGTCGCGCCGGCAAAGAAGGTCGGCGTTCCGATCTTCCAGGGGTGGAGGGTGTCGTTCGCCCAGCTGCCGGGGTCGTAGCTCGGACACGGGACCGACGGGTCCGTCGGGGTCGAGGGGGGCTTGCCCGGGCTGCATCCGCCGTAGGAGTTGTTGGCCGGGAACGCGGGATTGCCCGCGTGGCCGTTCTCGAAGGCGAAGACGACCGGGTACTCGCCTCCCGGGGTCCACTGGAGGCCGTTCTCGAAGGAGTTGGTCGCGTAGCTGGGGTCGAGCGGATAGTGCTCGTACGCGTTGTACATCACCAACGACGAGTCGATCCCCTGGGTGAGGTCGTGGACCACGATCGACTCCCCCGCCGGGTTGTTCGCCCACCCCGTCATCGTCACGTCGAGGTGGTCGCCCTGCGTCATGTTGAAGAACCCCGGCCCGCCCGTGGCGTTGCCGAGGTAGAGGGGCTGGTAGAAGCAGGGATCCTCGTACCCCGAGGAGGCGTTGATCTCCCACGCGACGGCGGCCCCGATCCACCGGCCGTTCACCGTGTAGCCCGGGTACACCGGGCCCGGGTTCGTCCAGAGCTGGTCCGGGTAGAACTGCAGCTCGAGGAAGCACTGGTGCATCCACGCGTACGGGTCGTTGAGGGTCATCCCGAACCAGATCGCGACGTAGAGGTCGGACTGGTTCTGGGTCGCGGACCGGTCGACAGGGAGGGTGACGTTCCAGGAGACGTTGCCCCCGCTTCCGTTGAGGCCGGAATAGAACTCGATGCCGGGCTCGTCGTGGCCGTAGCAGCCGTTCGCGTAGTACGACTGCGCGGTGGAGTCGTTCGTCGCCCACGGCCACAGGCCGGAGCAGAAGCGGTTGTCCCACGCGGGGGTCGACCCCATGGGCGCGGCGGAGGCCGCCGTCGCCCCGGCGATCGCTGACCCGAGCGCTTCGGCTCCCGGAGGGACGCCGGCGCTCCCCCAGCCCCTCGGGTGGGGCCCGGGTACGGTGAACGCGCCGAGCCGCGGCACGAACGGCGGCGACGAACGCAGCGGTCCGGCGCCGCCGACCGGCGCCGCGGGAACGCCGCCCGCCGTCGGGCGGGGAGGGGCCGACGGGGTCGAGACGGCATGGCCAGCGACCGCGGGGGAAAGCGGCGCCCCGGGGACTGCCGGGCCCACCGGCCCGGATCCTCCCGCGGTGACGAACGCGAAGGAGCTCGCGAGGATCACGGTCGCGACCCACAGGGCGGCCCCCATCGACCTCCGGGGCACTGCCCGTCGTGGCGTCGAGCTCCTCCCGCGCACTTCGTTCTCTCCCATCGATTCCCCGCGAATGCCGGGGGCGACCCGCCACCGCTTCAAATACCCGCCGACCGCGCGGGCGGCGGGCCGGCGCGCCTCAGGGGGTCGCCGGCCCGCGTCGGTCACCGACGGTCAGGGCTCCGTCGGCGGCGGGGTCTCCCCTTCCGTCTCCTCGGGCGACGGCGCCTCGATCTCGCGGGGTCCCGGCGATTCCGGAGGGCTCTGGGGCCGCGGGGGCCGCCGGGCGTCCACGACCAGGAGGTAGGCGAGACCCGCGATGACGACGAGCACGACCACGAGCCCGATCAGGATCGGCGTGCTGAGGCCGGCGAACGGGCTGCTCGAGGTGGATCCGCCCGTAGGGGTGACGGTGAGCGTCACGGAGACGTTCACCGACTCGTGGAGCGCATCCGTGACATCGACCACCACCGTGTAGGTGCCCGCCGAGGTGGGGGTGCAGTCGAGCTGCGGTGCGCTCGCGCCGCTGCAGCCCGGGGGCACCGAGGTCCAGGCGTAGGCCGCCGGGGCGAGGCCGCCCGACACCGTGACGGTCACGACCACCGCGCTCCCGAGCCCGAACGACGTCGCCGAGGCCGACAGGGTCGCCGAGAGGGGAGAGACGACCTGGACGGCCACGCGGGCGGTCGCCGATTCCGACGCCGCATCGGTCGCCGTCACGGTGGCCGTGAAGTTCCCCGCCGTCGCGTAGGTGTGGCTCGCCAGCGCCCCCGTGCCGCTCGACCCGTCACCGAACGACCAGCTGTACGCGTACGGTCCGATCCCGCCGGCCGGGGTAGCGCTGAACTGGACGGCCGCGGGAGTGACGGCCGTGGTCTCGGAGGCGGCCGCTGCGACGGTGAGCGGCCCGACGACCCGGACCGCCACGGAGGCGGTCGCGACCTCGCCGAGGGCATCCGAAATGGAGACCGTCGCCGTGTAGTTGCCGGCGGCGGAGTAGGTGTGGCTCGGCTGGGCCCCGGCCCCCGTGCCGCCGTCACCGAAGTTCCAGGTGTAGGTGAACGGGGCGAGGCCGCCCGATGGCGCCGAGGAGAAGGTGACGGGCAACGGAGCGGGGCCCGCGAATGGCGTCGCGCTCGCCGCGGCGACGAGCGGCGCCACGACCTCGATCGTCAGCGACGCGAGCGACGACCGCCCGTACGCATCGGAGACGTTCAGCACGGCCGAGTAGGTACCGGGGGAGGCGTAGGTGTGGGAGGACGACGCGCCGACCCCGGACGCCCCGTCCCCGTAGGTCCAGGCGTAGACGTACGGCCCGAGGCCCCCGCTGGCGCTCCCCGTGAACCCGACCAGGAACGGTGCGGCGCCGACCGAGACGTTCGCCGTCGCGGCGGCGGAGACGGCGCCCAACACCTCGATCCCGGTGGTGCGCACCAGGGAGTCGCCGGCGGAGTCGGTCAGGGTCGCCGTCGCGGTGAAGTTCCCCGCGGAGAGGTAGGTGTACGTCACGTTCGGCGTCGCCGCGACGCCGCCGTCCCCGAACGCCCAGGAGACGGAGTACGGCGGGAAGCCGCCGGAGATGGCCGTCGAGTTGAACGTCACGGGCAGGGGCGCCTCCCCGGTCGACGGGCTGGCGGCCACGCTGAAGGCCAGAGCGACGCCGACCCGGATCGTGAGCGAGGCGTTGTACGACCGGCCGTCGGTGTCGGTCACCTGGTAGCGGACCGGGTAGACACCGGCGGCGGTGTAGGTGTGGTTCACGTCGAGGCTGGAGGAGTTCGGGCTGCCGTCCCCGAGACTCCAACGGTAGGTGTAGCTTCCGTCGCCGCCGGACGGTAGGGAGGTCAGGTTGACGGCGAACGGCGGGGTGCCCGCGAGCGCGCTCGCCGTGACGCGGGCCGTCAGCGGCGCGACCGGGAACGAGTAGGTGTAGTTGTCGTAGCCGGTCCGGGTCGAGGGGAGAACACGGTTGCCGCCGAAGCGCAGGTCGATCTTCTGCACCGGGTCGTAGGCTAGCGCGGCGCAGCAGGTCGGGCTCGGGCTCGCGGTGAGCGACCCGGTCATGTTCGTCCAGTTCCCCGACGCGTACTCCCACGTGAGCGAGAGGGGGGCGTGGGTGCCCGGAGCGCAGCCGCCGGTGTAGAGGTCCGCCGCGAGGTTCGGGTCGTAGACCATCGCTCCGCCGGGGGGAGGGCCGGTGAGGTTGAGCTTGTTCCAGGTCCCGTTGAACATCCAGGTCTGGCGCAGCGGCGTGCACAGGCTGTTGTTCGCCATGATCCCCGCCGAGAGCACCTCGCCGAGCCCGGGGTCGTAGGTGAGGGCGGAGGACTGGCGCGAGGCGGCCCCCGCCGTCGCGGAGATGTTGGTCCACGTCCCTCCGGCGAACG